>CAZXCL010000086.1:0-3895 GCA_964639265.1 uncultured Gammaproteobacteria bacterium | reverse complement strand
CAGATAGACAGACAAAGGAACGCATAGTCACTTGAGTCTACCCCGTTTCCGGCTCAGTAGCGGGATTGACGTCACAATTGTCAGCATCTTGGCGTATTTCAGCGCGAGCCAATCGAACGACGTGGATCGCTGCGCTGATGTTCAGTCCGGCGATCAATGCCGCCACCAGCAAATCGGGCCACCGTGACCCGCTGGCAAATACGCCGGCGGCGGCCGCCATCACGGCGAGATTGCCGATCGCATCGTTTCGGCTGCACAGCCAGATCGATTGTCGATTGCTGTCCCCATCTCGGAACCGGTACAGCAAGATTGACACACCAACGTTGACCAGCAGGGCCAGTAACGCGATGGTCCCCATGGTTGCTGCCTCCGGTGCGCTGCCATACACCGCGCGATAGCTCGCACTGCCGATGACCCATAATCCGAACAAGGCCATGGTCGCGCCCTTGAACAGGGACGCTCGGGCTCGGATCGTCAACGCCAAGCCGACCACAAACAGACTGATGGCGTAGTTGGCGGAGTCGCCAAAAAAGTCTAAAGCATCCGCCTGGAGTGACATCGAGTCGCCGATTTGGCTGGCCACGATTTCGACAACGAACATGGCGAAATTGGCGATCAATGCGATCCACAGTACGCGACGGAATACCGGGTTCAAGCCGTCCACGCCATCCGCAGGACAATCGTTGCAACCGGGCATCAGATGAGTTCCTCCACATCGATGGGTTCGCCGATGTGCGCCACCATGTCATCGACGACGCACGAAATATGTGCATCCAACGCCGAATAGAAAATCTGCTTGCCGCGGCGCTCGGCCCGAAGCACACGTGCCGCCTTGAGCAGGCGCAAGTGATGACTGACCAGCGAGGCGGATAAGCTCAGGCGCGTTGCGATGTCGCCAACGCTAATAGGCGCGTCCAAGCACACCAGAATAATGCGCAGGCGCGTCGGGTCGCCCATCAGACGAAACATATCCGCAAGTTGGACAATCGTATCTTCAGAACTTAAGGCTTGGGTGGATTGGGTTTGAGGTTTCATGAGACTTACATATGAATAGCTGTTGAAATGTTGACATGAACGCTGGTCGCGGTCAAGCTTTTGGCTATCACTAACTCTGACACAGCCACTATGATCACCTCATTCGTCTACGCCGTAAGCCTGAGCATCGGCCTTGCCCTACTCGGTGGATCAATTGGAACTCTCGTCTATCCTCAATGGCAGTTTTGGCCACCGCCATCGACGCAAAGCTGGCAACACACGACGTTTCGACGCCTTTTTCGGGTGTTCGTCGCAGGCTTAGTGGTGCTTTCGGTAATGGCGTTCAGCGCGACAACGTCGGCGTGGCGCTTTGTGATTGGATTGGCGTTGTTGATTGTTGGGTTTGGGCTCGCGTTTCGCTGGACCAGCTTTCTTGGGTGGAAAAACGCGTTTGGCGATGCGCAAGGACTCAAGACCGAGGGCATTTACCGATGGAGTCGACATCCGATCTATGTCGTCTCGATCGTGGGCATGCTCGGTTGGGGAATCGCAATCGACTCCTGGAGAGTCACGTCCCTGCTCGTAATCTGGGCCGCGTTTTACCTCGTCGCGCCGTTTCTCGAAGAGCCGTGGTTGGAGCGCCGGTACGGGGCTGCATTTGTCGACTACCAATCCTGTGTGCCTCGATTTTTCTGGCGTTTTTAGGTAAGACGCGCGTGTGCTCAGCGCACGTACACGACCAATAGACACACACCGACAAAAGCATCGATCACAACGCAAAACGGTATGTACCAACGCGGCACCGATGCGCCAAACCCCGGGCTATGGTGCGCCCAGTCCCATCCGGCATGCAGAAGGATGGCAATTGGAATGCCCAGTGGCCAAAACACCAGACCCACCACCGCGGCCGTGCCGAACAACGCCGCACCGAACAACTCCACGGCCAACGCTTTTCCGGTGCCGTCCGCCGCGGCAAAGCCGATATACGCCCCAGCGATGATGCCCAGCGTCACCGCCGCTATTTGCACAGACACCGATTGCGCCACGATAACGTGGATGGGAAGCATCACGCCGATAAGGGCAGAGCCAAGCAGCAGTGGACGTTTCATTCGCCCTGCGCGACGCCGCGTGATTGCCAGATCAGGTAGAAGGCGGGAATGATGATCAGCGTCAGCAGCGTCGCGCTCACCATGCCGCCCACCATCGGAGCGGCTATCCGGCGCATCACCTCAGAACCGGTGCCACTGCCGAACATGATCGGCAGCAGGCCCGCGATCGTTGCCGATACCGTCATCATGATTGGACGCACGCGCAGCACCGCCCCATCAATGACCGCTTCACGAACATCGGCCACATTCAGTGCCCGGCCCGCGTCATCAGCAAGCTTCTTGCGCCGACGCATCGCCTGGTCCAAATACACGAGCATGACGACGCCAATTTCAACGGCCACACCGGCGAGCGCAATGAACCCGACCCCAACCGCAACCGATAGGTCGTAGTCGAGTAAGTACATCAGCCAAAACCCACCGATGAGCGCCATGGGCAAGGTCCCCATAATGATGGCCACCTCAGTAAAGCGCCGGAAGTTTAGATACAGCAGCAGCACGATGATGCCAAGCGTCACCGGCCCGACCAGGGTGAGGCGCTCCTTGGCGCGCACCATGTACTCGTACTGACCCGACCAGGACAACGAGTAGCCGGCCGGCAGATCAAGTTGTTCGCTGACCGTTTGTTGTGCTTCGGCGACATAAGAGCCCAAGTCACGGCCACTGATGTCGACATACGTCCAGCCATTCAAGCGTGCGTTTTCGCTCTTGATAACCGGTGGGCCGTCTGCCACGTCGACGTCAGCCACATCGGCCAATGCAATGCGAGCGCCCTGCTCGGTAATGATCGGCAACAGGCGAAGCTGCTCGAGCGAGTCTCGAACGCGCTGCGGATACCGCACGTTGACCGGATAGCGCTCCAGGCCTTCGACGGTTTGGGTCACGTTCATGCCGCCGATCGCCGAGCGCACGATGTCTTGCACATCATTGATATTGAGTCCGTAGCGCGCGGCACGCTTGCGATCAATGTCCACATCAATGTAGCGACCGCCAGCCACACGCTCGGAGTACACCGAGGCGGTGCCGGGCACCTGGGCAACCACGCGTTCAAGATCCTGCCCAATGCGTTGAATGACAGTGAGGTCAGGACCGGCTACCTTGATCCCCACCGGCGTCTTGATACCGGTTGCCAACATATCGATGCGTGTCTTGATCGGCATCACCCAGGCGTTGGTCAGCCCCGGGTAGCGCACGATGCGATCGAGCTCGGCACGAATGCCTTCCGAGGTGAGACCCGCTCGCCACTCCTCTGCAGGTTTGAGTTGGATCACCGTTTCGATCATGGTCAGCGGCGCAGGATCGGTGGCTGTGTCTGCGCGTCCGATTTTGCCAAACACGCTTTTGACCTCCGGCAGCGTGCGGATCATCTTGTTGGTCTGCTGCAAAATTTCTCGGGCCTTGTCGATGGACACGCCCGGGTAGGTGGTCGGCATGTACATCAGATCGCCCTCATCAAGAGGCGGCATAAACTCCGAGCCGAGCTGCGTCGCTGGCCACAACCCAATAACCAGAACAAATGCAGCACCGACGAGCGTCGCGCGAGGAAACCGCATTACGTTATTAATCACCGGCCGATAGATGGCGATGAGTGCACGATTAATAGGATTTTTGGTCTCGGCAATGATGCGTCCGCGAATGAAATACCCCATCAGTACCGGCACAAGCGTGATGGCCAGGCCCGCGGCGGCGGCCATAGCGTAGGTCTTGGTGTAGGCCAACGGGGCGAACAATCGCCCCTCTTGGGCCTCGAGCGTAAACACCGGTAAGAAGCTCAGCGTGATGATCAGCAGCGAAAAGAACAGCGCCGGGCCCAC
>CAZXCL010000085.1:0-17289 GCA_964639265.1 uncultured Gammaproteobacteria bacterium | reverse complement strand
TGGGGCTATAGCTCAGCTGGGAGAGCGCTTGCATGGCATGCAAGAGGTCGGCGGTTCGATCCCGCCTAGCTCCACCAACGACTTTTCAAGTCATTGTCCCCATCGTCTAGAGGCCCAGGACTCCGCCCTTTCACGGCGGCAACAGGGGTTCGAATCCCCTTGGGGACGCCATCTTTAGTCAACGCCCGGGTAGTCCTGCCGGGCGTGACACTCCCTCCAGATTGACCTCAACATCCGGTTTGCCTGCGCCAGCCGCGGTGGCCCGGCGCGCGTAACCATTGCACCGCCGCGTGATGTTAGACCCTGTATTTTTCGTTACACTTCAATTAGTTTAGAGCGGTACATTCACGTTAGCGGCACGTGATGCACGAAGTACGAATGTTGGTATACTTTGACGGAGCTATCGTGAAACTACGGCAGCCTTGCCTACAGGAGCCTTTATGCAAAGTTTATTGATCGCCTCGAACGCACGGCGTGGAATGATGCTTTGGATGCTGCTCGCGATCACCTGCGCAGCGTTTCTCGCCGGATGCGCGTCGAATCCGGCCACCGGCGGCGCCGACTTCGTGCTGATGTCCGAAGAGAAGGAAATCGAAATCGGCCGTGCGACGCATCCTCAGATTCTAAGTCAGTACAGCATTTACAACGACGCCAAACTGCAGGCTTATGTCGATCGTGTTGGCAACGAGTTGGCTGACAAGAGCGACCGGCCCAACCTGCGCTACGTCTTCACCGTTCTGGACAGCCCCGAGGTCAACGCCTTCGCTCTGCCGGGCGGCTACGTCTATATCACGCGCGGCATGCTGTCGTATCTCAACTCCGAGGCCGAGCTTGCGGCTGTGCTGGGGCATGAAATCGGCCACATCACGGCCCGTCACGGCGTGCGTCAGCATCGCAGCAAGACGCTGCTCGATCTGCTGGGCAGTGTGGCAGGGATGGCCAGCGGCATTGCCGGCTCGGCACTGACCAATGTGCTCGGCGGTGCACTGGTGAGTGGCTACGGACGCGACATGGAGCTCGAAGCTGACGAACTGGGCGCGCGCTATCTTGTGGAGGTCGGGTATTCCTCCGACGCGATGATTGACGTGGTCGGTATCCTCAAGAATCAGGAGCTGTTTGAACTTGAGCGCGCCAAACAGGAAGGTCGCGAGCCGCGTGTCTATCACGGTATTTTTGCCACCCACCCGGATGCCGACAAACGGCTGCGTGAAGTGGTCAAAGCCGCAGAGGCCAACAACAAGCCGACCAATCGTCCCGTGAATCGTGAGGCATTTCTCTCACACATCGACGGTCTGGCGTTCGGCCGCATCAAGGCTGGCGGAGTGGTGCGTGATCAGGAATTTCGTCACGGCGAGCTGGGCATCGGTCTGCGCTTTCCGGCGGGCTGGAACATTGACGATGCGCCGGGAAGGCTCACGGCGACCTCGCCTGACCGCAACAGTCTGATCGTCATTACCGCGCAGCAGGTCAAGGATCGTCTGAGCCCGGTCGACATTTTGCGCGACAAGATTGGTATCGACGATGTCGAGGGTGGACGCGCCGTGTCGCCGGACGGTCTCAACGGCTTTACCGCCGTTGCTCCAAATGCAAATTCGCCCTTTGGCAAACGACCCGTGCGTTACGCGGTGATCCGGGATCGCGATCGGGCGTATGTGTTTGCTGGCGTCACGCGCTCGGCGCAAAACCGCGTGCGTGACGATGGCAAGATCATGTCGACCATCAAGAGTCTGCGGCTGCTCGATGACAAGAGCTCGCGCAGTGCCAGACCGGGCGTCGTGCGCGTGATTGAGGCCAATGAGGGCACGACAATGCGCGTGCTGGCTGCGGCGTCGCCGATGGATCAGTATGCTGAGGAACAGCTAAGATTGCTCAACGATCTTTACCCGGAGGGCGAGCCGAGCCCCGGCCAGAAGATCAAGATTATTGATTAAGCGGAGTTGCGCTGAATGACTCGTCCTGTGCGTCTGTTTTGTTGCGAACTATTGGTCGCCTGCGGCTGGGCGGCGCTCGCCTGCACAGCGCCGTCGGCGCTGGCTCAGGATATGGTGGGGCCTTCGGGCGACACGCCGGACAATACGCCCGAGCTGCTGGCCGAACCCGAGGAACAGTCAAAGGTGTCGGCCGAGCCGGCTGATGGCGAAACACCGGCGGAACAAACGGTCTTCTATTACCAGCAGTGGCAAGAACTCAACGCAGCCAAGCGTCACGCAGAGGCTGCCGAAGTGGCCCAGACCTGGTACAACGACGCAGTTGTGCAATTCGGGGAATACAGTCAGGCCGCGGCTGCGGCGCTGCTTTATCTTGGCGATTCGCATCTCGAGTTGGGCAATGCCGCGCTCGCGGCGGCCGCGTATACCGATTCGGTCAAGGCCGCGGAGCGATCTGCCGGGCCGTTCGATTCCAGCCTCGTCAAGCCATTGCTTCGCGTTGGCATGGTCTATCTCGAACAGGGTGACCATGAGGCGTCGGTCGACGCATTGATGCGCGCCAAGAACATCACGCACCGCAATCAGGGTATCTACAACCTCGAACAGGGTGTCATCGTGGACGTTCTGACCGAGAGCTACGAGGCGCTCGGCGAATTGCGCCAGGCCACGCGCGAGCAGCAGTTTTTGTTTGGTACGGCGGAGAAGGCGTACGGGGAAAACAGCCCTGAGCTCGTACCGGCGCTGCAAAAGTGGGCAAGCTGGAACGCGCGCAAAGGCAACTTCCCTGCGGCCCGTCGCGCCTTCTATCGAGCCATCGACATTCTGGAGAGAGAATACGGCCCCAATGACCTGCGTATCGTGGACACGCTCAACCTGATTGCGCGCTCCTACTTTCGCAGCTTCAGCGATCACTCGCCTCGCGAAGGCTCCGTCGCGCTGCGTCGTGCGATCGACATATATCGCAACCAGGAATTTGTTGACCAGGCCGATTTGCTGCGCCAGCAAACGCGGCTCGGCGACTGGCATATGCTCACCCCGAGTCGCAAGCGCGCAATAAAAACCTACAAGAAGAGCATCGCCGAAGCGCGCGAAGCGGGTCTGGACGATGACATCATTAATGCGGCGTTTGGCGTGCCGCGTATTCTAAGCGTGACCAAAGAGCCGTTGGGCCTGACGCGCATGCAGATGGAAGAACTTGCCGACGGACCCTACTTGGTTAAATTCGAGTTTGATCTCGACAAAACCGGCCGCGTGCGTCACATCAAAGTTCTGGAGGATTCGATGGGGTTTGTCACCATCACCAAAGTGCTGCGCACGCGTCTGGCCAGCACCGTGTTTCGGCCTCGATTTGTTGACGGTGAGCCCGTCTCAACGTTTGGCAGCCATATGACCTACAACGTGTACCCGCGGCGCAACCTGGCGATACGAGGCGCGCTCGAGATGGGCGAAGACAGCAACGCTGCCGGTGAACAGAGCCGGTAGACGGGTCGCGGTCAGTTCAGATAGTTTTTAAGCGAGTCCGCCATGCCTTTGCATGCGGCGGCCTGGGTTCTGGCGATCAGCGGAATGGGCACCACCACGGCCGGCATGAACGAGCGCCCCGACACATCGGTGCTGATCAGTCCCATGGATTTGGCGTCCTGTAGATCCCAGATCGTGGCTTCGTAGTTAGCGCCTTTTTCCCACCAGTTGAAGCCAAAGCAACCGATGTTGATATCGCAGGTGAGCTGGCCGCCGCCGTCAATCATCTCGGTTGAGCCGTCTACCCAGACGACGTAGCGCACGCCGGACTCGACGATCTTGTCCGCTACGCCGGGTTTGGCCAGAAGTTCCGGCAGATTCTCATCGGACAGCGGTGCCACGCGCGGTTCGAACCACGGAAACAGGCTGTCAACAAACTCCCGATCAGATCCAATCGAGACGCCCTTCGAGCCGCGGCTGATTTGCTCTTTCACACAGTCGAGAAAACCCGATTCGGTTTCGTGCTGCACATTTTGACGCCGCGCCAGAAGCACCAGCGACGCTTCATCGGTAAGCGTCATGCTGTCATTGAAGGACGTATCGATACGCGAAGTCACGCAGCCGCCGAGCGTCAGCAAGCACAAAGTCGCAAGAGTGATGCAGGGCCCTAGCGCTCCGCGCGGTGAGTGGTTCATTGCAAAGCTCCGGGCAGATCGAGACCGTCAGCGTCCACGATATCACGACTGATGATTTCTTCAGGCAAGCCGACGACAACACTGGCGGCAAGATCGCGCATCGCGTCAACGCAGGCCTCGGCCGCCATCTCTCGAATCCGGCGTCCAAAATAGCTGCGGCTGCGGCCGTAGGAATTGATTTCCCAGGCGCCAAAATCGGTGCCCTCAGGGTCGTAGAACGAAATGAAATGGCGCATCGAGACGGCAAAAAACTTCGTGCCCGACTCGGCGGGCGTGAGGAATGAGAAATTCTCGACACGCGGCACAATCAGCACGTCGTACTCAAGATCGTCGGCCGGCTCGGCGGTTGGCGATACGACCACTTCCGCGAAAATGCTCTCGAGCATGCGTTGCATGTCATTGCGCTGAATGTCCTTGAACGACACCTCCCAGGTATCGCCATTGAGCGATTCCTGCGAGCTGGTGTAGTTGGAAAACTCGGGCGTGTAATGCACCGCCACGGTCAGAGGCAGGGGATCGACGAGGGGTGTTGGCGCCGAGCTCGAAATCTCCACGACATAGGTTGTGCCGTTGGAAGCGCAGCCCGCGAGCGCGCCAAGCGCCAGAATCAATGCGCTGCATGCCACTCGCGCAGCCCGGCCCGGCGAAAGCGTGGCGCGGCGGAAACAGGTGGGTGCGGGACGCGGGGAAGGGCTTCTCATCAGGGCGTTATCCATGGTAACTACGAACTTTTTCGGATATTATATGTCCATATTGGCAAAAGAGAAAATCACACGTTACATTCTTATATCGTGGACACAAACCGTAACCGATTGGAAAGACATTCGTGATGCTTTTGCCGTTGGACGCAACATACTCTACATGACCATACCGGGTCTGACTGAAACCTAAGCTCAGCGTTAGCCGGGCGACAATGACGATCGACGTCGTTACCGCGATCAACAGATCGGGAAGAGGAACAAAACATGCGCGCTAATCTAACACTCACACGACTCGCGGTCATCGCAGCGGCTGCGCTCCTCGTGCAGACCGGTTGCAAGTCGAGCAGCTCAATGCCCTCGCCACCGCCGACGTCGGTACCGCCGCCGCCGCCACCGACTCCCAGCACGTCGTCGAGCCAGCGCCAGACGCCGCAGAGCTCGGGATCACCGTCGCAAAGCAGCAGATCGTCGTCATCGTCGTCGTCGAGCGGACCTCAGGGTCCGCGCACGCCGTCGAGCCAAAGCCAGCAGTCTTCTCGCGGCCAGCAGCAGTCCAACAGCAGCAGCAGTTCCAGCAGCGCGAGCAATTCGAGCTCTCAGCAGCAAAGCAGCCAGCAACGCGGCGAAGAGTCGAGTGACGATGGCAGCGAATCGGCGCAACAGCAGGGCGAGCGTGCGGCCGACGCCAACACGGGCGGGGAACGAGAACAGCAACAAAAGGCGGCGGACAGCGAATTGGCCGAGATGGGTCAGGCCGTCGCTGATGCGGCTGATGCCGTTGCTCGGGCAGCCGAAGCGCTGGCCCGGGCCCAGGCCAAACGGGAAAACGAGGCGACGGACGGCGAGGGCGCTGGGGAAGCCGATGAGCAAAACGCTCAGGCCAGCAACGAGGGCGACAAGAGCGACTCCGACGGCGAGGAAGGATCATCAGGATCCAACGAGCCGCAGTTTGATCCGTTCGCTGAGAAAAAATCAGGCGGCGCGTCTGCCTCGAGCAGTTCTGCGTCCAGCAGCAGCTCGGCGAGTGCCAGCGCCAGCGCGAAAGCCGCGGCCGAAGCAGCGGCACGCAAGGTCGCCGAGGCGGCTGAGGCCGTCACCAAGGCCAGCGAGTCGGTGGAGCGTGCCGCCGAGCGGTCACAGGAATCGGCGTCATCGAAGTCGGCATCGAGTCAGGCACAGCAAGTTGCGCAGGCGTCCGAGTCGTTAAGCGGCGGCAGCGAGTCGTTGAACAAGGCCAGCGAAAAACTCGATGAGACGGTCAACGGACAGCCGGACAACGGTCCGAATGTTTCGAGCGAAATGGTTGGCGCAACGCCGCACGAGCGTGCACACGCTGAGCTCTATGAAGCCGCTCAAAAACTCATGGAGGCCCGTAACGCGCTGCTTGAGGCCGCCGTCGAGGGCGGGATGCTGGATGAGAGCATGGTCAACGACGACCCGACCATGCTTGTGTTCGAAGATATGAAAACCATGGTTGAGTTTCTGGAAGATTCCGTTGAGCTGCTCTCGGCAGTGATCGAAAACGGCGGCCTGCCACAGGTCGACTTTCCTGAACCCGAGCCGGTTCTTGCCGGTGCACGTCAACGGGCGAACGCCCGGGCGGCTGCCCGCGAAGCGGCTGCCAGGCAGGCGGCGGCCGAACGCGCCGGTGCGAGCCAGCCCGGCGGCGCCGCATCGGGTCAGCCGGGTGGTCAAGGCGGCCAGGGTGGCCAGAGCGGCAGCGCTGGCGCAACGGCCGGTGGCGTCGGTTTGCCTGGCGTCGGGCTGCCCGGCATCGGTCTTCCCGGTGTGGGCCTGCCAGGTGTTGGCACACCCTCGACCGGTACTGGTGGAGGCGGAGGACGCGTCGCCGTGCTCGACGCCGAACTCGACTCGACATTGGTCGGTTTTGAAGACGAGCTGGCGCGCGCGCGCCGCGGCCTGAACAAGGGTGATGGCGCCGGTTCGTTGCCCGGCGACGGCGATGTCAGCGTCGAAGACGGCCAAGGCAGCGCCGGTGGCGCGGGCGGCAGTTCCGCGTCGTCATCGGCGAGCGTGGCAGGCTCCGGGGGCGGCAACGGAAGCGGCCAGCAAGGCAATGGCACCAACGTAGGCGGCGGTGGCAGCGGCAATCTCGGCGGTCCAAAGGGCGCCGGCGGGTCGAACAACCGCGAAGAGTTTTACGAGGGTCAGGATGACGATGTGGTGGCACGCCAGTTGCGTGAAGCAGCCGAAGCGGAAACCGATCCGGAACTGCGAGCTCGCCTGTGGGAGGAGTATCGCAACTACAAGAACGCAACGAGCAACTGATGATGCACAGGATTGGATCTGTCGGCGTTGTCGCTGTCTTGCTGTGGACGCTTGGCGGCTGCACGAGCGTCACAGTTATTGATGCGAGTTCGACGCCGGCACGCAGCGTCGGCGCCGATTTTTCCGAACTGCAGCTTCTCGATGTCGGCGTAGCGTTGTTTGACGATGGCGTAGAGCCCGGCGATCAGTCCCTCGAGAAGAAATTTATCGATCCGAAAGTGCGCAGTGCAGAATCCCGCTACCTGGCCTACAACCTGCGCGAGACGCTGGAGAAGACCGAGAACTGGGGCGCAGTGCGCATCATGCCGCGCGAGTCGCGGGCCATCGATCTGATGGTCTACGGCGAAATTCGGTCCTCCACCGGTGTCGAGCTCAAACTCAAGGTTCGCGCCGTGGATGCCACCGGCGACGTCTGGCTAGATAAGACGTACGAGGACCTCGCCAGCCAGCTTTCGTATCGCGAAGAGATTGGCGGTGACGAAGATGCTTTCCAGGATATCTACAATCAGATCGCCGACGATCTGCTCGATGCGTATCTCGAGCGCGATCTTGCCGCCATTGCCAGGATTCGCAAAACCTCACTTCTGTATTTTGCGGAAGACGTTGCGCCCTATGCCTTCGACGGCTATCTGTCAGAGGGCAAACGCGGCACGCGCACGATTGAGCGCCTGCCGACGGACGACGATCCGATGCTTGGGCGCGTCAGGAAGATTCGGGAACGCGAGTACATGTTTGTCGATCTGCTCGACGAGCACTACAAGTCATTTCATACGCAGATGATGCAGCCATATTCCGACTGGCGTCGGTACACCTACAAGGAAATACTCGCACTGCAGGATTTGCGTCGGGCTGCCATGGCCACAAAACTTATTGGCGCCGCCACCATCATCGGCGGTGTCGCGGTGCAAAACAACGCGGAAACGCGCGGTACGGCCAATGCGGGAACGGCCGCGGTTCTCGGCGGTGCGGGGATTATCGCCGCCGGTTTCAGTCTTGGGGCGCAATCGAAAATTCATGCGACGGCGTTGCGCGAGCTCGATGACTCGTTCACGGCTGAGGTTCAACCGCTGGTGGTTGAGGTAGAGGGTGAGACGACCGAGCTCACCGGTACCGCCGAACAGCAATACGACGAATGGCGGCGTCTCCTGCGCGCAATCTATGAACAGGAAACAGGCATTGATCTGGAAGACGGGGAGTCGGAGCCGGCATTGCCGGAAATCAAGGTCGACGAATAAGTCTTTTTTAGGATCGAGACATGTCATCACTAAATAAAGGTCAGAAGATCGCGGATCGCTACGTGCTGATGTCGCGGCTTGGTACCTCGGAGCATGCTCAAAGCTGGTTGGCACGCGACGTCCAGGGTCGCGGCGAAGTGGTCATCAAGGTCGCCAGTGACGGTGATGCGCGAGCGACCGCACGCGCCCTGGTGCGCAACGAACATGAACTGGGCAGCCGCCTGAATCATCCCTCCGTGGTGCGTTACTTCGAGCTTGGACAGGACGGAGCACACGCCTACCTGACCCGTGAATTTTGTTCCGGTGGTGATGTC
Organism: uncultured Gammaproteobacteria bacterium; assembly: GCA_964639265.1. Lineage (GTDB taxonomy): Bacteria > Pseudomonadota > Gammaproteobacteria > Steroidobacterales > JBCCMA01 > JBCCMA01. The sequence continues at coordinate 8,666 of CAZXCL010000085.1, read as the reverse complement.
TCTGTGTTGCGGGGGCGACCGTGGCAACAGGTCCTGCCACCCATGGCTCAGCTCGCCGATGCGCTCGCGCACGTGCACCAGACCGGGCTCGTGCATCGTGATGTCAAGGCGCAAAACGTTCTGATGACGGCCGAAGGGCGCGCCAGACTGATGGACTTTGGCGTGGCCAGCGAAGCCGGTGCGCAGGGGTTACGCAGCGGCGGCTCACCCGCCACGATCAGCCCTGAACAACGCGACGGCGCGCCGCCATCACCCGCCGACGACGCGTGGTCGTTTGGCGCGCTGCTGGCGCATTTGCTCGATCTTGAGATCGACGACGTGGCAAGCGGCACGTTCGCACGCTGGCCGGGCGATGCCCCTGACGCGCTGAAACCCATATTGAAAAACCTGCTGCATGCCGATCCGCGACAGCGTGCGCAGGATCTGGGACAAATTGCGCGCGCGCTGGAATCGATCGTGGACGGCGATCAAAATGCGACGTTGCCGCCAGAAGAATTTGCCGACGAGGCCGACGAATTCGGCAGCATCGAGCCGATCAATCCCGCCGACAGTGCGTCGCCCGCGCCGGTCATCCCGCGCGAGCCGGGTGGTCGTCGTGGTGTACCTCGCTCGGCTGGCGTCATTGCGCTAAGTGTTCTCATCGTGGCTGCATTCGGCGTGATCTATTTTTTGCGCACACTGGACCCGGTAGCAACGCCAAGCAGTACGCTCAGTGCCGAGACTTCACAAGCCACGGTAACGAGCAGCTCGTCCACCGGCGCGCCGGCCGCCGAAGCTGTGGAGCCCTGGCAGCTGGCGCAGCAGGCGCGGCTGCGCACTCAATCAGAAGAAGAGCTTGAGCAGTTGCTTGAGCGCCAGTTCGAACTCGATGAGAAAAAGGTGGAAATCTGGGCGGCGGCCGAATACGAGGCGGCGACACAGCACGCCATTGCCGGTGACCGCGCATTTCGCCGGCAAGATTTTCAGGGTGCGCTCGACGAGTATCGTGCGGGCAATACCCTGCTTGGAACGCTCCTTGAACGTTCGGAAAATCTGATTGGCGAAAACGTTGACGCGGGGTTTGCGAACATCGACGCTGGCAAAAGCGCAGCGGCGATCGAAAACTTCGAACTCGTCCTCAAGGTGGAGCCGAAAAATACGCGCGCTGCCGCTGGACTCAAGCGCGCTCAGAATCTCGATCAGGTGTTAATGCTGGTGGAGCAGGCGACCGAGCTGGAGCAGTACGGCGAGCCGGCCAAGGCGCTGGCATTGTATCGCGAGGCAGCGGCGCTTGATCCCAAGTGGGCGGACGCGACGGCCGGTGTGCGACGTGTTGACCGGGCGATGGCCGGTTCACGATTCAGTGCGGCCATGTCTGACGGCTATGCGGCGCTGCAGAGCAATCGATTTGAAGCCGCGCGGGCGGCCTTTGATCGAGCCGAGCGTATTCGAGGCGGCACGGCGGACGTGCGCGATGCGCGTGAACAACTCGCGCTGGCTCAGCGTTCGGCCGGTGTGGCGGTGTTACGCGACCGAGCCGCTGCGCTTGAACAGGCAGAGGATTTTGCAGGCGCGCTGGCGGTCTATCGTGAGGCGCGCGCGCTGGACCCGAATCTTGCGTTCGCACGCGATGGTGAGGCGCGCAATGCGGCCCGCGTCGAGTTGCTGGAAACCATTGATGCCTACAACGACGATCCCGATCGGCTGGTCAGCGACAGTGTGTACGAAAACGCGCGCGCCGCTTTGCAGCGTGCTGCGGCAATCGATCAACCGGGACGTGCGTTGACGACGGCCATGGCCCGGCTGCAGGCGCATCTGGCCACATCGCGGGTCACGTCGATGGTGACGCTCTCCTCGGACAACCTTACCGACGTTCTGGTGTATCGCGTCGGGCGACTGGGCCGCTTTACATCCCAGCAAGTGGAGCTTCGTCCGGGGCGCTATACGGCGGTCGGTTCGCGCGCCGGCTACCGTGACGTGCGACGAGAGTTTCGCGTTGGGCCCGGAGGCGTCGAGGGATCAATCGACATCCGCTGCGAAGAGCGCATCTGATGGCAGCGGGGCCGGCTACCAACGCGGGACCGCCGCGATCACCCGAGAGCGTGAGCCAGAGCGAGCCGCTTGGCGCGGAGCGCATTGACGAAATTGAATTTAATCCGGTCAAGGCTTCGAGCGGTGGCCCTGGCCCGCGGCAGATTATTTTTGTCGTGCTCGGCGTGCTGCTGACTCTGGTGCTGCTGGGCGTGCTGTGGTTTGTGTTTACCGCCCGCAGCGTACACGTCAACGTGACGCCGGATGCCGATACGGTCGAGTTTGAAAGTTCGCGACTTCAGTTTGCGCTGGGCGAGCGCTATCTGACGCTACCGGGTGAGGCCACGGTGCGTGCGTCGCTGCCCGGTTACTACCCGCTCGAAGAGCGCGTCACCGTCGATCAGCGCGCCAATCAGGTGTTTGATTTCGCGCTGCAAAAGAAGCCCGGTTTTCTGACCATTGAGTTTGATCGCGACGTTCGTGCGCCGCGCATCGAGGTGGGAGAGACGGTTTTTGACGGGCTGCGCGCCGAGCTTGAGCCGGGCGAGTACGAGCTGTCGATTGTCGCACCACGGTTTGCGCCGTATCGCCAGGCAATCGAGATTGAGGGTCGTGAGGTCGAGCAAACCTTAAGCGTGTCGTTGGTGCCCGATTGGGCGGACGTGACGTTTGAGTCGATGCCGGCCGGCGCCGACATTGTTGTCGATGGTGAGGTGCTCGGCACCACGCCGGGCACCGTGGAGATTCTTGCCGGCGCGCACGATGTCCGCCTGCAAGCCGAGGGCTACAAGGAATGGCGGCGGCCGCTGCGCGCCATCGCCAATGAGCCGCAGCGCTACGATGGTATCGTGCTGGAGAAAGCCGATGGCCTTTTGAGTATTGCGTCGACACCCAGCGCCGCGTCCGTATCGGTCGATGGACGCTATCGCGGTCAGACGCCGCTGGACTTGCGTCTGCCGCCGTCCAGAACCTACAGCATCAGCGTGTCGCGTTCTGGATTTGAGACTGTTACCCGGCGTGTGGCGGTACGAGACGATCGGGACGTCGCGCTGAACTTGTCGCTAGACGCCCGCTTTGGCGATGTCGTCTTTGATCTCAAGCCTGCGTCGGCGCGCGTGTTTCTGGATGGCGTGGAGCAGGCGCTGGTCGACGATACGTTGAGCCTGACAGCCGTCAAACAATCGCTGGAAATTCGTGCGCCGGGCTACGTTAGCCAAACGCGCGAGATCACACCCAATCCGGCCTATGCGCAAACGGTCACGGCACAACTTGTGACGCTCGAAGATGCGCGCGAGGCTGCCTTGAAACGCACGCTGAAAACCGGCGATGGCCAGACACTGGTGCTGATGCGGCCGTTTCCATTCCAGATGGGATCATCCCGACGCGAACGCGGCCGTCGCTCAAACGAGGTGCTGCGTGAGGTGCCGGAGCTGCCGGAGTTCTACATCTCAACGCTTGAGGTGACGAACGCGCGCTTCAAAGCGTTTCGGGCTGATCATAAATCGGGTTTTGTCTACAAGCAGTCGCTGGACGAGCCTGACGCACCGGTGGTCAACGTGTCAGTGGCCGACGCGATCGCCTACTGCAACTGGCTGAGCAAGAAAGACGGCCTGGAGCCGGCCTACACGATCACAAAAGACGGTTGGCAACGCAGCGGCAATAGCGGCTACCGACTGCCATCGGAGGCAGAGTGGGCGTTTGCGGCGCGCTATGCGGGCCGCGTCAATCCAACGCGCTACCCCTGGGGCAAAGAGATGCCGCCACCACCGGATACCGGCAATTTCGCTGACCGTGCGGCGATTGGTCTTACGGCGCTGACGCTGAAAAAATACAGCGACGGGTTCCCGGGTACCGCGCCGGTTGGCACATTCGATGAATCGCCCGCCGGGTTGTTCGACATCGCAGGCAATGCGGCAGAGTGGACGCACACGCCCTACGCGGCGGGTGTCGCGGCCGGCGGACCCGAAGGCAGCGGCACCTTCTACGTCATCCGCGGCTCGAGCTGGATGCATTCGGATCTCAGCGAACTGCGCCTGGCCTTTCGTGACTTTGGCGATGAAGGACGGCCCGATGTGGGTTTTCGAATCGCGCGGGATTTGGAGGAGCCTGAACTATGAAACAGATATTGATCCTTTGTGCCGCGGCGTGGCTGGTTCTCGCATCGGTTGGACAGACTGCGCTGGCCCAGGACGCGGAAGATACGCCGCCCCGCGAGGCGGCCGGGACCGAAGCGGCGTCTGACGACGACCTCGAGGAGGGCGGCGTCGAAGACGATGTGTTCGTACCTAGTGAGAACATCGAAGCCGACAGCGAAATTTCATTCCCTGCCGACATCTGAATTCCCTGACCACTCAATAAAAAGCACAATCACATGAAGAAGCAAATTCCCGTCGAGTTTCTGTATCAGGTGTTCGCACTTGTGATCGCCGTGATTATCGTACACGGCATGTACACGCTGGTGGTGCGGCCAAAGGCAGCGGCCGATCTGCAGTTGCAGCAGGAGCAGCTTGCGGCCGATCCCAACTATGTGCCCGAGCGCAGCCCCTACGTGCTGGTCAAGGACTTCGAGCAGGAAGCGTGTTTCATTCTGATGCTCTGGGCGATGGCCATTATTGCCTACAAGGCAATTGGCACGGCGCGAGAGCGCTCGCTGCTACAGAGGGATCTGGTGCCCATACGAGACGGCATGAGTATTTTGCCCGAGGACACGCGTGAGTACTCGCGAACCGTGCAGGCGCTGCCGACGGAGGAGCAGCGCATGCTGTTGCCGCGTGCGCTGCTCGGATCGTTGCATCGGTTTCGCTCCACACGAAACATCCAGGATGTCTCGTCGGTGGTAACCAGTGTTTGTGAGGGTGAATCCGATCGGCTCGACTCCGAGCTGTCGATGGTGCGCTATATCGCCTGGGCGATTCCCTCAATCGGGTTTATAGGCACGGTGCGCGGTATCGGTGAGGCGCTGGCGCAGGCGCACAAGGCGGTGGAAGGGGATATTACGGGCGTCACGGCCAGCCTCGGCGTGGCGTTTAACTCCACGTTTATTGCCCTGATTCTGAGTATTGTCCTGATGTTCCTGCTGCATCAGTTGCAGCTGGTGCAGGAACGCCTGGTTCTGGATGCGGAGAATTATTGCGACAGCCATCTGGTTGCGCATCTGCAGGTGAAGTGAGATGACAGACGTACTGGTCATTGAGCTCAACGATACCGGCATAGGGGTCGCCCGCGATGGCCACGTGCTGGCCCAGCAGCCGGGCTTTGCGCTGCTTGACGGCCGCGACGTCATCACCGGCGCACCGGCCAGGGCGCGCGCGCGTCTGAGTCCGCAGGCCGTCAGTCATCGTTTCTGGGACACGCTGGATCAGGACACGCTGCAAGGCGAGGGACGGTGGCGCAGAACGCCGGCTGATGTGGCCTTCGAGCAGCTCAGTTCGCTGTGGCAGGCGGCCGGCGCTCCCGACGTGCCGGTGGTATTTCTTGCGCCGGCAACGTTCACGCGCGCTCAGCTTGGTCTGATTCTGGGGATGAGCCGCAAAGCCGGTATTGAAGTAGCTGGACTCGTTGACAGCTCGCTGGCGGCTGTGACGAGCGCGGGCGAGGCCCGGCAGGTCATAGTGATTGATCTGACGCTGCATCGCGTTGTGGGTTGTCGCTTCACCGTCGACAAACGCGTGCGCCGCAGTGCGATTGCCGAGATCGATCAGTTTGGTTTGATGGACTACGAGCGCCGATTTGCCGCGACGCTTGGTGATGTTTGCGTGCGCGCGACCCGCTACGATCCGATGCACTCGGCGGGCTCCGAGCAGGCGCTGTATGACGATCTGGATGCCGTGCTGGCACAGCTGCACGATACCGATCAGGCCCGCTGGCGTGTCGATGCGCCCGGCGGCGAGCTTGAGGTCATCGTGAGTCGTCAGGATATGGCCGCGTCGGTGGCGGGGCTGCATGCTCAGGTCGATCGACTTATCGATGATCTGGTGGACCCTGCGCTGGGCGAGCCGCTGGTGTTGATCAGCGAGCGTCTGGATTTTTGGCCCGAACTCGGGGCCACGCTGGCGCACAATCACGGCGGTGTCCGCGTATTGCCGGCGTTGGCGTCGATTCAGGGGGCGACGCTGGACCTGTCCACGTTTGTGCAATCGGGTGAGAGCATCGGGCTTGTGACCGAGCGCCCGCGGCGTGGACTGTCGCTGGTGACCACGGCGCCAGCCACCGAGTCCGCTCGCGTGGCGCCAGCCAGTCATATTCTGGTTGATCAGCAAATTTATCGTATTGGTGATGTGCCGTTTGTGGTCGGCACCGCGACCAGCGACGGGCAGTGGGGCCATCGCGCCACTGGCAACGTCAAGGGCGTGTCGCGTCGCCATCTTGAAATTTTACGGGATGAATCGCGCGTGCTGCTTCGCGACCTGAGTACGTTTGGCACCTGGGTCAACGGGCGCCGCGTAGACGGCGAGGTAAACGTTGCCGCCGGCGACGTAGTGCGTTTGGGCAATCCGGGGCTCGAGCTTCGTCTGGTGCAGGAGGCGCGTGCCGATGGCGCGACGTAAGCGCTCCGCAACCACCTTCAACCTCTCGTTTCTGGACATCATGTCCTGTGGTTTCGGGGCGGTCGTGCTGTTCTTCATGATCATCAATCACGCGACCAAAGATCACAACGAACGCATCAATCGCGATTTGATTTCCGAGACCAATCTGCTCGAAAAGCGGGTAGAGATCGGCCGGCGCAACCTGGCGGAAATTCGCAATGAACTCGATAAAGTCAGCGAGGAGCGCGAAACCACGCAGGGCAAGACGGATATCGTGGTACAGGACCTGCAGGATGCCACCGAGGAGTTGTCGGAACTCAACAAGGAGACCATCGCGAAGCAGGAGAGCATCAACAAGCTCAAATCCGATCTCAAATCCATCGAAGAAGAAAATCGTCGTCTGAGCGGCAGTGCCAACGAGAGTGACCAGAAAGGCGATAACCTGCGCACCATCATCGGTGCCGGTGATCGGCTGTATCTGACCGGCCTCAAGATCGGCGGAAAGCGCGTGCTGTTTCTGGTGGATGCCTCGGCGAGCATGCTGGACAAGACCATCGTCAACATCGTTCGGCGACGAAACATGGCCGATGAAGAAAAAAAGAACTCGGCCAAATGGCAGCGCGCCATTGGTAGTGTGGAATGGCTGCTGGCCAAGATGCCGACCGAGACCAAATTCCAGATTTTCTGGTTCAACCAGATGGCAATGCCTGCGGTGGAAAACTCGCGCGGCTGGCTCAGCACGAGCAGTCCCGACGACGTTTCTGCCGCCATTGAAGGGTTGGACGCGGTGGTGCCTGGTCGTGGCACGAGCCTGTATCGAGCGTTCGAAGTGGCGCGCGATCTGAACCCACGGCCTGACAACATTTATCTGATCACCGACGGCCTGCCGACCATGGGCGACTCGGTGCCCGTGCTGAACAAGGTAACCGGCAAGAAACGACGCCAGCATTTCCGTCGTGCCATCGACGTTCTGCCGCGTGATGTGCCGGTTAACGTGATCCTGCTGCCGATGGAGGGCGACCCGGCGGCGACGTCGGCGTACTGGCGCCTGGTGCAGGCGACGCAGGGATCATTTATTGCGCCGGCCGAGGACTGGCCATGAGCTTGATGAACGAGGTGTGTGATCATGGCTAGACGTCGCCGCGATGTTGAGGGTCAGAGCCTGAGCTTTCTCGACTGCATTGCCTGCGGATTTGGCGCAATCATTTTGCTGCTGGTGATCGTCAAGACGACCGAACCGGTGGTGCTGGAAGCCTCGACCATCGATTACAACGGTCGCATCCAGAAACTGCAGGAGGAGCTTGAGGAATTGCGCGGTGAGGTCACGATATTCAACCGCGCACTCAAGTCCGAGACCGAACAGCTGTCCGAAGACAAACGACGGTTGGCACGATTGACCGGCGATCTGTCTGACGTGCTCGGTACCTATAAGGCGACCGAACAGGATTCGTCGGTGGCCAATATTCTTGAAGGGCGTCTGGCAAGCGCCAGGCAGTCTTTGACTGAAGAGATGAAGCGTCTGCGGGTGCCCGAGCGCAAGCGCGAACTCAACAATTCCCTTGTGGCCGGCATCCCGGTAGACAGTGAGTATGTGATTTTTATCATCGATACGTCCGGCAGCATGTACAACTTTGCCTGGGATCTCGTAGTGCAAAAAGTGGACGAGACGCTCAAGGTTTATCCCACGGTCAAGGGCATTCAGGTCATGAATGACATGGGAAACTACATGTTCTCGCGCTATCGCGGCGAGTGGATTCCGGATTCCCCGGCGCGGCGGCGGGCCATCGTCAATCGTCTGCGCAACTGGCAATCATTCAGCAACAGCTCGCCGGTGGAAGGCATCACGCGAGCGATTCAGGACTTCTATTCGCGCGACAAGAAAATCAGCCTGTACGTGTTTGGTGACGAGTTCACGGGGCGCTCAATTCAGGCAGTTGTAGACTCAGTGGATCGCATCAATCAGAAAAACTTCGATGGTGAACGACTGGTACGTATCCACGGCGTTGGCTTCCCGACGATGTTCGCCAACTCGCCCCGACTCCAGATCACCGGCATACGGTTTGCGACGCTCATGCGCATATTGTGCGAGCGCAATGACGGCACATTTGTGGCTCTGAACGACTTTCGGGA
>CAZXCL010000084.1:9818-17410 GCA_964639265.1 uncultured Gammaproteobacteria bacterium | reverse complement strand
ACGCGTCTGACCGTGGTAACGACGGCCTCGCGCCCGCAAACCGAAGACTGGGTGCGCAAGATGGGTGCGGACCACGTCATCAACCATCACGAACCTTTGGCGGCGCAGCTTGAAACGCTGAATCTGGTGCCGCGCTATGTCGCGGGGCTGACGGCCACCGACCAGCATTTCGAAGCGCTCGTGAATCTGTTGCAGCCACGCGGACATCTGGCGCTGATCGATGATCCGGGGCCGGTCGACATCAGCATCATGAAGCTCAAGGCGCTGACTCTGAGCTGGGAGTTCATGTTCACCCGATCCATGTACGAGACCGACGACATGATCGTGCAGCATGAACTGCTCAATCGGGTCGCCGATATGGTGGACGCCGCTACGCTTTTAACGACGGCCACCCATCATGGCGGGACAATGAGCGTCAAGACGCTGACCGCGGCGCATGTCCTGCAGGAAAGCGGCCGCGCCATCGGCAAAACGGTGCTCGACGGCTTCTAGACGCTACTTGCCGATCGTGACCGTGGTGCCGTCAAACTTCGTGAGCGTGAAACCATCGAACGGTTCGTTGCAGGTTCGCACGCAGTCACGTAGCAGAGCGATGGCCTGCTGCTCGCCAATCTCAAGACCGCCGGTGCCGTCAGTGCGGTAGTGGACGCCCGCAGCATCGCGGCCGATTGAGATGTTGTTGGCCAGCTTGTTGACCTCGTCCCCGAGGCGCAGCGCGCTGCGCTCGTAGGGAATCAGGTTGCGACCTGTCGCATCAGCCTGCACTGGGTCGCGCAGGATGTAATCTTCATCAAAGAAGGCCTTGAGCACGGTGCAACAGGCGCCTGCCACCGCTGCGTGACCGGCAGGATAGGCCGGATGCACGGGCGATCCCTCGGCGTAGGCCATCGGCAACAGGAACGTACCGCTTTGCGCCGCAACCTGACTAAGCGCCTCGCTACCGAGGATGTCCGGATGGATTTCGTATTCGCGCTGACCGTTCAGATGGAAGTGAACGCGACCGCCATAGGCCTCCGGTCGCAGGCGACGATGCACGCCCCATTTCTGATGCCACGCACCGGACAGCGCAAGGTTCGCGGCATAGGTTAGTAGCTGCAGCAGCCACGGGCCACCGAAACTGCTGAAGGCGGACTGATTGGCGATATCAACGTAGGGATGACGCGGGTCCAAAGCGCCGGGGCCTTCGGCAAGCAAAATCAGCGCCGCGTTGAAATACGCCTGAAACAGCACGTCCTTGTGAACGTATTCGCCCAGCGCACGGTTGTTGAAGATGTAGCGTCGGTCCTGCTGGAAGGTCAGCGGGCCTGGATTGACGCCGCGCTGAACGGCCAGCCACTCATCGGTGGTTTGCATGTAGTCCTGCAAGGCCGTGGGAACTTCATAGCGCTGCTCGATAATGGATGGGCCAAACGGCACGTCCTTGAGCAGGAACTGGCTGATGTACGGACCGTTGAGATCGCCCGGTGTTTCGCCACGAAACAGCGTCTGCGGTGTCACGGCGCCGTTCTGCGTGGGGCCAATCGTGACGCTGAAGTTTTTGTTCAGGTCGTCGACGGCCGCCGCAATACTGTGGTCAATGTCGTAATCGACATAGGGCACATCGCGTGTGATCGCCTGCCAGTACACCTCGCCCATTTCAGCGGCAATGAACGCGCTGCGAAACCTTGGCGCCGGTGCCATGCGCGTGGCGTGGCCATCGAGGCCGGCGGCCTGGAACGCCAATCCGCCCTGCGGATTGACGAGCTTGCGCTGCGCCTGGGCGTCCAGTTCGATGCGATTGAAGTCTGCCTGCTCCTGCGTGCGCATGGCCCGGCGCAGTTGGCGGAAAGCCGATGGCGTGACTTCGCCATACTGATCGCACGGCATGGACTTGGTGAAGCTGGCGTAGAAGTTCTGATTCTTGTAACGCCGCTCATCACCGTTGCGCCCCTGCGGCGGCAGCAACAGCGTGGATTCATACTGCTCGCGCGCGGCGCGGATTTTGAGCACGGCTGCAGCTTTCGCACGCTCCTCAATTGGCGACGGACTGGACGTGACCGGTGAGCCAAGCGATTTTGCCTGCGCAGCGTGAGCGCCCAATGCCGACACGCCGCCCAGCGCGCCGGCGGCGGACAGGCTGGCACTGCCTTTTAGAAAGTCGCGTCGCGATGAATGGGTGCTGGAACGATTCTTCTTCATGATCGTGGATCCCTGTGCTTGTTCTTGTTGTACCTGCCGCAAACGCCGTGCGGTCGGTCTCTATTGTGTGTTCGGCCAGAGCAAAAGAAAACCGGGATTTTTCATATTCGGGCGCCTTTGTTGTGAAAAACAATTCGCGCTGCTCCCTAATCGAGCATAAATGCATCGAGGTGCGCACTTTTATGGGCTTATGACCAAATATTGTGGTCAAAAACCGTGCGTTTGGTCACAATATAGACCATCTGCGGAAGGCGCCGGAACGGGCGCTCTGAATAAGAATACTCCCACGCAAGGAGATACCGACATGGAAAAACAACCAATTCTCGCGGCTATAGTGCTTTTGTCGCTGGCAATTTGCGGCACCACGAGCCATGCGGCGCCGCCACAGGCAGGCTCCGCGACCGTGCAAAAAGTGGATTTTCGCGGCAAGCCACCGTTCAAACGCAGCCGCGCCAATGCGCCGCAATCCGAGGCGGCAATGACCGGTTCAGGTCGATTTCGTGGCCATCCGCCGTTTAATCGCGTTGCTGTGCGTGCAGGCTCGAAACAGGACACAGCCGCAACGTCAGCGCCGAAAAAGCAGAAACGGTTACGTCGTCGCGGGGCGCCTGGAAAAACGCTGCCGCGCTAGCGCACCGAGCCTTCGTTGGTCTCGCGTTCGCCCGTTATCAGGTCGCGCTTGGCGATCAGTGCGTCGCACAGAAAACTCATCAGGCGTTTGATGCGTGGCGTATGGCGCAGGTCCGGGTGGGTCAGGACCCACAGGTCTCGATGCGGCATCGGCTCGGCGCCGGGCAGTCGCACGAGATCCGGATCGGGGTCGGCCATGTAGCAGGCCGTGCGCAGCATGCCGTGGCCAGCCGCAGCGGCGCGCTGCAGCAGCATCAGATCGCTCATATGCAGCCCCGCCGGCGCGTCGGGAAATGGGGAATCCGTGGTCCAGTCTTCGGTGTCCACGCTTCGGGTGTAGCGTAGCCAGCGCCGCTCGTGTGGCAGCGTCTTGTCCAGATAGTCCGTTGCGCAGTAAAGACACAGTGCGTAGGGAAACAGACGTCGGCCGACCAGATGGTCACCGGGCTCTGCCGCGCCGCGAATCACCACGTCGGCCTCCGAACGATCCAGGTCGGCAAAGCGCATGGACGTATCCACGATCAGATCGATGTAGGGATGGCGCCGGCTGAACTCGGCCAGCTCGTCCACCAGCAGTAACTGAGCAATCATTGTCGGCAGCGACAATCGAATAGAGCCGGACAAATCGGCCACGCTGGCGCGCCGCTGGCGTTCGGCGCGGATGGTCACGGCCTCTATCTGACGCGCGGCCTCCACCAGAAGTTGGCCGGCCGAGGTGGGCCGATAGCCACCGGTCACCCGTTCAAACACCGGCTGGGTATGCGAGCGCTGCAGAGCCGCCAGGCGCCGTGAGACTGTGGCGTGATTGATGCCCAGCCGATCCGCGGCGCCACGGACCGTCCGTGCACGGTCCAGAGCCAGGATCAGGCGAAAATCGTCCCAGTTCTTCATTGGTGCATATTCGCACCATTTGATATCAAAACCAATCCGGCCAATGGGCAAACTTCGGCCCTTGGTCGGTGGTCAGAATCGGCTCTAATGGTGAAAAAAGGCAATAGATATGGGCTTTAGAAATCGAATCATGGTGTTGATGGCGCTTGGGCTAACGCTTGCCAACGGGGGTTGTACGGGGTCGCCCGCGTCGGTGCAGGTGAGTGATTCTGTGGCCAAAGTGGTGAAAAATGCACCAGAGCCCATCATTATGCAATGGGCACCGGGCGAGGTTGTGTCAGTCATCTCGATCGACCCGGCCGACGGCGACCAGGCCCGGCAGGCACGTCGTTCCTACCTTGACGATGCCTTCGGATTGGCGGGTCGCTATGGCCTGCAGCGGCTCGGTGTCCTGCCAGTGCGCGGTGTCGCGGTGGGTGGATTCAAACCCGGTGCCGTCGGCTTCTACTCGTGGCCAGGCGCCGCGCAGTCCGCTGCGCTTGAGAGCCATCCGCAGTGGCCCGCCATCAAGGCGCGGCGCCCCGAGGGCTGGGATGAGCTGCGCATTCACGATGTCGTGGTGGATCGGGCGGTACGTCTGAGCTTTGACCCAGCGAAGACCTACACGATGGCCAGCGCCTGGATCAATCCGGAGCGCCCCGCCGACTACGATCAGTATTTGCACAACATCACCAGCACGGTCGAGCGCATCGGTGGTCGTTTCATATTTGATATGCGCGATCCGGCGTTCGAGTCACATGCCTCCGATGATCCTGCACCCGGCCGCGTGGTTTTTGTGGAGTGGGATTCCGCGGAAGCGCTTGCTGCGTTGCAGGACACGCAGGGCTTCAAGGACAACGTTGCGCTTCTGCAGTCCGGCACCACAAGGTTCGAGCTGCTGGTGCTGGGTCATCCGGGTTAGCGTTTGCGGACATCTGCCCGGAGCGTGTGAGACCATGAGTGTATGAGCAGGCGAAAATTCTCAGGGGCGATGGCAACAGGTCTGACAACAACGCTCGCCGCGCTGGCGGTACACGCCAGTGAAACGCGCCTGTCCGGTTTTGACGGGGACGGCCCGGAGCTGCCGTGGCGTATTGTCAACGACAACGTCATGGGCGGGCGTAGCGACGGCGACTTTGAGGTTCGTGACGGTACGCTGGTTTTCACGGGTCGCACCAATACCAACGGCGGCGGCTTCAGCTCGATTCGCGCCGAGCCGCTGCGCCTGAATCTTGAGGCGTTTGATGGCATTCGCGTGCGGGTGAAAGGTGACGGCCGCCGCTACACCTGGCGGCTGGCGAGCACCCGTCGCTGGCGCGGCATTGGTGTGGGCTACTGGGCCGAGTTTGCCACGGTGGCTGACGAGTGGATCACGGTGGATCTGCCGTTTGCTGATTTTGTACCGCAGGTAAGGGGCCGCCGCCTGCGGGGGCCGGATATCGACAAAGCCGATATCGCGGGTATGGGACTCATGATCTACGACGGGAAGGACGGTCCCTTCGCACTCGAGATGGAGGGTGTCTACGCCTATGCCACGTCGTTGCCGGCACTGGACGAGCTGCGCTGGAAAAAGCGTGTGCTGATTGTCAGTGCGCCGGCCAATGAGGATGCGGCGCTGACCACACAACTGGCGTTGGTGGAAAAAACGCGCGCTGAGTTTGAGGAGCGCGATCTGCAGCTTGTGGTGTTACTCGATAGCGACGCCTCGCCCGCCGCCGATGCGCTGCGTGAGAAGCTGCAGGTAAGTACGGGCAGATTTGAGCTGCGTCTGGTTGGCAAGGACGGCGGCGTCAAACGCGTGGACACCGCGCCGGTCAACATGCAGGAAATCTACGGACTGATTGACACGATGCCCATGCGTCGCCGCGAGATGGATTCGCCTGAGCGTTAGACGATCGCGACCTCAGCGCGCGCGCATCTCGAAGCTGCGCAACAGTTTGCGCACATCTTTAGCTTCACAGCCACTGGTCTGAACCATGTTTGCCGCGCTGTCTCTGGCCGCCGTTTCCAGAGCCACAACTGCGGCTTCTATCTGCTGCTCGTTGTAGTCCGGATGGTCTTTTCCAATGCTCTTGGCGGCGCGTCGCCGTACGCCTATGTATTTCTCGTCAAAGGCGGCGCGCTGCTGTTGGCTGGGCTCGCCACACAGTTCGGTGCCATGCATCGACGCAACGTACTTGTCCAGGATGTAGTCGGGCTGCATGCGATGGCCGCTGCGTTTGACCGTGTAGATTTCAAAAAGCGTGAAGCTTAAGGCCAGAAGAAGTGCTGCGATGGCGCCAGGATGCATGCCGGTCTCGGATTGCCAATGACAGCTTGAGTATAGCCAAAGTGGTTGCCGCGAAACGAATGGGGCCGCCTTTGCGGCGGCCCCGTGTGACTGGTTTGGCTACTGGTTTGTGTTTGAAGACTAGTCGAGCTGCATGGCCAGCCACAGAGGCATTCCGCCGCCGGTGACAAAGTCAGCGCCGCTGCCACCACGCACGTTGTCGCGGCCAGCACCGCCGTCAACGTAGTCGCTGCCCGAGCCGCCGCGCAGGCGATCATTGCCGCTGCCGCCCATGATCATGTCGTCGCCGGAGCCGCCTTTGACGCGGTCATTGCCGCTGCCGCCCATGAGCAGGTCGTTGCCCGAACCGCCCTTGATCCGATCATGCCCGCTGCCCCCAAGGATGGCGTCGTCACCGGAACCGCCTTTGATGCGATCGTTGCCGGCGCCGCCGTAAATGCCGTCGTCACCCGAGCCGCCCTTGATGCGGTCGTGGCCGTCGCCGCCAAGGATGATGTCGCTGCCCGAACCGCCTTTGATGCGGTCATTACCCGCATCACCGTGGATCTGGTCGCTGCCCGAGCCGCCCTTGAGACGATCGTTGCCTTCACCGCCGTGAATTTCGTCGTCGCCAGAACCGCCCTTGATGCGATCATTGCCGGCTTCGCCGTAGATGACATCGCTACCCGAGCCACCCTTGATGCGGTCGTTGCCGTCGCCGCCCGCAACGAAGTCGTCACCGGAGCCGCCTTTGATGCGGTCATTGCCGTCACCGCCAAAGATCGTGTCGCCGCCGGAGCCGCCCTTGATGCGGTCATTGCCCGCCCCGCCGTGGATCATGTCGTCGCCGGAGCCGCCTTTGATGCGGTCGTTGCCATCGCCACCAAAGATGATGTCGCTGCCGGAGCCACCCTTGATGCGGTCGTTACCGGCGCCGCCGTCAACGATGTCGTTGCCCGAACCGCCTTTGATTTTGTCGTTGCCATCGCCGCCAAGGATCATGTCGTCGCCAGCGCCGCCCTTGATCTTGTCGTTGCCATCGCCGCCGTGAATCATGTCATCACCGGCACCGCCCTTGATGTTGTCGTTGCCGTCGCCGCCGGAGATCAGGTCGTTGCCGCGGCCGCCGCGAATGGTTTCGTTACCGGCACCACCGAGGATCGTGTCGTTGCCGTCGCCGCCCGAAAGCGTGAGCTTGTTCTGACCGAAGCAGCTGTTGCTGTCCTGCTCGCCGGTAACCATGATGATGTCGTCGCCGCTGCCACCACGAATTTCGAGGTTGCGTGCTTCCGCCGCGGAGAAATCATAGCGCTGGCCGTTCACCGTGACCGTCACTGAGCCGTCTGAGTGATTATGTACATTGATATTGTCGTTGCCGGCTCCGGCGTCGAGAATGATCTTGTTACCGGAGCGCGTGACGGTGGCTTCTGGCACAAGAATCGGGGGGCAGCAGCAGTGCTGGCTTGAAATACTGGTCATGATGGCTCTCCCTGTGGCCGTCTGGCCGCTGTTCTGTTGGAGTGGCGAGGTCATTCCGCCACGGTTGGCATCAGATTAGCGATAAACGGATCAGGTCCAAATTAGGTGTTGCCCCAGCTAGGGTTGGTCCTAGGTATCGGCAACCATCCGTCATATCGAGTATTCT
>CAZXCL010000084.1:0-9718 GCA_964639265.1 uncultured Gammaproteobacteria bacterium | reverse complement strand
CCCCAGCTAGGGTTGGTCCTAGGTATCGGCAACCATCCGTCATATCGAGTATTCTCAGCTCACAAACGTATTGATTTACCTAACGTAATCCAAATGGTGAAACGATGAAGAAAATGGTGGTCCTGGCCTTTTTGATCGCAACGGCGAGCGTGCAAGCGCAGCAGCCGCAGGTCTTTCTGGATATTCCCACGATCCCGGGCGAATCCCAGTTCGAGGATTTCGTAGACACGATCGACGTGGCTTCGTGGTCCCAGACCGTGGCAAACGTGGGAGGGCCACCGGTTGTGATGCCGCTGCGCTTTCAGCATAGGATTGATCTGGCCACGCCAAGGCTCATTGAGGCAGCGCTGCTGAACACAAACCTTGGTGATGTCGTATTGTCGGTGGTCAGAACCAATGGCGAGTTCACGCAGACGTATATCGAGATTACTTTGAGTGACACACGCGTGGCGGCGGTGGAGGCGACCAGCGTGATTGACGATGTGCCCAGCGAACAGGTCACGTTGACCTGCTCTACGTTCATGCTGAGCTATCGGGCGCAAAATAACGCCGGCGGGCTTGAGGACCCGGTCATCGCGCAGGGCAGCTGCCAGTAGTGAAGCGCCAGATCGCATCCTGTAGCTGTGCGCTTACGGGCGTGGCAGTGATGGCAATGAGTGCACAGTGCGCCAGCGCAACGCAACTGGTCGTCGCCAGCGAGCAGCTTGAGGCGGCGACGACGAACGGGCTTGTGATCGTGCCCGACGGCGGTGTGACGCATTTGACCGAGCTGCGCGTGCGTGCGCTTGGCCGGCTGCGCGAACCCGGCGATAGCCTGATCTACGACACCGATACCCGCCAGCTGACCGTGCGCAAGAGCCTCGCACCATCGGAGCTGATCCTGAGTGAACCGCTGGCTCCGGTCACCGTCGGCCCCGCCACGTTTGCCGGCATCGATCCTCTTAGTGACGCGTCGCTGTACGATCCGATGACCGATGCCTTTTATCTTTCCGGCAGCAATCGTCCCTATGTGGCCGAGCAGTTCGATGCCTTCGGTCGGCTCACGTTTGTCGGGCAGACCATTGCCTCGTATGCGGCCACCGTTCCGCCGACCAATCCGTTTCAGCTGGATACCGATGGCGACGGGGTGCCCGATCTGACGGACAACTGCTTGTTGCTTGCCAACGGACCGGCCGATGGCGCCACCGCCGGTGCGTCGCAATACGACACCGATGGCGACGGCTTTGGCAATCGCTGCGATGCCGATCTTGATAACGACTGCGCCGTGAACGTCGTGGATCTGGGTCTGCTGCGGCTCAGCTTCTTTGCTCAAGGCGTGCTGGATGCCGACTTTAACGGAGATGGTGTGGTCAACTTCCTGGATTTGGGCATCCTGCGCGCGCTGTTTTTCCAGCCGCCGGGGCCGAGTGCACTAATCACCTGTCAGTGACGCTGTTCACGACGCGTTCAGCGTCGGATGGGCATAATCGAGGCTTGAAAAAACAAACCTGGCAGGGAGTCCAGTACCATGACACGCGCCCCGATCCTTATCTTTACCGCTATGTTCTCTTTGGCGCTTGGCGGCTGCGCCAGCATGTCGGCAGAGGAATGCGAGACCGCCAACTGGCAGACCATCGGTTTTGAGGACGGCGCCAACGGCTTGCCCGGCAGCAGCATCGCGCGCCATCGCAAGGCCTGCGCGAAAGTGGGCATTACGGCAGACCAGTCGGAGTATGAGGTTGGTCGCCTCGCCGGCCTGCGCGAATACTGTCAACCCGGGCGTGGCTACGATGTTGGGCGCAGTGGTAGTCGCTATCAGGGCGTTTGTCCCGCCGAGCTGGAGGGCGACTTCCTCGCCGCCTTTGAAGAAGGGCGCTTTCTGTACGGTCTGGAGCAAGCCGTGCGTGATGCCGAGAACGCGCTGCGCCGCGTAGATCGTGAACTTGAGGACGCCCGAGATGATCTGGCGGCTGGTGAGGCCGCGCTGATCGACGGCGAGGGCAATCGCGAGGAGCGTGCTCGGCGCGTGGAAGAAAACCGCGAGATCGCCCAGCGCATTGGTCAACTCGAGCTTGAGCGCGACAGTCTTTTGGTCGAGCTCGGCGAACGCCGCTCGCAGCTCAGTCAGTACATTCCCTAGAGGCGCTAACGCACGCCGCGGCAATACGCGGTAACATCCCCGGCACATACAATAAATGCCACGTTTCTAAGGGGATTCCATGGACCAGTTGGTAAGCCAGATCAACGGCCTAGTCTGGAGCAGTGCGCTCATCTATCTGTTGCTTGGTGCGGGCCTGTTCTACTCGGTGCTGACGCGCTTTGTGCAGGTGCGTATGTTTGCCGAGATGCTGCGGCTTCTGTTCAGCGGCAAAGACTCGGATCGTGGCATCAGCTCGTTTCAGGCGCTGTCGGTGTCGCTGTCCGGCCGCGTAGGCACAGGCAACATCGCCGGCGTCGCCGCGGCCATCGGTTTTGGCGGCCCCGGCGCGGTGTTCTGGATGTGGATCGTGGCCTTCCTCGGCGCCTCGACGGCCTACATCGAATCAACCCTCGGCCAGATTTATAAAGAAGAAGACGAAGGCCAGTATCGCGGCGGCCCGGCCTATTACATCGAAAAAGCCATGGGACAGTCGTGGTATGCGTGGATCTTTGCGATTGCCACCATTTTCTCCTGCGGTGTGCTGCTGCCCGGTGTGCAGTCCAACGCCATCGGCAATGCCGTGGAGGTGGCGCTTGGCTCTGGCGCGATGATTGAGACGTTCATGGGCGAGATTGCCAGCGTCAAACTCATTACGGGTGCCGTGGTCGTGAGTATTCTCGGTTTCATCATTCTGGGCGGCGTGAAGCGTATTGCGCACGTCACCCAGGTGGTCGTGCCGCTCATGGCGCTGACATACATTATCGCGGCCGTCATCGTCGTGTTGCTCAACCTCGGCAAGGTGCCCGAAGTGATCGGGCTAATCGTTGGTGACGCCTTTACGCCCATGGCGGGCTTCGGTGCGGCGATCGGCTGGGGCGTCAAGCGCGGCGTCTATTCGAACGAGGCCGGACAGGGTACGGGCGCGCACGCGGCAGCCGCCTCGGAAGTGGACCACCCGGCGCAACAGGGTCTGGTGCAGGCGTTCTCGGTTTATGTGGACACGTTGTTTGTGTGCACCGCCACGGCGCTCATGATTCTGATTACCGGCGCCTACAACGTCGAAGACCCGGCCGGCGGTTTTCTGGTGCAGAACATGGATGCGGCGACTGTCATCAGCGGTCCGGCGTTCACCCAGTTCGCGGTGGACAGCGTGTTTGCCGGAGTCGGCAAGCCCTTTATCGCTGTGGCGCTGTTCTTCTTTTCGTTCACAACGCTGTTGGCCTACTACTACATTGCAGAAACCAACGTGGCGTACATTCGACGCAAGCTGCGTATTCCCGGCGAACTGACCGTACTGAAAATTGCGCTCATGGCCTCCGTGTTTTACGGCACGATTCGCGAAGCCGGTCTTGCCTGGGCACTGGGCGATCTGGGCGTCGGGATCATGGCCTGGCTTAACGTTATCGCCATTCTGATTCTGTTTTTTATGTGTCGTCCGGCAATTATTGCGTTGCGTGACTACGAACGGCAAAAACGCAGTGGTGCGAGTCGCTATACCTTCGATCCTGAGTCGTTGGGTATTCGCAGAGCCGATTTCTGGGTCAAGCGCCTCGCCAAACGCAAGGGATGAGCACTAGTAGCCGGTTGCCGTGACGATGAAGTCCTGCAGCGAGGCCTGAGCGTCGCTCTGATTGCCCCAAAGCTCGTAACGCCGATCTTCTGAGCGTATGGCAATCAACGTCTCGCCGCGCAACTGGTCGAGGTCGTCGTCGGTCATGGTGTATATGGCCTCGCCCTCACCGCTGCGGATGATGCGATAGGCCGGCCGCGAGATATCAAGTTCGGCATGATTGCCGGCTGCGCGCGTCAGAAGAATGTCGCCGCTGCCGGTCTCCAGCGTAATCGATTCGCCAAGCATCACCGATTCGTGCGCGCCGTCTTTACGTACCGCCCAGGCATTGACCCACAGATAGCGATCCCTGTCAGCCGAACGAATACGCTCGATCGGCCCGACGCTCAGAAACTCGCGTTCGGCACTGCCCTCAAGAAGCAAGCGGAAGAAGTTAAACGGTGGCGTCACGCTCACGACCGAGACATAGGTCTCCTCGTCGAGCACTTCGCGTACACCGCGTTCATTGCAGCCGACCAGCAGCGCGCACAGCGCAGCGGCGGCCAAAATCAAGCGTGGTTGTAATGCCATGTTTTTATTCTGAGTAGTCAGGAAACCTGATTATAGGTCATCCCACGGCCGACGTTCAGCGCAGCGGCAGATGCTCGATTTGCGAGCGAATCAGAATCACCGCGCCGGTACGCGTGCTGATCTCCGGGTGTTCGCAACCGGCCGCAGCAATATGCATGTCGCCGGCACGAATCACGTGTCCTTCGGTTTCCAGCTCGCCCTCGAGCACCCAGCATTCTTCTTCGTGCGAGTGGAAGTGGGCGGGAAAGCCGCCGCCGGGTTCCAGTCGATAAAGAACAGTCTGGGTTCCCTCAGAGCGGTCCTTGCGCAAAATCTTCTGATGGACCCGCGGCATGATCTGGCGCCAGTGTCCTTCGTGGGAGCGAATCGTTCGCGTGCCGGCAGGCGGCGTTGCACGAGCGCGCTCCAGTATTCGCTCGCGCAGAGCATTGCGCGTGGCGCTGGATAGCTCGACCGGTGACATCGCATCGGCCATGGCGTCGTCAAGAAACGCCGGTAGTTCCGGATCGTATCGTGACTCTTTGTCAGACATTAGTTCATACCTTCTAGCTGCTTGCGCAATGTGTTGAGTCCGCGGCGCACGTGTGATTTGACCGTGCCGAGCGGAATAGATGTGGTGACTGAAATTTCTTCGTGCGACAGGCCGCGGAAATAGGCGAGCCCAAGTACTTGTCGGCGTTCAGCCGACAGCGTTTCCAATGCTGCATGCAGACGCGAATTGGCCTGCACGTCTTCCACCGGGTCAAAGTGCGCAAGCGGCTGCGTGGCGGCATCTTGGGCGTGGCGTTGATGCGCATTGCTGCGCGATGCGTTTCGTCGCAGCAAGTCCAGTGCGCGACTGCGGCACATCATCATGAGCCACGCCATAACCGAGCCACGCCGCTCGTTGTAGGTTTGCGCGCGATCCCAGACCTGGCCGTACACATCGCACACGACCTCTTCGGCGTCGGCTTGATTGCCGGCGACGCGCAGCGCCAGCGCGAACACCCTCGCGATGGTCGCATCATAAAGATTGGTCAGTGCCTGCTCTTCCTGCTCGACGATGCGCTGCATCAGGTCGAGAAGGTCATCGCTTACGACCGACGAACGGTTTCCTGTCATAGTGCCGCCCCCCTATCCCCGGTGGCTCGTCCACGGTACTCCTGTGCTGCGGAAGTACCCGTTGTTGTCTTGCTTACGCGCGCCGTGGTTTGCTCGATGCAGTTTGCACTACAGCGCCACGATTTTAGCCTGATACAGCACCGGTCCGGTGGGCGCGCCGGTGGTGGAGCCTCCACTTGGTTCCAGACTCACCGCTACGGCCGTCGTGTCCGGCAGTGTCGCCAGCGTTGCCGGTGACAGACGGCGGGTCACGCTGACGCCGCCGGTTTCAAGCAGGCCCAGCGAAACCGGCGCCGCGCCATCCGGGAGCAGCCACAGCTCATAGTCCTTGTCGGTCGCTGCCGCAGTCGCGGCGCGCGCGGCGACGGCCAGCGTGCCCTCATCCAGATCGGCCTTGATGATCCACAGCGCCTGACCTGATGCATCGTTGATGATGGCCGCGCGTTCGTAGTTGGGCGCCGTTTGCGGCTGCAGCAGAACAAACAGCAGGAACGCGGCGGCCACGGGCAGGGCGCCCGCAAGCCAGCCCAGGCCGCGGCGCGGCGCGGCGCTCTGTGGATCTATCCGGCGCCGGATCGCCGCAAACACGCGCGCCGGCGGTGTGATCGGCCGCAGTTCATGGCACAGACCGCCGAGCGCACGCTCCCAGCGCCATACGGCTTGCCGCGCGTCCTCGCGCTCTGTCATCAGTTGTCGCATGCGTCGGCGAGCACCAGCGTCGAGTGTGCCGAGGACGTACTCTGCTGCGACCGCGTCGAGTTGCTCTGCAGAGTAGTTCACGACGCCGCTCCGCCGGGCATCAGGCAGTTCTTCAGTCGCGTGAGGCTACGCCGCAGGCGGCTTTTAATCGTGCCCAGAGGTTCGGCCAGTGACTGCGCCAGTTCGCTGTGTGTGAGGCCATGGAAAAAAGCCAGATACACCGAACGGCGTTGGGTGTCGGACAAGCGCTCCAGACAAGCCTTGAGCTGACGACTGTCCTCAACCGCCATGGCGGTGACCAAGGGCTGCGCATCGTCATTGTCTGATTGTCTGGCCTCTTCGATCTCGGCGACCGCGCCCGGATCCACGACGGCCGTGCGTTGGGTATTGCGTTTGCGAATCAGGTCGATCGCGCGGTAGCGCACGATCGTGGCGAGCCAGGTGCGCACGGCGCCGCGATCACGATGGTAGTCGGCCGCCCGGTGCCACACCTGCACGTAAGCCTCCTGCAGCACGTCCTCGGCCAGCGCGCGGTCATTGAGCAGCTTGATGGCGACGGCAAACAGATACGCCGACGTTGCATCGTAGAGTTTCTGGAATGCCTCGGTGTCGCCGCGCGCTGCGGCGCCCAGCCAGCGTGCCAGCCGGGCATTGTCGACGGATGCCGTCACGATGGATGCTCCTGTGCCAAGTGCTTTATTGCGTTGGGTTCTCTGGGGTGTACGTGTCTCACGGTCAACTGGATGCTTTTTCTCGAGGCATCCATTCGGCGAGTCTTGTCGTATCTCACACATCCGAACTCACACTGGAGTAGAGCAATGCGAACATTGACTGGAATTGTGATGCTGGCCGCCTGGCTATGGCTGCCGCGCGCGCTGGCCCATTTGCCGGGCGAGGCCGAAGACGGCCATTCTCATGCGGTGCGCGCCACCGACGTCCACGATGTGGCGGACGCAGCCCGTGAGCGCAGCGGCTATGCGCGCTCGCGCATTGCAGCGTTCAGACAGTCGGGCGACGACCGCGAGCTGGAGCGCGCCTGGCGCTATCTGGAACGCGACCTGAATCAGGACGCACCACCCTATGACACTCTGGTTGCCGCCGCTTACGTGGTGCAGGCGCAGCACGATTTTGACGGGGCGATGGCCTATTTGCACCGAGCGCAAAGCCGGCAAGCGTTGACCGACGAGGCGTGGCTGCTCAGAGCGTCGCTGCATTTGCTGCGCGGAGAGTTGGAGCAGGGCGGCGCTGCATGCCAGGCGATTTCACTGCAGAATTTTATCGCGCGGATGTTTTGTGCGGGCCGCGTCGCGTCCCTTAAGCCCGACGAGGCAGGCGCTGCCTATCGCAAACTCGTGCCTCTTGGTCACACGCTGGATGAGCAGCCAGAGCTGAACGGCTGGACGCGCAGCGTGCTGGGTGATCTGTCTGCGGCCGCGGGCGATACGGAAACAGCCATCACGCACTACGAGCAGGCGCTCGCATACAACGCGTCTTCGCAGGTTCGTGCGGCACTGGTCGATCAGCTGATCTACCACGAGCGCTGGCGCGACGCGTGGCGCCACCTGCAGGCGCCGGGTCAGTCGCTCGCGCTCCACGTGCGACGCTACATCGTTGCGCCTCGGGTCGGTCAGGGCAGGGCCGTCGAGCCCGACATTGAACGGGCGGATCAGGGGTTTCGGCGCTGGATGGCGAGCGGCGACTGGCTGCATGCGCGCGAGATGGCGCGCTTTTACCTCGACGTCAGGCCAGATGAGTATCTGGCGAATCGCCTCGCGCGGATCAACTATATGCTGCAGAAAGAGCCTGAGGATGGGCGTCTTGTTCAGCGCACATCGTGGCGGGGTCACCCACCGCGCGAGCGATCGATTCGAAACGAGGCGACAAACGGCAAATGATCGGACACGTCGGTGCGAAAGCGCTCGCGCCCCATGTCCATGGTCCAGTGCATGGGAAACAGGCGCAGGCTGCCGCGGATGTATTCGGTGGAAAAGCGGCGGCTGATGGCAAAGCCGTCGAGCAGATTGGCGCGCCCGGCTGACAAAATGTGCGAGAAGCGATCCTGCAAATCCCACGATGACAGAAAATTCATTTGCTCGTCGCCGCCCAGAAAATGGAAGTTGCTGACGTCTTCACCGGGGATCATGTTGTAGTCGCCGACCAGCAGGATGTCTTCCTGTTTTTCGCTTAAAAAATCGGTGATGAACTGGCCGATGACTTTGGCCTGCTCGTCGCGAATCGCGCGCGCCGCCTTCGTGCGACTCGATTTCAGATGCACGGCGATCAGCGTGAAATCAAACTTGCCCACCTGCATGTCCACCGCCACGGCTTTGCGGTTTTCCGGGTTGCCCAGGTCGGACCCTTCGATGAAGCGCACGTTGCCGGCTTCCACGCCGTCTTTGAACAGCACGCCGATGTTCAGATCGCTGGCCTGGGCCGGCATGACACTCTGGTACGCCGCCCCTTTTTCTGCGAGGCCGTCGATCAATGCCTGCATGTGTGAGAAGGGCTTTACCTCGACCAGCGCCACCACCTCGGCGTCAAGCAGAGCCAGGCCTTCCACCTGACGCGCCAGACGCTCGGGCGAGATACGCTGAAATCCGGCCACGTTCCAGGCGGCGATCTTTGCGGTGGTCTGATTGAAGTTGCGCACAGGAGCGACGTTGCGGTCAGGGCCCGAGGAGCGCTTCGATCGGAAACGGATTGCCGTTGACGGTCATCTCGCCCTTGTTGAAGTCAACGTCCAGAGCGTAGCCGTTGTCGTCGCGTGTGATCATGCCCTGGGCCAGCAGTTGTTCAAGCATCATGCCGCGCTGCTGTGCCATCGTTGCTGCATCGAGCTGAGCGGCAGCATCCGGGGAGGCCATCGCCTGTTGCATCATGTAGCCGTCCACCGCCTGATTGACGAGCCCCTCGGTCGCGCGGACGTCCAGCGACTGTGTGATCACACTCATCCACATGCCAACATCGGCAAAGTTGAAGTTGTCGCTGTCGGGGAGCGCGGCGCCGTCGACGCTGACCGTCATGATGCCGTCAAAGGTCTCGTCATTGGCCTTGAATTTGATCGGACCGATGTTGAGCTGAGGTGAGCTTTTGAGCGCGTTGTAGCCAAGGTCCATGTAGGCGGCAATCTGCGCTTCGTCGATGATCGGATTGGAGGCGACCGTCTGATACTGCTCAAGCACGGCCGGCGTCAGGCCCTTGATTTCGAATGTGGCCGTTGCGTCGCTCACGGTGATGCCCTGTGCAACCACCTCATCGACGCGATACACCAGTGAGACGTCGACCCGTTCGCCGCTCTCGTCCATTTTCACAATCGTGTCAAAGCCTGCATTTTGCGCCGCGAAAGGCGCATCGCCGTGCAGACTCAAGCTGAAGTTGTCGAGATTGAATGTCGACGTGCCGAGGCCAAGCGCAGGGTTTTTCAGGTTGACACCAAGATCCACGCTCAGGTTTTTCATGGACATTGACAGGTTGTCTTCGGCCAGATCTGCCTGCAGGAATTCGCTGCTGGCCTCCATAGCCATGTCTCGTGAGCTGTTGCTCCACGTGCCGCTGCCGGTCAGACCGCTAAATGCGAATTTCCCATCGGCATTGGTTCGCTCGATCGCAGGCATCATCAGGTCAAAGTTGGAATTGCCGGTGAGGCCGGTCTTGCCGGT
>CAZXCL010000083.1:0-17751 GCA_964639265.1 uncultured Gammaproteobacteria bacterium | reverse complement strand
ACACCTGCCTGCCCAAATGCGGCGGCGATTCGATGGATTACGACTTGGCGCTATCGGCGTTGGCCGAGTTCGAACGTTGACCAGGTTTCAAGTTTCACTAGACCCGTTCCGAACCACGATCTGATCTGTTCTGAAAGGCAGCTCACAGTCATTCTGTTGATTTCGGGTTGCTTCGATCATTGGAGTATCCTCTCCACATAATAATTCCACCAGAAAGCTCGAAGTGGTTCATCGGAGTGCCACGCAAGTTGTCGTGGAAGATCGTGAGTCCACGAAGGAATACAACATGAAAAACAAGTTCCTGTTCGGCCTTTGTATGGTTGGCGTCGTCGCCCTTTATTGGGCTGCATACCAGGCGTACTCCGCTGACCGACTTGGGACATTCCTGTTGCGCTTTGGGATGGCGCTTTTTCTGGTTTTGTTCATCGCCGATATCGTGCGTGAGTTTCGCACCAAGGGCGTACGCTTCGTTCTCGACTTCATTGCGATCGTGGCACTAGGCTGGTTTTACGTTGCCTGGCGAACACCGGGCGATTTGATCGCGCAGCTATTCGTGTACGGGTTGGCATTCCTGGTGGCTTTCGGGCCGCTGAGAAAACTGGCAATGCGAGTCTTTGGCCTGAAAGATTCCTACGCGACGGATGCCGGTGCACTTGCCGTGGGTTTTCTGTTGACCTGGATTGGTTTGTCGGCGCTTGTCGTGTGGCAGAATCCACCCTTGCCGCGTGATGCCACGCGCTTTGCGAACATCACAGCGGCGAACGCAATCGTGGCCAACCGTGCGGCGGCATGGGAAGGGCAGCGTATCGGCATCGCGCTCTCTGGCGGCGGCTACCGAGCGGCCCTTTACCATGCAGGGGTGTTGGATGCGCTTGAAAGCCTGGGCGTTCGCGCAACGGTGTTGTCAACGGTATCTGGCGGCTCGATTATCGGCGCGTACTATCAGGCGGGTGGATCTCCTGAGGAATTTCGCGATGCGATGATTCAAAAGCGCTTCAGCCTCAAGCGAGAGTTGGTACTTATTCAGCACGCCGTCCGTTTGCCACTCCCCATGCACGTGCCTTGGCTTGATGTTGAGCTACTACCTGGGTGGGACTACAGCCGACGCGATGTGCAGGCCGCAATGCTTCGACGGTTGGTATTCGACCATCACACCGATCCGCAGAGCCGTCGGCTTGAGAACCAGCCTGTCCAGCTGATTGCTGCGACGGATCTGACTTACGGTCTCCTCGTGGGTTTCACGGCGGACAGTTTTGTGGTGACGACTACGCATGGCGCGCCAGCGGCGTACACCGGTACTCGGCTCGGCTACTCGGACGTGCCTGATCTTGCCCAGCGAGTCGCCACCTCCGGTGCGTTTCCGATTGCTTTCCCTGCTAATGCCCTCGGCGTTCGCGCTCAAAAAGGTGCCCTCGGGGGTAATGGCGTTCGCCCGCTGACGCTGTCCGACGGAGGTATCGGCGACAACTCCGGACTGGTCCTGCTTCGCGCCGCGAACGCGATGGCTTGTGAAACAAACGAGTGTCGCAAGGACGAGCGTCGCGACAACCAACTCTCGTGCGAGTGGGCCGTTGATCAGATGATTGTTTCCGACGGCGGTGCGGTGTTCGGCGTAACAGACGAGGTAGGCGGGCTGGGCGCGATCAGTCGCGCGTTCGATATCGCCTCGATGGGTGGCAAAGGTGACACCAAGCCCAAGCCTGTGTTCATTTCGCCAAGTCTCTCTTACCTTAGTCCGGAAAAGCAGTTTCGGTTGTATGACGGTTCGGAATCGCCCGACATCAATAAATGGAGCGTTCCTTTTTATCCACTCGTGACGCCGGAGGAAGTCCTGGCCGAAATTGTCAGTGAGCTTCCTGACCAGGCGCAGGCGGAAAACTGGTTGCAGGATTTTCTTCAGGCACGTGAAGCGGAAACGGTTGAGAACCCGAAGCAGTGGCAGAAAATGCTGGTACGTGCGACCGAGAAAACTTGTAAAGGCGCGATGTGTCCGGCGCTCAAGCTACGAACGGCCGTGCGTGACGATCTTCGCGAGCGCCTTGATCAGTTCCGAGCCACATCAACGCTTGAGGATCAGATGTCGGAAGAACGGGTGAACAGCCTCTATGGCCTCGGGCGATTGATGGTTCACCTTCGCTGGCCAACTTTAAGTAGGTCTCTGGAGGAGTCCGAGTCCCACCCGGGTTGCGCGACGGCAAATACGGTCGCTGTACCGCCCTTGAGTATTGGTGCGTCCCATCCAAAGCCCCTTTCACCTTCGCGAAAGGGGCTGTAGAGATCCGCAGGTGTCTACGGATAAGCGCCGTCGGGCTACTGCTTCGAGCCAATGCTCGACACGGTGATCTCGTAGTCCTTGTTCTTGACGCAGTTAGCGCCACCAAGGCCCGTCGTAACGTTCGACCAGACCCGGTCTGACCAGTCTCCATCCTGCTCCTTGTAGCGAAACTGCACCTGCATTTTGGGAATCGTTTCGTTGCCGACGTATTCCAGATCTTCATCGATGGTTTTCGTCACGTTGTCGGAAATCGTGGTGTTCGACAGATCGTTGTCACGCCACTTTTTGTCTTCCTTGTCGCGATAGTTGACCTTCAACACCTTGATCTGCTTGCCATACTCATTGGTTACTTCCAGATCCACACTTTTGCATTTCTGGTCGGCCATTGCCGGACCGGTGCACAACAGCGAGGTGCTCAGGGCGAGGCTGGCCAGTACGTATTTGTTCATCATGATATCTCTCCTTAAATGATGGTTTAGACACGGGCGCCAGGCCAAATTGGGCCGTTTCAATGCGCCGTTGGAAGGGAATTCGCAGTGGTTTGCAGAAATCTGACACGGCGTTTGAAAAATAATCTAGCGTGGGGTGATAGACAGGCGCGCAGGTCAGGCTACTGGTAGAGTGTGGGTTGCCAAAAGCACCTCAGTTGATCTGGCTTCAAGCACTTGCATTGAATAATCCACAAGAAAAAGACGACCCTCCCGAAACTCTACAGTGCGAGTATTGCGAGGCCACGTCTGAGATTCCCGAGCTTTTTACAAGTGCGTCCAACATCTTCATTGGTCCGCATCACGTTTGCGTGACCTGCGATGCTTATCGCTATCGAAGACTGGGAGCGTTTTTTGAGCCGATGGGCGCGCCTTTGACCGCGGGCGGTACGTATGTGCTACTGGATCATTCCTTGGTCGCCGCAATACCCGTAGTTGTCGGTGTTTTCATCGCTCAGTGTTTTGCCATTGTCTTTCACGAATTAGGTCATCTGGCCGCCGCCAAGCTCGTCGGCGCTGATGTGCCGGTCGTGAGTTTTGGCGGTGGTATGAATCAACGCGTGGTGCGCTGGCGCAACGCATTTGTGCTTTACAGTCTCGCCCCGAGCGAGGGCATGGTGTACGCGTCGTTTGCAACGCGCAATTGCTACAGACTCAAATCGCTCCTCATTTTCGTTGCCGGCCCAATAGCGAATCTGCTTTCGGCGGCAGCCGCGTATGCCCTGTTTCAACACCTCGGCCCCGATACCAACAGACTGATTGCCGGCTTTCTGGTCATCTGGTCGGTGTACAACCTTTTCATTGGAGTTCAAAACCTCTGGCCGCGACGAGTACACACGCGCTTTGGCGAAGTGCTCACGGATGGGGCGCAGATTCTTGCGCTGCCACGTCTAAGCGAAAAAGACATCGACGCCAGAATTGGTGGCAACGATCTGGTGCTAGCTTATATGGAATACCAGTACGGCGACAAGAACAGGGCACTGGAGCTCGCGAAGTCGGAGCTGGCTCGGGTGCGGCAGGCTGGTGACGACGGCGGGGTCGAAATCAAGAGCCTGATTACTGCGTTACTTGCCGATCTGCATCACACTGACGAGGGAATAGCGCACGGACGGCAGTTTCTTTCTGAGGACGAAAACCTCACGGCGTACGGCGTCGCTACCCTAAAAAACAATCTTGCCTGCACGCTTTTCGAATCGGGTGACAAGTCGCGCCTTGCCGAGGCCGACAAGCTATCCAAGGATGCCTTCGAGGCTGTCCCGATGCTGTTGCCGATGATCTCGACGCGCGGTTCGATTCTGATCGCGCTCGGTTGCCTCGAAGAAGGGGTCGAAATGTTGTCCGATCCACGATTTAGTATTGAGTCGCGGCCGTCGCGGGCATCAGTCCTGGCTAATAAAGCCATAGGACTGGCTCGGCTCGACAGATTGGACCAGGCTCAAACTGCATGCGCACAAGCCGAACGGCTCGATGCGTCGAATCGCAACATACCGCTGGCGAAGGCGGCGATTGCCGGCAACGAATCTGGCGCGCCGCCGGTTGACGATTGATTGAATGCGAACACCGTTACTCAGAAGGCTTGCTCTGTTCTAGTTTTTCGTTGGCGTCCAAGAGCGCGTAGTACTTCTCGCGCAGCACCGGATTGTCCTCAATCAACTTGATCATGTGGGCGTCTGCTTCGCTTTTTTTGTCTTTAGTCGCTAGTCGGACGGTGCTTTCACGCGGCGGCGGTGCCCGCAACTGCAGTTCGTCATTGGGTAGCCGCCTGATGGACTGCTGCCGTGTCATCTCGGACATCGCCGTCAAAAAGTACTGCGGTACACAGCGCCGTTTCTTGAAACGGCTGCCGGTGACGGCCACTTTCTCGCAGACGATGCGGTAGTCGTTGTCGGTGTTGAGACTGTTGTAGATCTCCCAGAAGTCGAGTCGAGCCTCGACAACGGCTCTCTCAAGTTGCTGTCGGGACTTTTGGCCGCGAACTTCAACTTCTTCCATGGCTGCCGCGACGTTTTCTTCCGCAGGCGAGTCGGTGGCCCACGCCTCCGCCGAACAAAGCACAAACAGATGCAGGATTTGGATCAGTGCAAAGGTCTTATTCATCTCACACGTCTCTTAACTTAGTCACGAGGAGGGCGCCGTGTCAGCGCTCTACGAAAAATAGGGTAATTAAGCCGGTCCCGGCTTTCAAGACCCGTCGTGCTTGTTGTCTGATCCAAACAATGACCGCGCCACAACGGGAAGCTTCATGACATGCCGCCCAAGGAAATCGTCCATCGGCACCAGTACACCGCGAAACAGGTGCGGAAAGCGCACGGTCCACGGTGCGTAGACGCGGGCGCGTCGTTTCTCAATTCCGTGCAGCAGTTGCATCGCAGCGTCATCAATCGGTAGATGCGGCGCCATGCCGAGCAACCGCTTGGGTAGCCGTTTTGACAATTCGGCCACTCCCGGATGCGACGTCACATGCTGCCCCATCTCGGTCATGACAAACCCAAAGTAAGCGGCACCTGCTGTTGCGCCTGAGTCCAGCAGTTCCAGACGGAGCACACGCATGAGCATATCCACCGCAGATTTTGATGCTGCATAGGCGGCCCCGAATGGAAAGGGCAACAGCGCTGCCAGCGACGATATCGCGACCATGTGTCCGCCGGAGTCTATGATTGGCTCAATACATGGCTTCAGCGTGCGGTAGACGCCAAGCACGTTCACCTCAATGATTTTCTCAAAGTCCGCCGGGGGCATCTGGTGGACAGGACCGATACGCTCGATGCCGGCATTCGCCACAACAACGGTTAACTTACCGAAGCTCGCCAACGTTTCATCAACAATCCCTTGCATGCTCTGGGCGTCGACAACGTCCGCGTTGTGCGTTACCAGCCGATTGGTTTGCGCCTCCCGGGCGAGAGTGGTCAGCGCATCGGCATTGGTGTCCACAGCAATCACCGTTGCGCCTCGGCCAAGCGCAAGCAGGCAAAGGGCTCGCCCGATGCCGTCGGCACCGCCGGTGACAAGAATGACGGCATCCGCCAGATCTAGTGGTGAGGTCATAGTGCGGCCATTGTAGCCATATGCGGGTTCAGGGCGCACAATAGAATGAATAAACGTCAATCGTCGAAAGTTTGGACGGGGAGAAAGAACGAATTGAAATGCCCAAGTTGCAAAGTCGGCACGCTGGCGCCGTCATTTATCGAAAGCGGTTTTCGCGGCCATCAGTGCACCCATTGCAAAGGCCACTGGCTCTACATTGACGACTATGTTGGTTGGCTCGAGGGCAACAGCACTCAGCTCAAAGACGGAGTCGCTGAGTATGAGCTTGAAGACACCAAAACCGCCATGGTCTGCCCAGCAACTGGCGCGGTTATGCAGAAGTTTCGCATCAGCAATGACACGACGCATAAGCTCGACTACAGCGCGCAGGTGGGCGGTGTGTGGCTTGATCCGGGTGAGTGGCAATATCTTAAGGATCAAGGGCTCGCTCACTCGCTGAACAAGGTGTTCACGGATCAGTGGCAGCAGCTCTTGCGTGACAACGACACGAAGCAGTCGTTTGAAAGGCTGTACGTGAGCAAATTTGGAGAAGAGGACTACGCCAAACTAAAGGAAATCAGGGCGTGGTTGCGCAGCAAGGAAAACAAGATTGACCTTAGGTCTTACCTGCTGGCGGAAGACCCGTACTCAGTTCGGTCGAGCTGACAGCCCGGACCGAAATACCGCTATAGGAGTACGTTGATTGTGCCAACACCCGTTCAACCGCCCGCCCGCCGCCCGGATTTTTCGAAGCGTTTTCCCAATGAGGCGGCATTTCGTTTAGCGAAAGAACAGATCAGTGAGATTGCGGCGACGATCAGCAAAAACACAACGAAGATGCAGACCAGCGCGGCACGCGATGCGATCAGGAGCCTGGCCGACGATTCAGGGCCGTCCAACGCGTCGGGCGTGCTCAAGGCATTGGGTCCGCATCGCATCAGTGATTATCTTTGCTCGGCGGCTGGCGCCCGGATTGTGCCCTCGTGTCACGGGCGAATTGAGCACATGCTTCTGACGATTCCGAGTTATGCGGGTGATGACGGAAAAATCCAAATCGATCCGACGCTGGCGCGTCACTATCAGACTCTGATCACTAACCTGGGCAACGATCGACACTTCACGGTTCTTTGTCATCCGATAACGCGCAAAGAAATAGAGGGTTGGTTTTCGGCGCTGGAGGGTGTCACCTTTGACTTTGCGTTCTCGCCCCGCTTCGCCTACACGATGTGGGCCCAGGATGCCTACATTGCGCTGACCGATAGAGCAGGCCGTTCGATACTTTCCGAAAGCGTCGTGTTCGACCGTGATGACGACATGAGTATCGCGGACGATATTGCTGCGCAAACCGACATCGCTACACTGCAGTCTTATTTGTACTTTGAGGGTGGTAATCTGCTCGGCGGGTCGCGCTTCTCGCTCATCGGTGAGGATTACATCTGGCAGAACCGCTCGCGCGTACATCTTGATACGGACGAGCGCGTACTCGAAGCGTTCGAACAGCTTTTGCAGAGCAGGGTTGTCAGGCTTGGTAGCGACGTGGGCGACTATTATGACTGGTACAACGCGGGAATCTTGTCGGGCCTTGGCAATCAGCCGATTTTTCATATCGATATGTATGTCACGCCAACGGGCAAGATCGGCGAATCAGGCAAGGAAATCGTCATGCTTGGGCGGCCTGCCGAGACACACAGGATTATCAAAAAGTACACGGAGACGGATGACGTCGACGGGGCCACGTACGACAGTTTGTTCGATGCGACCGAGCGTCAACTCGAACAAGAATACGAAGTTCGGCGCCTGCCTCTGCTTCTGACGAAAGGCAATCTTGGCTTCTCAAGCTGGGAGACAAAGTACTACTGCTTGTCGTTCAACAACGTTGTGATCGAATCCGACTCGTCCGATCTGTCTGATCGAGGCACCGTCATCATGCCCTCCTATTCACAAGACGCTGGCGATTATGGTACCGACGCAGAGATCAGAATCAGGTTGGAGAATGCGGCCGCTGATGCATGGAGTGATGCTGGTTTCGATGTGAGGTTTACCGATGGTCTGGAGGATCTTGCCTACGGCGACGGTAGCGCGCACTGCATCACCAAGGCGCTCAAGCGAGGGAATTTTGCCGTTGCATAGCGTTCATTGTAGCTATGTACCAATTCAGCGCGCATAATATTTCGCACTCGTGAGAAAGAGGCCCTCGATAAACCGTGGCAACTTCAACGACATCTACCATGTGGCAAGAGGCCAGAGGCGCCTGCATCCTGATTATTGCTGCTGCGCTTTGGTCTGTTCTGCTCGCCGTGCTGCTGGCAAACTACTTCGGATACGCTGCAGCCTTCAATACTCTGGCCGATAGTGTTCGAGGCGGACAGTTGTCGTGGGAGTCCGCGAAGTCGATGTTGCGAGTACACGATGTGCTTGTGTATGTTTTGTCTGCCGCGCTAGCCTATCCCGTCGCTGTATTGCTCTATCGGATAACGAGGAGAACTCGAGCTGCTGTTGCGGTTGCCAGCCTTGCTGTCGGCACATCGTTGATCTGGGGTTGGTATCTGGTATCAAGTATACTTGGTGAATACGGTGCGGTCGCCAACCCGCGATCTGTCGGGAATTGGCTTCAGGTCTTTTTTTCATTACTGGCGATCGCGGCGCTTCCACTTTTCTATCTGCTTGTGGGTCGCAGGAACGTGGCGGCCGGCCGCGTCAAAACAAACACGTAGGTGCCAGGGACCGCGAGTGTGAGCAAGGTGATCTGCATTGGTATTCTGATCGCGTCACTGCAATTGCTGGCCTGCACAGGCGAGCCGTCACCCGAACCCTACGTTCGTCATTTCGCTGCCAATTCAGACGTCTTTGACCAACTCCGTGACATGCTCCGTGAGGAATCGATGATTGTCGAGGAGGCACTAACTACGGGGTCTGGTGGCATTGGTGCCGATCGTATCGGGCGCTTCCATCGCTTTGACGGCGTCTGGTATGACGACATAGTCGAGCGACCGGGTCTTTCCGTGGACACGCTGCTGCGACAGTACGCTATTGCGCCCGCTCGCTATGCGAAGTTCCTTGAGCTGCTGGACCAGACTCAAGCGCAGGTTGTGCAATACAAAAATGATGAGGGGCACGAGTGGATCTGGCTTACCGACACTCACGATCGCTTTCCTCGGTTCAAGTGCATGGCCCTGTATTTCTGGATTGAAAGCCCGGGAGAGGTCAGCAAGCGATCGAGCATCGGGCAGTTCGTTCAAGGCGCAATTGCACTTGATGATGGCTGGTATCTAACCTACGGCTGCGACGTTTAACTTCTGTTCTAAAAGGAGGCTCTCGAGCGGCCAGCTGCTTGCGCGCCTATGTTTCAACGGCTACTATTTCCTTGGTTGCTGTCACTCCAAACAATAACAACGCCGTCCGGGTGGCTTGAACGGCAGCAGCCACTACACACGCGACAAAATAAAACAAATCCGCGTGTACCAGGTCCGCAGGGGGCCTGCGACGAGCCATCCAGTCGTGCCGGGAGTTTGCCGTGGCCGGTTTTGCTCGTTCGCTGTTTGCGTTGCTGAGTGTTTCTTTTGCTGTTGGCGCGATTGCCGAGGATCTTGTTGCCGAGTCGCTTGAGACCGTCGGGGTTGTCAGCGGTGGGGCACAGTTCGTGGCAACGGACGTCTCGCCCAACACACTGGTCATTGCTGATGGTAACGACCGGGTCACGGTGCCACACAGCGACGCCATCTCCGCGGTGGCGGGTGACTACGCGATGTCGTTCTGGTTTCGCCCGACACAGGCGCCCACCGGATCGTGGCGCTCACTTGTGTTCAAGGGTGACACCGGTGGTGACCGCAACTTTGCCCTCTACCTGTTCCCGGACACCATGCAGGTACACTACCGCTTGAGCACAGCGGACCAATGGAACGACGGCGGCAACTCGACGCAGGCGTTGATGCTCAATCATTGGAATCACATCGCCTATGTTCGTCGCGGCAATCGCTTGTCGCTGTACATCAACGGGCGTCTGGATTCTGCCGACACCTTGAGCGGCGCGCCGCAGATTAACGACGGGCAGTTGTTCATTGGCGATACACCGTTCAACACGCCTGCACTTGGCGAGTTTGCGGAGGTCAACATTTTCCGTCGCACGCTGTCCCAGCTTGAGATTCGCAGTCTGTACGAGGCCAAACGCCCGTCGCGCAATCTTGAGGAACGCGGCGTGGTCAGCGGGTCACCGGCATTGCTCAGTGAGACCGGTCGTGTCGGTCAGGTGCTGCGCGTGGACAGCGACGAAGATACAGTAACGCTGCCCAACTCGGTGGTACTGACGCCCGGCACCTCCAATTTTTCGGTGGCCTTCTGGGTCAGGCTTGATGGCGGTCCGAGCAATCGCTGGGAAGCGCTGATGCACAAAGGCACCAACAACGATGAACGCACGTTTGCGTTGTGGCGCATTCCGAACACCAATCGCATTCACTTTCGCATCAGCACCAGCACGTCGATTAATCAGGGTGGCGATTCGGTCAGCGCACTGCCGGTAGGCGAGTGGACGCATGTGGCCTACGTAAAGCGCGGCAATCAGCTCGAGCTGTTTTTGAACGGTGTGCGCGATGCGGCGGCGACCTTAAGCGGCAACATTGTTTACAACGACGGTCCGCTGCGCATCGGTCGAACACTGGATTACCCGCCCGCGCTTGCCTCTTATGATGATTTGTCGGTGTTTAATTATGAACTGCGCGCCGACGACATCCTGCGGCTGATGGCCGAGGGTCCGGTCAACCCGGCGCAAACCGGTACGTGGGGACCACTTGTTCCGTGGCCTGTCGTACCTGTGTCGATGGCCAATCTGCCGGACGGACGTGTGCTTGGTTTCTCGGGTTCGGAACGCACCACGTGGCCCAGTACAGAACAAACCTACAGCGCCATCTGGGATCCGGAGAGCGGCACGTTCGAAGACCTGTTTCAGCAGGGCCACAACATGTTCTGTGCGCATCTGGCGATGACCGATCAGGGTGAGGTGTTTGTTAACGGCGGACGCAATTCCACCAACAGCCCGTGGACCACATTGTTCGACTATCGCGACAATCGCTGGCAGCCAATCCAGAACATGGCCTCGGGCGGCCGCTGGTATCCCGTGACCAATGCCTTGCCTACCGGCGAGATCATCACGTCCATGGGTTCGGCCAGTAACCTGCGTAACCCGGAGAAGTGGTCGCGCAACAATAGCTGGCAGGTGCTCAACAACGTCGACTACGTTGACATGCGCCAAACCTTTGACGGCACGTCTGGCGCCAGACGCTGGTGGGCCATTTTAAGCGTTGCGCCAACCGGCGAGTTGTTCCACTACTGGAACGCTCAGGAAAACCACTTTATCGACACCTCCGGCACCGGCGCGGTGCGGCCGGGTAACGCGATTGTCGATGTAGACCAGCCCACGGGCGTGGCAATCCAGTACGACGCCGGACGCATGATCATGACCGGCGGCA
The DNA here is from genome assembly GCA_964639265.1 of uncultured Gammaproteobacteria bacterium. Taxonomy (GTDB): domain Bacteria; phylum Pseudomonadota; class Gammaproteobacteria; order Steroidobacterales; family JBCCMA01; genus JBCCMA01. The sequence continues at coordinate 6,502 of CAZXCL010000083.1, read as the reverse complement.
ACCAGGGCTCGCGTGTGGGCCACGGCAACAACGAGCGTGCCTACACCATCGATCTCAACGGTTCTGCGCCGGTTGTGCAACAAACTCAGGCCATGCGTGCCGGGCGCACGTATCACAACCTGGTGCCTCTGCCAGACGGTTCGGTTATCGCACTCGGTGGCAGTCGCTATAGCGGCGCCTTCAACAATTTGGGCGCTGTGTATCCAGCCGAAATCTGGGATCCGCAGTCGGGTGAGTGGGTGCTCACGGCGCCGGCCGGCGCACCGCGCACCTATCACTCAACGGCCGTACTGCTGACCGACGGTCGCGTGCTCTCGGCCGGCGGTGGCTACGGCTCGGGCAACGAGTTTCTGAACGGCAGCTCGCACCAGAACGGCCAGGTGTTCACACCGCCCTATCTGTACGACCCCGACGGCACGCTGGCCGATCGTCCGGCGATCGCGAACGCACCGGGCGTGATCCGTGCGGGCCAGTCGTTCAACGTGACGGCATCGAGCAATACGCGCCGTTTCTCGATGGTGCGCATGGGCGCGACCACCCACGCGGTGAACACCGACAGCCGCTTCTTGTGGCTCGATACCGTGGACAACGGCAACGGCAGCTACACGTTGACGCCGCACGCCAATCCAAACGTGTTGATGCCGGGTTACTGGATGATGTTTGGTCTGGACGCCAACGATGTGCCGTCCGAGGCGCACGTGGTGCGCGTGGAACGCGGCACAGATATCAGCACGCCGGGCGACATTCGTTACGTCAAGCTTGTCGCGCTGTCCGAGGTCAACGGCAATCCATGGACCACGGTGGCCGAGCTGAACCTTCTGGATGGCAATGGTGCACTTGTGGATCGGCTGGGTTGGCAAGTAACGGCGTCCAGCGAAGACACGGTATCCGGCGTGGCGGGCCGAGCTATCGACGGCGATCCGGCGACGATCTGGCACACCGACTGGCGTACCAACCCCGGCAACGCCAATGATCCTTCGCACCCGCACGAGCTGTTGGTTGATCTGGGTGCCGGCTACGCGCTCACCGGTCTGAACTACCTGCCGCGACAGGACATGCCGAACGGTCGCATCATCGACTATCGGGTAGAGGTCAGCGACGACGGACTGGACTGGTCGGTGGTTGCCAGCGGCGCGTTTGTGGGCAGCACGGCTGAGCAAAGTGTGACCTTCGGCGCCGATCTGGACAACGTTGTGCTCGTCACGGCCGATCCAAGCGGTGCGGGTTCGTCGGCCACGTTTGCAGCATCCGGTGCCGGCAATGTGGAGTACACCTGGGCGTGGGGCGACGGCGCGTCGTCGCAGTCAACGGGTGATGGCACCGTTGCGCATCAGTACGATGCGCCGGGTCGTTACACGGTCGTGGTCACGGCGCGCGATACCGCGACCGGTCGCGAAGAGACCTTTGAGTTTATCCACATTGTGTATGACGCCGGTATCGATATTGCCAATCCGGATCGCTGGCGCTCGTCCACGTCGCTCGCCTATCACCCAACGCGGCCGCAGGTGTGGAATGTCAATCCGGATCACAACTCAGTTACCGTGATCGATCGCAACACGCGAGCGCGTTTGGCCGAAATCCCGGTGGGCGCGCACCCGGCGGGACTGGCCTTTGATGCGGCGGGCGACGTGTGGGTGACGAACAAGGACAGCGGTTCACTAAGCGTGATCAGTGCGTCAACACTCAGCGGGCTGCGAGAAGTTGATCTGCCCAATACCAACGGTCGTCCGCACGGCATTGTGTCGCTTGGCTCGACGATGCTCGTGGCGCTGGAAGGCAGCAGCGAGCTGGTGCAGGTGAATACGACAAACAACGCCGTGCAAAGCGTTGCGGCCACCATCGAAGGGCCGCGTCACCTGGCCATCGATCCAACGCGCGATGAGCTTTACGTTACCTCGTTTATCACGCCGCAGGTGCCGGGCGAGTCGACCAGTTCGCCCAATCCATCGCAGGGTGTGTCCGCGCTGGAAGTGCGCAGCGCGTCCACGCTGAATGTACTCGCAACACTTAGCTTGCCCTATAGCGACGTGGAGCGAACAGAGAACACCGGGCCGGGTATTCCCAACTATCTGGGGTCGATGGCCGTTCACCCGGCCGGCGGCCTGGCTTACCTGCCATCCAAGCAGGACAACATTCTGGGTGGCGCGAGCCGCGACGGTGGTGTGCTGACTTTTGATCAGGCGGTAAGAGCCGTGAGCCTGCGTCTGAACCTTGACGGGGCCGGCACGAGTGAAGTGCTTTCGAGCCGCATGCAGCACGACAACGCGTCTATTGCTGGCGCCGCGGTGTTTGGTCCATGGGGCGTGCACATGTTTACGACGCTCGAGGGCAATCGACAGATCGCCATGAGCTTGCCCGACAACGATGCGGAAATCGCGCGCTTCAACGTGGGACGCGCACCGCAGGGCATTGCGCTGTCACCCGATGGCACGGAGCTGGCTGTTCACAATTTCATGGATCGCACGGTGCAGTTCATCGACATTCGCGACGCCGCAAGTGGCGCCTCGCTCGAGGTAGACACTCTGGCCACCGTGGCCACCGTGAGCACCGAAGCACTCGCACCCGATGTGCTCGTTGGCAAGCAGTTGTTCTACGACGCACGCGATGATCGTCTGGCCGCACTCGATTATATGAGCTGCGCGAGCTGCCACGAGGACGGCGGTCACGATGGACGTGTCTGGGACTTCACGCAGTTTGGCGAAGGCGTGCGCAACACGACGTCGCTGCGCGGCAAAGCCGGCATGGGCCACGGCCTGCTGCACTGGACCGGCAACTTCGACGAAGTGCAGGACTTTGAAGGCCAGATTCGTGAGTTTGCGGGCGGCGTTGGCCTGATGACCGACGCCAGCTTCTTTGCCGGCACGCGCTCCGAGCCGCTGGGCGATCCCAAGGCCGGCTTGTCGGGCGATCTCGATGCGCTGGCGGCGTACCTGACGTCTCTGGATGACGCGGATGGCCGTGTGATGCCGGGCAGTGGCCTGTCCGCTGCGGGTCAGCGTGGTGCGAACCTGTTCGCCGCGTCGGACTGTGCGAGTTGCCATGCCGGCAGCGCGCTGACCGACTCGGCGACCGGTGCAAGGCACAACGTCGGCACGCTCACGGCCGACAGTGGACAGCGTCTCGGTCTGGCGCTGGACGGTCTGGATACACCGAGCCTCATGGGCCTGGCCACAAGCGCGCCGTATCTGCACGACGGTTCGGCGGCCACGTTGCAGCAAGCGATCAGTCGTCACTCGACGGCCGCGCTTGGTCCCGACGATCTGGATGACCTGGCCGCGTTTTTGCTCGAACAGCCTGGTCAGACCAGCGGCAACACGGCGATTCTGGACCAATCGGCCACGGAGGCGGAACGGTTTGGCACGATGGCGCTGCTGAACGGCGCGGTCGGATCGCCGAACGGGACCGGATTCAGCAATTTTCCGAATGAAGCCGATCGGGCGGATTTTCGATTCTTCGTGACCGAACCTGGGATGTACCAATTCGAAGGCGAGGTGCGCGCTCCCAATGGCAACGACGACTCGTTCTGGGTACGAATCAATGGCGGCAATGCCTATCTCTGGGACACCGGTCGCAGCAGCGATTTTCGTACGCGACGGGTCAGCACGCGCGGGGTTAGCGGGAACGTGACGCTCTGGCTGGACGCCGGCGAACAGCTGATCAAGCTCTACAAGCGTGAGGACGGGACCTATCTGCGCCGCCTGCGATTGATTCCGATGACGCCGACGGCACAACTCGATTTGCCGGCGTCGGCGGCTGCACTCTACGGCACGATGACGATGTCCGGTGAGGGACTGTGGGCACCAGACGGCACCGGTTTCCGGGTCGTGCCCAACGAAGCGGACCGCGCGGACTTCGAGTTTGTCGTTGCCGAAGCCGGCGATTACCAGATTGAAGCCGAGGTGCTCTCGCCCAACGGCAACGACGATTCATTCTGGGTGCGGGTTAACGACGGCGAGTCGTATCTCTGGGATACGGGGCTGTCGCAGACCTATCGGACCGTGCGCGTCAGGGATCGAGGCGTGGCCGGCAACGTCACCGTCACGCTGGCCGCCGGTGCTCACACCGTACGGATATTCCAGCGCGAAGACGGGACGTTGCTGCGGCGATTACGTTTGGTTCGGATAGCCTCTGCGTCAGGCTTTGCGACGCAGCCCGGCGAAGCCAAGTAGCGCTGAGCCGAACAGCCACACGGCGGCCGGTACCGGCACAACGACGCGCGAAAAGTCGCAAAAGGTATCGCCCGTCGTGCACGTTGTTGCCAGCGTGACGTTGCGGAACAGATCGACCTGGTTGCCGAACATGTCGAAGCCGGTGCCCGTAACCAGGATCGTGATGTTAGCGCCGAAGAAATCGTAGGTTCCCGGAGTGGCTCCGCCGTTGAGTGGCAAAAACGTGCCGAACAGGAAGTCTTCGCTTTCACCGGCGTTCAGTGAATAGCTCGACATGCCGGCGAATGATCCGGGACCGGGGGCTGCGAACTCAAAATCGTAGTCACTGCCCGGGGGACAAACACTATCGCCCCCATCAGAAAACGACCCTGAGCAGGTGTAGCTGATGCTCGTGAAGGCCTGACCGTACTCGGCAAATGCAATGGTCTGCAGGCCGTTGTCGTCAAAGAAAAAGCCCTCGGTCGGGATCAGGGAAGGATCAATGCCGTAGCTGCCATCGATGTCGAGACCGTCGAAACTAAAGTCGGTGTTCGTGGTGACACGCAGCAATACCTCGATGTTCTCGTTTGGGCCGACGACGCCGTCCGGCTGGACGAAGCTCACGCTGAGCGCGTTGGCTTGAGAGGCAGCAAAAACAAAAGCCGTGGTGGCAACAAGATTTCGAATCATCACTTTAAGCCCTTTTTGTCATTATGTTTACTGTTGGCCAGAAGCGAATCTGGCACGCTGAGCATTTTCAAGCAATGTGCGTGCCACGAGCGGCAAGAATCGATTTTTCAATGACTTGGGACTAAATCATCCACCGGTTGCATCAGCAGTGTAAAGAAAACTGTCGCCGCGGGAGGTCATGTCATTGGCTAACCCACACTCGATAGCCCCACGGCTCAATCTCGGCTTCGAAGCCCGTCGCGATCTCAACCTCTCGCCCTGAAAAGTACTCGGTGTAGCGGCCCTCAATGGGCGCCCGTGAGAACACGGCCTTTTGCGGCGCGTCGCTGAAATTGATTGCCACAAACACCCGATCCTGGTCATTGCGGCGAACGAAGCTGAACACTTTCTCGGGCTCGGTGTTCCAAACGCGGATCATCGTGGCGCCTGCCTTGCCATTTGCAAGGGTGGTGTTGGTTTTTTTCAGTGCGAACAATTTTTTGTACAGCTCGCCGATAGGATGAGGTTGCCAGTCAATCGGATCTTTCTCGAAAAATTCGAGGCGCTTCGGATTGCCGGCTTCCTGGCCGTTATAAATCATCGGCACGCCATCACCGACGACAGACAACACGATGGCCGCCTCAAGCCCATCGCCAAATTTCTCGAACTGTGTGCCTTCCCAGGCGTTGGCATCATGATTGCTGACGTAGGTCATGCGATAGGCATCGGGCGGGTAGGCGCTTTCCCGCCACGAGTAATAGACAAACAACTCGCTTAGTCCGGCGCGTCCCTGAACGATGTCGTGCATGGTGTGATGCCAACTCCAGGCGTAGGTCATGTCGAATGCCTCGGCGTGCAGATCCCGCGATTCCCATTCTGCGAGCATGAACACCGGTTTGATCTGGTCGAGCTGTGCACGCACCCGGTTCCAGAAAGCCAGCGGCACAAACCCTGCGACGTCGCAGCGATAGCCATCGATATCCGTCTCGCGCACCCACCAGGCCATGGCTTCGGCCATGTAGTCGTGAACGCCAGGCTGGCTGAAGTCCAGATCAATGATGTCGGACCAGTCCCACCACGGCGTCGGGCGGAAGTCTCCCTTGTAGTCACGGTCGTACCAATCCGGGTGAGCGGTTCTCAAGGGATTGTCCCAGGCGGTGTGATTGGCAACCCAGTCGAGGATGACGTACATGCCTTGCTCATGCGCGGCGCGCACAAAGCGCTTGAAATCCTCCATGGTGCCGAACTCGGGATTCACGCCGTAGTAGTCTTTGATCGAGTACGGACTGCCGAGTGTGCCTTTTCGATTGAGCTCGCCGATCGGGTGAATGGGCATCAGCCAGATGATGTCGACACCAAGGTCTTTCAGGCGGGGCAGCTGCGCCTGCGCCGCCGCGAATGTGCCTTCGTCGGAAAACTGCCGGGTGTTGAGTTGATAGACCACAGCGGATCGCGACCATTCGGGGTGGCGGACGCGAACATAGGGCGCGGTCGAGCCGTCGTCATGGATCGTGGCGCCCGTGATAGCCGGGGTGGTGCTGCATGCTCCAAGTATCGCAGCACACAGTGCCGCAATAAGCATGCTGTGGATGTGACGGGGCGAGACGATCGCCCCGCCGCTAGCTGCCACTGTTTGCATTCGTACAGCTCGACGTTGTCACGGGGCAATTGTTGCCCAGATCGGC
>CAZXCL010000082.1:14669-18082 GCA_964639265.1 uncultured Gammaproteobacteria bacterium | reverse complement strand
TCGGCCGCCGTAGTGCCGCGAACGGCGCCCAGGCGCTCGCCGGTGGCGGGGTTGAACGACTCGATCAGGCCGCCGTCGGTGCTGTCGGACCAGCCGCCAGCGGCGCTCCAGGTGCCGGAATTGGTGTCGGATAGATTGAGGGCGTTGAAAATCTCGGCCGCTGTCATGCTCATGATGCTCTCCGCGTAACGTGCGTGGGCTAAATTGGTGCGGCATTTTGCCCAACTGGCCCGCCAAAGTCACTGTGTGGCGGAGGATTGGCTGATCATCTTATGTAACGGTCGGCGCCAAGGTCTTGGGCAGGCAACAAATGTTGTGTAGCATCAAACTCACTATGACACGATCACGAGCCGGTGCGCAGTGGCACCCCGCGAGCTGGGAGGGCTTTGAAGCCGCTCAGCAACCCAATTATCCGGACAGCGATGCCCTGAGTGCGGCGCTGTCCGAGCTGTCCTCGTTGCCACCGCTGGTGACCTCCGGCGAGGTGGACCTGCTGCGTGATGAGATTGCGGCCGCGCAGCGCGGTGAGCGCTTTGTCTTGCAGGGCGGCGACTGCGCGGAGAACTTCCAGGAATGCCGCTCCGAGTACATCGTCAAGAAGCTCAAGATTCTGCTGCAGATGAGCATCGTGCTGATGCACGGCATGAAACAACCGGTGGTGCGTATCGGACGCATGGCCGGGCAGTATGCCAAGCCGCGCTCGGCCGATACCGAGACGCGCGATGGCGTCACGTTGCCGAGCTACCGCGGCGATCTGGTCAATCGCGCGCCGTTTACGGCTGAAGACCGCGCCCCGGATCCCGATCTGCTGCTGCGCGGCTACGAGCGCGCGGCACTGACGCTCAATTTTGTGCGTTCACTGGTGGACGGCGGTTTTGCCGATCTGCATCACCCGGAGCAGTGGGATCTGGACTTCGTGCGCCATTCGCCCATCGCCCAGCGCTTCCACGACATCGCCAGCTCGATCTCCGACTCGCTGCAGTTTTTTGAGTCGATTTCGGGCAATCGCGTGCACAAGACCAGCCGGGTCAATTTCTACACCGGCCATGAAGGCCTGCATTTGCCCTACGAGCAGGCGCAGACGCGCTATCTTGAACGGCGCAAGGACTGGTACAACCTGTCGGCCCACTTCCCCTGGATCGGTATGCGCACGGCGGATGTTGACGGCGCCCACGTGGAATACTTCCGCGGCGTTCGCAACCCGCTGGGGATCAAGATTGGCCCAGCGATGTCGGCGGAATGGCTGCAGGAGCTGATTAGCATTCTCAACCCCAACAACGATCCGGGCCGCCTGGTGCTGATCCACCGCTTCGGCGCGCGCGGTATTGCCGATCATTTGCCGCCGTTGATCAAGGCGGTGCGTGCGACCGGCGCCACCGTGCTGTGGGTCTGCGATCCCATGCATGGCAATACAGAAAGCAGCAGCAGCGGCGTGAAGACGCGCCGTTTCGACAAGATCATGAGCGAAGTGGAGCAGGCCTTTACGATTCATCGCGAGATGGGCAGCCGTCTGGGCGGGGTTCACGTCGAGCTAACGGGCGAAGATGTGACCGAATGCACCGGCGGTGCGCGAGGACTCACCGACGCGGATCTGGCGCGGGCGTATCGCTCGCAGGTGGATCCACGGCTGAACTACGAGCAGGCGATGGAGCTTGCCATGCGCATCGGGATGCCCGGCAAAGCCATCGAATAAAAACTATAAATCTCATAACACGCAAGGTGTTATGATGTGTTCAGACCGATTCTTAAATGCGCCGAAGGACAGCCTCTATCATGACCGATTGCCATCGATGCCGAACACGGCAGGGTAAATGAATACGGCAGTATCGGGCGCAGAGCGCAGGATCAAAGTCGTGCTTGTGGACGATCACGCGCTGGTCCGGACGGGTATACGGAAAATTCTCGAGGCCGTTTCGGACATCGAGGTGGTCGGTGAGGCGTCCAGCGGCGAGGAGGGTGTGGCGCTGTGCAAGTCGCTGTCGCCGGATATTGTCCTCATGGACAAGCACATGCCCGGTATCGGCGGCGTCGAGGCCACGCGCCGTGTGCTGGCGCAACAATCCACGCGCGTCATTTGCCTCACCGTCGATACCGTTGGGCCGCTGCCGCGGCGCATGCTCGAGATGGGCGCCATGGGCTTTTTGACCAAATCCTGCGCCCCGGAAGAGATGATCAGCGCCGTACGCAAGGTCTACGCAGGCGAACGCTATCTGGGCGAGCTGGTCGCCCGTCGCATGGCCGATCAGGCGCTGGACGGCGCCGAAGCCTCGCCGTTTGATACGTTGTCGATGCGCGAGCTGCAGGTCTGCATCATGCTCGCCGGCGGGCAGAGTTCCACGCAGATCTCCAGCTACCTGAACCTGAGCCCAAAAACGGTGAGCACCTACCGCGCGCGCATCTTCCAGAAGGCAGAGTGCGACAACATTGTCGAACTGGTGCGCAAGGCCATCGAATTCGGGTTGCTCGAAGCCGACGTTCAGATTTCATCGGACTGATGTCGAACCCGGCGTTCGATCCCGACTGCCGCCGCTGCCCGCGTCTGGCCAAGTTTCTTGATGAGGTTGGGGAACGTTACCCCGATTACCACTCGCGCCCGGTCGCGCCGTTCGGAGACCACAACGCACGCCTGCTGATTGTCGGGCTCGCACCCGGTCTGCACGGCGCCAACGCTACCGGGCGGCCGTTCACCGGCGATCATGCCGGCATCATCTTGTACGAGACGCTGCATCGTTATGGCTTTGCCACGTTGCCCACGTCCACGCACGCCGATGACGGGCAGGCGCTGATCGGCGCGCGCCTGACCAACGCGGTAAAGTGTCTGCCGCCGCAAAACAAACCGGTGGGCGCCGAAATCAACGAGTGCAACGATTTTCTGAAAGCTGAACTCAAGGCCTTGCCGCGGCCGGGCGTTGTGCTGGTGCTCGGCGGCATCGCCCATCGCGCCGTGCTGCGTGCGCTCGGGCTCAAGCTATCCGCGCACAAGTTTGCTCATCATGCTGTGGCCTCACCGCAGGACGATCTCACGTTGGTCAGTTCCTACCACTGCAGTCGCTACAACACCCAGACCAGGCGCCTGACCGGCGAGATGTTTGATGAGGTGTTTGCCGATCTGCGCGCGCGCGTGGATGCGATCAGCGCGTCATGAGCGACCAGGACGCCTCGCCACAGGCTTCGCCCGAGACCGTTCAGACTTCTTTTGATGCTCGGCTGTTTCTGAAAAACCTGACCGAGCGCCCGGGCGTGTATCGCATGCTCGATGGCGACGGCGAGATTTTATATGTGGGCAAGGCGCGCAATCTGCGCAAAAGGGTCAGCAGTTATTTTCGCAAGGAGCTCGATGCCAACAAAACGCGCGTGCTGATGAAGCAGGTGCGCGGTGTGGAAACCACGATCACCAACACCGAAGCCGAAGC
>CAZXCL010000082.1:0-14569 GCA_964639265.1 uncultured Gammaproteobacteria bacterium | reverse complement strand
CCGTGTGTGGGCAAGATCAACGCGCCGGACTACGCTGACGACCTGGCCAACGCGATCAAGTTTCTTGAAGGCAAAAGCCATGAGATTGTTGCCGACCTCGGCAAGCGCATGGAAGCGGCGGCGGAAGAAATGGACTACGAGAGCGCGGCGGTCTACCGCGATCAGATTACCCGGCTCAACAAGGTGCAGGGCGCGCAGCACGTCTCGGACAGCCGGCGCGGCGATTTTGACATTCTGGCGCTGCACAGCGACGGCGCACTGCACTGCGTGGCCGTGATCTACATGCGCGGCGGCCGCAATATCGGCAGTCGAAGTTATTTCCCAAAGGCCCTCAGCGGCACACCGGCTGAGGAGATTCTGAGCGCGTTTATTGCCCAGTATTATCTGGCGCGCGGCGCACCGGCGGAGATTCTGCTGAGCGATAAGCTGCCTGACGCGCAGTGGCTTGCCGAAGCCTTGTCAGAGAAAGCGGGCCGCAAGATTCAGATTCGTGCCAACGTGCGTGGGGACCGTGCCGCATGGGTAGACATGGCGCGCACTAACGCCGAGCACGCGCTGAACCTGCGGCGCAACAGCAACGCGACGATTGTCGCCCAGCTCGAGGCGCTGCAGACGACCCTCGGACTTGCCGAAATGCCCGAACGCATCGAGTGCTTCGATATCAGCCACACCGGTGGCGAGCAAACCGTGGCCTCGTGCGTCGTGTTTACGCGCGAAGGCATGCGCAAAACAGACTATCGCCGTTTCAACATCACCGACATCACGCCTGGTGACGATTACGCGGCCATGGATCAGGTGCTCAAGCGCCGCTATACGCGGGTCAAGCGGGGCGAGTCGCCCGTGCCCGATCTGCTCTTGGTCGACGGCGGCAAAGGACAGCTCACGCAGGCCGCCCAGGTCATGGAAGAGGTGCAGCTGCCGCAGATCCAGCTGATGGGTATTGCGAAAGGGCCGGAGCGCCGTGCCGGCCATGAACAGCTGTTCTTGTTTGGGCACAAGCACCCTTTTATACTCGCGTCCGACTCACCGGCGCTGCACCTTTTGATGCAAATCCGGGACGAAGCGCATCGGTTTGCGATTGCAGGCCATCGTGCCCGTCGGACCAAGCGCCAGACCCGGTCGGCGCTGGAGGAGATTGCGGGCCTTGGGCCCAAACGGCGGCGCCAGTTGTTGCGCCACTTCGGCGGACTCAAAGGGGTTCAGAATGCTGCGGTCGAGGATCTGGCCGCAGTTGATGGCATCGGACCACAGCTGGCGCAAACCATATATGACCACTTCCATTAGTCGATCCACACGCTTGCGGGCGCAGCCGTGAAAGGTTTGCCCAACGCACTGACGTGGCTGCGCATTGCTCTTATCCCGCTGTTTGTTGTGCTGTTCTTCCTGCCGGTCTGGTGGGGTCGGCCGGCCTCGGCCATCGTGTTTGGTATCGCGGGCCTGACCGACTGGCTCGATGGCTATCTGGCCAGGCGCTGGCAGGTGACGTCCAATTTTGGCGCGTTTCTGGACCCGGTGGCCGATAAGCTGCTCGTGGTCACCGCGCTGGTGCTTCTGACCTCCGATGCCCCGGGCATGATTGGACTGGTCGTGACACTGTCTGCGGCGGTCATCATCGGCCGCGAGATTACGATTTCCGCGCTGCGTGAATGGATGGCTGAGCTGGGCGCCCGCGGTCAGGTGGCCGTGTCAAAGGTGGGTAAATGGAAAACCACCGCGCAGATCATCGCGCTGCTGTTCATGCTGTTTCGCGATTCGCTTTTTGGCCTGCCCGTGTACAAGATCGGGGTGGGGTTTCTGGTTGTGGCTGCGGCGCTGACATTATGGTCGATGACCGTCTACTTGCGCTCGGCCTGGCCGCTACTCAACGAAAATCGATAAACCCGGTGATTCAGCGGCTCTTGTCTTGACTCCGGGCGATGAAGGATTACAATACGCTGCTTCGCGGGAATAGCTCAGTTGGTAGAGCGCAACCTTGCCAAGGTTGAGGTCGCCAGTTCGAACCTGGTTTCCCGCTCCAAATCTGTAAAAGGGCAATCGATGATTCGATTGCCCTTTTTTTATCACTTCAGATAGCCCAGCTTCTCAAGCGTGATCAGGATGCGGTGCGCCGCCAGATCCGGCGTCAGCTCGCCGGTATCGATCACGATCTCGGCGTTCTCCGGCGCCTCATACGGATCGTCGATGCCAGTGAAGCCCTTGATCAGTCCGGCGCGGGCCTTGGCATAGAGGCCCTTGCGATCGCGTGCCTCGCACACCTCGATGGGTGTGGCCACGTGGGTTTCGACAAAGCCACCCAGCGGTTCGATCAGCTCGCGCACATAACGCCTCGTGGCCGAGTAGGGTGCAATCGGCGCGCAGATCGCAATACCACCGTTTTTGGTGATTTCGCTTGCCACGTAGCCGATGCGCTGGATGTTCAGATCGCGGTGTTCTTTTGAAAACGTCAGTTCGCTGGAGAGGTTCTTGCGCACGACGTCGCCATCGAGCAGCGTGACCGGGCGTGAGCCTTCTTCCAGCAGCTTGACCATCAACGCGTTGGCCACCGTGGATTTGCCCGAGCCCGACAGACCGGTGAAAAACACGGTGAAACCCTGCTTGTGCTTGGGCGGATGGGAGCGACGCAGTTCCTCAACCACTTTCGGGTAGGAAAACCACTCGGGAATGTCGAGGCCTTCGCGCAGACGGCGACGGAACTCGGTGCCCGACAGATTCAGGACCTTGTCGGTCGGCTCAGTCTGATCGGCCGGCAGATACTCGGCCTTGTTTTCCACATAGACCATCATCTTGAACGGCACCATCGTGATGTCGAGCTCATCTTCGTGCTGCTGGTAAAGCTCCTGCGCCTCGTAGGGGCCGTAGAACGGTTCGCCGTTCTTGTCGTTGCCCGGGCCGGCGTGGTCGCGACCGACGATGAAGTGCGTGCAGCCGTAGTTTTTGCGGATGATGGCGTGCAGAAGCGCTTCGCGCGGGCCGCCCATGCGCATGGCCAGGTTCAGAAGGCTCAGCTGGGTGGTCTGTTCCGGATACTGCTCGAGCACGTGCTCATAGCAGCGCACGCGCGTGAAGTGATCAATGTCACCGGGCTTGGTCATGCCAACCACCGGCTGGATCAACAAATTGGCTTCGGCCTCGCGAGCGGCACGGAAGGTCAGTTCCTGATGGGCACGGTGCAAAGGGTTGCGCGTTTGAAACGCCACGATCTTGCGCCAGCCCAGCTTGCGGAAGCGGCCGCGCAGCTCAGAGGGCGTGTCGCGCAGCAGCTTGAAATCGTAGTAGGTGGGCGGCTCGATACCGTGGATGCGACCGCCGACGTACACCGGATTGGAGCGGTGCATAAGTTGGGCAACGGCCGGATGTGTGTCGTCAGTGGTGCTGTACACGCGCTGCGCTTCGCTTTCGCGATCCGGCGTCCACAGATTCTCGATATCCATGACGGCGAGCAGTACGCCCTCGGCATCGCGTAGCGCGATACGCTGGCCGCTGGCAAGATCAGCCGCAAACGCCTCACTGACATCGAGCGTGATCGGCATGGGCCACAGCACGCCGTTTTTCAGACGCATGTTGTCGCACACGCCCTCGTAGTCGTCGGTACCCATGAAGCCGGTCAGCGGTGAGAACGCGCCGTTCATCAGCAGATCCAGATCGCAGATCTGGCGGGGAGTCAGATCCCACGACGGGTAGTCTTTAGCATTTTCCTTTTCCTGATCAGCCTTGCCCTCTGGCAGGTAAAGGTCGATCAGTTCGCCGCCGTGCGGTTCTTTAAAAGCGCCCATAGTCAGTTATCTCTTATTGGTGGTAAGTGGGTGGTAGTTAACGGTGATTCAGGTATTTGTTTTCGGTTGCGCGGCGAGTCCGCCAAGCAGCAAGCTCGTGCACTGATGGATCAGTTGAAACAAGTCGACATCCGGATCGCGCACGATGTGGTCGCCGAAGGCATTGCACAGCCCGATGATGGCCTGCGCGGCAAAATGCGCGTCCACATCGCGCGTGACCTCACCGGCGTCCTGCGCCTGCACGATGATGTCTTCAAAATCCTGCCGGTAGCGGCTGCCAATAGCCTTGAGCGGCGCGCGTTTTTCTTCCGGCAGGTACAAACGCTCATCGTTGTAGACCTTTAGCGCCACGTCTCTCTCGCGATAGCTGGTCAGGTGCGAGGTCACCGTGGCCAACAGACGTGCGGCAAACGGTTGATCGCTGGCCACAATGGCTTGCATGTGGCTCGCGTAACCCTCGAGTCCATACATGCAGACCTCGCCCAGCGCGTCTTCCTTGGATTTGAAGTAGTAGTACAGGCTGCCTTGCTTGATGCCCATACGCTTTGCGATGGCCGTCGTGCTCGCGCCGTGGAAGCCTTTTTCGGCAAATTCGGCGGCGGCAGCACGGATGGCCTCAAGGCGCTGCTGTTGGTAACGGGGATTGGACGCGGGCACGCGACGGCTCCACAGTGAAACGGAGCCGAGATTCTATAGACTTATAGAATAATTGCAACCACCAATTTGATGGAAGCGTAAATTATTGTTTAGGCGTCTAAAATCTTATTCAATGAATCAATTAAATTATCGAAATTATGTTCAACCCGACTTCCGTTCAAAGATAATCTGCTTCCATTCGGCCGGTCCGGTGGTGTGCACGGCGTTGCCGCGGGTATCCACGGCCACGGTCACCGGCATATCCACAACGTCGAATTCGTGAATCGCCTCCATACCAAGGTCTTCAAATGCGACCACGCGCGCCGACTTGATGGCACGAGACACCAGATAAGCGGCACCGCCGACGGCCATCAGGTAGCACGCCTTGTTGTCGCGGATGAGTTCGATTGTTTGCGGACCGCGTTCGGCCTTGCCGACCATACCGAGCAGGCCCGTGCCGAGCATGCGCTCGGTAAATTTGTCCATGCGCGTGGCCGTAGTGGGGCCGGCCGGTCCGACGGCTTCGTCGCGAACCGCGTCGACGGGCCCGACGTAGTAAATGAACCGATTCTTGAAATCCACGCCGTTGGGCATGGGCTCGCCGCGATCCATCAGATCGGCGATGCGTTTATGTGCGGCGTCGCGGCCGGTCAACATGGAACCACTGAGCAACAGGGTCTCGCCCGGCTGCCACGCCGCCATGTCCTCGCGCGTGACGCGCGCCAGATCGACGCGACGCGCTGTCGGTCCCACATCAAACGCGATGTCCGGCCAGTCGTTGAGCGACGGTGGCGTCTGCAGCGACGGTCCGCTGCCGTCGAGCACGAAGTGAGCGTGACGGGTGGCCGCGCAGTTGGGAATCATCGCTACGGGTTTGTTGGCAGCGTGGGTCGGGTAGTCGTGGATCTTGACGTCGAGAACCGTAGTCAGGCCGCCGAGGCCCTGAGCACCAATGCCCAGATCATTAACCGCGTCGAAAATGCGCAGGCGCAGTTTCTCGGTCGTAGTCTTGGCGCCACGTGCGCGCAGCTCATTGATGTCGATCGGCTCCATGAGCGAGGCCTTGGCCATCAGCATGGCTTTCTCGGCCGTGCCGCCAATGCCAATGCCGAGCATGCCGGGCGGACACCAGCCGGCGCCCATGCCGGGCAGGGTACGCACCACCCAGTCCACGATGTCGTCGGACGGGTTGAGCATCGCAAAGCGCGCTTTGGCTTCGGAGCCGCCGCCTTTTGCGGCCAGCTCGATGGACACTTTGTTTCCCGGCACCATGCGGGTGTGGATGACCGCCGGCGTGTTGTCGCCAGTGTTGCGCCGTGCGCCGGCGGGATCGGCCAGAATCGAGGCGCGCAGCTTGTTGTCAGGGTGCTGGTAGGCACGACGCACGCCTTCGTTGATCATGGACTCCAGATCCATGTCCGCGTCGAAGCGAGCGTCCATACCCACCTCGGCAAACACCGTGACGATGCCGGTGTCTTGACAGATGGGACGATGGCCCTCGGCGCACATGCGCGAATTGGCCAGGATCTGCGTCATGGCATCCTTGGCGGCCTGGGACTCTTCTTTTTTCCAGGCGGCGTGCAGAGCCTCGATAAAGTCGGGCGGATGATAGTAAGAGATGTACTGCAGCGCGTCGGCCACGCTGTCGATCAAATCGGATTGGGTTATTGCGCTCATGGCCGCGAGTTTACCCGAATCTTTGCTTGCCCAGAGGCCCCGGGATTGTGCTAGCATCCCCAGCCCTGAAGGTGGCGCGCAAGGGCCATCGCTCACTCGAGTGCATCTGAGGCTAGGTGGCAGAGTGGTTATGCAGCGGCCTGCAAAGCCGTGTACGCCGGTTCGATTCCGACCCTAGCCTCCACATCGACCATCGTGGCGCCGTCCGGCCGCGATACATCGCTGCCCGGGTGGCGGAATTGGTAGACGCAGCGGACTTAAAATCCGCTTTCCGAAAGGGAGTGCCGGTTCGAGTCCGGCCCCGGGCACCACAGTACAAGACGGCTGTCGCGGCGCAACAGATGCGTGCGACAACGCACAGAAAGTCGCACAACAAAACGATATAACGTTAAGAATTGCCTGAAATAGGCGGTCGTTTTTGGAGTCCTCACCGCGTGATCGAGCCGCAACCCATTCGTTCATCTGTTGGCGCCGCGTTTGTCGTGGCCGCAACGGCGTGCCTGTTTTTCGCAGCTGCGCCTGCCCAGGCCGACCTGATGTTCGACGCGCCGGGCCTGACCGGCGAGCCGGCCCGGCTTACAGAAACCGACGCGGTGGCCGAAACGGTTGAAGATGAGGAGTCCGAGTTGCCGGTTGTGGATCAGGCGGCCACCTCGAGCGACGCCGACGAGGCGCCGGCAAGCGCCGCGCCCATGCCCGTGGCGCCGGACATCGATCTGAGCGAACCGGTGGTGATGCCGGAGAACGTTCCGCCAGTGGTCGCGCCGCCGGAACAGGCCACGCCCGAAGCCGCCGCGGAGCCAACCGTGGTTGCGCCCGCGCCGCCGCCAGCACCAACACCTGCGGAGCCTGACCGGTCGGTGGTGCCTGCCGAGATAGAAGCGCCCGAAGAGCCCGCGCGCGAGCCGCTTGTGCTTTTGGGCGAAGAGGTCGCGCCGGGCACGTCCGCGCGTCTGTCATGGTCACCGGATCAGCATTTCGACGGCATTGCCGTGCCCACACCGGTACTGGTCGTCAACGGTGCAAAAAACGGCAAGACATTGTGTTTGACCGCGGCGGTGCATGGCGACGAACTCAACGGTATCGAGATCGTGCGCCGCGTGCTCTACGGTCTGGATCCCGAGACTCTGAGCGGCGCCGTCATCGGCGTGCCCATTGTCAATCTGCAGGGCTTTCGACGCAGCTCGCGCTATCTGCCCGATCGGCGCGATCTCAATCGATTTTTTCCGGGCAATCCCAACGGCAGCTCGGCCTCGCGCATTGCTGATTCGTTTTTCCGCGAAGTAGTGCGCCACTGCGACGCGCTGGTGGATGTGCACACCGGTTCGTTTTTGCGCACCAACCTGCCGCAGCTGCGCGCCGACATGACTCAGCCTGAGGTCGCTGCCCTGACCAAGGGCTTTGGCGCAACGGCGGTTCTGCACAGCCCCGGCACGCGTGGGACGCTGCGCCGCGCGGCGACCGATGCGGGCATTCCCGCCGTGACGCTTGAGACCGGCGAGCCGAGTCGTCTGCAAACAGAAGAAATTGAACACGGCACCAAGGGCATCCAGACACTGCTCAACGAACTAGAGCTGGTGCGTCGGGTGCGTATCTGGGGCGATCCTGAACCGGTGTATTACCAGTCGACCTGGGTGCGTGCGAGCCGGGGTGGCCTGCTCTTTGGCAACGTGAAACTCGGCCAGCGGGTTCGCAAGGGCGCACTGCTCGGGACGATTACCGATCCGATCACCAACGTCAGCAGCGAACTGCGGGCGCCGGTCAAGGGCCGCATTCTCGGCATGGCGCTCAATCAGGTGGTGCTGCCGGGGTTTGCCGCGTATCGCATCGGGATCCCGAGCAGCGACGAAGAGATTGCCGGGCCGCCGCCAGAGCCCGAGTTGCCTGAGTCGCTTGAGGAAGCGGACGCGCTGACCGACATAGACAGCGAAGAAGAAAACAGCGAGTAGGCGCCGGCTCAGGCGTCGCCGATCAACTCGGCCATGGGGCGCGGATGACCGATGCCGTAGCCCTGCACATAGTTGACGCCCACGCTCTTGAGGCGCTCAAGGATCACATCGTCCTCGACGTATTCCGCCACCGTGCGCTTGCCCATGAGCTGGGCGATCTCGTTGATGGAACGAACCATTGCCTGCGCCACATCACTGTGCGCGATGTCGCGTACGAACTGACCGTCAATCTTGACGATGTCCACCGGCAGGTTCTTGAGGTAGGCGTAGGAGGACAGGCCGCTGCCAAAATCGTCCAGCGCCAGCGCGCAGCCTTTTTCGCGCAGCGCGTTCATGAATTCGATGGCGCGATCCATTTGCGCAATGGCGGCGGTTTCGGTGATCTCGAAACACACCTTGCCGGCACGAATCCTGTTCTTGTTCAGCTGAGCGAACAAAAAATCCTGAAACACACGATCAGAGAGCGACTGACCGGAGAGATTGATGGTCCAGAAACGTTCATTGTTGCTGTCGTGATCGGCATCGGCGATCGCTTCAAGCGCATGCCGCACAACCCAACGGTCAACGGCGGTGCTCAGGTTGAAGCGCTCAACCGCGGGCAAAAAACGCCCCGGTGGCACATTTTCGCCGTCGCGATCGACCATGCGCAAAAGAATTTCATGATTGTCGGCGCTGCCTTCGCCGTCAATGGGACGGATCGGCTGAGCAAACAGCACAAAGCGATTTTCCTCAAGCGCTGATTCGACGCGGCGCATCCATTTGAGGTCACCGAAGTGGCGACAGTAGCGATCATCCTGTGCATCGAAGACGACGAAGCGATTGCGCCCGGCCGCGCGCGCGCTGGCGCACGCACTTTCGGCCGCGCGCAACGCGCTCTCTGCGCTGGTGGAGCGAATGTCGATGGGCACGAGGCCGATGCTGACCGTGATGCGGAAGCGTTTGGCTTCCCACTGAAAACGGAACGCATCGAGGCGATCGAGCAGGGCGCGGGTACGGCGCTGGGCGTGAAATGTGGAGCAACCACGCAGTAGCAGCGTGTACTGATCGTTGCCAATGCGCGCCAGCGTATCGTCGCCACGAATTCCGTGGCTCAGCAGATCGCCGAACTGCTTGAGCAACTCGTCACCGGCCGCGTGGCCGCAGGTATCGTTGATCAGACTGAACTGATCGATGTCGAGGAAACACAGGACATGTCGATCCTGCTCGTCGTGAATCTGTTCGATAAGGCGTTTGAGGCGACGCGAGAACTCATGCCGATTGCACAGTCCGGTCAGAGCATCGTGCTCCGCCTGAAAACAAATGGTGTCGCGCAGCTTGCGCGTTTCGCTGACATCCGACAGCAGGATGACGTGCCCGGTGCATTCGCCATCGGGATTCTGAATCCTCACCGTGCGCACGTCGGCACTGATTTCGCGGCCGTCCAGCAGCACGTCGAGACAGGTCGTGATCCACGGCCGCGTGGCCTGATCCAGGGGATTGACCTTCTCGCCGTTGGCGGGATCAGCGAGCGGCAGAATGTCGGCAACCGGCAGCGACTGTACGTTGGCATTGACGGTGCCGAGGATACGTTCGGCGGCGGAATTGATCTGCACTACCTGGCCGTCGGCATCGGTTCGAATCAAGGCATCGCTCATGTTGTCCATGAGCGCGACGTTCAGACAGCGCTCCTCAAACAGGCGGTCATCGGCATCGCTCGGCGTGTGATCCGTGTTGACGGGCAGCACGACGCTGCCCGCATCGGCCGTTTCGCCGAGCAGCGCAGGTTGCACGGCAAGGAGTAATCCGACGACCTCATCGTTCACGTCGCGCTCAGCGTTCAGTGCCACAGTCATGGCGCGCACCTCGCCGTTGGCGGTCACAAAATCAAACGGAATGTCATCACAGTCACCGGCATTGGCGAGCTGGGCCAGACGACGACGCGCGTAGTCGGCGGACTCCGCCGTCATGAACTCCCCGATATGGCGACCGATGATCTCGGCGCGTTCGTAGCCAAACGCATTGAGCCAGCGATCGGAGACCTGCATGACGTAGCCATCCTTGCTCAGGTGGTGCAGCAGCGCAGGCGCGCGCTGCAAAACGCGTTCTGCGGGCGTCGCGCGCGTGTGCGCGTACGCCGCCGCCGCTGGCCGTGAGGCGGGCGAGGGCACGGACTGCGGTGTGGGTTCCCGATCCGGGATCTCACCGAACATTGAACGTCTCCTGTGCTGTCATCCGTGAAAGTGCAAAGACTTGACCTGTTCCAGAGACCTAGCGGCGGTGCATCGGCCGACTGAAGACCCGGAGACAAAAATGTGACGAGATTCACATTTTGGCGCACACCGGGCAGTTCGGATCACGCGGAATCGCGAGGCGTCGCCAGAGCGTTTGACTGGCGTCGAAACAGTGCAGCCAGGTTTGCGCCGGTGTCTGCCACGCAAGCAGGAGTTTGATCGCTTCGTTGGCAGCGAGGCTGCCAATAACGCCGACCAGCGGGGTCATGACGCCCTGACCGGCACAGTCCTCGTAGGTTTCGTCCCCGTCCGAATACAGGCAGGCGTAACAGGGACGCTCGGGCAGATCCGCTCGAAACACCGCCACCTGGCCTTCGCAGCGTATCGCGGCAGCGCTCACCAGCGGGGTGGCGCTGCGCACCGCGGCCGCGTTAATGCCAAACCGCGTGCCGAAGTTGTCGCTGGCGTCGACGACCAGATCGTGCCGGGTGCACTGCTCATACAGCGCCTCGGGCGTGAGGCGTTCGTCAATGGCAGACACCTGAAGCGTGCTATTAAGAGCGCGAATCCGAGCGCGCGCTGAGTCGGTTTTGGTGTGGCCAACGCTTGCCTCCTCGTGCAGAGGCTGGCGTGGCAGATTGGACGCATCAACATGATCAAAATCATTGAGCGTCAGATGCCCGACGCCTGCACCAGCTAAATACATGGCAATGGGCGAGCCGAGGCCACCCAGACCCACGATCAGGACACGACTGTTACGCAGCGCCGCCTGGCCGGCTTCACCCCATCTGGGCAGCGCGATCTGGCGGGCGTAGCGCAGCTTCTCGTCGGCATCGAGTGGTTGACTCATCGTGCGGATGGTAGCGCAGGTTCGAAGCGCGGTTGAATCCTTTATACTTTGGCGGCTTTGCGCGACGACGAGGTGCCATGGGCACGTTACAACACGAGACGCTGAGCGCGCACACGCTGGAGCTGTGGCGCGGAGACCGCTGTCTGTTCCGCGATCTGAATCTGTCAGCCGCGCCCGGCGAACTGCTACAGGTGACCGGCCCCAACGGCAGCGGCAAGACCAGCCTGCTGCGCGTTTTAACCGGCTTGACCCAGCCCGAAAGCGGGCAAGTGTTGTGGGGCCAGCGCACGATTGGACAGGCGCGTCAGGCGTTTCAAAATGCGATGGGCTACGTGGCGCATCGCGAGGGTTTGTACGACGATCTCACGCTGCGTCAAAACCTGGCCTGGGGCTGCGGCTTGCACGCCGACGTGGATCAGGGGCTGATTGAGACGATGCTGGAGCGCACCGGGCTTACCCCGGCGGCCGACGTGCCCGCGTACGCGCTTTCGGCGGGCCAGAAGCGGCGGCTGTCGCTGGTGCGCATTGCGCTCAGCGGCAAGGCGCTGTGGATTCTTGACGAACCGCTGGCCAATCTGGATGTGGACGCGCGGCAGTGGTGCGATGAACTGATTGGCGATCATGTGGAGCAGGGTGGAACAGTGATTGCGACGTCGCATCAGCCGCTGGGCGAAAATCGCGTCGCACGGCGCGAGGTCGGGTTGGCCGCATGAGCACGTTGGCTGCCATGCGTCGCCAGGCGGGCGTGGAATGGCGCCTCACCGTGCGTCGCTTTGGAGAGGCACTCAATCCGCTGGTGTTTTTCGCGGCCACTGTGGCGTTGTTTCCGCTGGGGCTGAGTCCGGAACCCGAGCGCATGGCCGGCTACGCCGCCGGCGTGCTGTGGGTCGCCACGTTGTTGGCCGTGTTGTTCGCTCAAGCGCGCCAGTTTCGCGCCGAAGCGTACAATGGGGTGCTGGAACAGCTTGCGCTGAGCCCGCATCCCTTGTGGATGCTGCTTGCTGCGAAGCTGCTGGTGCAGTGGCTGGTGCTGGCGGTACCGCTTCTGCTCCTGGCGCCAGCGTGTGCCTATGCACTGAATTTTCCGGCGGAGGGTGTGTCCACCTTACTAGCCTCGCTGGCTCTGGCGACGCCGACCATGCTGATGCTGGGCAGCGTCGGCGCGGCGTTGACCGTGCACGCGCATCAGGGCGGGGCGCTGCTCACGGTACTGGTCATGCCCATGCTCGTGCCGGTGCTGATATTCGGTGCGCGGGCCACGGACTTTGCGGCCAGCGGCGTTGCACCGGACGGCGCTGTGTTGTGGCTGGCCGTACTCGCGGTGCTGAGCGTGACGCTGGGTCCGTTTGCCGTGGCGTTTGCGTTGCGTACAAATTTGGATTGAGGATCAATGGCTAAGGCACAAAACTTAAACTGGTTTATGCGTTGGTTTTACCGCATGGCCTCGCCGCCGCACTTTTATCGCTGGGCGGGCCGCTACGCGCCGTGGCTCGGTGGCGTGGGGCTGCTGTGCATGCTCTATGGGCTGTGGGGCGGACTGGTGTCTTCGCCGCCGGACTACCAGATGGGCGAAGGCGTGCGCATCATCTTCGTGCATGTGCCGGCCGCGTGGCTGTCGATGATGTCCTACACGCTCATGGCGGTGGCGGCCGGCATCGGTCTGATCTGGCGTATGAAGCTGGCCCACGCGGTGGCCGCATCGTGTGCCCCCATCGGCGCTGCCTTCACGTTTCTGACGTTGTTCAGCGGCTCGCTGTGGGGCAAGCCAATGTGGGGCACCTGGTGGGAATGGGACGCGCGGATGACCTCCGAGCTGCTGCTGCTGTTTTTGTTTCTGGGCTACATCGCGCTGCGCAATTCGTTTACCGAGCGCGACAAGGCGGATCGGGTCAGTGCGATTCTGGCCGTGGTCGGCATCATCAACGTGCCGATCATTCACTTTTCCGTGGACTGGTGGAATACGCTGCATCAGCCCGCGAGTGTGACGCGTCTCGATGCACCGGGCATTCATGCCTCTATGCTGGTGCCGCTGCTGGTCATGGCGGTGGGCTTCACGTTGTTTTTCGCCTACGTTTTGCTGGTACGTACCCAGGGCGAGATTCTGCTCCGGGAACGTCAGACCAAGTGGGTAAATGATATTTAAATTATGAACTTGCAAGAATTTCTTAATATGGGAGGTTACGCAATTTACGTATGGCCTTCCTACGCGATGACCGTGCTGGTGATGCTGCTGACCTGGTGGTCGGCACGGCGACGGCGCGCTGCGGCGTTGAAACGGGCCCGTGCCCGGGCGGCGCTGTCATGACGCCGCGCCAGCAACGCATGTTGACCGTTGGGCTGGTGCTCGGCGGCGTTGCGCTGGCCACCGTGCTTGGCATTAGCGCGCGGCGTAACGATCTCCTGTTTTTCGTCGATCCGACGGCCATGGCGGCCGGAGACTATCCCGAAAACGCCACGTTTAACCTCGGTGGCATGGTCGCCGACGGCAGCTGGGAGCGCCCCGAGGGCTCGCTCGCCAGCACGTTTGTGGTGACCGATTTCAAAAGCTCCGTGCCGGTGGTCTACAGCGGCGTGTTCCCCGATCTGTTTCGCGAGGGTCAGGGGGTGGTCGCGACCGGCCGGGTCAATGCCGACGGCGTCTTTGAGGCGACGAAGGTGCTCGCCAAGCACGATGAAAACTACATGCCGCCCAACGTTGCCGAATCCCTGAAAAAGCGCCAGGCTGAGCTCGAAGCCGAGGGCGGTTCATGATTCCCGAGATCGGACAAACGGCCCTGATACTGGCCATGCTTCTGGCCATCTGTCAGGCCGTGTTTTGCTTTGGCGGCGCCATCCGTGCCGACGATGGTTGGCTCGCGGCGGGCCGCTCAGCCGCGATCGGCAGCATGGTGTTTTGTGCCGTGGCGTTTGCGGTCCTGATCAACGCTTTTGTCAGCAACGACTTCAGCGTTCAGTACGTGGCCACCAATTCCAACACGGCGCTGCCGCTTTATTATCGGGTTGCGGCCGTATGGGGCGGGCACGAGGGCTCCCTGCTGTTGTGGGTGCTGGTGCAAAGCGTCTGGACCGCCGCCGTGGCCGGTACAGCGGGCCGGCTTCCGCCGCGGTTTGCCGGCAAGGTTCTGGGGGTTCTGGCGCTCGTGGCCGTCGGTTTCCTGCTGTTTACCCTGCTGACCTCCAACCCGTTTATGCGGCTGCCGAATCCGCCGCTCGATGGCCGCGATCTCAATCCTCTGCTGCAGGATTTCGGGCTTACGGTGCATCCGCCAATGCTCTACATGGGGTATGTGGGGCTGTCGGTCGCCTTTGCGTTTTCCGTGGCTTCCATGCTCGAGGGCAGGCTGGATCCGACCTGGGCCAGGTGGACACGCCCGTGGACGATGCTGGCGTGGATGTTTCTGACCTGCGGCATTGCGCTGGGTAGCTGGTGGGCCTATTACGAGCTGGGCTGGGGCGGCTGGTGGTTCTGGGATC
>CAZXCL010000081.1:13530-18805 GCA_964639265.1 uncultured Gammaproteobacteria bacterium | reverse complement strand
TGTCATGAACCGACAAGCTGCTCGAGCCGGTCCTTGTAGTTGCGCGTGAGCTTGAGCTCTTTCTCGCAGTCCAGTCGCAGAAAGTACTCGCCGTTAATGTGCGGGCGCATGGCCACAACACGTTCGCGATTAACGATCGTCGAGCGGTGAATGCGCACAAAGCGGGTCCGGTCCAGAATCGACTCGAGCTTTTTCATCGTGGAGCGCAGCACGTAGGTCTTGCCGGCACTGTGCACGCACATGTAGTCGCCGGCGGCATCCACCCAGTCGATGTCGGTCATGTTGACGCATACGGTTTCATTGCCGTCGCGAATGGCCAGCCTTTTGAGTTCGTCATTGCGCCCAAGCGATGCCGGATCGCTGGTCAGAGCCTCGTCCAGCGTCATGGCCTCGCCAGTCATCTCGCACAACAAAGACAGCAGCTGCTGGCGATGGTTGCTGGCGTCGCGTGCGGCCAGCGTGTCCTTGGCACGCGCAACCGCCTGCTGCAGCTGCGCATCGTCGATTGGTTTGAGCAGATAGTCGAGCGCATTGGCGCGAAACGCCTTGATGGCGTATTCGTCAAACGCGGTCACAAAGATAATCAGCGGCATGTCGGTACCGGCGATCTCGCGCAGCAACTCGAAGCCAGTCATGCCAGGCATCTGGATATCCAGAAACACCAGATCGGGTTTGAGCTCGGCGATATCTTCGAGTGCGCGCCGGCCGTTGGGCGATTCGCCGCACACGTCGACATCATTGTTTTTGGCCAGACGTAGCACCAGCCCGCGGCGGGCGAGCTGCTCGTCGTCAACAATCAAGGCTCTGAGTTTGTTTTCTGCGGGCTTACTCACTGCGCTCCCCCGTTTCGGTTTCCAGCGGCAGATTGATCGTGATCACCAGGCCATGCGGCTCATTGGGCGCCAGCGTAAAGGCCTGCGAATGTCCGTAAAATTGCTGCAGACGCTCCCGGGTGTTGCGCAGGCCCACACCGCCTTTGCCGTTGACCGGTTCGCTGATGCCCGGACCGTCGTCTTCTAACTGCAGTACCAGTTTGCCGCCTTGTGACATCGCGGCAATGCGTATGCGTCCCCCTTCCTCGCGCGGGGTCACAGCGTATTTGATGGCATTTTCGATCAAAGGTTGCAGGATCAGACTCGGTACAAGTGCGTCGAGCGTGCCGGGATCGATGTCGCGCTCGATGTGAAGGCGCTCGCCAAAGCGGACACGCTCGATTTCCAGATACAAATCCGTGGCTTCCAGCTCCTTGCCGAGCGTGACGCGTTTTTTGGGATCGTTGTCGAGCGAATAGCGCAGGAACCGACTGAGCCGTGTGATGGACAGATTCGCCGTGTCGTTGGCGCCGTCGAGAATCAGCGTCGAGATAGCGTTGAGGGTGTTAAACAAAAAATGCGGGTTGAGCTGATAGCGCAACATGATGAGCTGGGCCTGATGCGCTGCCGCGGTGGCCTTGAGGGTCTGCTCGGTCTGTTCCTGCAGCTGCTGGTAATACTTGATGCCGAAGTACAGACCCGACCAGCACAGCAGAATGTAGAAATCGCCCAGCGTACCGCCGAAATAGCTCGACAGCTGCGAGGGCGTCCAGCCGTTTTTGACCCACGTGAAATAGAGGTGGCTTTGTACCAGCGTCCAACCTAGCGCCAGCACGTAACAAAGGGGGATCGCGCCCAGTGCAATCGCGCGTGGTCCGCGCGGCCACAATCGCTGATAAAGCAGACGCATCGGGATGGCAAGGAGAAACCCCAGAATCGTGGTGACCAGAATTACGTCAACGTAGGCCGGCGGCTTCTCATACGCCATGGCTCCGAGCGCGGCCGCCACACCGTAGCCTGTCCAGCCAAGCGTGTTGAGCAGCCAGAAGAGCTTATTTCGATCTTTGAGCGCACCGGCGAGCATCATGCAGGGCGCCTCGAGCCAGGAAAAATGTGCATGGTGGCACGAGTATAAGGTCGCGACGCGCAGCGACCTATTCGCCTGATCGCGCTGTAGGCTCGTTTTGTCTTGCCTCGTGGCGAAAAAAAGACCGGACGAGCGTTGCGTCTCGTCCGGCCAAAGGAGCTGGCACCATCCACGGCCAGCGGGGTGATCAATGCTTATCGTTGTCTTGAGCTATGGGATCACCAGTCAGGGGACGTAGGCGCTGGGACCGGGCGGCTGGAAGAACAGCGTGCGGAAGATACCCAGATCCAGGAAGTTGACCACGTTGTCACCGTTCAGATCGGTAACAGCGTCATTGCTGAAGAACGTCGTTCTCAGTTCCCCAAGGTCCACGAAGTTGACGGTATTGTCATTGTTGAAGTCACCGTCGCAGGCGTTGCCGAAGCCGTCGTCGTCGGCATCGATTTGCGTGGCATTCGCGCGCGTCATGCAGTTGTCCAGATGATCGTCGACGCCATCGCTGTCCGCATCAGTGCCGGCTGAAATCACCTCAAACTCGGCCACCGTCGTTGTGCCCTCGTATTCGGCGGTAAAAGACCAGGTGCCAAAAGGACCGGCGGACGTGGCTTCGATGATCCAGTACCAGTACGAGGCAGCGTAGTGGGGCGCGTTCGAGTTGTGCGTCCAGTCGTAGAGGATCGTGCCGTCGGGATAGCGCACCGTATAGCGCGTGGCCTGGTCGATGAGCTGATCGCGATAGTAGGCGGCAAGGTGAATGGACTCGCCGGGCACAAACACGCGTCGCGTGTTGGGCTGCTCGATGGTATCCGGGCACGTTGGAAACGCCGGCGGTGCAAAACCCGTAGTCAGCGCGTTGAGCGCCGAATCATAATAGCTGCGCTGATCGGCCCACCAGCTTTCGGCGTTGAGACTGTTGCAGGCCCCCGCGTAGGGCTCGATCAGATTGCCCTGACCGTCGTAGGTCTCCATATGCAGATGCGGTCCGGTCGAGCTGCCGGAGCTGCCGACAACGCCGAGCACCTCGCCCGCACTGACGCTGTCACCTTCCGCTTTGGCAGTGAGCGAACCGGCCTTCATGTGGCCATACCAGGTGATGGAGTTATCGGCATGGCGCACGTACACCGCGTTCCACGGACTGGAGTTGAAGGTGCACTGGCGATCGAAGTTGCCGTCGGATTTCAGGGCGATGATGCCGGGGGCGGCGGCGACGATGCTGACTTCATCGTCATCCATCTTTTTCCAGCCGTACGGCCAGGTGAAAAAATCGATGCCCTGGTGGTTGTAACCGCTGTTCAGATCATAGGTGCGCGCGCCGCAGTTGTAGTCCAGCAGTTGATTGGGTGCGCCGGGGTTTTGATCCACAAAGTTGCTGATGCCGTGGTAGCCGGCATCGGTAGCGTTGGCACTGGCGGCTAGTGGCCATTGAAACGATACGCTGCCAGCGCGCGCCTCAGGCAGCCGACCGGCCGCTTCCAGAGTGGCCAGGCTGCTGGCGATCTGACGTTTGATGTCATCGCGCTGCTCGGGCGTCATATGGTCTGTCGGTATGGCGCCCGGGTGCGCGCCACCGCCGGCCGGGGGCTGCGCGTGAGCGGGCAGGGAAAGTGCGCCAAGAACGAGCAGTGCTGCGATCTGGCGGGCTGTGGACGGTGTGGCCATGGTCGGGCTCCTCACATGAAAAATTGGTCGCTGATTAGGTAGGCGCAAGACGCCACGAAATCGGACCAGTGGCTGCTACCATGAACGCCGAAACGGTCCATGCAGCAAGTTATGTCTACTGAGCAAGTAACAATATCGGATCTGGTCGTGGATATGGGCCTGCGGTGGGTTGCGCGCGACGGTGAGGATCTCGAGGTGCGCGGCCTGACGTTCGATCTTCTGGCCGCCCTGATCCGTCGCAATGGCGAGCGTGCCAGCGTGCAGGATCTGGTGGATGATGTGTGGCGCGGCGAGGCCGTCAGCAATGAGGTGGTGACGCAGCGCGTGCGTCTGCTGCGTCGGGCGCTGGGCGACGATCCGGCGAATCCGCGCTACGTTGAGACGATTCGCCAGCAGGGCTATCGCCTCTGCGCGCCCGTGACGGTGGGCGGCTCGGCTGCGCTCAAGCCTCCGCCCCGATCGTCCTCGTGGCCGAAGGGCGGCATCGTGATGCTGTGTGGTGCCGCGGCGTTGCTGGCTATGGCCGCGGTTTTTTTTGCGGGCTCCGGCGACGGGCATGGAACCATCGATCCGCTGCTGGACAGAGCGCGGGCCTACGCCGCGTCCGGACAGGCTGACGACAATCTGCGTGCCATTGAATTGTACGAACAATTTCTCGAATCCAGTCCTCAGCACTACGCGGCCGCGCTCGGCCTGAGCTTCGCTTACTCCCAGCGCGTGTGTCGGCACGATCGCAACCCTGAATATGTGTCGCGCGCTCGCAACCTGGCCGAGCGATTGCTGGCGGCGAACGCGGCGGACCCTGAGGCGGTGTCAGCGCTGGCCTATGCCGAGGACTGCGCTGGCAACCTGGAGCAAGCGCTTGCCGGTTATCTTCGCGCCTACGAACTGGATACCACTCAGCTTGACGCGCTGGCATCGGCAGCGCACTTGCTGCAGGTCAAAGGCAAGCTTGCATCGGGGCTCGCAAGCAACTTGCTGATCGAGGAAAAAGCAGGTCGCGACACGTTTCGCTACGTCAATATCCAGATCGCACGTTGTCTTGAGTTGATGACGTTCGACACGGTTGCCGGTGTGCGCTATGCGCATACCGTCATGCTACATCCGGACAATTTGTTTGCGGCCGTCGCCAACGTCCGCTATTTGTTTTCGCACGGGCGGCTCGACGACGCCCGAGCTGCTGCGCAACGCTCCGTGCGCCTCGGTGCGGCCAGCGCTGATCTTCTGATTCTGCAAAGCGAGCTGGCGTTTCTCGATGGCGACCGTGACGCGGTGCAGGCGACGCTCGAACAAGCGATTGAGGCCACACAAACCAATATCTGGCCGCAGGTAGCGCAGGCCATTTTGCTTCCAGGCGCGGTGAGCGTCGAGAAGATGGAGAAATACGCGGTTGAACTTGCCGCCGAGCTGGACGCCGACTCTGGTTGGCCAAACCTGGCTCTGAATCTCGCTGCACTGCGTGCGCATCTTGGTCAGCAGCACGATGCGACGGCGGCGCTCAAGATTGCCGTTGATCTGGGCTATCGCGATGCGGCCTATCTTGACGCGTCTCCGCTGTACGCAGCGCTGCGTGAAGCGCCGGGATACGTGACCGAGCTGCGCCGTATGCGCAGCCTGGTCAATATGGAGCGCGACACGGCATTGGCCGCGCCCTGGTGGGTGCCGGCGCTTATCGATCCGGATGCGCTTTGAGAATGTAGTCGGTGTAGATCGATTG
>CAZXCL010000081.1:0-13430 GCA_964639265.1 uncultured Gammaproteobacteria bacterium | reverse complement strand
CTCGCCCAGCTTGAGCCAATCGCGACTGGTCAGGCGCAGCCCGCCGCCGCCCTGATAGACGCCGAGCGGAGAGATCGGCCAGGTTTTTTGTGTGATGTCCATGGCATCAAACAGTGCTGAGTCCGCGAAGTCGCCAAGCGTCATGCCGCTGACCTTTTCAATGATCGCGCCGAGCAAAAAGCTGCCCGCGGTGCAGTAGGAAAAGCTGCGCCCAAACGGGCTGTCCTCGGGCCTCAAATCCCACGGTGCGTAGCCGCGAATGGGAATGCCCAGCACGAAGCCCACCCAGTCTTCGGTCACGTACATTCTTTCTTCATTGCCCGAGCTGAACGAGTTGTCATCGTTGCACTCGAGGATCGAGCTCATGGTCAGGAGATCCTCGAGCGTGATCGCGCGTTTGCGCGCGTCGGGGTTTTGAAACGGCGCGCGGTCTTCGAAAAAGCCGAAGGCCATTTCATCCACATCGCTGATCAGATCGCGCGCGATCGCCGAACCCAGCAACAGCGATGTGACCGACTTGCTCGCCGAGCGCACGTCGTGCAGCGTGCTGGCGTTCGCCCCGGACGCGTAGTGTTCAAACACGAGCTGCCCGTCGTGGGCAACGACGACGCTTGTAATCTGTTTGAAACGCTCGGCCTCGATGTCGGCGATCAGACTTTCGAGCCGTGTTGTATCCCAACCGGTCCCCGCCGCACTCGACGTTGGCCACTGGTGGTCATTGGCCGTCGCGGTGCTTGTCCAACCGAGAAGCGTAGTTGCGACGATGCTGGCAAAGAGAAAACGTGGGGCTTGGGTGCGCGGCATAGCGGGGCTCCGTAGGGTTGATATGAACGGACCTCTACGCTGCCGGATGGCGCCGTGAAAGACATGAAGGTGCCCGCATGAAAACGTGAAACTTATGTTTTTCAGGTGCTTGGCGTGAACCCGATGAGGCCGGCCTCGGGTGGGGCCGGTCGTCATCAGATCGGGTTATCCCCAATTGCCGGTCTCCGGTGAGCGGTCGAGGGTCGGGAGTGCTCTGGGGGGCGGCTTATCTGACCAATAAAACCTTATGGAGACTCGCTATGAAGACGGAATTTTCACACTCTCGAGCGCGGCGCATCTGGATGCTCGCCGCAACGTTGTCACTCACGGCAATGACCGGCACAGCCAACGCCGGGCCCGAAGATCTGATGTTTGAGACACGCGCGCCAGCCGATGGGGTAACCGGGCTGAGCGTAACCCGCCATCTTGAGACCAGCCCTTCGGTTAAATCGCTGAGCTTTGTTGGCATTCGTTCCGAGTTACTGGCACGCGGCGAAGATCGACTGCGCCTGCGGCTGCCAAATGGTTCGGATGTCGTGGCCACTTTGAGCCGCACGTCGGTGCTCGACGATGAAGCCACCACCTGGAGCGGCACGATCGACGATGTGGCGGCGCGCGCCAGAAGCAAAGATCGTGCACTGTTTGTGGTTACCGGTGACCGTGTGTTTGGCCAGATCCTGGTCAAGGATCAGGTGTTCGAAGTGCTTACGGTGGAAGAGGGCGGCCACTATCTGATGGTGGAGCGCGACTTTGGCGCACTGCCGCAGACCGACGATACGCCGCGCCAGGCGTTTGAGATCGACAGCAAGACGCTGCTCAAGGAAACCGATGCGTCGGCCAATCGCGCAGTGACCACAATTCGTGTACTGCAGATCGCCACCCGTGAAGCGCGCAATCAGCTTGGCGGTAGCAACTCTGCGCGCGATCGGATGCGCTTTTTCCTGGCTCAGGCCAACGACGTCTACGCCAACACACGCATCGACGTGCGGTTGCAAAATGCCGGTCTGCGTACGCCCAGCGGGCGGGTCAATAACAACGATGGCTTCTCGCTGGTCAATCAGCTGGCCAACACCTCGGATGGTCGTGCCTATGACTGGCTTGCCGCTGGCAGCAGCAACGGCAATGGTCGCAACGCTCGTCGTGCGGATCTGGTGGGATTGATGACGGCCAGCGGATTGACCTCGTCGTTCGGCGGTCTGTGCGGGATTGCTGATGCGATCGGCGCCAATGCGAACACGGCGTTTTTTCTGACCAATCAGTCGTGCACCAATTTCACCTTCGTGCATGAGATTGGTCACCTGTTCGGCGCGCGTCACGACAACGATCCTACGACCACGCCGTTTCGCTACGGTCACGGTTTTGTCAGCGCCGCTGGAAACTTCCGCACGGTGATGGCAGTGAATTCCAATCCGCAGCCGCGTATTGGGGCGTTTTCGGCCGACAATCTGTCGCTTGGCGGGATCATTATTGGCAACAGTTCGTTTCGCGATAACCGCCGTGTTCATCAGGTGCGTCGCGGCACCATGGCGAGCTTCCGCTAAGCCCAGCATCACGCGGGGGTGACGATCGTCGCCCCCGTGTTTATGCTCATGGCATGCTGAGACCTCGCCATGACTGAGGCTGCACCGAGCGCGCAGCCAGGTAACGCGTCCCCCCGCCAGATCGCCAACGAGTTTCGTGCGCTGCTGCGCCGGGGGCACGTGCTGCGTCCGGCCGGGGAAGCGCGCTATGACCCGCCCCATCTGCTTAGCGCCGGCTATACGCCACGCTTTCGTCTGGACCTGTTCAACGCACGCTTTTATATGACGGCGCTGCGTCAGGAGGACCAGTTTCGGTTCTTTGTCGCCTACGTTCGACTGCCGCAGGAAACATCGTCGACCGTCTGGCCCATCTATCCACGCATTTTTTATAAGGACTCGTCCCTGATCTGGCGCTCGGCGAGCCACTATATTGCCAGCGACAACGATCAGTGGATTGGCAAAGGCGCGCTCAAGCCGGTGCCCGGCGAACCCGATCTTCTGGCCTCGGCAGAGGAAACCACCAATCTGCCGTTTGAACTGCAGTCGGGGCTGGATCAGATTTCAAGGATGGCGGGCAAGGCGCGTCCAGATCATCGAGCGATTGGGCTTGTGCTGCGCCGTGGTCCTGAATCCCGTGTGGCGCCGTATGAGGACTTTGCCAGGCCGCGCCGTGGCCATGAAAATGACGTCAATCTCGGGCGACTGGTGGCGCGCTTTACGCGCAAGGAAGACCCAACCTCGCTGCGCTTTGCTGCAGGGTTTGCTCCGAACCTGGCCGATGGTCTGATCGACAAGAGTTTTTCGCGCAGCAGTATTTACGGTGGCGAGATCACCAAGTACCGCGTAGTGTCGTTGAACGCAAAGGTGCAATACACATTTGTCGCGGCCCCGAGACAGGTGTGGATTTTGCCGCCGCAAACGCTGACTCGTGAGCTCTTTTCATACGGCCTGCGCCCGGTTGATGTGCCCTGTGACGAAAACCTGTGTCTGCCGGGTTTCGAATTTCACTATGACGGGCACAGTCAGATTCCCGCCGGATTTGCCGGCGCGCCGAGCGACGTGGACCCGTCCCGGGCCGATACCTCACCCTGGAACGATTCGATGCCGATCATTCGGGATTTTCGCCGTCGCTTCAACGTGTCGCGACGTCGCTAAGTGCGGCCAGATTGCGCGCGGCGTGTGCGTGCGACCAACAGCTATTGTAAAATCACGTGCCCCGGCGCACGAAAAAAGCGCAAAGACTGGCGTTTGCTGCGCCCATGAGGTGCACGCCGGGTGTCTGAACTGGTTCATTCCTTTACACTTGTTCGACGATAACAAAGGGAAGCGTGATCGCTTCTGCACATTCGGGAGATTCATAACACTATGCAATTCAATAAATTTTCGGGACTACTAAAAGGCGCGCAAGCGCTGGTAGCTCTGTCCTTTGCTTCGTCCGCGTTCGCCGCAGACTATGCTTATGAGGGCGATATCACGCTGTGCACCGGTACCTGCGATTCGTTCGCTGCCCTGGAGCTCGGTTCGGATGTCGCTGGCGTCGTGGACATCGATGTTGATGCGAGCGACAGCTTCACGGCTGCCGACATCGCAAGCTTCGAGTTCGAAATCACCAGCTCTGCTCCGGCCGAGCCTTTCGACGGCACGAACCCTGCCACGGCCAATCCGCTGCCGATCAACAGCGATGTGGCCGTTATTCAGGATTCGGTGACCGTCAGTGGCACGACCTTCACCACCGGTGGCACGACCGACGCGAATGGCGAGCTCGTTGACGGCACCATCCTGTTTGAGTTCACCGTACCGCCGTTCAGCAGCAACAGCGCCTGGGTGATCTTCGACATTGCCACCGGCAACGTTCAGGTATGCCTGTTCTTCTCCACTTCGGGTTGTATCCCTGGAGCCACCGAGGCGGTGATCGTCGAAGGCGGTTTCGACCTGGTGGCGGACTACAACTACGACGGCGACATCACGCTGTGCACCGGCACCTGCGACTCGTTCGCAGCACTGGAGCTTGGTTCGGAAGTCGTGGGCACCGTGGGCATCGCCGTCGATGCAAGCTCGACGTTTGATGCCGAGGACATTGCCTCGTTTGATTTTGAAATCACCAGCTCTGCCCCGGCTGAGCCTTTTGACGGCACGAACCCGGCCACGGCCAACCCGCTGCCGATCAATCGTCTGGTTGCCGTGATTCAGGATTCGGTGACCGTCGGTGGTACGACCTTCACGACCGGTGGTACGACAGACGCCAGCGGCCAACTGACCAGCGGCACGATTCTGTTTGAGTTCACCGTGCCGCCGTTCAGCAGCAACAGCGCCTGGGTGATTTTTGACGTGGGCACCGGCACGGCACAGGTCTGCCTGTTCTTCGCAACCTCGGGCTGCATCCCTGGTGCAACCGAAGCAGTGGTCGTTGAGGGTGGCTTCAGCCTCGGCGGTGGCGCGGACTCAGACGGCGACGGCATTGATGATTCCGTCGACAACTGCACGCTGGCCGCCAATGCGTCCCAGATTGACACGGACAACGACGGTTACGGCAATGCCTGCGACGCCGATTTCAACAACGACTGTGTCGCCAACTTTGTCGATCTTGGCATTTTGCGCACGCTGTTTTTCCAGCCGAACAACGAGGCTGACATCAACGGCGACGGCATCACCAACTTTGTCGATCTGGGTCTGTTCCGCACGCTGTTCTTCCAGCCGCCAGGACCGAGCCCGGCCGATCCCTGCACGCCTTAACTGGTAGGACTTGCGGGCACTTTCGTGTTCGCTGTCTCTAATGAGAAAGCCCCGCTTGCGGGGCTTTTTCTTTGTGTGGCCGATGAATATAGGGTGTAGCGCTCAAGCCTCAGAAAAATTCTGACAGGGTGCGCCCAACTTGTTCTGTCAATCGTTTGCTGTAGTGTGAGCAACTCAAACAAAAGGCCGTGCAGCGGATTGCACGGCTATTACTTTCTTCGAGGGGACCTAATGAATAAGAAAGCTATTGTTTCAAGTCTGGCGACGAGCGTTTTGCTTTTCTCAGGCGCGGCGGCCAACGCGGCGTCGCTTCTCGGTGATTCGGTAGACGTTACGCTTGCGGGCGGAATCACTCTTGAGGACTTTGGCGTTGTTGTCGGTGATGGCGTTGAGCTTCAGGGCGGCGATTTTTCCACGGCCTGGGGTGCGTTTTTGTTCGGGAGCGAATTCATCGATATCGGTGCGGACACCATATCCATGGCATTTGATCTGCCGCTGGGCGAGGGCGCCATGCTAACGTTTGCCGATCTGGATTTCGGAGCGGGTATCGGTGGTGTCACGCTAACCAGCACGATCGACGCGGTATCGCAAGCCAACGTGTCGTTTACGTCAGATTCAATCACCCTGGATCTGTCGGCCTGGTTCACAGAAGGCGGTGCTGGCACGCTCGAACTGCAGCTGCAGCAGGTGCCCGTCCCGGCCGCCGTGTGGCTGTTTGGTTCAGCGCTGCTGGGCTTTGCCGGTCTGCGTCGTCGTAACGACTGACCCGGTCGCAAACTCACTTGACGAAGCCCCGCCTGTGAGCGGGGCTTTTTTGTGGGTCAGCGTAAAGAGGCGAGGTGGCGACCCTGCGGTATAGTTGCAGGCATGATTTACCTGATTCTTTTCGCTGCCCTTCTGGCATTGATCGTAGGACCGTCGCTGTGGGTCAAGGCCGTGATCCGTCGCTACAGCGCGCCGGCTGATCGCTATCCGGGCACTGGTGGCGAATTGGCGGAGCACTTGCTCGAGGCGCTTAAGATCAACGACGTCACGGTCGAGGAGACGGAGGTCGGCGATCATTACGACCCCACGGACAAAGTGGTGCGGCTTGGGCCCGACCACTATGCGGGTCGATCGCTGGCGGCCATCACCATCGCGGCTCACGAGGTAGGACACGCAATGCAGCACGCGACGGGCTATCTGCCGTTAACGTTGCGTACGCGTCTGGTAAGACTCACCGGGCCACTGCAGCGTCTGGGTGCGGGTGTGTTGATGCTCTCTCCGGTTATTGGCGCAGTCACGCGTGCGCCGTCGTTGAGTCTGGTCATGATTTTTGGCGGCCTGCTGAGCCTTGGTACGGCCGCCCTCGTGCATCTTCTGACGTTGCCCACTGAGTTTGATGCGAGCTTTGCGCGCGCGATGCCGCTTTTGCGTGAAGGTGGCTATCTGAAAGAGGGCGATGAGCCGCATGCGCGCAAGTTGTTGCAGGCGGCGGCGCTTACGTATGTGTCGGCGTCTTTGATGAGCCTGCTGAATGTGGGGCGGTGGTGGGCGCTTTTGCGGCGTTGAATGGTGTGCTGTTTCGTGGTCTGGGCGTACTCGGAGGCCTGGAGAAGCGCGTAATTTGGAATGGTGCGCCTTGTTTGACGCACCTTTCGTTGGGCTTTCTCGCTGCTAAATGATCATGGCGTCAACGAAGTCGTTGACGGCCGTCGCTTCCAGTTTGTCCTGATCGGCGCACATCTCGATGATGCGGGCGCACTGCGCCGCGGGGAAACGTGTTGCCAGGTTGCGTTCGAACTTGGCCTGCAGCACGGGAATGCCTTCGTCGCGGCGACGCTTGTGACCGATGGGGTATTCGATCTCGATGCGTTCGGTCTTGCTGCCGTCGTTGAACTCCACCTGCATGGCGTTGGCGATCGAGCGTTTTTCCGGATCGTGATAGTCCTTGCTGTAGCCCTTGTCTTCGGTCACCAGCATTTTTTCACGCAGCGCATCGACTCGTGGGTCTGAGGCCACATCGTCTTCGTAGTCTTCGGCCACCAGATCGCCTTTGAGCAGACCGATCGCGACCATGTACTGCAGGCAGTGATCGCGGTCGGCCGGGTTATGCAGCTTGCCTTCCTTGCTGATGATGCGGATCGCTGCTTCGTGGGTGGTCAGGTGGATGTGCTTGATGTCGTCGAGACGGTCCTTGATTTCAGGATGCAGGCGGACGGCCGCTTCAACCGCCGTCTGCGAGTGGAATTCGGCAGGGAACGAAATCTTGAACAGCACCTGCTCCATCACATAGCTGCTGTAGTCGCGCTGGAACTTGAGCGAATTGCCCTTGAAGCAAACGTCGTTGAAGCCCCACGTGGGTGCGCTCAGCGCGCTCGGGTAGCCGATCTCGCCTTTCATGACGAGCATGGCCAGGCGTACGGCGCGACTGGTGGCGTCGCCTGCCGCCCAGCTTTTGCGCGGGCCGGCGTTGGGCGCATGGCGGTAGGTACGCAGCGACGAGCCGTCGAGCCAGGCGTGCGACAGCGCGTCGGTGATTTGTGCTTCGTTGCCGCCGAGCATCTTGGTGACCACAGCGGTGGAGGCGACACGCACCAGCAGCACGTGATCAAGGCCCACGCGGTTGAAGCTGTTCTCAAGGGCCAGACAGCCCTGAATTTCGTGCGCCTTGATCATGGCGGTGAGTACATCGCGCATGGTCAGCGGGTCTTCACCGCGGGCAATGCGCGTGCGGCTGAGGTAGTCGGCGACGGCCAGAATGCCGCCCAGGTTATCGGACGGATGACCCCATTCGGCGGCAAGCCAGGTGTCGTTGAAATCGAGCCAGCGGATCATGCAGCCGATGTCCCAGGCAGCCTTCACCGGATCGAGCACGTTTTGCGTGCCGGGCACACGCGCGCCGTTCACCACGGTCGTGCCGGGTACCAGCGGGCCCATGTGCTTGGCGCATTCGGGGAAGCCCAGTGCGAGGAAGCCGCAGCCGAGCGTGTCCATCAGGCAGTATCGGGCGGTGCGGTAAGCATCATCGCTGTTGATGTCAAAACTGTCGACGTAGCGGGCGATGTCCACCAGCTCCTTGTCGGGATCGGGACGGACGTTGGATTCAACGGCATTGCTCATGGTGTGTTCCTCACGTAATGGTCAAAGTCTGGTTGCGGTAGGCGGATTATTTTTTCGAGAACAGCTCGTCGAGTTTTTCCTCGAACGAGTGATAGTTCAAAAACTCGTAAAGCTCGGCGCGTGTTTGCATCGTGTCGATCACGGCTTCCTGCGTGCCCTGCTCGCGAATGGCGCGAAATACGTTGAGCGCCGCGGCGTTGGCCGCGCGAAAGGCCGACAACGGATAGAGCGCCATACGAATCCCCACGCTTTCAAGCTCGCGGGTTGTATAAAGCGGCGTCATGCCAAATTCGGTCAGGTTCGCGAGCACCGGGATGTTCACGGCGCTGACAACGTCGCGATACATCTCCAATTCAGTCATTGCTTCGGCAAAGATGGCGTCGGCGCCGGCGGCCTCGTAGGCCTTGATGCGCTCAAGCATCGGCTCCATGCCTTCAACCGCCAGCGCGTCGGTGCGCGCCATGACGACAAAGTCCGGATCGGTTTTGGCATCCACGGCCGCCTTGATCCGATCGACCATCTCATCTTTAGACACCAGTTCCTTGTTCGGCCGGTGGCCGCAGCGCTTCTGCCCTACCTGATCCTCGATATGCACGGCGGCAACGCCCGCGTCGATCATCGAGCGCACGGTGCGCGCAATGTTGAATGCGCCGCCCCAGCCGGTGTCGATGTCGATCAGCAGGGGAACGTCCGTGGCGGCGGTGACGCGGCGCGCATCTTCGAGCACGTCGTTGAGCGAAGTCATGCCCAGGTCCGGCAGGCCGTAAGAGGCGTTCGCGACACCCGCGCCCGACATATAGATGGCCTTGTAACCAACCTGTTCGGCCATCATGGCGTGATAGGCGTTGATGGTGCCGGGGATTTGCAGCGGCCTTTCGCTTTCAAGTGCATCCCGGAAACGGCGTCCTGCGCTGGTGCCTGGTTTACTCATCATCGGTCTCCTGATCGAGCGTGCTTTCAATCGTCTTGCGCGCGGCGCGGATGTGCCTGCGCATCAAAATTTCGGCCAGCTCTCCGTCGCGCTCCATCAGCGCCGAGAGAATGCGGCGATGTTCGGCCAGTGCGCGGGCCGGGCGACCCCGGTGCGCGCTGAACTTGTGGCGATACATCCGCATGAGCTGGTAGTAGTCCACGCACACCGAGCTTGCCAGTAGCGCGTTCCCGCAGCCGGCCGCGATGCGGTAGTGGAAATCAAGGTCGCCCTCCTGACGCAGATAGCGCCGACCGCCGGCCTGCTCAAGGGCTTGCTCGTGAGAATTGAGCAAGTCGTCAAGCTTGGCCAGATCGGCGTCGCTCATGTGCGTGGCGGCCAGTCGGCAGGTCATACCTTCCAGCGCTTCGCGCACCTGATACAGTTCGATCAGCTGATGAGCGCTCAGCGAGGTCACGCGAGCGCCCGCATTGGGTGTGGAGATGATCAGGCGGCGCGCTTCAAGGCGGCGAATCGCATCACGCAGCGGCCCGCGACTGGTGCCGTAGGATTTGGCGAGTTCGGGTTCGCGCAGTTTTTCACCAGGTGCCAGATCGCCCTCGACAATCGCCTTTTGCAGCGATTCGAGCAGATGGTCGGCAAGTGTGGCGGCGGGGCTGGCCATGTCAGATTGGTGACAATCCGTGGTGATTTTCGCGAAATGGGGCCGTATAAGGCCATTTTCGGCTAAAATTGTCAACAATATGGGGTTTTGGTATGGCCAATACGCTGGATAGCGGTCAGATGGCGCGTTTGGGGCAATGGCTTGAGGCCAATGTGGACGGCTTCAGCGCGCCGTTTGAGGTGGAGAAGTTTGCGACCGGTCAGTCCAATCCCACCTATGCGTTGCGCGCGGCTTCAGGCAACTATGTCCTGCGCCGAAAACCGGACGGGAAACTCCTGCCGTCGGCTCACGCCGTTGATCGGGAGTATCGCGTCATGGCGGCGCTGGCGCATTCGGATGTACCGGTGCCGCCGGTGTTTGCGCTGTGCGAGGATGACGGCGTCATTGGCACCATGTTTTTCGTCATGGGGCTGGTGGACGGGCGTACGTTTATTGATCCTTCGCTGCCGGACCTGGCGGCGCAGGATCGACGCACCGTTTACGAGAACCAGGTGGATCTTCTTGCCGCGCTTGCGCGGGTGGATATTGATGCTGTGGGCCTCGGCGATTTTGGCGCGCCGGGCAATTACGTGGCGCGTCAGATTGCGACGTGGACGCGGCAGTATCGGGCCAGCGAAACCAAAACCATCACTGCCATGGAGTCGCTTATGCAGTGGCTGCCCGACAACCAGCCCGCGGATGATGGCGTGCGAGCGCTCGTGCACGGCGACTTTCGTCTGGACAACATGCTGATCGATCCGGCCAGCCCGACTATCAGCGCATTAATCGACTGGGAGCTCTCAACTGTTGGTCATCCTCTGATCGACGTGTCCTATTTTGTGACGATGCTGCGCTTGCCGCCTCATCCGACCCACGGCGGTTTGGGGGGCACAGATCGCAGCGCCCTCAATATTCCCGACGAGGAGGCATTGCTGGCGAGGTTTGTCGAGGCCAGCGGCGTGACGCCGCCCGAGCGCTGGGAGTTTTATATCGCGTTTCACTTTTTCCGCTTTGCGGCCATTTTGCAGGGCATCGCCAAGCGCGTGGAGACGGGCAACGCGTCCAACAAGGCCGCTGCGACGGTGGCAGCAATGGCCGGGCCGATGGCACAGATGGGGTGGGCGATTGCGAACGGAAACGCTTAGGACTTGCGGCGCAGGGATTCGGTAAATTCGTCGCTGTCGTAGAGGACGTCGAGATCCTGACGAAGCACCCAGCGTAACTGCTTGTTGGCCGCGAAAAGCGCCTGACTGAGCTCGGTGTCAATCTCGCCATCACTGGCGGCTATGCGTTTGATCACGTCTTTGAGATCGTAGTAGGCCGTGACCGCATCTTTGGATAGTAGCGGTGCCGCCGGTCCCACCCACCAGGTACGCAGTTCGTCCATAACGGCAATGATTTCGTCGCGCGTGGAGTGCAGCGCGTCGTCAAAGACGATGCGGCCTGTGATGCCGAACGCCGCGGGGTATTCCTGCAGAC
This sequence comes from uncultured Gammaproteobacteria bacterium, assembly GCA_964639265.1. Classification (GTDB taxonomy): domain Bacteria; phylum Pseudomonadota; class Gammaproteobacteria; order Steroidobacterales; family JBCCMA01; genus JBCCMA01. The sequence goes on along the minus strand of CAZXCL010000081.1, from coordinate 2,218 downwards.
GCAGCTCGTAGAGTTTCTGGCGATACTTTTCGCTAACTTCACGTTCGAATTTCTTGCGCGCGAAGCGCGCGGTCAGGTAGGTGCTGACAATGGAGATTATCAGCGACACGACCGCGGCGATCAGCGCGGCAAGTATCGTGTCCGAGATGGTCATCGGGCGTGGCGGGCGGGCCATTGTTCGGCCCGCCGCACTAACCTGGCCCTAAAGCTGGCCGAGCAGGGTTTCGGCGGAGCTTGCTTCCACGCCCTTGCCGGTTTCGATGTTCAGCGCCGTGACCTTGCCGTCTTCGACAATCATCGAGTAGCGCTGTGAGCGTTTGCCCATGCCAAACCCGGTGGCATCAAGCTCGAGTCCCACTTTTTCAGTGAACTCTGCATTGCCGTCGGCCAGCATCAGAATCTCGCCGGCGTTTTGTGCTTCGCCCCAGGCGCCCATAACAAAGGCATCGTTGACCGACAGGCACGCGATGGTGTCCACACCCTTGGCCTTGATCTTGTCCGCCAGTGCAACAAAGCCGGGCAGGTGGGCCATCGAGCAGCCCGGGGTGAACGCGCCTGGCAGCGCGAACAGCGCCACTTTCTTGCCGCCGAAGATCTGCTCCGTGGTGAGGCTTTCCGGACCTTCCTTGCCCATGGTGCCCAGCGTGCAGGCCGGGATTGAATCGCCAACTTTAATGGTCATGTTGAATCTCCAGAGTCGAGAAGTTGATCAATATCGTCGTGAATGGCTTCTGGCTTGACCGAGGGCGCGTAGCGCTTGACCACGTGTCCGTCCTGATCCACCAGAAACTTCGTAAAATTCCATTTGATTTTCTTCGAGCCCAGCAGCCCGGGTGCCTGATCTTTAAGGTGTTCGTAGAGCGGATCGGCATCGCGGCCGTTGACGTCAATCTTTTCAAACATCGTGAACGAGACGCCGTAGTTGATCTGGCAAAACTCGCCGATGTCATCAGCGCTGCCGGGTTCCTGGCGGCCAAACTGATTGCATGGAAACCCGAGTACCTCGACACCCTGATCGCGATACTTCTGGTAGAGCGCTTCGAGCCCTTCATATTGAGGCGTAAAGCCGCACTTGCTGGCCGTGTTCACGATCAGGCTGACCTTGCCCCGGTAGGCGTCGAGGTCGATGTCGTCGCCGCTCAAACTGCGGCAGGAAAAATCATAGGCTGAGGTCACGGCGGCGCTCCTGCGCGAAAACAGGGCGTCAAGTTACCGCGACGCTGCGCGCTTCACAAGTTAGGGTGTGCGGTGAGAGACCAGTTCGGCGCGCACTCGCAGATCATCGTTCTTGTATTGCTCGATGCGCACGGGGAGATAGCCCAGGTCTTTGGCACAGTATAAAACGACGCGACGGCTTGAACCCTGGTTCTGATGGCGCACTTCACGCACTTCGTACTTGCCCAGCGGCACCTCAATGACCTGGTCGCCGGACTGGCTGATGGTCAGCGACTTGCGACGGTCGCCGTCGAGCATGGTGTAGGCGGGCGCGCTGCGGCCGTTAATCAGATCGAGCATGAGCGCATACTGCAGGCTAAGGCGATCTACCGTCAGTTCATCAATGTCGTAGCTGAGTGCTTTGCCATCACTGTCACCCGCGGCCGTGCCGGCACTCCAGTCAAACGTCAGTGATCCGCTTTCGTCATTGCGAGCGATGGTATCGCGCAGTGCATAGGCAAGCGGTCGGACACGCTCGTCGGTGATATCGAACGTTGCTGTTTCTACCAGCTCGCCGCGTGCGAAGACGCTGGCAAGGCCCTTGGGTTTCAAAAAAGAGCGGGCCTCATAGCCTTCGTCCGTTTGGGTCAGAGACATCGTCATGCTGCCACTGAGTCCACTCATGCGAACCTTGTAGCGAGCTTCAAACGGGGCGAGCTGTGATGTGCTGTCGGCGAACGCGGCGGCGGGCAAGATGCCCAGCAACGCTGCGCTCAGCAGTAAACAAATGTGCCTCATTGTGGTGCGATTCTCCGAAATTATCCGCAGTGTGCCGGTCTGGTGCTGAACCGGACCTTAATAGAGTCAATTAGCACTATAGCTCAAGCGCCGGATCGCCTATCCTTGGCGGCCACAAGCGAGCGCGGTGCTTGCATAAAGACGTTGGAACCATGAGCCAGATAATTCCCGTTCAGCCCTTTGACTATGTCGTTTTCGGCGGCACCGGCGACCTCAGCATGCGCAAACTGTTTCCAGCGCTGTACTACCGCGAAGTGGACGGCCA
>CAZXCL010000080.1:0-19433 GCA_964639265.1 uncultured Gammaproteobacteria bacterium | reverse complement strand
AGACCGTCCAGCGGCCCCATGTCTTCGAGCACTACCACCGGCACTTGTTCAACCACCGCGCCAGCCAGGTTCATCGACTGCAGTCGAAACGTCTGGGCAAATACGCGACCGTTGGCCGTTTCAAGTTCGATGACAGGCGCGCCGTTGTTGAAAATGTCATTGAGCCCCAGACGCAGCAATGTGCTGGTGTTGATGGCTGAGTACGATGCGCCAGTATCGAGCAAGAAGCGGAATGTTTGAGGTGAGCCGTTGAGCTGCACGTTGACGTACAGCGCGCTGCCGCTGCCGATAAGCGGTACCTCTACCTGACGTGTAACCTGGCGGCGCTGGCGCGCCGTTTCGAGTTCGCGTGCAACGTCGGCGGCGTAGCTCGGATCAAGCGCTACCGCTCGGTTAAGGTGAAACTCCGCTTCCTGATAGCGTCCGGATGCGAAAAGCAAACTGCCGAGCTGACGGTGGTAGGGCGCGTAGTCCGGATCGCGCTGCAGCTGGTCAAGCAGTAGTTGTGTCGCGCGCGCGTCTGATTTCTCGGGGCTGCCAAGGTAGGTCGTGACCGTTGCGCGCATGACGGCAAAAAGATCGTCCTTTGGAATCGAAACACCGTTGTATTGAAGCTGATCCAGCGTCGCGATGGCATCGAGCGTTGCGCCGCGCCGGGTTTCGATGCGCACCAGCTCACGCAGTACGTCCTGATTCGCGCCAAAACGCTGAATGTCGTCCAGCAGCTGGGTTCGGGCCTGCAACGACCGCCCGGTGGTGACCAACGCTTGCGACTGGCGCACCATGTTTTCGAATAGCCCGCCGCGACGCAGCCAGGTTATGTACTCGGGTGAGCGACCAATCAGTCGCCGCGCACGATCCAGCGCGGCCGACCAGCGACCGCTGCGACTAAGCTCTTCAAATTCGCGCGCCAGTCCGGCGGGCTGACTGAATATCGCCGCATTGATATCGGTCATGGTTCTGGCGGGTCGCGGCAGGCGGTTGGCCAGAAAGTCAACAAGGGTGCCCACATCCACCGCAGACAGTACAGGCGACGCGGGCGCCTGGCGCGGCCGATCGGCAAGCCCGATCAGCGCACCGGACGACGTATCGACCACGGCGATCAGGCTCGCGGCGGGCGGCGAATCGGAGCGAATCTGATAGCGATAGTGATTCGGACCGCGTTCTACGGCGGCTGAATACACCTCGCCCTCACTGCCGGGTTGGTCGCCGATCAGTGTGACATCCAGTCCGAGAAACAACGAGCCGCGATCGCTGGAAAGGGTTAGCCCGTCCAGCATTGGTTCGTCCACGGCGAACGCGATCAGTCCGATATCGAGATCGACGGCCGTCGCTTCGTCGATAGCGTGGCGCAAACCATTGGCGCTGATCCAGTAGGCGCGCTCGCTGCGCACGTAGTCGTCGAAACGCACAATCAGCGCGGCGGGCTCGCGAACGACAACGCCGGGAACACGTTTTGAAACGGTGCCGCTTTCGAGCACCACCGTGACCGTGCCATCGCCCTGCGCGGTGTTCTTGGCTCGGGTCGGGGGAGGAGGGGGAGCGCTTGCCTGCTCTGCTGGCGCTGGCAGTGGTGCCGGGCGCAGAAACGCCATACCTGCAGCACCAGCGGCTAGTCCCAGAAAAAAGATAAGGAGGTAGCGCACTTGGTGCAGTCCCCGGAGTCCGATCAGATCAGTGCAAGAGTACGTCGGCTTAGAGCACCACGCACGCCGTTTAGTTCGCTACGGTCCTTCAGTGTGCGTGATGGGAACGTAGTTGGCCTGGGCCGCCATGCGCGCAATCCAGCGACCAATCCCCGCGTACGGTGCCAGATCAAAGCCACCCTCGGGTGCCACGTGCGTGTAGGCATACAGCGCAATATCGGCGATGCTGATCTGATCGCCGCACAGCCAGTCGGTGTGCGAGAGCTGTGATTCGAGAAGTTCAAGGGCGGCGATGCCGGGTGCGCGTTTCATGTCCAGCAGCGCCTGCTGCTCGGCGTCGATCTCGCGGTGTTTGCGAATAAAGCGCGAGGTGGCGATGTTCGGCTCGTGGCTGTACTGCTCGAAGAACATCCAACTCATGATCTGTGCCTGGACGAACGTGTCCGCTGGCCAAAATTCACTGTCCTGCGCCAGATAAAACAGGACGGCATTGCTCTCGCTCAGTGCGCGGCCGTCGCTCAGTTCGAGAACTGGTATGCGCCCGTTTGGGTTGAGCTTCAAAAACTCAGGCGTGCGCGACGCGCCCGAGATGATGTCCACTTCCACGTAGCGATAACCGCGTTGCAGGAAATGCAGCAGTAGGCGGATTTTGTAGCCGTTTCCCGAATCGTGATAATCGTAAAGCGTCAGCATGCGTTGTCCCCCGCGCGCCGTACGCGCTCATGTTCTGTGTTGATCAAACCACTCGGCAATGGTGCGGTCGGCATAGGTCGGCTCGCGCCATGTGTCGATGTAGCCGCAGTGGCCGCCGTGTCTTGTGCGTACGAGTGTAAGGCAGTCGGGCGTTGCCAGGTCATCAAAATCCTTGATGGGAATGATCGGATCATCGGCTGCGGCGATCACCAGCGAGGGAATGGCGAGGCTCGCGAGTCGGTCGCCGGTAATGCGATAGCCGTCGAAATAGTCTTCCACGCGCATGTATCCGTAGTGTTCGACCAGATGCGCCGTTAGCGCGCGCATGTCCGGGATCGAAAACAGCAACGGGTCGCTGTAGTCGTTGGGAAACAGATCGCGTTTGCGGCGCAATGATCGTCGCCACTTGCGCATGAAATAGCGCTCGTACACGGGCAGAGCTTCTTCCATGGCGCGCAGCGTGTGCGCCGGATTGGCGACCGGGCAGATTGCAGCGATCGCCGCCAAATTGATGCCGGCCGCAGGTGCGCGCACGCCAATGCGCAGCGAAAAATTGCCACCGAGTGAATAGCCGCCAAGCATAACCGGCTGGTCGTGACCAAAACGTCGCACCACGTCGGCCACGCCGCCGACGGCCTCATCCAGACGACACGAATGGAACAACTCGCGATTGAGATGATGGGAGTCGCCGTGATCGCGCAGCTGGAAACGAAACACGCGATAGCCGTTTTTGAACAGCAGGCTGGAGGTCGAAAGCATGTACTGTGACTGGGCGCTGCCCTCCCAGCCGTGGATGAGGATCGCCAGCGGGGCGTCGTCATTGTCGTGCGCGCTGTACCAGCCGGTGAGGCGCACGTCGTTGCCAGCGTCCAGTTCAACGTATTGCTCGGCAGCGAGCATGGAGGCGGCGCGGCGCCGAATCCATGGCGCCCGAAATTTCAGACTGGCCAGTAGCGACTGTGCGTGGCCGCTGCGCAACAGTCGCGGCGGCGTGAAGCCGTCAGTGACTGGCATGAAGAAAGACTAGACGGTGACTTTTTCGGCGAGTTTGACCACGCCGTCCGAAGTGGAGGTGCCGGTCATCTGCATTTCGCCTTCGATGACAGCGCCCTCGGCGACCGAAATCATGCGCCCGATCAGGCTGCCGCGAACGCGGGCCGTGGAGGCGACTTCAATCTTGCCGTCCGTACGCACGTCGCCTTCAACGTTGCCGGCGATGGTGATCTCCGTGGCGCGGATGGTGCCTTTCCAGTGGCCCTCGCGAGCCAGCGTCACCGGACCGTTGAGATCGCAGTCACTCTCAACTTCGCCACATACGATGAAGCTGCCGGTGCCCGCGATGGTGCCCGAGATGCGTACGCCCTCGCCAATAATTGTTGCTGTACCTGAGGCTCGATCGTTTCTCTCGTTCATTGCCGCGTATTCCTCGTTCGTGGGAGTGAAAGTTTAGCAGAAGATACTGCTGGTTCGACTTAATTTGCCTGTGTACTGGCCCAATGCCTGTGCCAGCCGGGCAAGGCCTCGGCCGACATCGGGCGCGATACAAAAAAACCCTGGCCCTGATCGCAGCCCAGACTCTTGATCAGATTCCAGTCGCTCTGGTTGTCTACACCCTCGGCGACGACGGTCAACCCAAGCGAATGACCAAGCTGGATGCTCGAGGCCAGAATCATGCGCGAGACCTCGTCATTGGCGGCGCCACGCAGCATTGACTGGTCGAGTTTGAGTTCGCTGAACGGCACCTGCTTGAGACGCAGCATGGTCGAGTAGCCGGTGCCAAAATCATCAATCGACAGTTCGAAGCCCTTCATGCGCAGACGCGTCATGATGTCCAGCGCATCAATCGGGTTCTGCTCAATCCAGCCCTCCGTGATTTCTACGGTGACCTGTTCGGTTTTCAGATCGAAGCTGCGCGCGCGCTGGGCCAGCAGATCCGGCAGCTCAAGATTCGCCAGCGAGGCGCCGGAGATATTGATCGCCAGCTGCGTATCGAGCCCCTCATCGCGCCAGGCCTGAGTACTCTGGAAGGCGTGATTGACGACCACGTCGGTGAGCGGCCCGATCAGCCCGTTGTGTTCGGCAACGGAGATGAAATGTTTTGGCATCACGTCGCCGTGCACGGGATGAGCCCAGCGCGCCAGCGCTTCCACGCTGACAAATCCCATGGTGTCGACGGCGACTTTGGGTTGATAGAGCACGCTGATTTCGTCATTGATCAGGCCGTGGCGCAGCTCCGCAGCGCTGGGCACGAAGGTGGCCTTTTCGCGCTCCGGCAGTTGCGAAACTCTGGTGCTGCCCAGTGAACTGGTCAGTGCCTGCAGGTCAGCATAGTCCTTGCCCAGCACGGCCAGCACGTTGAGTCCGCGCGAGCGTGCAAGCCTGCCCGCCGCGTCGCGTATTCGTGCGTCGGCCTTGCTCATGATGATGAGCTCCGGTGGCCGGATCATGTGGCTGAAGCGGCGAATCATCTCAATGCCATCGAGTCCCTTGAGCATGAGCTCAAGCACGACCGTGGCCGGCTTGCGATCGAGCATGCGGTAAAGCGACTCGATATCGTCAACGCGCTCCACCGGTCGACCGGCCGCGGCCACGGCGGCACAGGTCGCCGATGCCGCGTCTCCGGGTGCATCGACGACCAGCACCGGCTTGTTGGCGGCACGCGTTGAAGGCGTTGTTTGATTCCCCATTGCCTCCTTATACCCCGAGGTGCGTCGTGGGCAAAGGAACCGGGTCGCAGAGTGCGTCACCGTTGTACAGCGAGTGCTAAACTCCCGGCGCATGAATTACGCAGGTAACCCGTGAGCGACGCCGAGCAAGAGATTCGCCGTCTCCGGTCACAGCTGTCTTCGCTGATGGCCGAGGCCGCACGCAATGAGACCATTTCGCGGCGCGCGCAGCGGCGCGAGCTGCTGTTATTGCAGTCGCGGTCGCTGGAAGATCTGCTCGAAAATCTCGTCGGTGGTCTGCAGGCCTCGTTTGGTCTCGATGCAGTCTCGCTGGCGCTGTCCGACCCCGAGCACGAGGTCCATCATTTGCTGCTTTTTTCGCAGCAGCAGCGCGAGACCTCCACCGAAGGCGTCCTGCTTGTGGATGATCTGTATACCCTATGTGGTCAGTACACAAAGCTCTCCGGCGCCATTTTGGGTCCGTTCGATCGCGCCGTGCACGGCAAGCTGTTTGACGTGAGCGCGGCGCTTGGCAGCGTCGCACTGGTGCCGCTGATGCTACGCGGACGTCTGGTGGGGGTTTTGAATCTGGGCAGCACCGACCCCGGCCGCTTCACGCGCGAGCATGCGACGGATTTTTTGAGTCATCTGGGCCTTATCGCGGGCTTTTGTCTGGAAAACGCCGTAAACCGGGCCCGCCTGACCTGGAGCGGACTCACCGATGTGCTGACCGGCTGGCACAACCGACGCTATCTCAATGCGCGTGTGCCCGAGGAGGTGGCGCGCGCCCGCCGCTTGAAGTCACCCTTGAGTCTGCTGATGTTTGATCTGGATTTTTTTAAAAAGGTCAACGATCAGTACGGGCATTTATCGGGCGACGCCGCGCTGCGACATGTAGCCCGTCGTGCGCAGAAACAAGTGCGCAGCAGCGATGTCGCGGCGCGCTTTGGTGGTGAGGAATTTGTCATCGTATTGCCAGACACGGATCTGTCAGACGCGCGACTGCTCGGGGAGCGGATTTGCGACAGCGTTCGTTCTGCGCCCGTTCCGATCGAGGACGAGCAACACATCGATCTCACCGTATCCATCGGCGTCGCGCGGCTCGACGATAGCGACGGAAAAGACGCCGACACGGCTGCGACGCGCCTGCTGGCGCGCGCAGACGAGGCGCTGTTTGCGGCAAAGAGCGCCGGTCGCAATCGCGTTGTAGCCCGCGGCGGTGCGGGCGGGTAGCTCGCTAGTAGCTAGTAACGATCGGCGGAAGGCCGGGCCGGGGGGCGATCGTGAGCTTCGTTGACGCGTAAGGTACGTCCGCCCATTTCACTGCCGTTGATTTGCTTGATGGCGTCTTTGGCGGCATCGCGATCCATGTCGACAAAGGCGAACCCGCGAGGTCTGCCGGTTTCCCGATCCATGATGATCTTGACGGACTGTACGTTGCCAAAAGGGGTGAAGAGCGCGCCGATTTCTTCCTCGGTCGCGGTATAGGGCAAATTGCCCACGTAGATCGATGCCATAGGGACCTCGTGATTCGTATCTTGAACTGACCCGGTTCTACTCCGGGTGCCCGTCCTGTCCGTGCCGGTTGTCGGTGGTCAGACCGACAATCACGTGTCCTTGCGTGAGCGCGGGCATGGTAGGTCGTGCCTCGCCAGAATGCAAATTTCTGTTACACCAGAAATTTTATCATGTAAATCATCGAGGTAGCATCGCAAAGATGCGCAGGGCGCCGAGGATCAGTTGCGCGGCAACGTCGCCCGGCGCATCAAGAGCAGGAAAAACGGCACGCCAATCAGCGCGGTCAGCGCACCGACCGGCAGCTGACGCGGCGCCAGGACGGTGCGAGCGGCGGTGTCTGCAACCACCAGTAGGGCGCCCCCGATCAGCGCACAGGCGGGAATCAGCAGACGATGACCCGGCCCAATCACAAGCCGCACGGCATGGGGCACCACGAGCCCCACAAAACCGATGCTGCCGGCCGCAGTTACCGCCGCCGCGGTCATGACCGAGGCCAGCAAATAGACCATCCGGCGCGTCGCCCCCACGCTCAGGCCAAGGCTTGATGCCTGGGTTGCGCCCAGTGCCAGCACGTCCAGAGCCCGTCCCATGCCAACACCGATCACAACGCCAATGATCGCAACGGTCACGGCCTGCGGATAGTAGGTACTGATCGACAGATCACCCATCATCCAGAACAGCATGCCGCGCAAACTCGCATCGTCGCTGGTGGCCAGCAGCAGGCTGATCACAGCATTGAGCCCGGCAGCGATGACCACGCCCGTCAGAAGCAGCCGCAGCGGCGCGAACCCCCGTTCAGAGCGCGCAAACTGATACACCACGGCCATGACAATGACGGCCCCGGCGAGCGCGAGCGATTGGCGAAGGATATATGCGGCGCCTGCCGCCACACCGACCAAAGCACCCACCGCGGCGCCGCTGGAGATGCCCAGAATGTAGGGATCGGCCAGCGGATTGCGCAGCAGCACCTGCATGTAGGCCCCCGCCACTGCCAGCAGCGCACCCACGGCCAGTGCATTGAGCGTGCGCGGCAGTCGCAATTCGAAGACAAGCTGCCGACCAAGATCGCTGCCGTTGCCGCGCAGCGTGGCCAGCGTGTCGGCCAGAGGCAGGGCGACGCTGCCGAGGCTCAGTGCCACAAGCACCGCCGCGAGACACAACAAGGCACAAATGATCAGGATCAGCAGGCTGCGAGCAGGCGTATTCACGTGTGAGTTTTAAAGCGCCCGGTTTTTAAACGATTGTGTAGGCGCTGGTTCGTCGCAGGCGACTGTGTGAGAATTCCAACAGCAGGAGATAAGGCATGTCGGACGACAGTATCGATCAGGACGGTTACCGCGCCAACGTGGGTATCGTTATCGCTAACGCACACGGCAAGCTGCTGTGGGCACGGCGTGTCGGTCAGGGCGGCTGGCAGTTTCCCCAGGGCGGCATTCGTCCCGACGAAGCGCCCGAGGCGGCCATGTACCGGGAGCTGCGCGAAGAAGTCGGTCTGGCCCCGGAGGACGTGCGTCTGATCGCCACCAGTCGAGATTGGTGTCGCTACACGTTGCCAGAGCGCTATCAGCGCAAACACAGCAAACCTCTGTGCATTGGTCAGAAACAGCGCTGGTTCATGCTGCGGCTGCAAAGCGGCGAAGAGCGCATACGCTTTGATCTGAACGACGAGCCGGAGTTCGACCACTGGGAGTGGGTCGAGCCCAGCGTGCCGGTGCGCAACGTGATCTTTTTCAAGCGCGATGTCTACGAGCAAGTGCTGAGCGAGTTTCGCGTGCATCTGGAGGCGCCGGCCTGAAAACCCGGTAACGATCACAAGCCGCCGGCTCAAACCGGTTGCTTGAGCACGGCCAGCAGCACCACAGCAATCAGCACCAGCGCCGGTGCCTCGTTGAACCAGCGGTACCACTTCGAGCTGTGGCGGTTGTTGCCGCTGCGAAACGCCAGCATTAGCCGCCAGCACCAGACGTGATAGCCCGCCAGTGCGACCACCAGGGTCAGTTTGATGTGCATCCACGGCAGTTTCAGGAACGCCGGTACCCACACGATTTGTGCAATGCCGAAAATTGCCGTCAGCACGGCGCCGATGGTCATGATCCCGAACAGCCGTCGCTCCATGATCACAAACCGGTCGAGACTGATCTGATCGCTGGCCTCCACGTGGTAGATAAAAAGCCGCGGCAGGTAAAACAGCCCGGCGAACCAGGTGACCATAAAGATGACGTGAAAGGCTTTGAGCCAGAGCATGGGCGATCCCGCTAGTGTGCGACGCGTCGCATTTTGCCAGATAAAGCGACCGGTTTTCTTTTCATTTATGTCGTGCTGCCAGTAATATGGTCAATCCGCTGATCAAAATCTGGTCAATTCATGGCGAACCAAAAACTCGTTGTCCGCACGCACCAGCCGCGCCGCATGGGCCTGATTGTGGCCAGCAGCGTCATTGGCCTGCTGTTTGCCTCGTTCGTGCTGTACGAGTGGGGGCGCTACCGCGGCGGCTATGACGGGCTGCGTGCCGATCGCGAACGACGTGCGCTGCTGGACGAACTCGAGGAGCTCAAAACCGGCAATAGCGCCCTGCGCGAGGAGATCGCGATGCTCACGATGTCCCGCGATGTGGACCGTGAGGCCTATCTGCGCGTCGAGAGCTCGCTGGGCGAGCTGCAGAGCGAGATTCAGACCCAGCGCGAGCAGTTGGCCTTCTATCGCGGCATTGTGTCGCCCGCCGACGGTACCAGCGGCCTGCAGATTCAGGATCTCACGGTGTCGCCCGGCGCCGCGCAAAGCGAGTTTCGTCTGACTCTGACACTGGTCATGGCCGCCGCTCGTCATGACAAGAGTGTATCGGGCAATGTCGATCTGGCGCTCGAGGGCGCCCGCGACGGAGTACAGGTAAGCTATCCTCTGAGTGATCTTTTGATCGATGAGGCGGATAGCCCCAAGATGGGTTTCAAGTTTCGTTACTTCCAGAATTTTGAACGCGAGCTGCAGCTACCGGATGGCTTTGTGCCGGATCGCGTGATGGTGGAAGTCAATCCCAAAGGCCGCTCCGCCAAGGCGATTCGCCAGGCGTTTGAGTGGTCGGTTCAGTCAACCTAGGAGTTCAACCATGTTTGGTGGCAAGAAAAACACGCCTAAGCCCGTCGTCGCACCGAAGCCGACGCGGCGTCGAACGCAGGATATCGACACGCTGATTGGTGGCAACACCAAAGTCTCGGGCGACATCGAGTTCAGCGGCGGTCTGCATGTGGACGGCTACATCAAGGGCAACATTCAGGCCGAGCTCGAATCCAATTCGGTGTTGAGCATTGCTGAGCAAGGGGTCGTCGAGGGCAGCGTCAGCGTGCCCCACGTGGTGCTCAACGGCACGGTCAAGGGCGACGTCAGCGCGCGTGAGCGCGTGGAGCTTGGCACCACGGCGCGCGTTATTGGTAATGTCTTCTATAACCTGATCGAAATGGCGATCGGCGCCGAGATCAACGGCAAGCTGATCCACGAGCCGGCCGAGCAGGGCGTGGTCAACGTCAAGCCCCGTCCGACCGAGGAAGACGAAGAGCTCGTACAGGTGGGCACCACTAACAGCAAGCCAGCCTGAGCCGCGTGGTGCGCAATTAAGGCAAAACGCCCCGGCGGCTGGTCCGCTCGGTCCGGATTTGGTTTAATGACGGCATGACAGCACTCAATCAGGCAACACCGCCCGCCCCGCCCGCGGATATCGTCTTTACGGATTCGGCGGCCACGAAAGTGGCAGAGCTGATCACCGAAGAGGCCAATCCGGATCTCAAGCTGCGCGTGTACATCAGCGGCGGCGGCTGCTCCGGGTTCCAGTACGGCTTCACCTTCGATGAGAATTTCGAAGACGGCGACGTGACGGTGGAAAATCAGGGCGTCACGCTACTGATCGATCCAATGAGTTTTCAATATCTGATGGGCGCCGAGATCGACTTCAAGGACGATCTGCAGGGCGCGCAGTTCATCATTCGCAATCCCAACGCGACCACCACCTGCGGGTGTGGCTCGTCGTTCAACGTCTAGGCCTGCTGCCTCGAGCGTTCGCGAAGCTACCGGAGCACGCGTGCGTTGAATGAACACGAAGGCCGGGTCCTCGCCGCGGTCGATCTGGGCTCCAACAGTTTTCATATGATTGTCGCGCGCTATGAGGCCGGTCGGCTTCAGGTGCTCGATCGTCTGCGCGAAATGGTGAGGTTGGCGGCGGGCCTCGATGATCAGCAGCAGCTCTCAGCTGAGCGCCAGGATATTGCGGTTGCCTGCCTCGCGCGCTTCGGTGAGAGACTGCGCGAATTCGAGGCGCAGGACGTGCGAGTGGTGGGCACCAATACGCTGCGTAAAGCCAAAAATGGTGGTGAATTTCTCAAGCGCGCGCGCCACGCACTCGGCCATCCCATCGACATCATCTCGGGGCGCGAAGAAGCGCGGCTGATTTATCTTGGCGCGGTGCACGGCGCACCAACCACCGGCGGGCGACGTCTGGTTATGGACATCGGTGGCGGCAGTACCGAGCTGATTGTTGGTGAGGACGAGGAGCCGCAAACGCTGTACAGCCTGTTCATGGGCTGCGTGAGCGTCAGCAAGACGTTTTTTCCCGGCGGCAACATTAGCAAACAGGGTATTCGAGAGGCCCGTGTGGCGATCGATCTTGAGCTCGCGCCGGTGCTCGCCCCGCTCAAAGCATCCGGCTGGAAACAGGAGCTGGGCTGCTCCGGGACGATTCGCACGGTAGCCAAGCTTGCGCGCGAATTTGACGAGAGCAGCGACGGCATCACAGCGGGCGATATCAAACAGATGGTGCGTCGAATCAGTGTTTTTTCCAATCTCGATGAACTGCCGTTTGATGCCATCAATGAGCGCCGCCGTCCGGTTTTCTTCGGCGGCCTGCTGATCCTCGAGCGGCTGTTTGCCGGTCTCAGGCTCAAGCGCGTGCGCATCGCCGACGGCGCGCTGCGCGAGGGGCTGATCTACGACATGCTGGGTGCGCAGCTGGGCAATGATGCGCACGACGTCAGTGTGACGGCACTCCAGGAGCGTTACCTGATTGACCACTCGCAAGCCGAGCGCGTTGAGAATCTGGTGGTGAAAATGCTCGATCAGGTAGGCAAGAGCTGGGGCATCAACGGCCAGAAATCGCGGCGGTTGCTGCGCTACGCGGCGCGACTCCTTGAAGTTGGTCTGTCCGTGGCGCACTCGCACTACCATCGCCACGGCGCCTACATTGTCGAAAATGCCGATCTGCCCGGTTTCAGCCGTCACGAGCAGACACAGCTTGCCTGGTTAATCGGCGGTCATCGGCGTCGTGTTCCGCGCGAGGTGCCGCCGGAGCTGCGGCGCAAATGGCGTGACCGCTTGCCAAAAATGCTGGCTCTACTGCGCATCGCCAGCGATCTGATGCGCGCACGTCAGGAAAGTCCGCAAACACCGTTCGAGCTTGAAGCGTCAGGCAATCAGCTGAGTCTGGCGTTTCCTGAAGGCTGGCTGGACGCGCATCCTCTGACCGCAGCGGATCTCAAACGCGAAGCCTCGCAGCTGCAGGAGATCGGGCTCAAGCTCAACGTGGCTTGATGGCCACCAGCACCGGCGGGGCGTTGTGGTCTGGCTGACTGCGTTCAAGCAGCGTCTTTTGCACGGAAGGTCCCTTTGCGTTGCTCTTGCTTAGTCGGTGATAGCTGCCGTCGTGGGCAAGTTGCCATGCGCCGGCGCGGTCTTTGAGATACAAGCCCAGCTCATCCAGAATGCGCGCCTTGGCGTCGCTGTCGGTAATCGGGAAACTGACCTCGACACGACGAAAAAAGTTGCGATCCATCCAGTCGGCGCTGGCGCAGTACAGATCGTCATGGCCGTCGTTGCGAAAATAGTAGACCCGCGAATGCTCGAGAAAGCGGCCCAGAATCGAACGCACGCGAATATTCTCGGACAGTCCCGCGACGCCTGGTCGCAAGCAGCACATGCCGCGGACGATCAGATCAATCTGCACGCCTTGCTTGGAGGCAAAATAGAGTGCGTCGATAATGCGCGGCTCGACCAGTGAATTGACCTTTACAATGATGCGCGCTTCGCGTCCTTCGCTGGCAATGGCCGCCTCCCTCTCGATGCAGCGCATGAGACTGGCGTGCAGATCGAACGGCGCCTGACGCAGTTTCCGCAGTCGCGGTTTTTGACTCAGACCCGTGAGCTGCAGGAACACCGAGTGCACATCTTCGCAGGCGTCGGCGTTGGCCGTGAACATGCCGTAGTCCGTGTAAACCTTGGCGGTACTCGGGTGATAGTTGCCCGTGCCCATGTGCACGTAGCGCTTGAGGCCATCTTCTTCCTGGCGCACAACAAGAATGAGCTTGGCGTGGGTTTTGAAACCCACCACGCCGTAGGCGACGTGAACCCCCACTTCGTGCAGGCGGTTGGCCAGCTGAATGTTGTCTGCCTCATCAAACCGAGCGCGCAGTTCAATGACGACGGTGACTTCCTTGCCCGCCTGCGCCGCCTCAACCAGCGCGTCGACCACGGCTGAATCAGGACCGGTGCGATAGAGCGTCTGCTTGATTGCGAGCACCTGCGGGTCGCGCGCGGCCTGACGCAGAAATGCGATCACCGGCGCAAACGAATCGTAGGGATGATGTAGCAGCACATCGCGCTCGCGCAGCTCGCGAAACAGGTCGTCGGCATTGGGCAGCGCGGGTCGCAGCGGGCGGTCCTTGAGATCGGGGCGATCAACCATCTCGTACAGTGCGGCCACGCGGTTCAGGTTGACCGGGCCATTCACCCCGAAGCAGTCCTGCTCACGCAGACCGAAGTGCTCACGCAGATAGTCAACGTACTCGGGCGAACAGTGCTCTGAGGTTTCCATACGCACCACGGCCGCGTGCTGGCGTTCAGCCAGCCGGTCTTTGAGTGCGATTAACAGATCGTCGAAGTCTTCGCCCTCGAGAAACAGGTCGCTGTTGCGCGTGACGCGGAACTGATGACAGCCCTGCACCTTCATGCCGGGAAACACGTCGGCGGTGAACGCGCGGATCAGCGAGGCCAGAAACACGAACGTGTTGGGTCCCGACCCGAGCTCTTCGGGCAGTCTGATCAGCCGCGGCAGCGAGCGCGGGGCCTGCACCACCGCGTAGCGGGCCGTGCGATTCAGTGCGTCTTCGCCGCTGAGGCCAACAATAAAATTCAGACTCTTGTTTATGATGTGTGGGAACGGACGGGCCGGATCCAGACCGAATGGACTGAGCACCGGCAATATGTTGTCGCGGAAGTGCTGATGCAGGTGTTTTTTAACCTTTTTGGACCAGGTCGCGCGCGGTGCGATAACAATGCCTTGCGCTGCCATGGCGGGCAGAAGCTGGTCCTGGTAGGTGCGATACTGCGCCGCGATCAGCTCTCTGGCCTGGCTGTGAATGGCGCTGAGCACGTCCGGGAGTTCGATGCCGTCTGCACCCGGCGCGCCCGCACCAAGCTCAATGGCATGCTTTATCCGCGCGACACGAACTTCAAAAAACTCATCGACGTTGGTGCTGGAAATGCACAGGAAACGCAGCCGCTCGAGCAGCGGGATGGTGTCGTCCTGGGCCAGCGCCAGCACGCGCTCGTGAAAGGCCAGCAGGCTCAGCTCCCGGTTGAACAGGCGATGGCCGGCGGGCAGGTTTTGTGCGATCGATTTGAGCTTCATGCTTATAATTCTAGCAGTTCGTCCATGACCGCTTGATAATACCTCCAGCGCGCAGGTATAACGCCGTTACTCGACTTTTGAGCGGAGCTTCGCATGGTCTATTTCGCGGCCTACTTCGGTCTGTTTTTTGCCATTGGCGCCTTGCTGGGCTTCGGCGTTGGCTACGTCTATCGCGGCTCTCGCATCAAGGCTACGCCGCGTGCGGTGCAGCCTGAGGCACCTGCGGCGCCGGCGGCCGCCCCCACTGCGCAGATCAGTGGTCTGCCGGGCATGACGCCGGCCGTCGCCACCGCTCTGGCGGCAGCCGGTATCGATGGCCTCGGCGCCTTGCGGGCCGTGGGCGAATCCGACGACACGCTGCTGGCGCTTGCCGACTCGCTGAAGCTCGAAGATTTTGCGCTGCGCAAATGGGTCAATCTTGCGGATTTGCAGGGTCTGGATGGCGTAGACGGTGATCTTGCCAATGCCCTGATGCGCGTTGGGGTGCGTGGCGTGGACGCGCTGGCGGGAGAGAATCCGGACCGAATCCAGAACAAGCTTGCTTCGCTTCACGAAGCCGAAGGGTTGCCGAAAACCGTGCCGGATCGACAGGCTGTTGCCGCACTGATTGCCGCGGCCAGCGCCTGATTCATTTCCTTATCCAGGGGGCCTTTTTGCGCACCTGAATTGCGGTTCAGGATCGGTTCAGGCGTCTCTGGGCATTCTTACTCCCGACACCAAATTTTGCGTTCGGGAGAAAGATGCAATGAAAAAGAAATTCAGACTCGTTCATTTCGGACTCGCCGCGCTGGTCATGCTGCTGACCGTGGGCGTGACCTACGCCGACCAGGGCATCTACGTCGATGCCGCATTCGGTCGCGCTGATCTGGACAACGAAATCGCCGGTGTATTTCTCGAGGATGACGCCGAAGCGCTGCGTTTCGGCCTGGGCTATGACCTCGGCAACAACATCGCGCTCGAGGCCAGCTACGTGTTTCTTGGCGAAGTGGAGGCCGACGTTCTGGGCGCCGCCAACGAAGGCCAGACCGATGGCGGCACGATCGCCGCACGTTTTGAACTGCCCCTGACCGACACTATCAATGCCAGCGCGCGCATCGGCGGATTTTTCTGGGAAGCAGAGCTGACCACTCCGGACGGTGTGTTTGTGAATGAAGGCGAAGATCTGTTCTACGGATTTGGCGTGGACTTCAAAGCCACAGACCGGCTGTGTCTGAGCGGTCAGTGGGATCGTTTTGAATTTGGCGACAGCGAAGCTGACGTGATCTGGGCGGGGTTGCGCTACAGTTTCTAGGCGAGCGGCTGCCGCTAGTCACCCATCGCGATCTGCGTGTCGCGCGATACCACCTTGAGTTGATTTTGCACCGACGCCGTGGCGCGCCTGAAATCGTCTTTGAACTTCGACGGAATAGGGCGCGCCTTCGGTAGCTTCACGGTACGCGGATTGCGGTGAACGCCGTTAACCCGATACTCGTAATGGAGGTGACGCGCCGTCACGGTGCCGGTCGCGCCAACATAGCCAATGACCTGACCCTGGCGCACGCGTGAGCCTTGCCGGGCTTTGCGATTAAACTTCGACATGTGCGCGTAAAGCGTGGTGATGTTGCCGCCGTGCTGCAATATCACCGTGTTGCCGTACCCACCCTTACGTCCGCGGAAAATCACCTTGCCATCGCCAGCGGCGAGAATGGGCGTTCCGGTGGGCGCGCCATAGTCTACGCCGCGATGAGGACGCACGCGTTTGTGCACGGGATGCAGTCTTCTTGGATTGAAGTTTGAGGTGACGCGCGGCGTGAACTTGATGGGCGCACGAAGAAACGCCTTCTTGACGTTGACGCCCTCGGGCGTGAAGTAGCCGTCATTGCCATCCGGGTCCGTGTAGTGGATGGCCGTGAATTCGTCACCGTCATTAACAAACCTGGCGGCCAGAATCTTGCCGTCGCGCAGAAGCCGACCGTTTTGCCAGATTTGTTCGTAGACCAGACTGAAGTGATCGCCCTTGCGAATGTCCAGCACAAAGTCGATGTCCCAGGCGAAGATACCCGCGAGGTTCATCGCCAGGTTGTCGCTGATGCCCCCGGCCTTCGCAGCCAGAAACAACGACGAGTGAATGGTCGCGCTGGCGTGACTCACGCGCACTTCCACCGGCGTTTCCTCGATGCGCGGCGCAAACCCGGCGTCCGTTCGCTCAATGTGCAGCGTGCGTTCTTCATCGAGCTTGCGTGTGAGCGCCAGAACGCGCGAGCCGTCACGGCGCAGATCAATTTGATCGCCGGGCATCAGTAGCGTGAGGGCCTCTTTGGCCTCGGCAACATTCAAAAGCGTTGCCAGATCGCCGCGCGACAGATCGTTTTTGATAAACAGCTTGTCGAGCGAGTCGCCTGAGGCGATGGTCAGCGTCAGCGGCTCGCCAGGCAGTGTGTCGGCGGCATCCGCTGAGGCGCCGGTCATCGTTGTGCTGCGTCTGGGAATGGCCAGGGGCCGAGATTGCTGGCCGGAGACCAACGTGCGCTCTTTGGGCTCAACCGGTTTTGGTTCAGCTGCGGAGGGCGTCTGTCGAGTTTCGATGCTCGTTGCTGGCGCTGAGGATGCTGGAGCGGGCGAATCTACCTTCGCCGCAGGCACGACGTCGGAACCTGACTTGGGCGGCAACGCCAGTGCCACAACCGTTGTGTCATTGCCGGGAGTGGACTCGTCTTTGGCGTCGGGCTCGGGCACAGCTGCGCGTGCCGGTTCTCGAATTGGCTCACGCGCCGTGCGCACAGGTTTTGTTTCGGGGGGTAAAGTTGCTGGCGCGGCAGTCGCCGCAATGGCATTGCTGCTTTGCCCGCCGGGGGACAGCAGCAGTACACACGCAACAAGCACAACAGGGATAATAAGTCCGATCACGAACCAGTGGCGGGAGCGACGGCGTGGGGTGTGCCCATCGGGCTTTACCAGAGACTTATAATCGTGTTGTATCTGGCTCTTGACTCGGGTCACCGCTCGTCCCGCTTCCAAATGCTGTGCGTAAAATAGCGGTGAACCGACAACGGGTCAACGAGATTCCCATTGTTTAACGGACAACTTTTCCGCGTATGAACCACTCAATTGAAGAGCAGCTGGCTCTGATCGGCCGCGGCGCCGACGAAATTCTCGTGCTCGAAGAGCTCGAAAGTCGCCTGAAGAAGGGCCTGGAAAAGGGTAAGCCGCTGCGGGTCAAGGCGGGTTTTGATCCCACTGCGCCCGATTTGCATCTGGGCCACACGGTCCTGATCAACAAGCTGCGCCAGTTTCAGGATCTGGGTCATGAGGTGATCTTCCTGATTGGTGATTTTACCGGTCTTATCGGCGATCCCACGGGCAAAAACGCCACGCGTCCGCCGCTGACGCCTGAGCAGATCGCGGACAATGCGCTGACCTATAAAGAGCAGGTGTTCAAGATTCTCGACCCGGACAAGACCATTGTGGATTTCAATTCGCGCTGGATGGGCCCTATGAGCTCGGCCGATATGATTCGACTCGCGGCCCGTCATACTGTGGCGCGCATGCTTGAGCGTGACGATTTTTCCAAGCGCTACAAGGGCGGCAAACCGATCGCAATTCATGAATTCCTGTATCCGCTGGTGCAGGGCTACGATTCGGTTGCGTTGAAAGCCGACGTCGAGCTCGGTGGCACGGACCAGAAATTCAATCTGCTGGTCGGCCGCCAGCTGCAGCAGGACTACGGTCAGGCGCCGCAGATCGTGCTTACGATGCCGCTGCTCGAAGGGCTGGATGGTGTGCAGAAGATGTCGAAGTCGCTGGACAACTACATCGGCATTACGGACGCGCCGGATCAGATGTTCGGCAAGCTGATGTCCGTGTCGGATGAATTGATGTGGCGCTACTTCGAGCTCCTGAGCTTTGAGCCGATGAGCACGATCGACGGCTGGCGCCAGGACATCGAGGCCGGCGCCAACCCGCGTGACATCAAATTCAGGCTCTGTGCCGAGATCGTGACGCGGTTCCACGGCGCGGCGGCGGCAAAAGCGGCGCACGAAGGGTTTATCGCGCGGTTCCAGAAAAACAAGATGCCGGAAGACATGGACGACAAGGATGTGCCATGTGAAGGCGAAGAGCTGGGCGTGGCGCACGTGCTCAAGCAGTCGGGTCTGGTGTCGAGCACATCGGAGGGCATTCGCATGGTCAAGCAGGGCGCCGTGCGTATCGACAGCGAGAAAGTCAGTGATCCGGGCATGAAGCTCCCGGTCGGCAGTCAGCATGTGTACCAGGTCGGCAAGCGCAAGTTTGCCCGCATTCGGGTGGTGCAGGCGGTTTAGAGAGGTTCGCGATGGTAGTTCGCATTGTTGACTATGCGCCCGAACTGGCGCCGCATTTCGAGCGGCTCAATCTGGAGTGGCTGGAGCGCTATTTTCGGGTGGAGCCCATCGATCGCAAGGTGCTGGGCAATCCGCAGAAAAGTGTCGTCGACGGCGGTGGGGATATCCTGTTTGCACTGCTCGATGACGAGGTTGTGGGCTGTTGTGCGCTCAAGCATCAGGGCGATCAGGTGTTTGAGCTGACCAAAATGGCGGTGACCGACGAGGTACAGGGCCGCGGCATCGGGCGCACTCTCATTGCGGCCGTGCTTGAGCGCTATCGCGAGCTCGGTGGTCAGCAGCTGTATCTGGAGAGTCATGATTCACTGGCTGCAGCGCTCAAGCTCTACGAGTCGGTCGGCTTTGAGCATGCGGCCTGCGACGGCAGTTCGCCATACTCACGCTGCAACGTGCGGATGGAGTATCGGCCGTAAAACGACTGAAAATGTGCGCGCAGCACTGGGTGTGAGCACCGGCAAGCCGATTTGCCCGTCTCGATTGATCACTTATTGAGCAGGTCGTCGACCCGGCCCGGGGCGTGCATCGCGCCAGTATCCGTGGCTTTGTGCGCGGCAGCTGCCCGAATGTCGTCGGCGATGCATTTTGACCATGCAAAAAATGCAGTCTGGTCATGGACTTGCAATTTTTTTTCGAAAAGTCCGATTTTGCTGTTGACGCAAACAGAACGTGACCTATAATGCGCCTCCCTCGACGGACAGCACGTCTCTCGGGGGCTTCAAGAAAACTCGTATTTTGTTCGCCAATTACTGTTGACGAACGCCTTTTACGCGCTATACTTGATGGTCTGCCTCGACGAAGTTGCGAGGCACGCTCTTTAACAATTTGAACCAAATAATTTGTGTGGGCACTCGTGGGGTTGAGAGAGACTCAAAACCCGATGAGTGAC
>CAZXCL010000079.1:0-20513 GCA_964639265.1 uncultured Gammaproteobacteria bacterium | reverse complement strand
TCCGTTTGACTGTGACCACATAGTCTCAAATCCGAAAGAGTTTTTACACAGCCTCCTGCGGTCCGCTTTAGTTGCCAAAATAAATACCTCACGCACCCGCCATGTCCGAGACCTGAATCATCGAAGCGGAAGGACCAGCTCGGTAGGTGGGTGTTGCGTAGAGTTCCTCGTTCGATGTCTACGCGAGGGCTGGATGCGGAGTGGTCTGTCTGTGGTCGAAACCGCGAGATCTTATCGGCTTTTCGTCTCTAAGCCATCCGTTACGCGGAACCAAAACACGCACGAAGATGGGAGAGATCAGCTGCAGGCGGTGAGGGAATTTATTTTGGCAACTAAAGCGGACCGCAGGGAGCCATTGTCAAAATGAAATCCCTCACCGCCTGCAGCTGACCTCGGGACCCCACGAAGAACCGATTGGCGTGCAGATCAGTTGCGCTTGTTCTCTGCGAGCACGCGCTCAGCGTCAGCGGCAAGATCGTCCAGCTCAAGTTTCCGATAGGCTTTGATCATGATTTCAAGAGCCTCGTTCACCGCCTCGGTCCCCTGGTATTCGGTGACGACCCGCTTGGCGCGATTGGCCGCCGCGATGAAGGCCTGACGTTCCATGTAGTAATTGGCCACGTTGACTTCGAAGCTTGCCATCGCGTTGCGCAGGTAGACCATGCGCTGGCGTGCATCCGGGGCCCATTCGCTGTCTTCGAAGCGATTGAGGAAAACGGCGAAGTTGTCGAACGAACGTCGCGCATCTGACTGCGGACGCCGATAGGGATCGACGCGAAACGCCCGTTCGATCAGGCCAAGTCCCTCGGGGTAGAAGGCCAGTCCTCGCATGTAATAGGCGTAATCCACTTTGGGATGACGCGGATTTTCGCGGATAAATTTGTCGGCGGCTTCCAGCGCGGATTCGGGCTGACCGTTGCGCTTGTAGGCGTACATCAGGCCGAGCTGGCCCTCGCGATTTTCCTCGCTGAACGGGTGGCGCACTTCCAGCACGTTGAAGACCTCGACGGCGACAGAGTAGGCGCCAAGATCCATCTGGCGTTTGGCCTCAGCCAGAAGGCCCGGGGCTGTGCCGCGGCGGATGCGTTCCTCGCGAGCGGTTTCGCGGCCGCCGCAGCCGGCCAGCACGCTGAAAACCAGCGCGAGAATCACGGCGCTCGTGCGCAGACGGGACGTGAAAACCAGCATAAAAAAGACTCCACCGCTCAAATCGAGGTCGAAGTGTGCCCGAGACGGACACGAAATTCACCTGCACATTGCCGTACACTGCGCCCCCATGAGTCGTGACTCCCACACCCACTCCGACGACGACGAGTCGGACATCGAGCTTCTGGAGGCGACCGTGCCCGAAAATGAGGCCGGTTCTCGTCTTGACCAGACTTTGGCCCGGATGTTCCCGCAGTTTTCACGTGCGCGCCTGCAAAGCTGGATCAAGGACGGCCGCATTCGCGTGGATGCCGAGCGCCGCCGACCGCGGGACACCGTTTTTGGCGGTGAGACCGTCGTCGTGGAGCCGGTGGAGGAAAACGTGGCGGCCCTGGCCCCCGAGGCCATGAATCTTGACATTGTCTACCGTGATGACGACGTCCTTGTGGTCAACAAGCCGCCCGGGCTGGTCGTGCATCCCGGTGCGGGCAATGCGCACGGCACGCTGGTCAACGGTCTTTTACATATGGACGAGTCGCTCAGCGCGCTGCCCCGAGCCGGGCTGGTGCATCGTTTGGACAAGGACACCAGCGGGGTGCTGATCGTTGCGCGCACGCAGGCAGCTTTCAAGGCGCTTACCGAAGCCATGGCACGGCGCGACATCCATCGCGAGTACCTGGCGCTGTGCGTCGGGGCGCTGTCCGGTGGCGGCACGATTGACGAGCCGATCGGGCGTCACCCGGTCGATCGCAAGAAAATGGCGGTTCACGATCGCGGACGTCCGGCACGCACCCACTACCTTATTGAGAAACGCTACCGCGGCTATACGCTGGTGGCGGTGACGCTGGATACTGGCCGCACGCATCAAATCCGCGTGCACTTTGCGCATCAGCGCTGGCCGCTGGTTGGCGATCGTACCTACGGGCGCACGGCGCTGCCGCGTGGTGCCAGTGAGCACTTGCGCGACACGCTGATCGGCTTCGCGCGTCAGGCGCTGCACGCGCGGCGTTTGAGTTTTGCCCACCCGGTCAGCGGCGAGACGATTGATGTAAGCAGCGAGATTCCCGAGGACTTCGCCGAGCTGCTGGCGGCATTGGATGCTGAGGCGTCGCAGCAATAGTGGGCACGGGCCAACATCGTGCTGAACAGGGCGTGCTGCGACCGCAGATCGAGCTCGCCCCCGGGGTGAGTGTGATTAGCACAACTCGCATC
Organism: uncultured Gammaproteobacteria bacterium; assembly: GCA_964639265.1. Lineage (GTDB taxonomy): Bacteria > Pseudomonadota > Gammaproteobacteria > Steroidobacterales > JBCCMA01 > JBCCMA01. Next base: position 18,155 of record CAZXCL010000079.1, on the reverse strand, counting down.
GGCGGCCACAGCGACGCGCCGTTTGATGCGCTGAACCTCGGTGATCACGTGGGCGATCACGCGGCGGACGTTGCCGCCAACCGAGCGACGCTCCGAGACGCACTGTTGTTGCCGACCGAGCCGTGCTGGCTCGAACAGGTGCACGGTAGTGAGGTGGCCACAGGCGACGAACTGTCTGCTCGCCCGCGCGCCGATGCCGCCGTAACGCATGATCCCGATCAAGTGCTGGCGATTCTGACCGCAGACTGTTTGCCGGTGGTGCTGGCCAGTGACGACGGCGAGGCGCTTGGGGCCGCCCACGCCGGTTGGCGCTCGTTGCTCGGCGGCGTGATTGAAAACACCGTCGCGGCGATGGGTCGGCCAGGCCGGACAATGAGCGCCTGGCTCGGTCCTGCAATTGGACCAACGGCCTTTGAGATCGGTGCCGAGGTCCATGAGGCGTTTGTGGACGAAGATGGATCGTCTGCCGCGCACTTTGTGGCAACCCGTCTCGGTCACTGGCACGCCGATCTGGCGGGTCTGGCACGTGCGCGGCTCGCACGCTGTGGCGTGACGCGGATCGGCGGCGGGCGCTGGTGCACCTTCAACGATCGCGAGCGCTTCTTTTCTTACCGACGCGATGGTCAGTGCGGGCGCATGGCGACCCTGATCTGGCGATCCACAGCACGGTAGGCGTCGCACGGCGATCAGGCTATCATGTCGGCCGTTTTGCCTGACGCGCCCCTAATGACCTCAACGCTTGTCTGGATTATCGGCTTCACGCTGCTTGGCGGGATACTTTCCGCGCTGGCTGCGTCGTCGTTTCTTTTGGTCAGCGCCGGTCTGCGCCGACGCATCGTGCCGCATCTGGTGAGTTTTGCGACCGGTGCGCTTTTAGGGGCGGCCCTGTTGGGTTTGTTGCCCCACGCCATCGAAAGCGCCGGCGCTGAGCAGGTGCATACCGTCGGGCTCGCCGTGCTGGTCGGCATCCTTATTTTCTTTGTGCTAGAAAAACTCGTGCTCTGGCGTCACTGCCATCATGACGAGTGCGAAGCGCATGCCCCCACCGAAAGTCACCGCGATGCCGCGTCGGCGTCTATGGTTCTTGTCGGCGACGGACTCCACAACTTGCTCGACGGTGTGCTCATTGGGGCGGCGTTTCTGGTGGATATCAATCTCGGCATCGTCACCAGCGTGGCGGCGATCGCTCACGAGATACCGCAAGAGGTCAGTGAGGTCGCGGTGCTCCTGCACGGTGGCATGTCACGCGCCAAAGCGCTTACCTACAATGTGCTGATCAGCATGACGACGGTCATCGGCGGTATCGCGGCGTACTTTGGACTCGCGGATTCCCCCAACGTACTGCCCTACGTGTTGGCCGTCGCGGCATCGAGTTTTCTGTACGTTGCGGTAGCCGATCTGATCCCCGGACTGCATCGCAAGATTGACGCGCAGACCAGCGTGTTTCAGGTGGTGTTGATTGCGGCTGGCGTGGCCGTGATCTACTTTAGTCACTCAACGCTGCACTAACAAAACAAGTGGTTTCAAGCCCCGCGAAATTGCAGGGCGGCGTGGTTGGGGGATACCTGCCCGGCCAGTAGCGAGTATTCGAGCGTGTCCGGGCAGGTATCCCCCAATCGCGCCGCCCGGTCCAAACACGACAAACGAAACCTTGAAACCACACACAAAATTCCCCATTTAGAGACCAACGCAATTTAACCAGGCAGAACCACCATGCGAATGGACAAACTGACCAGCAAATTCCAGATGGCCCTGGCCGACGCCCAGTCCATGGCGTTGGGCCGGGATCATCAGTTTATTGAACCCATTCACCTGATGACCGCCCTGCTCGATCAGCAGGGCGGCAGCGTGCGCCACGTGCTCGGCAAGGCCGGCGGCAATATCAATCTGCTGCGCTCTCAGCTTGGCGACGCGCTCGATCGGCAGGCTCAGGTAAGCGGCACCGGCGGAGATGTGCAGGTCTCCAAGGATCTGGCCAAACTGCTCAACGTGACCGACAAGCTCGCGCAAAAGCGCAACGATCAGTACGTGTCCAGCGAGCTGTTCGCGCTGGCTGCGGTTGAAGACGATGGCGCGCTCGGCGCCGCCATGGCCCAGGCGGGCATCATCAAGGATGCGCTTGAAAAAGCCATCGACGATGTGCGCGGCGGTGAGCAGGTCAACGACCCCTCTGCGGAAGACACCCGCGGCGCGCTGGAGAAATACACTACGGATCTGACCGAGCGCGCCGAGCAGGGCAAGCTCGATCCTGTGATTGGTCGTGACGCCGAGATTCGTCGCACCGTCGAAGTGTTGCAGCGTCGGCGCAAGAATAATCCTGTGCTGATCGGCGAGCCCGGCGTTGGCAAAACGGCCATCGTCGAGGGTCTCGCGCTGCGCATCGCCAACGGCGAGGTACCCGAGGGCATCAAGGACAAGCGCATCCTCGCGCTCGATCTGGCCGCGCTGGTGGCCGGCACGAAATTCCGCGGCGAATTTGAAGAACGCCTTAAGGCCTTGCTCAACGAGCTGGCCAAACAGGAAGGCGATGTGATCCTGTTTATCGACGAGCTGCACACCATGGTCGGGGCGGGCGCCGCCGAAGGTTCCATGGATGCTGGCAACATGCTCAAGCCATCGCTTGCACGCGGCGAGCTGCACTGCGTGGGTGCGACCACGCTGGATGAGTATCGCCAGTACATCGAGAAAGATGCCGCGCTCGCACGTCGTTTCCTGACCGTGTTTGTTGATGAGCCGTCCGTGGACGATACCGTCGCGATATTGCGAGGTCTCAAGGAGCGCTATGAGGTGCACCACGGCGTGGAGATCACCGATCCGGCGATCATTGCCGCCGCCACTCTGTCGCATCGCTATATCTCGGATCGCCAGTTGCCTGACAAGGCGATTGACCTGATTGACGAATCCGCCTCGCGTATTCGAATGGAGATCGATTCGAAACCCGAAGCGCTGGATCGTCTTGAGCGAGATCTGATCACGCTCAAGATTGAACACGAAGCGCTGAAAAAAGAAGACGACGAGGCCTCGCAAAAACGTCTTGAGGCGTTGCTGGTCGAGATCGAAGAAGCCGAGCGCAAATACAACGACCTCGAGTCGGTGTGGAACGACGAAAAGGCGCTGGTGGAGGATGCCAGCCAGATCAAGGAAGAGCTCGAGCGCGCGCGTGTGGAACTTGAAACAGCGACCCGCGCCGGCGACCTGCAGCGTATGTCCGAGTTGCAGTACGGGCGTATCCCCGAGCTTGAGAAAAAACTCGAGGCCGCCAGCGAGGCTGACATCAGCAAGCTGACGCTGCTGCGCAACCGCGTGACGGACGCCGAGGTGGCCGAAGTTGTCGCGCGCTGGACCGGCATCCCCGTCTCCAAGATGATGGAAGGCGAGCGCGAGAAGCTGCTGCGCATGGAGGAAGCCCTGCACAAGCGCGTCATCGGTCAGGAAGAGGCGGTCAACGCCGTGTCCAATGCCGTGCGTCGTGCGCGGGCCGGTTTGTCGGATCCCAAGCGACCCAGCGGATCATTTCTTTTCCTCGGCCCCACCGGGGTAGGCAAGACCGAATTGACCAAGGCGCTCGCACAGTTTTTGTTTGACGATGCCGATTCGCTCGTGCGCATCGATATGTCCGAGTTCATGGAGAAGCACAGCGTTGCACGGCTCATCGGCGCGCCGCCCGGGTACGTGGGCTACGAAGAAGGCGGCTATCTGACCGAAGCGGTTCGTCGACGTCCCTACAGCGTCATCCTGCTCGATGAAATCGAAAAGGCGCACGCGGACGTATTCAATATCCTGCTGCAGGTACTGGACGACGGACGTCTGACCGACGGGCAAGGCCGCACGGTCGATTTTCGCAACACCGTAATCGTCATGACCTCGAACCTCGGCTCGCACGTGATCCAGGACATGGCCGATGACAACGACTACGAGAAGATGAAAGCAGCCGTGATGGACATCGTCGGTACGCACTTCCGGCCGGAGTTCATCAACCGCGTGGACGATTCGGTGGTGTTCCATCCGCTCAATCGCGACCAGATTCGCCAGATTGTGGATATCCAGTTTGCACAGCTGGCCGCACGACTGGCCGCGCGCGACATCGTCATTACGCTGTCGGACGGCGCGCGCGATCGCATCGCCGATGCCGGTTACGATCCGGTGTACGGTGCGCGACCGCTTAAACGGGCCATCCAGCAGGAGCTTGAGAACCCGCTGGCGCGTCAGGTGCTTGAGGGCAGCGTGGCGCCAGGCGATCAGGTCACCGTCACGGCTCACGATCTGGGGCTTGAGTTTGAGACCTCGTCGTAGCTAAAGTCCTGCTCCGGTGATAGCGTAGAGATGTGACCGCGGCGCCCCGCCTGGCGAGGCGCCGTGTTGTTGTGGAGGATCAGTTGTGCCGATATACGAATACAAGTGCGAACAGTGCGGACACCAGTTCGATACGATTCAGAAGGTCAGTGATGATCCGCTGACCGAGTGTCCCGCGTGCGCGCAGCCGGCGCTCAAAAAGCTCGTGTCGGCGCCCAGCTTTCGGCTCAAGGGCGGCGGCTGGTACGAGACCGATTTCAAGAGCGGCAACAAGCGCAATCTCGCCGATGACGGCAAGTCCGCATCCAGCGACAGCGCTAAAAAAGAATCCAAACCCGCAAAGTCCGAGACGAAGAAATCATCGGGCGACGGAGGCAAAGCCGCCTGATGAAATGGCTGCGGCGCTATCTGGTTAGCGGACTGCTCATCTGGGTGCCTCTGGCGGTCACGATTTTCGTGGTCCGTTTGCTGGTCGATCTGATGGACAAGACGCTGGTACTGATCCCGCCCCCGTACCGGCCCGAGAATCTGCTGGGTTTCAATATCCCCGGCCTCGGTGTTGTCCTGACGTTTCTACTGCTGCTGATCTCCGGTGTGCTGGTGGCCAACTTCTTTGGTCGCGAAATCCTGCGTGGCTGGGAGCGGCTGCTCTCGCGCATCCCGTTGATTCGCACCGTGTACTCGGCGGTCAAGCAGGTGGCCGAGACGGTGCTCTCGGACAACGGCCAGAGCTTCAAGAAAGTGATGCTGGCAGAGTATCCGCGCAAGGGCGTCTACAGTCTGTGTTTTCAGACCGCACGTGACCTGGGCGAGATTTCGCACCGCCTGGACGAGGACCTGACCTGCGTCTTTGTGCCCACGACGCCGAACCCGACCTCCGGTTTCATTATTATGGTGCCTTCCGATGAGCTCATTGAGCTCGAAATGGAGGTGGATGCCGCGCTGAAGATGATCGTGTCTCTGGGCGTTGTCGTGCCGCCCTGGCGCGAGGGAGAACTGCCCGCCGAAGTGGTTGCCAACGTCAAGGCCAGTCCGTAACATTTCGCCCCCCGCGAGGCGTACTTTCCGCATCGCATCATTTTCCAGGACAGAGGCACTTCCATGGCCATGCGCACCCATTACTGCGGGCAGGTAACCGAGGCACAGATCGGCGAGACCATCGAGGTCACCGGCTGGGTCCATCGCCGGCGCGATCACGGCGGCGTGATCTTTATCGATCTGCGCGATACCTATGGCCTTTTGCAGGTGGTGTTCGATCCGGACACGCCCGAGGTGTTTGCTATTGCGGAGTCGCTGCGCAGCGAATACGTATTGCGCGTCAAAGGCCGCGTACGCGAGCGGCCCGAAGGTCAGGTCAATCCGAAAATGACCACCGGCAAGATCGAGGTGCTGGGTCTGGAGCTGGAGGTGCTCAACGCGGCACAGACGCCGCCGTTTCATCATGACGACGATGTCAGCGAGGAAGTGCGTCTGCGCTACCGCTACATCGATCTGCGTCGCGAATCGATGCAAAACAACCTGCGTCTGCGCTCGCGCGTGACCTCGGCGCTGCGCCGTACGCTGGATGAGCAGGGCTTTCTGGATGTCGAGACACCGATCCTGACGCGCGCCACGCCTGAGGGGGCACGTGATTATCTGGTGCCATCGCGCACCCAGCCGGGGCATTTCTTTGCGCTGCCGCAGTCGCCGCAGCTGTTCAAACAGCTTCTGATGATGTCGGGCTTTGATCGCTACTATCAGATCGTGAAGTGCTTCCGCGACGAAGACCTGCGCGCGGATCGCCAACCCGAATTTACCCAGCTCGATATCGAAACCTCGTTCATGACCGAGGACGACATCACCGAGGCGATGGAGGTGATGATTCGGGAGCTGTTCAAGTCTGTTATGGACGTCGAGCTGCCCACGCCTTTTCCGCGTCTGACCTACGCCGATGCCATGCATCGCTACGGCAGCGACAAGCCTGACCTTCGCATCGCGCTGGAGCTGGTCGAGGTGGCCGACCTGGTCGCGGATGTTGATTTCAAAGTGTTCGCCAGTCCGGCCAACGACCCTGAGGGACGTGTGGCGGCACTGTGCGTGCCCGGCGCGGCGAGCATGTCGCGCAAGGAGCTGGACGGACTGGCCGAGTTTGTGGGGCGCTACGGGGCTCGCGGGCTGGCCTACATTAAGGTCAACGACCGCAACGGCGGTCGTGATGGTCTGCAAAGTCCGATCGTCAAGAATCTGCACGACTCGGCGCTTGAGGGCATTCTGGAGCGCACCGGCGCCAACGACGGCGACGTTGTTTTCTTTGGCGCCGACAACGCCGGCGTTGTGAATGACGCTATGGGCGCGCTGCGCGTCAAGCTCGGCCACGACCTGGGTCTGGCCGAAGGCGACTGGCGTCCGCTGTGGGTCGTGGACTTCCCGATGTTTGAACGTGACTCGCGCACCGGGCGTTGGGTCGCGCTGCATCATCCGTTCACCGCGCCCAAGTCCGATGACGTCGAGGCGCTCAAGGCCGACCCGGGTGCCACGCTCTCGCGCGCCTACGATATGGTGCTCAACGGCAGCGAGATTGGCGGCGGTTCCGTGCGTATTCATCGCGAAGAAATGCAAAACGCCGTGTTTTCGCTTTTGAACATCAGCGACGAGGAAGCCGAAGAGAAATTTGGCTTCCTGCTGCAGGCTCTGCGCTATGGCTGCCCGCCGCACGGTGGCATCGCGTTTGGTCTGGACCGCATCGTGGCGCTCATGGCGGGTGTGGACAGCATTCGCGAAGTTATCGCGTTTCCCAAAACCCAGTCTGCGCAGTGTCTGCTGACCAATGCCCCTGGCGTGGTGCCCGACGAGTCACTCAGCGAACTGTCGATTCGCGTGCGCAAGAAGCCGGCGGCGCAGAGCTAGTCGAGCTTTTCGCGTAGGGCGTAAAGCAATGCGTGGGCTTCGCGCGGGCTAAGCGAATCAGGATCGGCTGCCTCGAGGATATCGAGCACCGGATTGGTTGGCGGTTCGGGCTGTGAGAAAAGATCGAGCTCGCCCTGGGCGGACGGGCCCTCGCGCTGCTGCGCTTCCAGTTCTTTCAGATAACCACGCGCGGCACTGATCACGCTGCGCGGTACGCCTGCAATCTGCGCCACCTGCAAGCCGTAGCTCTGGTTGGCGGGTCCGTCCTTGACCGCGTGCAGGAAGATAAGCTCGTCATCGTGTTCCACGGCGTCCAGATGCACGTTGACGACGTGTTGTAGTTCGTCGGCAAGACGCGTGAGCTCGAAGTAATGCGTGGCGAACAGCGTGAAGGCGCTGTTGCGCTCGGCCAGGTGACGGGCGCACGCCCAGGCCAGCGACAGCCCGTCGAAGGTGCTTGTACCGCGACCGATTTCGTCCATAAGGACCAGCGAACGGTCGGTGGCGTTGTGCAGGATGCTTGCCGCCTCGGTCATCTCCACCATGAACGTCGAGCGGCCACCGGCCAGATCGTCCGCCGCGCCGATGCGCGTGAAAATGCGATCGACGGGTCCAATGATGGCGCGCGTCGCGGGCACAAAACTGCCGATGCGCGCGAGCACCACAATCAGCGCGCACTGGCGCATGTAGGTTGACTTACCGCCCATGTTTGGACCGGTGATGGTAAGCAGGCGGCGCGCGTCGTCAAACAGAAGATCGTTGGCGACAAACGGCGCGTCGAGAACGGTTTCCACGACTGGATGACGTCCCGCCTGAATCTCGATGCCCGGGGTCTCGGTCAGCTGCGGACAGCAGTAGTCAAGATGGCGCGCGCGTTCGGCGAAGCAGGCCAACACGTCAACGTGGGCCAGCGCTCTGGCGGTGGCTTGCAGGGGTCGCAACTGTTCGGCGATGTCGTCGAGCAGCGAATCGTACAGCGCTTTTTCCCGCGCCAGCGCGCGTTCCTTGGCCGAGAGCACTTTGTCTTCGTAAGTTTTGAGCTCGGGCGTGATGTAGCGTTCCACGGCTTTGAGCGTCTGGCGGCGCACGTATTCGGTGGGCACACGATCGGCATGACTGCGGCCCATCTCAATGTAGAACCCGTGCACGCGGTTGTAGCCCACCTTGAGCGTGTTCACCCCGGTGCGTTCGCGTTCGCGCTGTTCGAGATCGACCAGAAACTGATCGGCGTTGTCGCTCAGATCGCGCAGCTCGTCGAGTTCGGCGTCGTGGCCGCGCGCAATAACGCCGCCGTCACGGATCAGAAGCGGCGGTGTCTCGATGATGGCGGCGTTGAGCAGTGTATGCAGAGCCTCATGCGGGCCGAGCTGTGCGGACAGTTCGTGCAAATGGTCGTTGCGAACCGCTTTGAGCTGACTTTGCAGTTCGGGTAGCGCCCCGAGCGTGCCGCGTAGCTGCGCCAGATCGCGCGGGCGTGCCGAGCGCAGTGCCACACGCGTGAGGATGCGTTCGATGTCGCCCTGGCCTTTGAGTTGCTCGCGCAGATTCTGATCAGCGTGCTGCTCGAGCAGGGCACTGACGGCGTCATGGCGCTTTGAAACGGTGTCGTCATCGTTTAACGGTCGCTCGAGCCAGCGTCGCAGACAGCGAGCACCCATGCCAGTGCAGGTAGTGTCGAGCACCGACGCCAGGGTAAAGGCCTCGTCGCCAGATAAATTTCGCGTCAATTCCAGGTTGCGTCGTGACACGGCGTCGAGCACAACGGCCTGATCGCGCCACTCGATCTGCAGCGAATGGATGTGCGGCAGGGCGGTGCGCTGGGTGTCGCGTACATAGTCGATCAATGCGCCGGCGGCCACGGTTGCCAGCTGGTCTTCGCTCAGTCCAAAGCCTTTGAGATCGCGGGTGCCGAACTGATCGCACAGCAAACGGGTGGCCGTATCGCGGTCGAAATGCCACGGCGGACGCTCGCTCAGGCCACTGCGATCACCAAGCTCGCGCGCAAGCTGAGTTTGCTCTTCCACGATGATCTCGGCCGGTCGCAGGCGTTCGATCTCGGCATGCAGGGCCTCATTCGAATCAACGTCCATGACCCGAAAGCGACCGCTTGAGACGTCCAGCCACGCCAGACCAAAGCTCGTGCGCGCGACGTGAATGGCCAGCAGCAGATTTTCGCGGCGGTCTTCGAGCAGGGCATCGTCGGTCAGAGTGCCCGGCGTGACGATGCGCACGACCTTGCGCTCCACCGGTCCCTTGCTCGTTGCCGGATCGCCGATCTGCTCACAAATGGCGACCGATTCGCCCAGACGCACGAGACGGGCAAGATAGGTATCCAGCGAATGTACCGGGACGCCGGCCATCGGAATCGGCTCGCCCGCGCTTTTGCCGCGGGTGGTCAGTGAAATGTCGATGAGCTTTGCGGCGCGACGTGCGTCGTCGTAAAACAGCTCGTAGAAATCCCCCATTCGATACAGCAGCAGGATAGCCGGGTGCTCGGCTTTGAGCGCCAAATATTGGCGCATCATCGGCGTATGTTCGGAGGCTCGGCTCATGCTTGACGGATCAACGCGGGTAGATGAGCGGGACAGGATAAGGGAATTGTGCTCCCGTGCAACGCGGGTCAGCGGTGGTTTGCGATCTGCCGACGCTGAGCGATACTCAAGCCAATGAAAGTTCTGCATCTCGAGGCAGGCCGACACTTGTACGGCGGCGCCCGGCAGGTGGCTCATCTTCTCGATGGGCTGCGCGAGCATTCTGTGGAGAGCGTTTTGCTGTGCCCGGAAGGCAGCGCCATTGCGGCCGCCGTCGGCCCTGAAACGGCACGCGTCCATCCGCTCGCGCTGGGCGGTGATGCCGATATCGGGGCGATCAGGCGCCTGCGCCACGTTATGCGCAGCGAAGCACCCGACATAATTCATCTGCACTCACGACGTGGGGCAGATACTCTGGGGGCCCTGGCGGCGCTTGGCCTGGGCGCCAAAGTGGTGCTGTCACGGCGCGTGGACAATCCTGAATCGAAGCTGGCGCTGCTTCTCAAATACCGACTGTGCGATCGGGTGATCACCGTATCCGAGGCCATTGCTGCGGTGCTGCGCAATCAGGGCGTGGACGCGCAGAAGCTTGTTTGTGTTCACGACGCCGTACAGTTCTCGGACTGGACCTCGCCCGCGCCGCGCGCTGAGCTGCTCAGTGAATTTTCCCTGCACCCTGACGCGCCCGTGGTAGGGATGGCGGCTCAGTTCATTCGTCGCAAGGGGCACGACGTGTTGCTCGATGCGCTGCCGCAGGTGATAGAAGAGCATCCCTCACTGCAGGTGATTCTGTTTGGCAAAGGGCGGCACCAGGAGCGCATCCAGCGGCGCGTAGCGGATGAAGGTCTCACGCACAACGTTCTGTTTGCGGGCTTTCGCGACGATCTGCCGCGCTGGTTTGGCGCGTTGGACATGGTGGTGCATCCAGCTTCCGCCGAGGGCCTCGGTGTGGCGCTGCTGCAGGGCGCCGCAGCCGGCGTGCCGCTGGTGGCCTGCGACGCCGGCGGCATTGGCGAGATTGTGATCGACGGGCAAACCGGGCGCCTGGTACCTCCGGCTGATCCGTCGGCGCTGGCTCATGCCATGCTCGAGACGCTGCAGGACCGTGAGGCCGCGGCTCATCGGGCGGAGGCAGCACGCGACCATCTGCGAGCGCGCTTTTCCATCCCGGCGATGACCCAAGGTACGCTTGCGGTCTATCGTGATCTGCTCGAGGCGCGCGCATGACCGAATCAGGCACTACTCGTTACAAACCGATCGAGATCGATGACGCGGCCCTGCGCGACCTGGCCGCTCAGGTTAGCAACCGGCTGCGTGGCCTCGGGCTGAAGCTCACCACCGCCGAGAGCTGCACAGGTGGCTGGATTGCCAAGTCCATGACCGACCTTGCCGGCTCGTCGGATGTGTTTACCGATGGTTTTGTGACCTACAGCAATGCCTCCAAGAGCGCGCGGCTCGGCGTGGCACCGGCCCTGATCGCCGCGGACGGCGCGGTCAGCGCGGCGGTGGTGCGCGCTATGGCCATTGGCGCGTTGGCCGCTTCGGGATCGCAATGCGCGGTGGCTGTCTCTGGCATTGCCGGTCCCGGTGGCGGCAGTCCGGACAAGCCGGTCGGCACCGTATGGATTGGCTGGGCGCGGGCAGAGGGCGGCACCCGCACGCAGTGCTTTGTGTTTGACGGCGATCGTGATCAAATACGGCGCTCCACGGTGAGGGCGGCGCTGCAGGGCGTATTTGGCGAAGCCTGAAGAGCGCGGATTTCATACTGCCGCAGGATGCCGGGGACCTGTCTGGGGCGCCACGCCCCAATGCCGGCAATTCGTCGAAATTCTTAGCTGCCATCCGGCGCGAGTTGTGCCATACTCTGTACATCCATACAGTAGTTCTGTTTCGGCCATTCGCGGTCGAGCTTGGGGAGATTTGTGATGAATGACGATAGAAAGAAGGCGCTGGCGGCCGCGCTGGGCCAGATTGAGAAACAGTTCGGCAAGGGCTCGGTGATGCGCCTCGGCGATCCGGGTGCGTTGCCCAAGGTAGATGCCGTCTCGACCGGCTCCCTGAGTCTTGATATCGCCCTGGGGGTCGGTGGTCTGCCGCGCGGGCGTGTGGTTGAAATCTACGGTCCGGAGTCGTCGGGCAAAACCACGCTTACCCTGCAGGTGGTCGCGCAAATCCAGAAACTCGGGGGTACGGCCGCGTTTGTTGATGCCGAGCACGCGCTCGATCCGTCCTACGCCGAAAAACTTGGTGTCGACACGGAAGATTTGCTGGTATCCCAGCCTGATACGGGCGAGCAGGCGCTTGAAATCACGGACATGCTGGTGCGCTCCGGCGCTATCGACGTGGTCATCGTTGACTCCGTCGCGGCGCTCACGCCCAAGGCGGAAATCGAGGGTGAGATGGGGGATCGCCATGTGGGTCTGCAGGCCAGGCTCATGTCCCAGGCGCTGCGCAAACTCACGGCCAACATCAAGCGCTCCAACACTCTGGTGGTGTTCATTAACCAGATCCGCATGAAGATCGGCGTGATGTTTGGCAGCCCCGAGACCACGACGGGCGGTAATGCTCTGAAATTCTATTCGTCGGTTCGGCTGGATATCCGTCGCATTGGCGCCATCAAGAAGGGCGACGAGGTCATCGGCAACCAGACGCGGGTCAAGGTGGTCAAAAACAAGGTCTCGCCACCGTTTCGCATCGCTGAATTCGAAATTCTCTACGGCGAGGGCATTTCGCGCGAAGGCGAGCTCATCGACATGGGCGTCGAGCACGGCCTTGTGAAAAAGTCGGGCGCCTGGTACGCCTACGGCGATGACCGCATCGGCCAGGGCAAGGACAACGCGCGCAATTATCTGCGCGAGCATCCCGAAATTGCTGAAGAAATCGACCGCACCTTGCGCGACAAGCTGCTGCCGAAGTTCGTGGGTGAAGAGGGCGAAGACGCGGAAAACGGCGAGGCCGAGGCTGTTCCAGAGGCGTGAAAATCCGCATCCGGACGATCCGCTAAAGGCGCGAAAATCGGCGATGGATTTCCTGGCGCGGCGTGAACACGGCGCCCAGGAGCTCTTGAGCAAGTTGATGCGCAAGGGGTTTTCGGAAGACTGCGCGTTGGAAGCGGTCGAGCGCCTGGCCGAAGAGGGCCTGCAGTGCGACGAGCGCTATGCCGAAAGCGTCGTCAGCGCGCGCATCGGGCAGGGCAAAGGCCCTTTACACATCCTTCACGGTCTGAAAAAGTCCGGGATTGCTTCGAGTGTTGCGGAGGCGGCGTTGGCCGCCGCCGACATCGACTGGCTTGCACATGCCGTCGCGGTTCGTGAGAAACGCTTCGGTGATGTCCGAGCCACCGAACCTGCGGAGCACGCCCGGCAGATGCGGTTTTTGTTGCAGCGAGGATTCTCGTCTGAGACGGCTCACCGGGCGATCGACAACTGATCAATCGTACGATGGATGGGCTTCATGAACACCGCCGAATTACGCCAGGCGTTTCTACAATTTTTTGAGCAGGAGCAACACAAGGTGTTGCCCAGCAGCGCTTTGGTTCCCGCCAACGACCCCACCTTGCTGTTTACCAACGCAGGCATGGTCCAGTTCAAGGATGTGTTTCTCGGCGACGAGGTGCGCGACTACGTGCGTGCCACCACCTCGCAGCGCTGTGTACGGGCAGGCGGCAAACACAACGATCTGGAAAATGTTGGCTACACGGCCCGCCATCACACGTTCTTTGAAATGCTGGGCAACTTCAGCTTTGGCGATTATTTCAAGGAACAGGCGATTCGCTTCGCCTGGCGTTTTCTCACCGAGTCGCTGAACCTGCCGCCCGAACGTCTGTGGGTCACCGTCTATGAAGACGATGACGAAGCGGCGGACATCTGGCTCAAGACCATGGGCGTGGATCCCCATCGTTTTTCGCGCATGGGTGCCAAGGACAATTTCTGGTCCATGGGCGATACCGGCCCGTGTGGTCCGTGCAGTGAGATTTTCTATGATCACGGTCCGGAGGTCGCGGGTGGTCCCCCGGGTTCGCCGGACGATGACGGCGATCGTTATACCGAGGTCTGGAACCTCGTGTTCATGCAGTTTGATCGCGCGGCCGATGGAACGATGACGCCGCTGCCAAAACCCTCTGTTGACACGGGCATGGGTCTTGAGCGCATGGCCGCCGTGATGCAGGGCGTGCACAGCAACTACGACATCGATCTTTTTGCCAATCTGATCGATGCGGTGGTCAAGGTGACGGGCGCGAGTGATCGCAGCGATCCGTCGTTACGCGTTATTGCCGATCACATCCGCGCATGCGCGTTCCTGATCATCGACGGGGTGTTGCCTTCGCGAGAGGGGCGCGGCTATGTGCTGCGCCGGATCATTCGCCGCGCCGTGCGCCACGGCTACAAGCTCGGCGTCAAGGACACGTTTTTCTATCGGCTGGTCGCTGCGCTTGAGTCGGTGATGGGCGAGGCCTATCCCGAGATCGGTCGTCAGCGCGCCCACGTTGAACGGGTTTTGCGCCAGGAAGAAGAGCGCTTTGCTCTGACCTTGTCCCAAGGCATGGGCCTGCTCGAAGACGCGATCGCCAAACTAGAAGGTGACACATTGCCCGGCGACATTGTGTTTCGGTTGTCCGACACCTACGGGTTTCCGATGGATCTGACCGCGGACATCGCGCGTGAACGCAATTTGCGGATTGACGAGCCAGGCTTCGAACGCGCCATGGAAGCGCAACGCGAGCGTGCGCGCGCGGCCAGCAAATTCGGAAGCGATGATGGCCACAAGATCAACAGCGAGGCGAGCACCGAGTTTGGTGGTTATGACGCGCTCAGCGGGACTGATGAAGTGGTGGAGATGTTTGTCGACGGCGAAAAGGTTGCACGACTGGTCGCAGGTCAGCCGGCTACGATCATTGCCCGGCGCACGCCGTTTTATGCTGAGAGCGGCGGCCAGGTCGGTGACGCCGGGCAGATCATCGGCCCGGGCAATGCGCAGTTTCGCGTTGACGATACGCAGAAGGTGGGCGAAGCCCACGGGCACATCGGTGAATTGCAAAGCGGCGAGCTGGCAGTAGGCGATACGATCGAGTTTCAGGTGGATGCGGCGCGCAGGCAAAGCACCGTGCTTAACCACAGCGCGACCCACCTGCTGCACGCCGCGCTGCGCCAGATTTTGGGCGATCACGTCACGCAGAAAGGATCGCTGGTCGCACCCGACAAGCTGCGCTTTGATTTTTCTCACTACGAACCGGTCACGCCGGATCAGGTGGCGCAGATCGAGAAGCTCGTCAACGATCAGATTCGCGGCAACGCCGATGCGCAGACGCGTGTCATGCCCTATGACGAGGCGATCGAGTCAGGCGCGATGGCGCTGTTTGGCGAGAAGTACGACGATGAAGTGCGCGTGCTGCGGCTTGGTGAATTCTCGACCGAGCTATGTGGCGGCACGCACGTGGCGCGCGCCGGCGACATTGGGCTGTTCAAGATCACTCAGGAAACCGGCATCGCGGCGGGCGTCCGTCGTATTGAGGCGATCACCGGCGATACTGCGCTCGCCTACGTGGACACCACGGAGCAGATCCTGCGCGATATCGCTGTTCAGCTCAAAGCCTCGCGCGATGATGTTGTGAGCAAGGTCGAACAGGCGATGGCCAAGGCGCGCAGTCTGGAAAAGGAAATGGCGCAGCTCAAACAGGAGCTTGTGGGCAGCAAGAGCGGTGACCTTAGCGCCCAGGCTCGCGACATCAACGGTCTTAAAGTACTGGCGGCGCAGATGGATGGTGCGGATGCCGGGCAGCTGCGCGGTGCTGTGGATCAGCTGAAGGACAAGCTTGGCGATGCGGTGGTTGTGCTTGGTGCCGTGGAAGATGGCAAGGTGCGCCTCGTGGCTGGCGTCAGTAAAAGCGCCACCGCGCGCGTCAAAGCGGGCGATGTCATCAAGCCGGTTGCCGAGCAGGTTGGTGGTCGTGGCGGTGGTCGGCCTGACATGGCGCAGGCCGGTGGTTCAGAGCCCGATGCCTTGTCCACAGCCTTGTCGAGCGTGTACGACTGGGTGAGTTCACAAACTGACACAGTTGAGTAATACGGCTGCAAAATTAGTGTGACAGAGCTCGCAGTCCCAATACGTTTATATGTTAAAGTGCTTTTCGCGCGCTGGGGGCGAGTCTGCGATTTGACGTAGTTCGGCTAAGTGCCTAAAAAAATAACGAATACAGGGCCTTAGCCGTTTCCATTTTTGGGATATGTGGCCCGTTTTTTCTAACTGAGGTGAGTGACGTAGTATCGCAGCTGCGGTACCGACGCTCGTTGGTGCGGCGCGGGTTCTTTAGAACCTGTTTAATTTGGACTATAAAAACAGGCGTGGACGCGGGTCAAGCGCAGCAACGACTCGTGAAACTACAAAATAACCACGCCAAAACGATTGAGGAGCCAGAAGGATGCTGATATTGACCAGGCGAGTCGGCGAGACCGTTATGATCGGCGATGATGTCACCGTGACGGTGCTAGGGGTCAAGGGCAATCAGGTGCGCATCGGTGTGAACGCACCGAAGGACATTGCGGTGCACCGTGAGGAAATTTACGAACGAATCAAGCAAGAAGAAGACAACGCTTCGGCGGGATAGTGATCGTGGGGCGACCGCCCCCGGGATGATCCCACCTGGCCTTGCGCCACGTTCTACCGGCATATTCATGAAAGGCTCCCTCGCGGAGCCTTTTTCGTGGGCGGCGCTTTACCTCCCGCACCGGCCTCAGTATTATTGCCGACCTCGCCAGGCACGGCGAGACCGACGGTACGGAGAGGTGGCTGAGTGGTCGAAAGCGCTCCCCTGCTAAGGGAGTAAGGGTTAAAAGCCCTTCGAGGGTTCGAATCCCTCCCTCTCCGCCACTCCACGGCCGTTCGCACCTCGCCGCTTCGCGCGCTCCCTCGCATTTCGCATTAATCGTGCAGAGGTATTCATGTCCGGATTCGACAAAGTAGTTCCCGATTACGCCAGCGCGCTGGACGGGCTGACCGACGGCATGACGCTGATCTGCGGCGGCTTCGGGCTGTGCGGTATCCCTGAAAATCTGATCGCCGAAGTCAAACGACAGGGTGTCAGGGATTTGACCGTGGTATCCAACAACTGCGGCGTGGACGGTTTTGGATTAGGCATCCTGTTTGAAGACCAGCAGATTGCGCGTGTCAAAAGCTCTTACGTCGGTGAAAACAAGCTGTTTGAAAAGCTCTTCCTCGACGGTGAGATCGACGTGGAACTGGTGCCTCAGGGCACGCTCGCTGAACGCATGCGGGCCGGCGGCGCCGGCATCCCGGCGTTCTTCACAGCCACCGGCTACGGCACGCAGGTCGCCGAAGGCAAGGAGACGCGCGAGATCGACGGACGCCACTATGTCCTGGAGCAGGCCATCAAGGGCGATTTCGCGTTGGTAAAAGCCTGGAAGGCGGATCGCTACGGCAACGCGGTTTACCGCAATACGGCGCGTAACTTTAATCCAATGGCCGCGACGGCCGGCAAGATCACCGTTATGGAAGTCGAGGAGATTGTCGAGCCGGGTGAGCTTGATCCAAATTTCATTCACACGCCGGGCATCTACGTTGATCGTCTGATCCAGGGTGAATTTGAAAAGCGGATTGAATTTCGCACCGTGAGTGAGGCTTAAGTATGGCACTGACACGAGAACAACTCGCTCAGCGCGTGGCGCAGGAACTGCGGGATGGCTACTACGTCAATCTCGGCATCGGCATTCCGACTTTGGTGTCCAATTTCGTGCCCGATGGCATGGAGGTCATGCTGCAGTCCGAAAACGGCCTGCTTGGTATGGGACCTTTCCCGACTGAGGATGCCGTCGACGCCGATATGATTAATGCGGGCAAACAAACGGTCACTGCCGTCAAGGGATCGTCGCTGTTCTCCTCGTCCGAGTCGTTCGAGATGATCCGCGGCGGGCACGTCGATCTGACCGTTCTGGGCGCCTTTGAAGTGGACGTGAGCGGCAACATCGCCTCGTGGATGATCCCGGGCAAGCTGATCAAGGGAATGGGCGGCGCCATGGATCTGGTCGCCGGCGCGGACAACATCATCGTGACCATGACCCACGCGGATCGTCACGGCAATTCCAAACTCCTCGACGCCTGCACGCTTCCGCTGACGGGCGCAGCCTGTATCAGACGCGTGGTCACAGACCTCGCCTATCTCGAGATTCGCGATGGCGCGTTCCACCTGATGGAACGAGCCCCGGGCGTAGCCGTGGACGAAATTGCAGCCAAAACGGCGGGGAAACTCGTGATTCCGGACCACGTACCGGAAATGAGCCTCTGAACGGCTCAATTAGGGTTAGATATTTGCCGCAAGCCCCTCTATAATCCACGGCCGGTCAGCGCGATCAGCCGTGCAGACCGGTCAAAAACAACGCGCCCGTAGCTCAGCTGGATAGAGTACCTGGCTACGAACCAGGCGGTCGGAGG
>CAZXCL010000078.1:0-21387 GCA_964639265.1 uncultured Gammaproteobacteria bacterium | reverse complement strand
CCAATCGTACCCACGTTCACGTGGGGCTTATTACGTTCAAATTTCTCTTTTGACACCGCTTGGTTCCTCTCAACTGGTTTTTACAAACAACAAATCAAACTTAAAAATCACGAATATTGGCCGCAAGATTTGCGGGCACTTCTGCGTACTTGGAAAACTCCATCGAATAGGTCGCCCGACCCTGGCTCATCGAGCGCAGGTCCGTGGCGTAGCCAAACATCTCTGCCAGCGGCACTTCAACGCGAATCACGCGTCCTGCCGGCGCCTCTTCCATACCCTGCGTCACGCCGCGACGACGATTAAGATCGCCCATCACGTCGCCCAGGTAGTCTTCTGGCGTCACCACTTCGACCTGCATGATTGGCTCAAGCACGACCGGCGAGGCCGCGGTCATGCCGTCGGAAAATGCCATCGACGCGGCGACTTTAAACGCCACTTCGCTGGAATCGACGTCATGATAGGAGCCGTCAAACAGGGTGACCTTGACATCAACGACCGGGAAGCCGGAAATCACGCCGGAGTGCATGCGCTCTTGCACGCCCTTGTCCACCGCGTTGATAAACTCGCGCGGCACCACGCCGCCGACGATGGCATCGACAAATTCGTAGCCGGTGCCGCGTTCCTGCGGCTCGAGCTTGAGCACGACGTGACCGTACTGACCGCGACCACCGCTTTGGCGCACAAACTTGCCTTCCTGTTCGACCATCTTGCTGATGCTCTCACGGTAGGCGACCTGCGGTTTACCGACGTTGGCCTCAACCTTGAATTCGCGCTTCATGCGATCGACGATGATGTCGAGATGCAGCTCGCCCATGCCCGAGATGATGGTCTGGCCTGACTCCTCGTCGGTGTGCACGCGGAACGACGGATCTTCTTTCGCGAGCTTGGACAACGCCACACCCATCTTTTCCTGATCGGCTTTGGTGCGCGGCTCTACTGCAACAGAGATCACCGGATCGGGAAACTCCATCCGCTCCAGGGTGATCACATTCGATGGTGTGCACAGCGTGTCACCCGTCGTAACGTCCTTGAGTCCCACGGCAGCGGCGATATCACCGGCCAGCACTTCCTTGATCTCCTCGCGATCATTGGAGTGCATTTGCAGGAGACGACCGATACGTTCCTTCTTGCCCTTGATCGGGTTGAAGATCGTATCGCCGGATTTGAGCACGCCGGAATACACACGGAAAAACGTCAGATTGCCGACGAACGAATCGGTCGCAATCTTGAAGGCCAGTGCCGCAAACGGCGCGTCGTCGGCGCTCGGGCGCTCTGCTTCGCTGCCGTCTTCGGCTTCACCGGTGATCGCCGGCACGTCGACCGGTGATGGCATGTAGTCGATGACCGCGTCGAGCATGGCCTGCACGCCCTTGTTCTTGAACGCCGAACCACACAGCACCAGCACCGCTTCGTTGGCAAGCGTGCGTGCGCGCAGCCCCTCCTTGATTTGTTCCGTCGTTAAGTCGCCGCTTTCGAGGTAGGCATTGGTCAACTCGTCGTTGGCTTCGGCCGCAGCTTCGAGCATGTTCTCACGCCATTGTTTGGCGTCCTCAAGCATGTCGCCAGGAATGTCACGCGCCTCGTAGCGCATGCCCTGCGTTTCGTCGTCCCAGTAGATGGCACGCATTTCAACCAGGTCAACAATGCCCTCGAAATGCTCTTCAGCACCGATGGGCAGTTGTATCGGAACGGGGTTGGATCCCAAACGGCTCTCGATCTGTTCAACGACGCGCAAAAAATCGGCGCCGGCACGATCCATCTTGTTGACGAAGCACATGCGCGGCACGCTGTACTTGTCGGCCTGACGCCATACCGTTTCGGACTGCGGTTCGACGCCGCCTACGGAGCAAAAGACCGCAACGGCGCTATCGAGCACGCGCAGCGAACGCTCCACCTCAATGGTAAAGTCGACGTGACCGGGAGTATCAATAATGTTGATGCGATGCTGGTCGAACTGCTGATCCATGCCCGACCAGAAGCAGGTGGTGGCCGCGGAGGTAATGGTGATGCCCCGCTCCTGCTCCTGTTCCATCCAGTCCATGACGGCCGCACCGTCATGCACCTCACCTATTTTATGCGAGACACCCGTATAGAACAGCACACGCTCTGTCGTCGTGGTTTTGCCGGCATCGATATGGGCCATGATCCCAATGTTTCGATACCGATTGATCGGTGTCGTGCGCGCCACTGTGCTGCTCAGATTTGTTGATTCGGGTGTTCAAGACGCCGTCGCTTACCAGCGGTAGTGCGAAAACGCCTTGTTGGCTTCGGCCATGCGATGCGTGTCTTCACGCTTCTTGCACGCAGCGCCGCGGTTTTCAGCGGCATCCATCAGCTCATGAGCCAGGCGATGCGCCATCGTTTTTTCATTGCGTTTGCGCGCAGCGTCGATCAGCCAGCGCATGGCCAGCGTCTGACGACGCGTGGGACGCACTTCAACCGGCACCTGGTAGGTCGCGCCACCAACACGGCGGGACTTCACCTCGACCGCAGGCTTTACATTCTCGAGCGCCGTCTCGAGCATTTCCAGCGAACGCTCGGCATCGCCCAGGCCGCCTTTCTCGGCCATGCGATCCAGCGCGCCATAAATGATGCGTTCGGCAACTGACTTCTTACCGTCGACCATGATCATGTTCATGAACTTGGCGAGCATTTCGCTCTTGAATTTCGGATCCGGCAGGATTTCGCGCTTCGGTGCTTGTGTACGTCTTGACATGGGAATACCTAATTAATGTATGAGCGGCCGATTAAGACTTCGGACGCTTGGCGCCGTATTTCGAGCGACCCTGACGACGGTCAGAGACACCCGCGCAGTCGAGCGTGCCGCGAACGGTGTGATAGCGCACACCCGGCAGATCTTTCACACGACCACCGCGAATCAGAACCACCGAGTGCTCCTGCAGGTTGTGCCCTTCACCACCGATATAGCTGGTGACTTCAAAACCGTTGGTAAGGCGCACACGAGCCACCTTACGCATGGCCGAGTTCGGCTTTTTCGGGGTGGTGGTGTAGACGCGCGTGCACACGCCGCGACGCTGCGGGCAGGCCTCGAGGGCCGGCACGTTGCTTTTTTCTGCCTTACTGCGGCGCGGTTTACGCACCAGCTGATTCACGGTTGCCATCAAGGGCTCCTGAGTGTTCTGTCTAAATTGAACTGATCAAAAAACGAAACAAGCGGCCAACGTCTTGACGTGGCACATAAAACAGCAGGCCGGCCAACGGCCAGCCTGCGTCTTCGCCCATTTCTGGAAAAGGGCGCAAATTCTAGGTTTCCCCTGCGGGTCTGTCAAGCATTGTGCACTGCCAAAAATTTGGGCCCGCGGCTGACCCGGGAACGTCACGAAACTTTCATTTGACGGTCATCGCTCCGTCCTGCGTTTGTCATAAGCCGACTCTACCGTTCGCTCTAGCGCAGTGGTCCGCGTCGTGGCCCGCAGCGCTTGTGTCCCTGTCACCCGGGCGGCGCGTCCGCCAAAGCTACAATCGAGGTCAAATAATGTCTGATTATCAGGACTTTACACACGACGAAGGCATCAGCAACACGAGCCAGAACCGCCCATTCGAAGACATCGCGACGGCGGCGACGACCCGGCGCACGGTTATCAAGGGCGGCATGTCTGCGGCCGTCACCGCAATCTTCGCGCCCTCGGCCATGGCGATAGACGGTCTGGCCAGCGGGGACCGCGCCAGAGGTGGCCGTCCCGGTGCGGGCGGGCTGCTTAACTTCACATCCGTACCGGTCGCTGAGGGCAACGGCCCGTGGCCAGCAATCGCCGCTGAATATCAGTGGGACGTCATCATCCCGTGGGGCGACCCGATCCAGCCAAACGGCCCGGCTTACCAGTACCCGCCCTCGGCTGCCGATCAGGCCGAGCAAATTGGTATTGGCCACGACGGCATGACGTTTTTTCCGCTGTTCCCCAACCCCAACGGGCACGGCATGCTGTGCATCAACCACGAATTCGGCCGCAATACGCATGTGCTTGGCAAGAATGCGCCCGAATCACTCGAAGACGTGCGCGTGTCGCAGCATGCTCACGGTGTATCGGTCGTCGAGATCAGCCGCATCAACGGCCGCTGGCAAACGGTCACCAGCAATCGCGCCCGCCGCATCCACGTCAATACCCCGGTCGAATTTGGCGGCCCTGTTGCCGGCCATCCACTGCTGGACACGCCCATCGGCAACCCCACTCTCGGCACCGTCAACAATTGCGGTAACGGCCAGACACCCTGGGGCACGTATTTAACCTGCGAAGAAAACTTCAACGGCTACTTCGGCGCCACGGTGGGCGAGGATGGCTTCGTACCCACACCCGAGCAGGATCGCTACGGCTTCGATTGGGATGGCTTTGGCTACGGCTGGGAAAACTTTGACCCGCGCTTTGACTTGTCCAATCCGGACTACAAGAACGAGGAAAACCGGTTTGGCTGGGTTGTGGAAATCGATCCGCGTGATGCCAGCAAACCGCCGGTCAAGCGGACCGCACTGGGCCGCTTCAAGCACGAGAGCGTCGCGCTGACTCTGGGTGAAAACGATCGCGCGGTTGCCTACATGGGTGATGATCAGCGCTTTGACTACATTTACAAATACGTATCGGCGGACAGTGCCAAAGAGATGCTCAAAGCGGGCATCAGTCCGCTGGACGAAGGCGCCCTTTACGTCGCACGCTTCAACGACGACAACACCGGCGACTGGCTCAAGCTGACCATCGACAACCCGCTGCTGGCCAAACGCTTCAACTCCCAGGCCGAAGTACTGACCTACGCGCGTATCGCTGCCGACATACTGGGTGCGACGCCCATGGACCGACCTGAGTGGGTCGCCGTAGCGCCAAACCAGGACGTGTATTGCACACTCACCAACAACAGTCAGCGCACTGAGCCCAATGCCGCCAATCCGCTGGCGCCAAACCCCGACGGCCACATCATCAAATGGCGTGACTCTGACAATCATGTCGGACTGACGTTCGAATGGTCCATCTATCTATTCTCGGAAAACACCCACGGCACCGAAGACACGTTCAGTGACCCGGACGCGATCTGGATCGATCCGGACGGTCGTTTGTTTATCGGCACCGACGGCGGGCAAAAGGACGGTCTGAATAACCAGATGCTGGTGGCCGATCTCGAGACCGGCGACCTGCGACGTCTGTTCACGGGTGTAACCAGCGATGAGATCACCGGCATCACGATGACCAATGATCGCAAGACGCTGTTCATCAACACGCAGCATCCCGGCAACGGCGATCCAACGCGCACCAACTTCCCAGCGCCGTTTGACGGCGTCACCATCCCGCGCGATGCAACCATTGTGATCACACGCAAGGATGGCGGCATTATCGGAAGCTGAGGCAACGAATCCTGTGCCTTGAACAGCCGCGACGGGCGACCGTCGCGGCTTTTTTTGCGCCTGATGCCCTCGTTTCCCGGCGTCGCCAGTACTCAGGCGAGGGAATCGCGCTGTTCGCGTCGCTGTTAGGGACAAGGGCAACTCAATCGCTTTGTTGAAAGGACGCAATCTATGAAATACGCACTACTCACACTGGCTGCAGTCGCTGCCGCCAGCGCCCCCTCCGCCAGCGCTGCGATGGCACATACCGAGGATTCGCTGCGCGCTCACGTCGCCAAATCTGATCTTGTGTTTGTCGGTACGGTCACAGACGTCTCCTACGCCCCATCGTTGGAGCAGCGCAATGGCCAGGGCATTCCACATACTTTCGTTACCTATGAAGTCGAGAAAGTGCTTCAGGGTACGGCCGAGGACAAAGATGTCACGCTGCGCTTTATTGGTGGCCGCGGCGAGGAAGCGTCGTTCCTGGCGGTCTCGGACATGCCGATGTTTGACAAAGGTGATCGCGACGTTCTGATGGTGTCTGCCAACGGCACCTCAGGCTGCCCACTTGTGGGCTGCACCGCCGGTCGCTATCGACTGATCAACGATCTGGTGTTTACCGAAGAAGGTCAGGCCATTGAGTCTGACGGCAAGAGCGGCATCGTGAGGACCGCGTTTTACGATTTGCCGGAAGTCATGACGCATATTGTCTCGCAGACCACGATGTATCGCGTGGATCAGCTTGAACAAGGCGAATCGCGCAACAAGTTTGAACCGGGCGCGGACCGCGGTGCACACATGAGCAGCACGCAGTTGATCCGTCAGGTCGAGACCGAGGCGCGTGCCGTTGGACGCGCCACGCCCGCGACGTTCCGCAGCGCTGATATCAGCAAACCGTTCTCGATTCGCGTGGAAGCTCAGGCCGCACCGGCTGACATGGTCGCCAAAGACCATGGCGCACAGCGCGCTGCTACCGCACAAGAGCGGGCCGAAATCGAAGCCATGGCCAGCAACGGCGGCAATCCGGTCATCGAGAACCTCGACGCGCGCCAGGACGGCGCCAGCCAGTAACGCATACGGAGATACGAACATGAAACATCAAATAATCAAACTGCTCGCACTGGCCTCACTGTGCGGCGCTGCGCAGCAAGCGGCAGCCTACAACACGTGGAGCTGCCTTGGCGAAAAAATGAAGTGGGACACCAACTCGGTGCAGATGCGTCTGGCGTCCAACAGCTTCGCCAACACATCGTGGCGTTCATCGATGACCACGGCCATCAGCCGCGTGAATCAGAACCCCAGCAAATTCCGCTTTACCAGCTCCTACCCCGACACCAGCGTTGGCGTCGACAACGGTCAGTCCGAAGCCTGGTTCACCTCGGATCAGGGGCTTCTTGCCGGCGCACCTGCTCGCGCGTTTGTGCAAATGGACTGCATCGACTACTGGATCTTTGGCAAGGACGTCGAGATCACCGAAGCCGACGTGATCTTTGACAACCAGGTCTCTTACACAACCAGCATGTCCAAAACGGCATTGTGGTCACACGGCGGCAGCTTCCGTCCATTTCAGACAACGGCCATTCACGAACTCGGCCACGGCGCGGGTCTGGCGCATACCAACAACACCTACAACATCATGGGTCAGGACTGGGATCACATCCACGCCAACGGCAGCACCGCGCGTGCCTATCTGGGTGAAGACGCCGCGAACGGTCTGGTTTACCTGTACGGCACGACCTCCAGCGCAACCGAAGACCTTGCGGTGACACACTTCAAGCGCTCTGGCGCCAGCGGTGAGTACAGCACGCACGTGCCGACGGTGCTGCGCAACAGCTCGGGCGGCTCCTTGTCTTCGTTTGTTTCAGGTGGTGAGCGCGTTTATCGTGTAAACCGCGGTCAGAACGTGCGACTTGAGCTGAGTTTTGAAAACAACGGCAAGACGACGCAGACGCGCAACGTTGGCTACTACGTATCGACGAACAACATCATCTCCACGGGCGATCGCTTTCTGGAGTCCGGCAACATGACGCTGGGTCGCAACACGGTCTACACGACATATCGCACCGTGACGATTCCCAATGATCTGGTACGCGGTCAGAACTACTGGCTCGGGGCGGTTATGGATCGCACCGGTGCGCTCAGCGAGATGAGTGAGGTAAACAACGCGACGTACATTCCGATTCGTATCAATTAGCGATCGCGCTATCCCAAAAAAAGCCGCGGCGCTTAGCGTCGCGGCTTCTCTGTATCTAGTAGCTCACGCCAGCCCACGCCCAGAGTTTCGTGGTATCGGTGCCGAACTGGTCGGCCTGATAGTCAGCGTATTTGAAACCGACCGCAACACGGTCTGCAATCTTGCGGGTCGCAATGAAGTTGAATTCGCGGCCGAAGTCCTGACCGCCTTCATCGGCCTCAAAGTTGTGGTACACCGCGCGGATTTTAAAGCCAAGCGCCTTACCCGATACGCTCACATTGGTATCGCGCAACCCGACGGTCGGCGTCGTCAGAAACAAATCTGCCCAGCCATTGAAGGCGTGCGCTGTTGCGAGCGGCGTCTGGAAACCGTAGCTGCCGTCGCCTGAAAGCAGCTCGTAAGCAACGCCCAGCCGAACACCTCTGATCTTGATGCCGGCATCAAGATGCAGGTAATGCGCCTCTACCTCATCGGCGCCATCGCCGTAAGGTGCTTGTCGCGCATACTCAACCAGGTAGTCGGTCGCCTGCTTGCCGATAACACTATTGCGCTGATAGCGCAGACCGAGTGTCTGGTTCGATGTCAGCGGGGCATCGTCAAAATCGAGAAAATAGCCGTACGCGGTGATCTTCGCCTGCTCCAAGCCATCGTAGTGGATATGAACCAGCGGCGAGCTCATGTCAGTCGTGCCGCGCGCACTGTCCGGTCCGAAAATCCGCCGCACCTTGTCGATATTTATCTCATTGCGGTGATTTTCGACCACCCGGTGCGCGGGCAAAATCATCGGCCTGGGGCGGATACAAATCGCGAAAAAGCTGCGACGCTCAGTGTCGCGGTTTTCTTTGTTCGGGCTTGTATACAAAGACCTGTTCGAGCGGTGAATCGAACACACAGGCGATTCGAAAAGCGACTTCAAGTGACGGCGAGTATTTGCCCGCTTCGACAGCGTTGATGGTCTGTCGCGTCACCCCAACCATCTCGGCCAACGCCTGTTGCGTCATGTTGCCATGCGCCTCGCGCAGCGCACGGATGCAGTTGTCGATCGGGAGGCGGCGCCGGGCCATCAGATACCGCGACGGTAAAAGAAAATCTTCAACCCGTTGGCGAGCAGCTCGGAGATCAGCAACGACAGCAGCAAGCCGTGTGCGATCAATACGGTGTCGATGCCAAGGACCATCGCCGAGATGGCGGCGAGTACGCCAACGGCCACGATCCATGACGTCAAAAACTCTGCGCGCCATGCAATCAGTTTGTCGCGCTCGTCGTGATCGTGCTCACGGTTGGTCAGTGCAGCGACGATGTAACTGACAACCATGATGCTGACCAGCACGACAACGCTGACCGCAAAAACCGGCACATAGGCGCGGATGTCGTGAACGCCTGCGGCGTGCATCTGGGAAGCAATCGCGAAGTAGCCGCCCAGAACGACCGTCAGGGTGACAAGCTGTATCCAGGCCGATTTTTCATTAAACGCGGGGTTCATGATGTCTCTCCGTGATTCAGAAACTCGTGTAAAGAATATTTGACATAAATATAGATGTCAAAAATTTTTTACACGCCGCTCACGCCCCACGCTGAACCAACTACGCACGCAGACGGGAGCGGTCAGTCGGGCGGGCAGTGGGGAATTCATTTTGGCAACTAAAGCGGACCGCCAGGGAGCCATTGTCAAAATGAAATCCCCACTGCCCGTCCGGCTGACCGCGGGCCCCCGTCAAGACCTGGCGTCTCTCCGGGTCAACGGGCTGTCTAGCGAAAATTCCACCACCATCGGCGCGCAAAAAAAAAGCCGCGTATCTCTACGCGGCCTTTTCACAACTATCCGAACAATCCGAATCGTTTAGTCTTCTTTTGGCGCCTCTGCAGCGGCTTCGCCTCCGGCCTCACCCGCTGACTCGGCAATATCCGCCGCCAGCGCTTCGGCCAGAGCCTCGGTCACCGCATCGCTGTCGAGCTCAGAGGCAGGCTCGCCTTCGGCTTCCACGGCTTCGGCCAGAAGTTCATCAGGCGATTTCTGCAGACGTGCCAGACGCTGCTCTTCATGATGAGCGTAGCCCGTACCGGCAGGAATAAGCCGACCGACGATGACGTTCTCTTTGAGCCCGCGCAAATCGTCGCGCAGGCCCTTGACCGCCGCTTCGGTGAGCACGCGGGTGGTCTCCTGGAACGACGCTGCCGAGATGAACGACTCAGTGGCAAGCGATGCCTTGGTGATACCCAGCAGTACCGGTTCGTACTGCACCGGCTCCTTGCCCTCGCGCTCGAGCTCATCGTTGAGATCAAGCAGACGCGAACGATGAATCTGCTCGCCCTCGAGGTAGTTGCTGTCACCGGGCTTGGTGATTTCCACCTTGCGCAGCATCTGACGGATGATGACCTCGATGTGCTTGTCAGCAATGCGCACACCCTGCAGGCGATACACTTCCTGAATTTCGCGCACGAGGTAGTCGGCCAGACGATCGGTGCCCTGGAGACGCAGGATGTCATGCGGGTTGGGTTCGCCATCGGCGATCTCTTCACCCTTCTGCACCTGCTCACCTTCAAACACGATCAGGTGACGCCACTTCGGAATCAGCGCTTCGTAACGATCGCCGTTCTCTTCGGTAATGACCAGACGGTTTTTGCCTTTGGTCTCTTTACCGAACGACACCGTACCCGAGACTTCCGCCAGAATCGCGGCTTCCTTGGGCTTGCGTGCTTCGAACAGATCGGCCACACGTGGCAGACCACCGGTGATGTCACGCGTCTTCGATGACTCCTGCGGGATACGGGCGATCACGTCGCCGATTTCGACCTTGGCCCCGTTCTCGAGGTTTACAACCGCGCCGCCAGGCAGGTTGTACGCCGCGGGAATTTCGGTGTTCACGAAAAACACGTTCTTGCCCTTGTCATCCACCAGTCGCGCCATCGGACGCAGGTCCTTACCTGTCGTACCACGCTGCTTCGGATCGGTGATGACCATGCTCGACAGACCGGTGACCTCATCGGTCTCGCTCTGTACGGTCACGCCGTCCACGAAGTCTTCGTACTTAATCTGACCCGCCACTTCGGTAATGACCGGATGGGTATGCGGATCCCAGTGCGCCACGATCTGACCGGACGAGACCTTATCACCATCTTCGATGGTAATGGTGGCACCGTACGGAATCTTGTAGCGCTCGCGCTCGCGACCGAACTCGTCAATAACGCCCAGTTCACCGGAACGTGACACAGCAACAAGGTGGCCCTTCGAATGGTGCACCGTCTTGATGTTGTGCAGACGGGCCAAACCGTCGTGTTTGATCTCGACGTTGCTGAACGCAGCTTCTCGTGATGCCGCTCCACCAATTTGGATGGTACGCATCGTCAGCTTGGTGCGCGGCTCACCGATGGACTGCGCCGCGATTACGCCAACCGCTTCACCTTTGTTGATGCGGTAACCGCGCGCCAGGTCACGACCGTAGCACTGGGCGCACACACCGTAGCGCGTGGCACACGAGATCGGCGAACGGACCATGACCTGATCGACGCTGTGCTCTTCAAGCTTTTCAACCCAGCGTTCGTCAAGCAAAGTACCGCGAGGGGCCAATACTTCGTCCTTACCCGGATAGAGCACATCTTCGGCGACCACACGGCCGAGCACACGCTCGCGTAGCGGTTCAACCACGTCGCCGCCTTCGACCAGCGGCTTCATGAGCAGCCCGTCCGTCGTGCCGCAATCTTCTTCGGTAACCACCAGATCCTGCGCGACATCAACCAGACGACGCGTCAGATAACCCGAGTTAGCGGTCTTGAGCGCCGTATCGGCCAGACCCTTACGAGCCCCGTGAGTGGAGATGAAGTACTGCAGAACGTTCAGGCCTTCACGGAAGTTTGCGGTAATCGGCGTCTCAATGATCGAGCCGTCCGGCTTGGCCATCAGACCACGCATACCGGCAAGCTGACGAATCTGCGCCGCCGAGCCACGAGCACCGGAGTCGGCCATCATGTAAATGGAGTTGAACGACGGTTGCTCAAGATCTTTGCCCTGCGCATCCTGCACGGTTTCAACACCGAGCTTCTGCATCATGGCCTTGGCCACCTGATCATTGGTACGCGACCAGATATCCACCACCTTGTTGTAGCGCTCACCATTGGTCACCAGACCCGAGGCGTACTGATCTTCGATCTCACGCACTTCGGATTCGGCCGAGGCCAGAATGCCTTCTTTCTCAGCGGGCACGACCATGTCGTCCACACCGATCGACACACCGGCTTTGGTTGCGTAACGAAAGCCGGTGTACATCAGGCGATCAGCGAAGACCACCGTGTGCTTCAGGCCCACTTCGCGGTAGCAGGTGTCGATGACGTTTGAGATGGCTTTCTTGTTCATGTCGCGGTTGACGTGGTCAAACGACATTCCGACCGGCAGCACCTCGGAGATAATCGCACGGCCCACCGTGGTATCCACCGTGCGGTAAGCCGTTTGCGTCTCGCCGTCTTCACCCACGTGACGCTCGATCACGCGCGCTTTGATGCGCGCCTGCAGATCCACAGCGCCGGCTTCGTACGCCCGGTGCACTTCGTCGACGTCGGCGAAGAACATGCCCTCGCCTTTGGCGTTCACACGCTCACGCGTCATGAAGTACAGACCCAGGACCACGTCCTGCGACGGCACGATAATCGGATCACCATTGGCCGGCGACAGAATGTTGTTGGACGCCATCATCAGGGCGCGCGCTTCGAGCTGCGCCTCGATCGACAGCGGCACGTGCACAGCCATTTGGTCACCGTCGAAGTCAGCGTTGAACGCGGTGCAGACCAGCGGGTGCAGCTGAATCGCCTTACCTTCGACCAGCACGGGCTCGAACGCCTGAATGCCCAGACGGTGCAGCGTCGGTGCGCGGTTAAGCATGACCGGATGCTCGCGAATGACCTCGTCGAGGATATCCCAGACTTCCGGTCCCTCACGTTCGACCAGACGCTTGGCGGCCTTGATCGTCGGCGCCTCGCCACGCAGCTGCAGTTTGCTGAAAATGAACGGCTTGAACAGCTCCAGCGCCATCTTCTTGGGCAGACCGCACTGATGCAGTTTCAGGGTCGGACCCACCACGATGACCGAACGGCCGGAGTAGTCGACGCGCTTTCCGAGCAGGTTCTGACGGAAGCGACCCTGCTTGCCTTTGATCATGTCGGCCAGCGACTTCAGCGGACGCTTGTTCGTGCCGGTGATGGCACGACCACGGCGACCGTTGTCGAGCAGAGCGTCGACCGATTCCTGCAGCATGCGTTTTTCGTTACGCACGATGATGTCCGGTGCGTTCAGCTCGAGCAGACGACGCAGACGGTTGTTGCGGTTGATCACACGACGATACAAATCGTTGAGGTCGGAGGTTGCGAAGCGACCACCATCCAGCGGCACCAGCGGACGCAGGTCCGGCGGCAGCACGGGCAGAACAGTCAGCACCATCCACTCGGGCTTGTTGCCCGACTCGTCAAACGCTTCGAGCAACTTCAGACGCTTGGACAAGCGCTTGATACGCGTTTCCGAACCCGTGCCGGCGATTTCCTCGCGCACGTTCATGATTTCGGTTTTCAGATCGAGTGTCTTGAGCATTTCAAACACGGCCTCGGCACCCATGCGGGCATCGAACTCATCGCCGTGCTCTTCAATCGCCTCGAGATAGGCCTCGTCCGACAGCAGCTGACGACGTTCGAGCGGCGTCAGGCCCGGATCGATAACGACAAAGGCTTCGAAGTAGAGCACGCGCTCGATTTCGCGCAGCGTCATGTCCAGCATCAGGCCGATGCGCGACGGCAGCGACTTGAGGAACCAGATGTGCGCGACCGGGCTTGCCAGCTCGATGTGCGCCATGCGCTCGCGACGCACTTTTGACTGCGTGACTTCCACGCCGCACTTCTCGCACACGACACCGCGGTGCTTGAGACGCTTGTACTTTCCACACAGGCACTCGTAGTCCTTGACCGGGCCGAAAATCTTGGCGCAGAACAGACCGTCGCGTTCGGGCTTGAACGTACGATAGTTGATGGTCTCCGGCTTTTTGACTTCGCCGAAGGACCAGGAGCGCACCATATCCGGCGACGCGAGACCGATGCGAATGGCATCGAAGTCTTCGACGGGGGCTTGCTGCTTAAAGAGTTTGAGCAGATCTTTCATTGGTCACCTATCTTGGTATGTGAGTTTCGAGTCGTTGTGGATCGCGTCAAACGCTAATCGAGCTCCAGCTCGATATTGATCCCCAGAGATCGAATCTCTTTCACCAACACATTGAAGGACTCGGGCATGCCCGGCTCCATGGCGTGCGTGCCGTCCACGATGTTCTTGTACATCTTGGTACGACCCTGCACATCGTCTGATTTCACGGTCAGCATTTCCTGCAGCGTGTACGCCGCACCGTATGCCTCCAGTGCCCAGACCTCCATCTCACCGAAGCGCTGACCACCGAACTGTGCCTTACCACCCAGCGGCTGCTGGGTAACGAGGCTGTACGGTCCTGTGGAACGCGCGTGCATCTTGTCGTCGACCAGGTGGTTGAGCTTGAGCATATACATGTAGCCCACCGTCACATGGCGGTCGAACGGACGACCGGTACGGCCGTCATAAAGCTGGGTCTGGCCGCTCTCAGGCAGGTCGGCCAGCTTCAGCATGGTCTTGATCTCTTCCTCGTGCGCGCCGTCGAAGACCGGCGTTGCCATGGGCACGCCGCCGCGAAGGTTGCCGGCCATTTCCATGACCTCGTCATCACTCAGAGAGTCCAGATCTTCATCACGACCGCCGGTCTTGTTGTAGATCTGATCAAGGAAGTCGCGAATCTTTGTCACGCCCTTGTTCTCGTCGATCATGCCGCCGAGTTTCAGGCCCAGACCGCGTGCGGCCCAGCCCAGATGAGTTTCGAGCACCTGACCCACGTTCATACGCGACGGCACACCCAGCGGGTTGAGGACAATGTCCACCGGCTCACCGTTGGCATCGTACGGCATGTCTTCCACCGGCACGATGGTCGAGATGACGCCCTTGTTACCGTGACGGCCGGCCATCTTGTCGCCCGGCTGGATCCGGCGTTTGACGGCCAGATACACCTTGACCATTTTGAGCACGCCTGGAGCGAGGTCGTCGCCTGCCGTGATCTTGCTCTTTTTCTCTTCGTAGCGACGCTCGAAGTCCTTGCGCTGCTCCTTGATCTGCTTGGCAGCATCTTCAAGTTGCTTGTTGGCTTCTTCAGCGCGCACACGGATCTCAAACCACTTTTCGGTGTCCAGATCGCGCAGGTAGTCCTTGGTGATTTTCGAACCGGCTTTCAGACCGTTCGGGCCACCGTCGGCGACTTTGCCCACGAGAATCTTCTCGATGCGTGAGAACACGTCGGACTCAAGAATACGCTGCTGATCACCCAGGTCTTTCTTGACGCTTTCTAGCTCGGCCGATTCGATGGCCAAAGCACGGGCGTCCTTGTCAACACCGTCGCGCGTGAACACACGTACGTCGATGACCGTGCCATCCATGCCCGGCGGCACGCGCAGCGAGGTGTCTTTCACATCGGAGGCTTTCTCACCGAAGATGGCACGCAGCAATTTTTCTTCCGGCGTGAGCTGGGTTTCACCTTTCGGCGTGACCTTGCCCACGAGGATGTCGGCACCCTTTACTTCCGCGCCAATAAACGCCACACCCGACTCGTCGAGTTTGCCCAGCGCCGAGTCACCCACGTTGGGGATGTCGGCCGTGATTTCTTCCGAACCAAGCTTGGTATCGCGAGCCACACAGGTCAGCTCTTCGATGTGGATCGTCGTGAAACGATCTTCCTTGACGACGCGTTCGGAGATCAGGATCGAGTCTTCGAAGTTGTAGCCGTTCCAGGGCATGAACGCGACCAGCAGGTTCTGACCCAGCGCCAGCTCACCCATGTCCGTGGACGGGCCGTCGGCCATGACGTCGCCGCGTGCAATCGAGTCACCAGCACGTACCAGCGGACGCTGGTTGATGCAGGTGTTCTGGTTCGAACGCGTGTACTTGGTCAGATTGTAGATATCGACACCCGGCTCACCGAGCACCGTTTCCGAATCATGGACCCGGACGACGATGCGCGAAGCATCCACCGAATCAACAATACCGCCACGACGCGCGACCACGGTCACGCCGGAGTCGACGGCCACGGTACGCTCGATGCCGGTACCGACCAGAGGCTTGTCCGCACGCAGTGTCGGCACAGCCTGACGTTGCATGTTAGAGCCCATGAGCGCGCGGTTGGCATCGTCATGCTCGAGAAACGGAATCAGCGAGGCGGCCACCGATACGATCTGACGTGGCGACACGTCCATGTATTCGATGCGCTCCGGACCCACCATCGTAAATTCATTCAGGTGACGTGCAGAGACCAGTTCGTCTTCGAACTCACCTTTGTCGCTGAGCTGCGCGTTCGCCTGGGCGATCACGTACTCGCTTTCCTCAATCGCCGACAGATATTCGATATCTGCGGTGACCTTGCCATTCTCGACCTTGCGATACGGCGTTTCGAGGAAGCCATACTCGTTGGTGCGTGCGTACACGGCCAGCGAGTTGATCAGACCAATGTTCGGGCCTTCCGGCGTTTCAATCGGGCAGACGCGACCGTAGTGCGTCGGATGCACGTCGCGCACCTCAAAGCCGGCACGCTCGCGGGTCAGACCACCCGGGCCGAGCGCCGACACGCGACGTTTGTGCGTGACTTCCGACAGCGGGTTGTTCTGGTCCATAAACTGCGAGAGCTGGCTTGAGCCAAAGAACTCTTTGACCGCCGCCGCGACCGGCTTGGCGTTGATCATCTCCTGCGGCATGAGGCCTTCGGCTTCTGCCTGGGTGAGACGCTCCTTGACCGCACGCTCAACACGTACCAGACCGATGCGGAAGGCGTTTTCCGCCATCTCACCAACGCTGCGTACGCGGCGGTTGCCCAGGTGATCGATGTCATCGACCAGGCCGTTGCCGTTGCGAATCGAGATCAGCGTCTTGAGCACGTCGATGATGTCTTCTTTCGACAGCACACCCTCGCCCGTAGAATCCTTGCGGCCCACGCGACGGTTGAACTTCATGCGACCCACAGCCGACAGATCGTAGCGCTCAGGGTTAAAGAACAGGTTCTGGAACAGGTTTTCCGCGGCGTCCTTGGTCGGCGGCTCGCCGGGACGCATCATGCGGTAGATCTCCACCAGCGCCTCAAGACGCGTGGTGGTCGAATCGATGTTCAGCGTGTTCGAGATAAACGGGCCGCGATCCAGATCATTGACGTACAGCGTCTGGATCTCCTTGACGCCCGCCTCGATGATGCTCTCAAGCAGCTCACCGTGAATCTCTTCGTTGGCCTTGGCCAGCAGCTCACCGGTTTCGGTGTCCACGACGTCATGCGCCAGGATCTTGCCGACCAGGTATTCCTCAGGCACCACCAGCTTCGTGAGCTTGGCCTTTTCCATCTCGCGAATGTGGCGCGCCGTAACGGGACGACCCGGCTCAACGAGCGTGTCGCCTTTGACCACGATGGGGAACGTCGCGGTCTCACCGCGCAGACGCTCCGGCACCAGGGCCATGTTGATGTCTTTCTTCGTGAACGTGAACGTGTTGGTCTCGAAGAAAGTGTCGAGAATTTCGTTGTTGTCCATGCCCAGCGCACGCAGGATGATCGACACCGGCAGTTTGCGGCGACGATCGATACGCGCAAACACGCTGTCCTTGGGATCAAACTCAAAGTCGAGCCACGAACCGCGATACGGAATCACGCGTGCCGAAAACAGCACCTTGCCCGACGAGTGGGTTTTGCCGCGATCGTGATCGAAGAACACGCCCGGCGAACGGTGCAGCTGCGACACAATGACGCGCTCGGTACCGTTGATCACAAACGTGCCGTTGGCCGTCATCAGCGGCATCTCGCCGAGATAGACTTCCTGCTCACGCACCTCTTTGACAGGCTTCTTGGCACCGGAGGCTTCCTTGTCATAAATGACAAGACGCACATTGACGCGCAGCGGCGCGGCAAAGGTCAGCCCGCGAAGCTGGCATTCCTTGACGTCGAACACCGGCGTACCCAGGCGATAGCTGACGTATTCCAACGCCGCGTTGCCTGAGTAGCTGACAATCGGAAACACCGTATTAAAGGCGGCGTGAAGACCAATGTCACCACGGTCATCGATCGCGCGATCTTCCTGCAAAAATTTCTTGTAGGAATCAAGCTGGATCGACAACAGATATGGCACGTCCAGGATGGTAGGACGCTTGCCAAAGTCTTTACGTAACCGCTTTTTCTCGGTAAAGGAATAGGCCATGTGAGACTGCCCTCTTAAGCACGTTAACGCCATGGATGCTGAGTAAGCACCGGGGAGGCGGAGTCCCCTTTTTAAAAAATGCGTCCAGACCCTGTGGGCGATCTGGTCAATGTCGCGCGCGCGGGTCTGGCGACGCGCGCGATACTGGTAGAGGTCTTACTTGACCTCGACTTCTGCGCCAGCTTCTTCAAGCTGCTTCTTGACGTCTTCGGCTTCGTCTTTCGAGACGCCTTCCTTGACGGTCGCCGGAGCGCCTTCGACCATGTCTTTGGCTTCTTTCAGGCCAAGACCGGTGATACCGCGAACTGCTTTAATGACGGCAACCTTGTTACCACCAAAGCTCTTCATGACGACGTCAAATTCGGTCTTCTCTTCAGCAGCAGCGCCACCGCCATCGGCAGGGGCAGCGGCCACGGCCACCGGAGCGGCAGCGGAGACACCAAACTTCTCTTCCATGGCGTTGATCAGGTCGACGACCTCCATCACGCTCATTTCAGAGATCTTCTCAAGAATTTCTTCAGATGCAGACATTGTTTAAAACTCCAAAAAAAATATTATCCAAATAAAAAATTACGCGGCTTCTTTCTGATCGCGTACGGCGGCCAGTGCACGAGCCAGCTTCGCTGGTGGTTCGGCAAGGGTCCGCGCCAGTTTTTCGACCGGTGCCTTCATGACACCCATCAGCATTGCGAGCGCCTGATCGCGGGTCGGCAGGTTCGCGAGCTTTGGCAGGTCGTTTGCTTCAAGCAACTCCCCACCCACAGCAGCAAATCTGACAACGAGCTTGTCGTTCTCTTTGGCAAAATCACGAATCAGTCGTGCAGCTGAGCCCGGGTCTTCAATCGAAAACGCCAGGACGAGCGGGCCGGTCAACGACTCACTCATGCACTCAAATTCGGTGTCCGCCAGAGCACGACGGGCAAGCGTGTTCTTGACCACTTTCACAAACACACCCGTTTCATGCGCTTTGGAGCGCAGCTGGGTCATTTGTTCAACGGTCAAGCCACTGTACTCAGCCGCGACCGCTGCCAAAGCAGTGCCTGCGACCTCGTTGACTTGCGCGACAAGCGCCTTTTTCTGGTCTAGCCTTAAAGCCATAAACTTCCTCCGGCTATCGGTTCACACAATCGGGTCGGCGTCCTGCCGTGCCCGCCCCATGGCGACGGTGAACCAAAACCGGCAAGCCGATTTTCGGATAACACCATCTACGCAGGTAAGTCATTAAGCTCCGCGTTGGAGCGCCTGCGGTCTCAGATGACACTGGCGCGAGCGCCAGTGCTTCTTTGTCACGTCGTGCTGCATAAGCCACACGACGCAAAATTCATAACTGCTTACAGATCAAGCGTGCCGCTATCGACAGGAACGCCCGGTCCCATAGTCGAAGACAGCGTTACGCGCTTCATGTACTGGCCCTTGGCCGACGACGGCTTGGCCTTGTTCAGATCGGCCAGCAGTGCGCTCAGGTTTTCACGCAGCTTGTCGGTATCAAACCCGACCTTGCCAATCGAGCAGTGAATGATGCCGCCTTTGTCCGTGCGGTATTGCACCTGACCGGCCTTGGCGTTAGTCACAGCCGTGACTACGTCCGGCGTCACCGTACCCACTTTCGGGTTGGGCATCAGGCCGCGCGGTCCAAGCACCTGACCAAGCTTGCCGACGACGCGCATGGCGTCCGGCGTGGCGATCACAACATCAAAATCCATCTCGCCGCCCTTGATGGACTCGGCCAGATCGTCGAAGCCCACCAGATCGGCGCCGGCCTCTTTCGCTTTCTCGGCATTTTCGCCTTGGGCGAAAACGGCCACGCGCACCGACTTGCCGGTGCCGTTGGGCAGCACGGTCGAACCGCGCACCACCTGATCCGATTTACGCGGATCAACACCAAGGTTGACGGCCACGTCGATGGACTCGGTAAATTTGGCGCTGGCCAGTTCCTTGACGAGGTTCAGCGCATCGTCAATGGCGTACTGCGTGCCTGCGGTGATTTTCTCCATCATCGCTTTGCGTTTTTTGGTCATGCGAGCCATGGCTTAGAGGCCCTCCACTTCAAGACCCATGCTGCGCGCACTGCCCGCTATAATGCGGACGGCGGCTTCGAGGTCGTTAGCGTTCAAATCAGCCATCTTGGTGTTGGCGATCTCTTCCAGCTGCGCTTTGGTCACTTTGCCCACTTTGTTCGTGTTGGGCTCGCCGCTGCCTTTCTTGATGCCGGCGGCTTTGCGCAGCAGAACCGCAGCCGGTGGCGTCTTCGTGATAAAGGTAAAGCTGCGATCGGCGTACACGGTGATCACAACAGGAACCGGCATGCCGGCTTCCATGCTCTGCGTGTGCGCGTTGAACGCCTTGCAAAATTCCATGATGTTCACACCATGCTGACCCAGAGCCGGGCCAACCGGCGGACTCGGGTTTGCCTGACCTGCCGCAATTTGCAGCTTGATGTAGGACTCAATCTTCTTAGCCATGTTGTCTCCTCAAGCGGGTAGTAACGCCTTTCGGCTCCCCTTCATCACCGCCTCACCTTACAAAGGCTCGCGGGCCTGACTGCTCGCTCACACGAGCAGCGCAAATGTAATCAGGCTTTTTCGACCTGACCGAAGTCCAGCTCCACGGGCGTTGAACGACCGAGGATCTGAACAGCCACACGAAGGCGGCTTTTCTCGTAGTTGACCTGTTCGACGACGCCATTGAAATCGTTGAACGGTCCATCGATAACGCGGACGACTTCGCCCGGCTCGAACAAAACTTTTGGACGCGGCTTGTCCACGCCTTCCTGCACTCGCTGCAGGATGTTGTCGGCTTCCTTGTCGGTGATGGGCGCCGGACGGTCCGACGAGCCACCGATAAAACCGAGCACCTTGGGCACTTCCTTGACCAGATGCCAGGTGTCTTCGTCCATGTCCATCTGGACCAGAACGTAGCCCGGGAAAAACTTGCGCTCGCTGCGGCGCTTCTGGCCCTCACGCATCTCGACCACCTCTTCGGTCGGGACCATGATTTCGCCAAACTTGTCTTCCAGACCGTGGAGCTTGATGCGCTCTTCCAGGTACTGTTTGACCTTGTGCTCGAAATTTGAGTACGCGTGAACCACGTACCAACGCAATGCCATCGAACAGACTCCTTAAACGAAGGTCCTGACTACCCAACGCAGAAACATGTCGAGTACCCAGAAAAACAGTCCGAAGACCAGCGTGAAAATGATCACCGCAATGGTGGTCTGAAAAGCCTCACGACGCGTGGGCCAGACTACCTTGCGGATCTCGATGCGTGAGGCCTGGATAAACTTCCAGACGCGCTTGCCGAGGCCGGACTGATAAAACGTGAACAACCCGACGGCGATACCCGCCAGCACCATCGGCGCACGTACCAGCACCGACTGATCGGCAAAATAGTAGTACGCGAACACGCCGGCGATCACGATAGCGATCGCTATCAGCGTAACCAGCTTGTCGGTAAAGGTTGTCTGTTCTTCCACTTTTGCGTTCATGTTGTCTCTATCACTGTTCGCCGCATCACCGTCTATTCGGTGACGTGGCAGGGCAGGAGGGAATCGAACCCCCAACCTGCGGTTTTGGAGACCGCCGCTCTGCCAATT
>CAZXCL010000077.1:0-21500 GCA_964639265.1 uncultured Gammaproteobacteria bacterium | reverse complement strand
GTTCTGGCCGACTATGACCCGCAGGGTTCCTCGACCGATTGGCTCAAGCTGCGCCCCAAAGATCGCGCTGAAATCACCGGAGTAGAGGCATTCAAAACCGGACTCAAAGGCGTCAACCGCAGCACCGATGTGGTTATCTGCGACGCGCCTGCACGTTCACACGGCCCCGAGCTTACCGAGCTTCTGAATCACACCGAGACGATTGTCATGCCGGTGTTGCCCTCGACCATCGACATGATGGCCACCTCGCGCTTCATCAAGGAAGTCGCGGGCAGCGGCCGCATGAAGCGCAAGCAGGCCAAGCTGGGTCTTGTCGGAAACCGCGTGCGCGAGAATACGCTGATCTTCGACGAGCTGGACGAGTATCTGGAAAAACAGCGTGCGCCCTACGTCACCTGCCTGCGCGAAGCACAAAACTATGTGCGCGCCTACACACGGGGCCTTGGAATCTTCGAGCTGCCCGAGTATCTGGCGTGGCCAGATTGGGAACAATGGGATCCGCTGATCGAGTGGCTCGACAGCCGTCGCTCGCGCCCCTAAGACTCGATTTTCATCTGTGCAAGGCTGGCGGCGATGCCGTCGGCCGGATCGGTATAGCGCGGCATCACGCCGAGTTCGCGGCGCATCCGCGTCGTGTCCACAACTCTTGATTCACGCATGAACGACCACGCTTGCGGGGTCGCGTTCGCACGCATGGTCTCTCGATCAACGGTTGGAGGTGGGTCAACACCGAGCTTCTGAGCCACCAGCGACACGAACTCCGTGTTGGTCATGGTGTTTCCGTCGCCCACGTTAAAAACGCGTCCCGTATGCGGCGTCACGAGCGCCGCTTCAATGCAGCGCACCAGATCATCAACATGTATACGATTGCCGGGTCCGGCCTGATCGGGCTTGAGCATCGGGCGCCGCGCGCGCAAGGTCGCCAGCTGCAGTCGATCGGGGCCATATATGCCCGGGACGCGCAGGATGATCCACGGCGTGCCCGTGCTCTGCCCAAAGCGTTGCAATGTGTTCTCCGCTGCCAGGCGCCGCCGCGCTCGTACTGATTCAGGGCGGGGCGCATCGTCCTCGCTCACGCGCGCGCCGTCGCGGTTCCCGTACACGCCGGTCGTGCTCACGTAGATCAAGCGCGTGGTGTTCAGATTGCTCAGCGCATGGGCAAGCCGCCTATCATCTGCATCGGGGGTGCTGTCGCTTGCTTGCGGTGGAACCAGATAGACGGTTGGGCCGTTTGCCTGCAGCGGCTCGGCGTGTGTGGTCGGCGAATCGAGGTCCATTTGCATGGCGCTGACACCGGCCCTTTCAAGCCGTTCCACGGATTCCGCCGTGCTGACGATACCGCGCACGGACGTGCCGGCGGCAACCTGCTGCCTGGCCAGGCGCAGGCCTGTGTAGCCGCAACCGAAGATCAGCATGTCGAAACTAGTGTTGTGTGAGATGTGTGGCGATGGCACGCGGCTCCAGACGCAGCTGGATATCCCGCGACTGTCGCGTCATCAACTCCATGCCGGTATCTCGAGCGCGCACCAGGAGTACGGATGTATTGAGTCGCGTGCGTACGGCGTCTACCGGTTCGCCATTGACCGTGTGCTGCGCCTCGGCGCCGATACATTCGCGCATGAACTGACGGCGGAAGGTCTTGAACGAATAGTCTGGATAGCTCAGGCAATCACCGACCTCAGCGCCGTTGCGCACCCAGATTTCCGGGGCCAGCGCGTCGGCAAGGCGATAGCGAAAATCAAAAATAGGCTCCGAAGTGCCGATGCCGTTGTCGTCGTAGATGGCAACATAGCCATCGCGCTTGCGCACGATACGCACGGTCGGCGGACCGTCCACGTCGGCAATCGACAGTAGCGTAGCGTCATGCGGCGCCGTGGCGTCGAAGCGTTCGGTGATGATCTGACCCGAGAGATCTTCGCTGGTGGTCACCAGCGTCGAGACCACTTCGATCTGGCCGTCCCTGACTTTGCGCACGCGCTCCATGGTGCCGGCCGGCTCACCGCGAAAATAGATAACGTAGTGCTCGTCTTGCAGCGCGAGTTCCTGAAATACCGTGAGTGCTGCGCTTGCGCGGGTTTTCTCAACGGGCTCAATCTGCGGCTTTGTGTCTGTCTGCGGGCTGACGCAGCCGCCCATTGTTACAAGCAGGATCAGCGCGGGTGCGATTCTGTAGACCATCTTCCTTCCGGGGATCGATACGAGACCTCACCATACTACGAGGCGCGGCCGCGTTGGTACCCGCCCGGCGATCGGCGCTATGATCACAGCCTCAAGATTAAACAGGGTTTATTCCATGACCATACTGCTGCTCGGGCTGGCCATTTTCTATGTCGCGCATCTGGTGCCGGCGACGCCGGTGCGTGCGTCGCTGCTCGCCTCGCTTGGTGAGAACAAATACAAGCTTGTGATCACGCTGGCTTCGTTTGTGGGTTTGATCGTGGCGGTGATTGGTTACAAGCAGGTGCCCGTGGAATATGTGTTTGCGCCCAAACCGTGGGCGCGCGCGGCGGCGCTGCACGGAATGCCCCTCGCGTTCATTCTTCTGGCCTCCGCCCACATGCCCACGCACATTCGCAAATGGGTGCGTCATCCTATGATGCTCGGCGTACTGATCTGGTCGCTCCTGCACTATTTTGCTAATGGGGAGCGCGCGGCCGTGTGGTTTTTCGGCAGCTTTGCCGTGTATGCGGTGTTTGCGATTGTAAGCGGTACGATGCGCGGTCAGTCTATTGCCAAGCCGGGCAAGGTCATCGCCTGGAAGTTTGATCTTATGGCCATCGCGGGCGGCATTATTCTCTACGGCGCGGTGATGGCGGCGCATGGCTGGTTGTTTAACCGGGCGCTGATCGGCTAGGAGGGTACAGATGCGTTCACGACTGACTCCACGTGAAAAAACCTTCGAGAGTTTGCGCAAGATTCTGTATCGCTGGGCGGCCCCAATGACGGTAGATGTGGATGAGCCCGAGCACTACTCGCTGAGTACACGCCACATCATGAAAAACAAAAAGGCGCTGCATTTTGGCGCCGTGCGTGTCAGCAAAACCTACGTGAGCTTTCACGTCATGCCGATCTACGTGAACCCTGAGCTCACCCAGGGCATGTCGGCGGCGCTGAAAAAACGCAAGCAGGGCAAATCCTGCTTCAACTTCAATGAGCCCGACGAAGCGCTTTTTGCCGAGCTCGCCGCCCTGGTCGAGGCCGGTTATCAGGACTACGTGCGACAGGGATACATCGTTTAGGTCGCGTGCTGTCAAAATCCGCGTCGGGTGCACGTCATGTAAGTAACGCCGCGGTTTTCGCGGCGCGTTACACCCTTTTTCAGGAGCTGAATCATGAAATTTGCACTGTTAATCAATGACGATGAGACCTTCCACAGCTACAGCGACGCCCAGAAAGGCGAGGTGATCATGGCCCACAAGGCCTACGTCGACGCCCTGGGCGAGGCCGGCGTGATCGTCGGCGGCGAGCCGCTGGCGCCGAGCACGGAGGCGGTCACCATTGGTCCTGACGGGACCGTACATGACGGTCCGTTTGCGGACTCCAAGGAGCAGCTCGGCGGCTTTTACTTGATTGATGTCAAAAGCAAGGAAGAGGCCATCGAGTGGGCGAGACGTCTGCCGCAGTGCGCGCCCAACGGCGGTGGCGTTGAGGTGCGTCCGGTACCTGAGTATTCGTGAATGCCGAGGCACGGCGCGCGGCGGAGCACGCCGCGCGCGACGCCTACGGGCGTCTGGTTGCCATCCTGTGCCGTCAGTCCCGCGACGTGGAGGCGGCACAGGATGCGCTTGGCGATGCGTTTGAATCGGCGCTCAAGCGCTGGCCGCTTGATGGGGTGCCGAAAAATCCTACGGCATGGCTTTTGACGGCCGCGCGTCGATCGCTGATCGATGCGGCCCGTCATGCCAACGTGGTCAAAAGCGGTGCGCAGAAACTGCTGCCGCTGCTGGAAACGGCGACCGCGCAATCATCGCCTGCTGATCGGCGTGTCGAATTAATGCTGATGTGTGCGCACCCGGAGATTGACAGTTCGGCACGCGCGCCGCTGATGCTGCAAAGCGTGCTCGGACTCACCGCGAAGCGTATGGCGGCGGCGTTTGCGGTGTCGCCCGCTGCGCTCGGCCAGCGCCTGGCGCGCGCCAAGCGCGCGATTCGCGAGCGTAAGATTCCGTTCGACGTGCCGGACGACGAGGCGCGTCGTGAAAGACTCGACGATGTGCTCAACGCTCTGTACGCCGCGTTTGGCACCGGTTGGGAAGACGTCACCACGGTCGGCGATCTGCGTCATGGCCTTGCAGGCGAGGCACTGTGGTTGTGCGAGCTTGTCGCGCATCAATTTCCCGATCACGCCGAAGCTCAGGGGCTCGCGTCGTTGATGCTCTTTTCTCAGGCGCGCTGCGGGGCACGGCGCAGCGAGGACGGCCGGTTTGTGCCACTGGCTGAACAGGATCGTGCGCTGTGGGATGAGAACATGCTGCGCGGTGCCGAAGCCTATCTCGCGCGCGCGGCGGCACTGCAACGTTCCGGCCGTTTTCAGCTCGAGGCAGCTATTCAATCGCACCACGTGCGGATGCCGGTCAACACCGAGTCGGTGGCACTTTT
Organism: uncultured Gammaproteobacteria bacterium; assembly: GCA_964639265.1. Classification (GTDB taxonomy): domain Bacteria; phylum Pseudomonadota; class Gammaproteobacteria; order Steroidobacterales; family JBCCMA01; genus JBCCMA01. The sequence goes on along the minus strand of CAZXCL010000077.1, from coordinate 16,901 downwards.
ATACGAAGGTCTTGTGCGTGAGGCGCCAACGCTCGCAAGTTATGTGGGTCGCGCAGCCGCATTGGGCGAGGCGCGCGGCGCGGCGGCCGGCCTTGCGGCGCTGGCGACGCTTGAGCGCGATCAGATTGCCAGCTATCAACCGTACTGGGCGGTCAAAGCCCATCTGCACGCGGGTGCCGGACAGATCGCAAAGGCGCGCGAGGCCTACACGCTGGCGATGGGACTGTGCGAGGATCCCGCCGTGGCCGATTACCTCGCGGCCCGGCGCGCAGCACTCTAGTCGCTGGCGATTTCGCCCCCGAACTGCTGCCAGGCGCCAAAGCCCCCGGCGACATGCGCGACGTTGGCAAAACCCAGCTCCATCAGCGTCTGAGCCGCTAGAGCGGAGCGACCGCCTGAGGCGCAAAACACCAGGAGCGGTTTGCCGCTTGAAAACTCCGGCTTGTGCATCGGCGAGGCGGCGTCGGCGTGAAACTCCAGCAGACCGCGCGGCACGTGCAATGCGCCCGGAATGCGCCCACTGATCGACAGCTCATTGGCTTCCCGCACGTCGATGGCGATGAACTCGCCGGCTCTGTATTTTTCGATCGCTTCGGCCGCACTGAGTGTCGGCACGACCGCGTTGGCTTCAGCGACCATTTGCGCCAGCGTCTTGCTCATCTGGAAACTCCGCAAAAGTGGAGTCGGTATTGTGCATGAAAAAACCCGCCGCGCACGGGTGTGCACGACGGGCTCTCACCGGGTGGTTGAAATCGATCAGGCCTGACGGCGCTTCACGAAACCCAATGCGCCAAGCGCAGCCATAAACAGTGGCAGGGCAGCCGGGACAGGCACCACTTCGATACGTATCGTGGCAATACCCTTGTTGTAAAGATCCAGGTCGAGGAAATTCAGAAGCGCCAGGTCGAGGCCTGCCGCATTCAGAAAGTCGGCGTAGGCATTGTCGCCAAACACGCCCTGCACCACGCCGTTCTCATCGGCGCCCTGGTTCGGCCCCATCTGACCACCGGGGATGTTGGCAAACAGTCCGTTGCCGGCCGAAAAATCGAAATCGTTGATCTCGGTGCCAGCATCGTAGACGCGACCGGGCGTACCGACGTTGAGCACGATCTCGCTCAGCGTGCCGTCGAGCAGCTTGGCCAGGTTGTGTACGGTCGGATCGCCATTGCCGATGAAGTAGTCCGAACTTGGCAGCACCATTGAGGCGTAGGAGAAGTAGTTGTTCGAACCATCATCAGCAATCGTGAAGATCTGCGTGACGGTCTGGCCCGGCGCGATCGGCCCTCCGCCCGTTACGCCCTGAACGCCACCGGGGGTTGAGCCCGCGAACAGTTCGGACAGAGGTCCCACGTTGCCGTCCTCGGCGATGGCCTCAAGGCCGGGAGAGGCGCTCTGGCCGACGGAAAAGGTGTCAAAAGAGCCGTCGTGGAACGCGGTCCACACTGGCGTGATGTACGCGCCGCCGCCAGGCGCATTGTTGGTAATCGTAACGCGCAGCGATACGGCCGATGCACTGGTGGCAAGCCCCAGCACGCCGACGGCCGCCGCCGATGCGATCATTTTGGAAATTCGCATAGTTCCCTCCTGAAGATAGAATCCGGGCAATTTTTCTTCCACAGCCCGGCTGAAGCCCGAGTCTGCGCGTCCGGGGCGGGGGAAACCTCACGCAAAGATCACGCATTCGTGACGTTTTCGATGAATTATCATGACGGCGAAATGTTTTGCTGCGGTGCACGGTCTACTGCGACAACCAATCAATTCGAGCAGGAGTCGGAAAAATGGATAAAAAACGTATTCTTATCATTGTGCTGAGCATCTTCATCGCGTTCGTGTTCATACAGTCGCTGTTTTTCAAATTTACGGATGCACCGGAAACCCAACACATCTTTGGCACGCTGAATGACTGGACGGTCAGCCTCGGAGTCGGCAGTTTGTTCGCCAAGAACGGCATCTTTAGCCAGTACATCATCGGCAGCGCTGAATTGGTCGCGTCCGTGCTGGTGCTCATCGGGGTGTTCGCTCGCAAACGACTGTTGTCGCTGGGCGGCGGCCTTCTTGCCACGGCGATCATGACCGGCGCCATTACCTTCCACTTGTTTACACCACTGGGTGTGGAAGTGCAGGGCGACGGCGGTACTTTGTTCATCATGGCCTGCCTGGTGTGGCTGTCCGGCCTGACGCTGGCGGTGCTGCACCGTCGGCCTGCTTCTTGAGGCGCTTAGTCCACCGTCACGCACTGCGCCGGCGGTGCGGTGGCGGCGGCTGAGCACTCACTGGGTGTGCCATAGATCCAGCCGGAGCCGGACATGGCCAGATAGACCACACCGAACTCATCCTTGCTGGCATCGAGCGCCGCGATGTTGTCGAGGTTGCCCGCCGGGAACGTGGCGATGCGTGAGAAATCTGCGGCGTTGTTGATCGAGCGCCAGATGCCGTAGACACCATCGACTTTCCCGGCCAGATAGATCGCCGGATAGGCGGAGCCGGGTGCGGCCCGGCCAAAACCGATTCCGCTAACCCGGGTCACGTTCGCAACATCGGTCCAGCTTGCTCCGCCATCGACCGAACGACGCAGCGGGCTGTCGATGCCGTTGAGCGGTCCGGCCGAGAAGAACAGATGGCCGGCGCGGCCCGGCACGGCCGCAAGCTTGGCGTTGAATCTGGAGAACGGTGCGAGTTCGCCGCTAAATTGCCGCGTCCAGTTAGCACCGCGATCCACGCTGCGCCACAGGCCGGCAGAGATGCCCGTGTCCGTGCTGCCGCTGTGATAATAGTAAAACGTCCCGCCCAGCACGCGGTCGGCGGCAATGTGCTCGCGATCGAGAAACAGACCGAAGTGCGAGCCGGGCTCGTCAGCGAACTCGCCGGGCAGAACCACGCGCGACCAGGTTTGTCCGCGATCAAGCGTGTAGAACGGCGAGCGATTAAAGGTGGGCGCCCAGACAATATTGTCCGCATCGTCCGCGGCCACGGCGATGCTGCCAAAACTCATGCGCCACGGATCGCCAGGATCTGTTCCGGGCGGCGTTGGCAGCGACGCGAATTTGGTCCAGGTGCGACCCCCGTCTTCGCTGTAGCCGGCCTGCACGGCGTCGCCGTCCGCGCTGCAGCAGAAGCGGTGATCGCTGGTGTTGCTGACAATGAAACCGCTTTGGGCCGGTGTCCATTCCAGCTGCCAGGTGCTGTTGAAGCGGCGGTCCGGTCCGTGGGTCTCGGGAAACACGTCCGGATCTTCGGCTACGCGCAGGCCGAAATCCCAGCCACCGAGCACCGGTCGTTGTCCCGGCGGCAAGATAACGTCGTTGCCAACAAGTTGCTCGATGCCGCGAGAGCGCACAAACCAGTCCACGCTCGCATCGCCGTCCGGCACGTCGGCGTACCAGAAGCCCACGCCGTTGGTCAGCAGAAGGCGGTTGGGCACCACGGGATCAAACTGCACGTTCGACACCGTAAAAAAACTGTCACTGATCCAGGTCAGCCAGGGCGGCTCGCCTGGGGCAGGATTGGCACTGCGAGACAGTTGGCTAAACGTGGTGCCGCTGTCGGTACTGCGCGCGACGTCGCCATTGATGTTGAACACGTAGAGCGCATCGGTTGCCGGGTTGACGGCCACACTTGCATAGAAAAATTGCGTGGCGGGCAGCGCACCAGTGCGCTCGGTCCATGCACCGTTGGCGTACACCCACACACCGTCCGGCCCGGCGATAAAGAACCGACCTTCGCTGTCAAAGTCCCCGTGCCGTGCGCCGGGTGGTGCCGAAGACGACGAATTGGGCAGGGGTGAAAACGTGGCGCCGCCGTCGGTGCTTTGGAAAAAGCCGTTGCCAAAACTCATGGCGATGAGCGTGTCGTCATTGCCGCGGAGAGCAAAAATCAAAATGTCCGCGCTTTGGCGCTCGGCCTGAACAGGGTCCTGATCAACGGGAAGCGGGATGCCGCTGGCGGCGGTCCAGCTCGCGCCGCCGTCGGTGGTGCGCAAAAGACCGTCGCGCACGGTGCCGTACCACACGATGTCGGGATCGGTGGCGCTTACTCGCATCAGTGGATCCCACTGGCGATACTCATCGTTGGGTTCCATGGTGATGCCCGCAAGCGCGGTGGGTTGCCAGGTGTCGCCCGCGTCATCGGAGCGATACACCCGACCGGCCAGCGCCATGTAGAGTCGATCAGGATCAGACGGTGCGACCACAATTGCCTCGACGCCAACATCAAACACTTCTTCCGCGACATCCGCCGCGGGCATCGACTCGGCGTTGACGATGAGCGTCCATCGATCACCGTCATAGCGATACGCACCATAGGTGTCGGCGCGCACCACACGCGTTGTGCCCGTGGCGTCGCTGCTAAATCCGGTAATCATTCCACCGGCGCCCACGGCCACGGGTTTCCAAAGATGACGTTCCAATCTGGCGCCCGGTCCGGGTGCAGCAAAAAAGAACTGGCGCAGGATGCCCAGATCCACAAAATTGACGGTGCCGTCGCTGTTGAGGTCCGCTTCTGCATCAGCGCTGAAGAAGCGCGCGCGAAGCACTCCGAGGTCGACAAAGTTGACTACGCCGTCATTGTTGAAATCCGGATCGCAGCGGTTACCCAAGCCATCATTGTCAGTGTCGATCTGCGTTGTGTTGACGACAAACGAACAGTTGTCCGCCGTGTCGTCGATACCGTCGCCATCGCTGTCCGCCGCACCGGCAAGCGCTGTGCAAATCGATAGTACTGCAACGACCATCCCCTGAGTTACGCGTGATGCCTTCATTTCTCTCTCCTGATACGTTGACGCCTCGAGTTCTGTAGTTTTTCGCAGTATCGCGCGGCAGTTGTTGGCCAGGTGTAACAATTCGCGTCCGCACATTTGTGAAAGACAACTCGCGAGACATTGATTTATTGAGTTAGTCAGCAGAAGGCGATAGCGTGGCCAAAGCGAGACATCAGTTCGCAATCAACACCAACGGGGTATGCACATGAACAAAGTTGCCGTGGCGCGCTGGGACGCTCTGCAGGATCGCGTGCCGGCGCACGCTCTGGTGGGCGATGTCGATCTGGTGATCGTTCGTTACGACGATGAGGTCAGCGTGCTTTACGGGCGTTGCGCACACCGCGGTGCGCTGATGTCGGACGGCCACATGGACGGCGACAATCTTATCTGCGGCCTGCACGGCTGGGACTATCGCGTCGACTCGGGCGTGAGCGAATACAACAATACCGAGACGTTGCCCAAGTTTAATGCCTGGCTCGAAGACGGCGAGGTCCGCGTAGATGAAGATGAAATCGCTGCGTGGGCAAAGCAGCATCCCCAGCCCTACATTCGCGATGCCTATCAGGGCGCGTTTCAGGACCCGGTGGGCACGAAGGACGAGCCCCACGTCAAACTCATTCGCAAGCTCGCCAACGACGGCCTGAGCAAGACCGGGCATCACGGCCCGTCGGATGCCATGGGTGTGCCGCGCGATCAGTTGCCCAAGTGGGATGATCTGCAGTTTGTCGTCGGGCAGCTGCATAAGCTGCCGTTACTCGATGAAGAAGACGTCGGCACTGACATCGTGATTGGTCCTAATGCCGGCAAACCGCTGCACCTGGATATCCCTTTGTTTGTGTCCGACATGAGTTTCGGTGCGCTGTCGCAGGAGGCCAAAACGGCGCTTTCCAAAGGCGCCGAGCTGGCCGGCACCGGCATCTGCTCCGGCGAAGGCGGCATGCTGCCCGAGGAGCAGGCCGCCAACCGCCGCTATTTCTATGAGCTTGCCTCCGCGCGTTTCGGCTTTTCATGGGACAAGGTGCAGAAGACCCAGGCGTTTCACTTTAAAGGCGGGCAGGGCGCGAAGACCGGAACGGGCGGTCATCTGCCTGGCGAAAAAGTGCAGGGGAAGATCGCCGAGGTGCGCGAGTTGCCGGAAGGTCAGTCAGCCATCTCGCCGGCGCGTTTTCCGGAGTGGAGCACGTTGAACGAATTTCGCGATTTTGCCGCGCAGGTGCGCGAGAAAACTGGCGGGATTCCTGTGGGCTTCAAGCTCTCGGCGCAGCTTATAGAAAAAGACATCGACGCGGCGCTCGAGGTGGGTGTTGACTACATCATTCTCGATGGGCGTGGCGGTGGCACCGGCTCGGCGCCGCTGATTTTCCGCGACAATATATCGGTGCCAACCCTGCCGGCGCTGGCCCGTGCGCGTCGTCATCTGGATGCAAGCAAGGCGAGCGGGGTCACACTGATCATCACCGGCGGTCTGCGCACGCCGGCCGATTTTGCCAAGGCGATGGCGCTGGGCGCCGACGCGGTGGCGGTGTCGAATTCGGCGATCCAGGCCATAGGGTGTTTAGGTATGCGCGCCTGCCATACGAACAACTGTCCGGTGGGTATCGCGACGCAAAAACAGCATCTGCGTGATCGCCTGCCGGTGGATATCGCCGCAGAACGACTCGCGCGCTTCTTCGGTGCGTCGGTTGAGCTGATGACGGTACTGGCGCGCGCGGCTGGGCATCGTCATCTAAGTGATTTTTCGCTTGACGATCTGACGACGTTTAAACACGACATCGCTCAACTGACCGGCGTGGCCTACGGCGGCGTCGGATGAGTCACACATCAAAAGGATTCTGCCGTGAGCAATAGCAAAGAGCTTGACTGGTATCGCGTGGCCGACCTCGACGCCTTGCAGGAGGGTCGCGTGAAGACCGTGGTCGCCGGCACCGTATCGATGGCACTCACACATATCGACGGTCAGTACACCGCGATGGACAACCGCTGTCCGCATCAGGGCGGTCCGCTGGGCGAGGGCTCCATCGAACGCGGTGAGGACGATCAATGCTGGCTGCGTTGTCCGTGGCACGGCTGGGATTTTGATCCGAAAACCGGTCGCCCGCCCGGCGGCCACGAGGACTCCGGACAAACGCTCTATCCACTGGAGGTGCGCGACGACGGCATCTACGTCGGGCTTGAAGCTGAGCCGGCGCACGAGACCACGATCACCGACGTCATGGCGCAGACAATGACGAACTGGGGTGTGACCTCCGTGTTTGGCATGGTCGGGCATTCCAACCTGGGGCTTGCCGATGCGCTGCGTTTGCAGGAGAAAGAAGGCCGACTCAAGTACTACGGCATTCGCCATGAAGGCGCGGCGGCGTTTGCATGCTCCGGCTACGCCAAGCTCACCGGCAAACCGGCGGCGTGTTTAACGATCGCCGGTCCGGGTGCGACCAATCTCATGACCGGGCTGTGGGATGCCAAGGTAGATCGCGCACCTGTACTCGCACTGACCGGACAAATTGATGCGCAGGTTTTCGGTCCCGGCGCGTTCCAGGAGATTGATCTGGCGGCGGCGTTTGCGCCTGTGGCGCGTTTCAGTCAAACCGTGCTGCACACCTCGAAGCATGCCGAGCTAATGAACCTCGCCTGCAAGACGGCGATTGTCGAGCGCGATGTATCGCACCTTATTTTCCCCGATGACGTGCAGACGCTCGCCGCGGACGCGAAGGCCTCCGCAGGCTCGCCTCAAGGTCGCGTTGCCACACCAATGATCGCGCCCGACGACGGTGTGATCACCGATGTGGCCGCGGCCGTCGCCGACGCGAAACGCCCGATCGTGATCGTGGGCTACGGTGCGCGCGATGCGATGGACGAGGTCATCGCTCTGGCGCAAAAGCTTCATGCGCCGGTGCTGACCACATTTAAAGCCAAAGGCCAGATCGCCGATGATCATTCACTGGCCGCAGGCGTGCTCGGCCGTTCGGGCACACCGGTCGCCAGCTGGTTCATGAATGAATGCGATCTGATCCTGGCCTTCGGCGCATCGTTTTCCAATCACACAGGCATCACCCCAAAACGCAAAATCGTGCAGGTCGATTTTGATCGCATGGCGCTGGGCAAATTCCACAAGGTGGAGTTTCCGGTGTGGGGTGAGATCGGCATCACGGCGAAAACCCTTGTTGAACGTCTGGGCGAAAAAGGCGATTGGGAAGATCAGCGCATTGAGCTCGCCGAACGCTGGGCCATCTGGCGCCAGGAAAAAGCAAGTCGCGTGCACGACGACGAGGGCCGCGGCGTCAACTCGTCGATCATTTTCGCCGAGCTGGCCGAAGAAGTGCCGGACGATGCCATCATCGCAGTGGATGTTGGCAACAACACCTATTCATTCGGGCGCTACTTCGAGAGCAAGGGTCAGCGAATTTTGATGTCCGGCTATCTTGGCTCCATCGGCTTTTCGTTTTCCGCCGCCATGGGCGCCTGGGCCGCCACTCAGGATCAGGACGAGTACCGTGGTCGCAAAGTGATTTCGGTCAGCGGCGATGGCGGCTTCGGCCAGTACATGGGCGATTTCAACACAGCCGTCAAATACAACATGAACATCACGCACGTACTGCTCAACAACAGCGAGCTGGGCAAGATTTCAAAAGAGCAGCGCGCTGGCGAATGGCCGGTGTGGGAGACCGATCTGCATAACCCGAGCTTTGCAGCATTCGCCCGCTTGTGCGGGGGCAAGGGCATCAAGGTCAAGACGGCGGGCGAGCTGCGGGCGGCGCTGCGTGAGGCACTGGCCCACGAAGGCCCGTCGCTGGTGGAGATCATCACCGATGTCGAGCTGATTTAGAGAAAGTGAACCCACGCGCGTGCTTCAAACGCTGTCTTGTCGCTGCATATTGGTAACGAAGCGCTCGGGCGGGTACTCTGAGAACGTAGCGGATAACGACCGTGAAGTGTTACTACGTACACTTTCCAGTGTGTCAATCCGGCAAGGCGAAGACCAATAGATGGATGAAAAGCAGCCCCTGAGCCAAGAAGTTTACAAGCAGTTCTTTGAAGAAGCGCCCGACATGTTCGCGTCCATCGACCCGGGTACTGCGACCATAAAGTACTGCAACCAGACGCTGTGCGACCGTCTTGGAATCGATCGGGGCGACCTGGTCGGTCGACCCTTGAAAGATGTCTACCATCCGGACTCGCATGCCCAGATGAGTGAGCTGTTCGAAACGTTCGTTGCCACCGGTCGCGCGCAGAGCGAACATATTCAGCTCGTCACTGCGAAGGGCGAGCCCATCGATGTGTCGCTGCGCGTGTCCAGTCATCGCGACAGTGAAGGCAAGATTATCGAGAGTCGTTCTATATGGCGCGACGTATCGAGCGAGCTTGAGGTCAAGCGTCTTGAGCTGGAGTTACATTTGCAGCATGCCCAGAAGATGGAGAGCCTGGCGCTTTTGGCTGGCGGCATTGCGCACGACTTCAATAACATGCTGGTGGCGATATTGGGTAACGCCAGCCTCACTCTGCTTGAGTTGCCAAAAGAATCCGTCGTCCGGTCAAAGATCAAGTCCATTGAGACGGCGGCGCAGCGCGCCGCGGATCTGACGAAGCAATTGCTTGCTTACTCCGGCTCGGCGAATCACGAGCAAGGCTACTTCGATCTGTCGAAGGTCGTTGAGGAGATGGGCCACCTTTTGACGGTCGCGATTTCGCGCAAGGTGGTGCTTACCTATGATCTGGCGCCGGAGCCGGTATCGGTGCTTGGCGACATTACTCAAATTCGCCAGGTCATCATGAACCTGCTGACAAACGGGTCAGATGCGATCGGTGATCGTAGTGGTCTTATGACCATCAGAACGGGTCTGCAGTTTGCCGATCCGGAGTACCTGCAAGGTACTGTGATCGGATCGGATCTTGAGCCTGGGTTCTACGGTTTTCTTGAGGTATCGGATACGGGTAGCGGAGTGTCCGCAGAAGATCAGAAAAAAATGTTCGATCCGTTTTTCACGACAAAGGCCAAGGGCCACGGATTGGGGCTGGCCGCCGTTCTCGGCATAGTCAAGGCGCACAAGGGATCGCTTGCCGTGTACAGCGAACCCGGCAACGGGACCACAATCAAAACTTTGTTTCCGGTGCAGGAATACGCTGGCGTCTCAGACCCGCAAGACGACGCGCCGCTTCGAAAAGCAAACGACGAGAGAGTATTGCTCGTGGACGATGAGGAGCACGTTCGCGCAGTGGCCAAGCAAATTCTGGAGCACTCAGGGTTTCAGGTGACGATGGCTGTAGACGGGCGGGATGCGCTCGCAAAATTCTCGGAGAATCCCCATGACTTCGATATCGTGTTGATGGATATCTCTATGCCTCATATCGATGGGGTTGCTGCCTACAAGGCGATGCGAAAAATTCGCAGTGATTGCAAGGTTCTGTTGATGAGTGGCTACAGCGAGCAACAAGCAACCAATTCACTCACGGGTCGCTCTTTCGGTGGTTTCATACAGAAGCCGTTTCAGACGGTTCCTCTTCTCAGAGCGGTTGTTGACTGTCTGGATCGATAGCCAGCTCTTTGCTTATTCTGGATTTTCGCCATCGTCATCGGCCGATACCCATGACATAAAGCGTTTCGTGAAGTGCAAACCATGAATCTCTTGTTGTAAGCCAGCAATCCCCCCCCTATAATAGCGGCCGCTTTTTGACCGGGTCCCGAGCTACTCAAGTACGGACGAGAAACGACGAACGCCACATCCAGCTGATTGTTGCTGAGTGGCGTTTTTCGTGTCCGGAGCTTCGGTAACTGGTTGTTTTTTTGGGGAAAGCACAGATCGTGAGCGCTGCCCGCAAGATTCTGACGGCCCAGATCATTCTGGGGATCGTAACCGGAATCGCGGCATGGCTGCTGTTCGACGCCGTAGCGGGCTATTCAGCCGCGCTCGGCGGCGCCATCTGTGTGATCCCCAACGTCTACTTGGCGGCGCGCATGATGGCGGCGACGCCTTCCGGGGAGCCGGCACGGATGCTTAAGGCAACCTGGTTCGGTGAGATTGGAAAGATCGTGATCACGGCCGTGCTGTTTACGGCGGTGTTCGTAGGGATCAGGCCGGTGAATCATGCGGCGGTTATCGTCGGATTTATCGTGGCACACAGCGGTATCTGGTGGGCCATCCTGCGGGACCCCAACGCACTGAACTGATCCGACAAGACTGACAATTTGAACAGGTTGATGCGGGCACAGGCGCCCCCATCTCGATAACGGTAACAGGAAGCAAGACATGGCAAGCGGCGGCGAACACGGCGGCTACGCATCGAGCGGCGAATACATCGCTCACCATCTGCAGAACCTTCAGGCCTGCATCAAAGATGGCGAAATTGCCTCGAATTTCCACGGTGCCAGCGACGTCTGTGCCGGCAACTTCCTGACGCTGAACCTCGATTCGATGTTCTTCGCTGTCGTGCTGGGCTTCTTGTTCGTGTTTGTGTTCAGCCGCGTGGCCAAGCGTGCCACCTCGGGCGTGCCGACTCGCTTCCAGGCTTTCGTCGAGATGATCTTCGAATTCGTTGATCAAAGTGTGAAAGACGGCTTCCACGCCGAGAACAAACTTATCGCGCCGCTGGCCATGACGATCTTCGTCTGGGTCTTCCTGATGAACCTCATGGATCTGATTCCGGTCGACTGGCTGCCGTGGGCCGCTGCAGGTGTGGGTATCCCGTATCTGAAAGTGGTCCCGACCACCGATGTGAACGTCACCTTCGCGATGTCGCTGTCGGTGTTCTTCCTAATCATCTACTACAGCATCAAGATCAAGGGCTTCGGCGGCTTCACCAAAGAGCTGACGCTGCAGCCGTTTAACCACTGGGCGGCTATCCCGTTCAACTTCCTGCTTGAGGGCATCGCGCTGATCGCAAAGCCGATCTCGCTGTCGCTGCGACTGTTCGGCAACCTCTACGCGGGCGAACTCATCTTTATTCTGATCGCACTGATCGGCTACTGGCAGCTGCCGCTGCACTTTGGCTGGGCGGTGTTCCACATTCTGGTCATTGTGCTCCAGGCCTTTGTGTTCATGATGCTCACCATCGTGTACCTGGGTCTTGCTCACGAGGATCACTAGTTCACTTTTGTTTTTGTTAGATAAGCACTTTCGATTGAGGAGAAAGTCATGGAACAGGTAATCGGCAGCACGGCTATTGCAGTTGCTATTTTGATTGGTCTTGGCGCTCTGGGCGTCGGTATCGGCATGGGCCTGCTGGGCGGCAAGTTCCTGGAAGGCGCTGCGCGTCAGCCGGAAATGACCCCGATGCTGCAGACCAAAATGTTCATCGTCGTGGCTCTGCTCGACGCCGTGGCCATGATCGGTGTGGGTATCGCGCTGTTCTTCACGTTTGCTAACCCGTTTGTGGGTCAGCTGCAGAACGCGGTCGGCGGTTAAGCAAACCCCGATTTATTCCCCCGATTGTTGAAGGAGTCACGCCGTGGACTTTAATGCAACGCTAATTGGCCAGACGATCGCGATGATCGTGTTCGTCTGGTTCTGCATGAGCAAGATCTGGCCGCCGCTGCGCGATGCGCTGGACAAGCGTCGCGAAGAGATCGCGGCCGGTTTGGCTGCAGGTGAGAAGGCTGTGGCGGCCCAGGCAGACGCCGAAGCCGAAGCCAAAGCGATGCTCGACAAAGCTCGCACGCAGGCCATGGACATCGTTGATCAGGCCAACAAGCGCGCCAACACCATCATTGCCGAAGGCAAGGAAGAAGGTGTCAAAGAGCGTGAGCGCCAGATCGCTGCGGGTCGTGCCGAGATCGAGCAGGAGCTGAACAAGGCCAAGGACGAACTCCGCGGTCAGGTCTCAGCCATCGCCGTCAACAGCGCCGAGAAAATTCTCAAGCGTGAGATTGATGCCAACGCCCACAACGATCTGTTGTCGCAACTGGCCTCGCAAATCTGATGGCTGAGCTCACCACACTGGCCCGTCCCTACGCCAAAGCCGCGTTCGAATTTGCGAACGAGAACGGCGCGCTGGACGCGTGGTCGGGGGCGCTGGGTTTTCTGGCGCAGGTGGTGGCCAATCCGTCGGTCGAGCGCATGATCGAAGATCCTGCGGTGAGTGACGGTGAGCTGCTGAAAATGTTTGATGCGGTGGCCGGCGACAAGCTGTCCGAGCATTCGACCAACTTCCTGCGCCTTCTGATCGAAAACGGTCGCCTGAACACGCTGCCGGATGTGGCGGCGTTGTTCGAGATCATGAAAGCCGAGGCCGAAGGCGCGGTGGACGTGGATGTGACCTCGGTCGAGCCGGTCAGCGATGACTACAAGCAGCGCCTGACCGAATCGCTCAAGCGCAAGCTGGGTCGCGACGTGCGACTCCATTTCTCCATTGATGAATCACTGATTGGTGGCGCGCTGATTCGCGCCGGCGATCTGGTGATTGACGGCACCGTTCGCGGGCGTCTGCAACAGCTTACCGGTGCGCTGGCCGATTAGGCGGGCGACCGAACTTTAAAGAAGAGGAAGACCATCATGTCACTCAAGGCTTCTGAAATCAGTGATCTGATCAAAGAACGCATTCAGCGTTTCGAGGCCAGCGCCGAAGCACGCAACGTCGGGACGGTGATCGCCGTGACCGACGGCATCATGCGTCTGCACGGTCTGGCCGATGTGCAGTACGGTGAAATGCTCGAGTTTCCGGGCGACACCTACGGCCTGGCGCTGAACCTCGAGCAGGACTCGGTGGGTGCCGTTGTCCTGGGTGACTACAAGCACATCTCCGAAGGCGACACGGTGAAAACCACCGGTCGTATTCTCGAAGTGCCGGTGGGCCGCGAGCTGGTTGGCCGCGTTGTCGACGCTCTGGGCCGTCCGATCGACGGCAAGGGTCCCATCAACACGAGCCAGACCGCCCCGATCGAAAAGATCGCGCCGGGCGTTATCTCGCGTGAGTCGGTGTCGCAGCCGGTGCAAACGGGTCTCAAATCCATTGACGCCATGGTGCCGATTGGTCGTGGCCAGCGTGAGCTGATCATTGGTGACCGCCAGACCGGTAAGACGGCCGTGGCCATCGATGCCATCATCAACCAGAAAGGCAAAGGCATCACCTGCATTTACGTCGCCATCGGTCAGAAGGCCTCGAGTATTGCCGGTGTTGTGCGCAAGCTTGAAGAGCACGGTGCGCTGGATCACACCATCATCGTGGCCGCCGCCGCTGCCGAATCGCCGGCTCTGCAGTACATCGCACCGTACTCGGGTTGCTCGATGGGTGAGTACTTCCGCGATCGCGGCGAAGACGCACTGATCGTGTATGACGATCTGTCGAAGCAGGCTGTGGCCTATCGTCAGGTGTCGCTGCTGCTGCGTCGTCCGCCGGGTCGTGAAGCGTTCCCGGGCGACGTGTTCTATCTCCACTCCCGTTTGCTGGAACGCGCCGCGCGTATCAATGCCGAGCACGTGGAGAAGATCACCAACGGTGAAGTCAAAGGCCAGACCGGTTCACTGACGGCGCTGCCGATCATTGAAACCCAGGCCGGTGACGTGTCGGCCTTCGTGCCCACCAACGTGATCTCGATTACCGACGGTCAGATCTTCCTTGAGTCGGATCTGTTTAACGCCGGTATTCGTCCTGCTATTAACGCCGGTCTGTCGGTGTCGCGTGTGGGTGGTGCTGCGCAGACCAAGATCATCAAGAAGCTTGGTGGTGGTGTGCGTCTGGCACTGGCTCAGTATCGCGAGCTGGCGGCCTTCGCTCAGTTTGCCTCGGATCTTGACGATGCCACGCGCAAACAGCTCGATCGCGGTAAGCGCGTCACCGAGCTGATGAAGCAGGCGCAGTACTCACCGCTGTCGGTGGGTGAGATGGCGCTGTCGCTGTACGCGGCCAACGAAGGCTATCTCGACGACGTTGACGAAAAGAAAATCGTGGACTTCGAAGCGGCGCTGATGGCGTTTGCCAACGACAAGTACGCGGACTTTATCAACGACGTGAGCGCCAAGGGCGATTACAACGACGAGATTGCCGGCGGATTGAAAAAAATCCTCGACGATTTCAAAGCCACTGGCGCGTACTAAAGAGGCGATACGATGTCGGGTGCAAAGGAAATTCGGACCAAGATCAGCAGTGTTAAAAACACCGCGAAGATCACCAAGGCGATGGAGCTGGTTGCCGCGAGTAAAATGCGTAAAGCGCAGGATCGCATGGCCAAGTCCCGCCCCTATGCCCAGAAGATCCGCACGGTGATCGGTCACCTCAACGAGGCCAATCCCGATTACAAACATCCGTTTCTGATTGAGCGCGACGTCAAGCGCGTGGGCTTTATCGTTGTCACCACCGACCGCGGTCTGTGCGGCGGCCTGAACATCAACCTGTTCAAAGAGCTGCTCGGCCACATGAAGCAGTGGAACGACAAGGGCATTGAAGTGGACCTGTGCCTGATCGGCGCCAAGGCCGTGAGCTTTTTCAAGCGCTATGGCGGTGCGGTTAAAGGCTCGGTGACCCACCTGGGCGATCGTCCGAAGATTGCGGACCTGATCGGCACGATCAAAATCATGCTCGACGCCTACACTGACGGCAACATCGATCGTCTGTTCCTGGCCAACAACGAGTTCGTGAACACCATGAGCCAGACGCCGACGGTAGAAACGCTGCTGCCGGTGGAAGCCGTGGACAAGAGCGAGTTGCAGGAGCACTGGGACTACATCTACGAGCCCGATGCGGCCGGACTGCTCGACGACGTGCTCACGCGCTACGTCGAGTCGCAGGTGTATCGCGCCGCGCTGGAAAACGTGGCCTGCGAAATGTCGGCCCGCATGGTGGCGATGAAGAGTGCCACCGACAACGCCGGTGAGATTATTGAAAAGCTGCAGCTGTCTTACAACAAGGCACGCCAGGCGGCGATTACGCAGGAGCTGTCCGAGATTGTGGGCGGCGCAGCGGCTGTATAAGCACAGCAACAGAATTTATTTTAGAGGACCATCATCATGAGCGTGGGTAAAACCGTACAGATCATTGGCGCCGTTGTTGACGTGGAGTTTCCGCGTGACGCGATCCCCAAAGTCTACGACGCACTGAAAATTGAAGAGACCAATCTGACGCTGGAAGTGCAGCAGCAGCTTGGTGACGGCATTGTGCGTGCCATCGCCATGGGCTCCTCCGAAGGCCTCAAGCGCGGCATGGACGTGCAGAACACGGGCAAGCCGATTTCGGTACCGGTGGGTGAGGCTACGCTTGGTCGCATCATGGACGTTCTGGGCGATCCGATTGATGAGAAAGGCCCCGTGGGCACCGACGAGCGCTGGGCGATTCACCGCGAAGCACCGAGCTACGAAGATCAGGCCGCCACCGAAGAGTTGCTCGAAACCGGCATCAAGGTTATCGACCTGCTTTGCCCGTTCGCCAAGGGCGGTAAGGTTGGCCTGTTCGGCGGCGCCGGCGTGGGCAAGACCGTGAACATGATGGAGCTGATCCGCAACATCGCTGCTGAGCACAGCGGCTATTCGGTGTTCGCCGGCGTGGGTGAGCGTACTCGTGAGGGTAACGACTTCTACCACGAAATGACCGACTCAAACGTGATCGACAAAGTGTCGCTGGTGTACGGTCAGATGAACGAGCCCCCGGGCAACCGTCTGCGTGTGGCGCTGACCGGCCTGACGATGGCCGAGTTTTTCCGCGACGAAGGTCGTGACGTGCTGCTGTTTATCGATAACATTTACCGCTACACGCTGGCCGGTACCGAGGTGTCCGCACTTCTGGGTCGTATGCCATCGGCTGTGGGTTATCAGCCGACGCTGGCCGAAGAAATGGGTGTGCTCCAGGAGCGCATCACCTCCACCAAGACCGGATCGATTACCTCGATTCAGGCCGTGTACGTGCCGGCTGATGACTTGACCGACCCCTCGCCCGCCACGACGTTTGCTCACCTTGACGCGACGGTCGTGCTGTCGCGTTCGATTGCCGAGCTCGGTATTTACCCGGCTGTGGATCCGCTGGATTCCACCTCGCGTCAGCTCGATCCGCTGGTCGTGGGTCAAGAACACTACGACTGCGCGCGTAACGTGCAGGGTATTTTGCAGCGCTACAAAGAGCTGCAGGACATCATCGCGATTCTGGGTATGGACGAGCTGTCAGAAGAAGACAAACTGGCCGTGGGTCGCGCGCGTCGCATCCAGCGCTTCTTGTCGCAGCCGTTCTT
>CAZXCL010000076.1:0-21606 GCA_964639265.1 uncultured Gammaproteobacteria bacterium | reverse complement strand
CCGCCGACGGTGACGAAAAACGTCTGGCGCGTCGTGCCCAGTGCATCGCGCACACTGATCACGCGTGCGACCTGGCGCAGCGCCTGCGAGAAAGGGTCCGTTCCAAATTCAGTGGTCAACGCCACCGATGAGCGAAGCGCGTCGGCGAATACGGCTTGTCCGTCGAGCGCACTGCGTAAACGACGCTGGTATTCGCGGCGCATCACATGCGTGGGCTCGGTACCGAGCAGCGCGTCGACTGCACTGCGGCGAAAACGGCCAAAGTCGGTATCCTCGGCGTAGCCGTTCAAGCCCGCTGCGCCTTCATCTGTCGTGTCGATCGCATAGCTATCAGTGTTTACGCCTGCCTGGAACAGGTTGCTGCCCGATAGAGAAATGTTCATGGAAATGCCGTTGGCCAGGTTCAGCTCACTTAGTCGATCCGCCATGCGCCCGCCCCAGCCGCGCGCGCTGCGCGCATCCATGATGGCCGTTTGCCATTGATTGATCTGGTCCCGGTGTGAAAACAGGCCCAAGGGCAATCGCTGCGATGGATCACCGGAGAATGGCTCGAGCAGGGTGCCGACGTTGTTGAGCAGCACGGCGTCGCCCTGATCGATGAGAGCGCGCAGACCCCCCATCGCCGGATGTAACGCCAGTCGTCGTCCTTCGGCGTCATCACTGGCGAGCGGCAGCAGGTCACCACGATTTAGCGCGAGGTCGGAGCGCACGGACTGATAGCCGGCAAACGCAGCGGTATCAGACGGCAGCACCATGTTGTATGAGTCGTTGCCGCCGGCCAGCAGCACGCAGATCAGGGCGCGATAGTCGGTGGCCGATTGAGCGGCGGCATGTCGCGACAGACCAAGCTGAGACAGCGCACCGAGTGAGGTGGGTAAGGCAACGCCGAGCGCGCAGGAATGAGTCAGAAACTGGCGACGTGTGGTCATGTCAGATACGCACGCTGTAGTCGGGAGAGATCAGAAAGAGGTAAACCGCGGTACGGACGATGAAATCGGCGTCATCGAGCGGTTGGATCGCGGAGCGAATGGCGGCACGCGAGCTGGCCGACAGCTGGCCGGCGGTCAATACTGTATCGAGTCGGTCGATCAATGCGTCGAGATCGTTCGCCAGAGCAAGGTACTCGGAAAAGTCCAGCGTTACCGGATCCAGTGGTTCTGGCAGATCGGTCGCGACATCGCTGGAGACGGCAAAGTCGATCAGATTGCTCATGCCAACAATCGTGCTGCTGTTGGTGATCTCAAACTCCGGTGCCTGCAGGCCCAGATCCAGAAGCTCACCGTTTGGAATGTGCTCGGGCGAGAAGAAATTGAATACGCTGAACGCCGACATCGGGTGCTGCCCAGTCAATAGCTGCAGAAACAGACCGCTGTTGTAAATGTCATCGCTGTCGCTGCGCGCGGAAAACTGACGCAGCATAGCGACGTTGCGTTCTACCGGCTCACGCAGCTTGCCGAAGGTCCCACTGGGATTCGGCGCGGCCGTTGCCTCGGGGTCAAACAGAACGGCGCGGACCACCGCGGCCAGATCACCACGCACGCCCTGACCGTTGTTGGCGAACGCGGCGGCGACGCGCTGCACGTACGCCGCTGAGGGGTTGGAGGTGACCAGTCGCTGGATCAGCTGCCGTCCGATAAATGGCCCCACATTCGGATGCTCGAACAGGTTGTCGATCGCCATTTCCAGATCTTCTTGCGCCGGAAGTCCCGCTGGAATGACGGTGCCGCGAAGCAGACGTTTCTCACCGGGTTCGTGGGCGAACTCCACCATGTTCATAGGCTCGCGAAAATTCACAGCAGCGTTCGGAAACTCGTTGGGGCCGCCCCCTCCAAACGTCAGGCCAGTAAATACCTTGGCGAATTCGCGAATGTCGTCATTGTCATACGTGGGAATCAGCTCGCCATTGGCGTCGCGCTGGCGGGTGCCGTCGTCGTTGAGCTCGTAAAGGCCAATGCTGAAAAGCTGCATGACCTCACGCGCGTAATTTTCGTCGGGAAAGCGATTGAGCGAGGCGTCGGAACGGGCGTTATTCAAATGACTCAGATACACGCCCATCGCCGGACTGAGCGTAACCTCGCGCAGCAGGTCGCGATAGTTGCCCAGGGAGTGCTGCAAAAGGATGTCGTAGTAGGTGGTCAGTGCGTAGGGAAAAATCAGCAGCGTATCCACGTTGTCGGAGGCAACGAAGATCTCGCTCAATGCAAATGCAACTCGTTGGCGCAATGCGTCGGGCGCACGCACCGCCTGATGCCACCATGCCCAGCGACGAAACAGGAACGGATAGTCATCTTCTGGATCGAACGGGTCAAACTCGCCATCGGCTTCTCGCGCCATGAGTTCGTCGACAATCGGCGTGTGATAGCCCACCGGCAGTGCGAGCTGTTCGTCAAACCACTCCGCTTTGCCTTGCAGCGCCAGTGCTTCAATTTGCTCGTAGTCCAGACCAAAGGTGGCCATGGCGCTGAAGCGTGATGCATCGTTCAATTGAGCCTTGGTGATGGCGGGCGGCGCGGGAGGCACGGGTGCAGGCGTGCTGTTGTCGCCACCACCCCCGCCACCGCAGGCGCACAACGCTAGCAGCGCTGGCCACAGTACGCTCCTTAAGGGCAGCGTTACACGCTTTTTGAACATTCGATCATGCTCCTCGTAGTGAAATTTCTCTGTCGTTTTGGGTATTTGTGCAGTGGCCTGTCAATCGGTTTACGGTAACACCGTTTTTTTGTTTGCCGGCCTGAGTGAATAAGTGTGCCCGTTGGGCGTTGCAACAAAACCTTCACTTTGATGAATACGAATTCATCTCATTGACTCGATTCACCCCCGTCCTCTACCGTTTTTTGTAGCATCGAAAACGCAGTTCGGGAGGGATGGCATGCAGCCAGGGACCGTATTTTTGTCGGGGCGACTTTGTGTTCTTTTCATCACTTGGCTGGGCGCCAGCTTCGCGGCGGCCGATCACACCGATCCACCCACGGGCGTTGCACTGGTCGGTAGTCTGCAGTCGGAAATCTCCGGCGACAGCTGCGGCGACTGGCAGCCTGAATGCCCGTTTACCGAACTGCTCAACGTGTCGGGCACGTCCGTGTGGCAAGCCACCTACACGGTACCGGCCGGCTTCTGGGAATGGAAAGTAGCGCTCAACGATACCTGGGATGAAAGCTACGGTGACGGCAACGATAACTTTCAGCTCGAACTGACCGACTCGCGCGACATCACGTTTATCTATGACCATGCGGATCATTCGATCGAGCCGGCGCTGGTTACCGTGGCGGGTAATCTCCAGTCCGAGCTGGGCTGTCCGGATGACTGGCAACCGCCCTGCAGCGCCACGTTTCTGAACTACGATGCCGAAGATACCGTGTGGCAGGGGGTGTTCACCGTGCCGGCCGGTAGCTGGGAGTACAAGGCGCCGCTTAACGGTACCTGGAACGAAAACTACGGCGCCAACGCCGAGCGCAATGGTCCGAACATTCCGCTGGTGCTTGACGACAGCGCTGATGTGAAATTCTATTTTGAGCGCGGTACCAACTGGATCACAAGCAATCGCAATGCCGTGATCGCATCGCTGCCGGGTAACTTTCAGTCCGAGCTCGGCTGTCCGGATGACTGGCAGCCTTGGTGTCTGCGGTCCTGGTTACAGGATCCCGATGGTGACGGCTTGTATACGTTCGCCACGCGCGACATTCCGGCCGGCAGCTACGAATACAAAGTGGCGCACGATGAAGACTGGGCCGAAAACTATGGCGCCGGTGGCGTGCAAAACGGTGCCAACATTGCGCTCAACGTCCCCAACGACGGTGATCTGGTGGTGTTTACCTACGATCCGGTCACGCATCTTGTCGACGTCGGCGGTGAATTGCCTCAAGGCAATATCGATGAGGCGCGCGCGTACTGGCTGGCTCCTGGCGTGTTCGCGTGGCCGATTGCCGATGGCAATAGCGTCTCGCTCCACTACAGTGCCGATGCGACCCTCGCTATCTCCGACGAGGGCCTGACCGGCGCTGATGAAGTGATTCCGTTGGTACGTGACGGCGTGGTCGGTGGGCAAATCGCTGAGAAATTCCGACACCTGACCGGCTTGCCCGTGTACAGGCTGGACGATGCGCGTCTGGCGGATGTGCCACACATTCTAAAGACCCAGTTTGCGCTGGCAGCAACCGATAGCAGCGGTGCGCCAGTGGATGCCACCGGTGTCCAGCACCCAGGCGTGCTCGACGCGTTGTTTGATCACGACGGCGAACTCGGCGTGAGCTTCGATGGTGAGACACCCACGCTGCGCGTTTGGGCACCTACAGCGCGTTCGGTCAATCTGCATTTGTTCGACGGCACGGACGGCACCGCCGCGACGGTGGTACCGATGGTCGAAGATGCGGCCACCGGCACCTTTGAGGCCGTGGGCGACGCGTCATGGGATCGCATGTACTACCTGTATGAAGTGGAAGTGTTTGCGCGTTACTCCGGGCAGGTCGAGACGTTTATGGTCACCGACCCGTATTCGCTGAGCCTGTCCATGGACAGTCTGCGCTCGCAAATCGTGAATCTGAACGATGACGACCTCAAGCCGGACGGCTGGGACAGTTTGGCCAAACCAGGCCTTCCAGCACCGGAAGACGTAGCCATCTACGAGCTGCACGTGCGCGATTTCAGTGTGCATGACGACACGGTGCCGCCGGCCATTCAGGGCACATTCCGCGCTTTCGCAGAAAAGACTCGCGGGGCGAAACATCTGCTGCGTCTTGCGAACGCCGGTTTGTCACATGTGCATCTGTTGCCGGCCTTTGACTGCGCGACCATTCCTGAGGACCGCGCCACGCATGCCGACCCGGGCGACCTGACCGACTTCGCCCCCAACGCGACCGATCAGCAGGCCGCGATTGGTGAGATTCGTGATCAGGATGGTTTCAACTGGTGCTACGACCCGTTCCACTACACCACGCCCGAGGGCAGCTACTCCACCGATCCGAATGGACCAGCGCGCATCATCGAGTTTCGCGAGATGGTTGCCGGTTTGAATCGATTGGGATTGCGTACCGTAATGGACGTGGTCTACAACCACACTAGCGGTAGCGAGGGTGGCGAGAAGTCCGTGCTCGACAAGATTGTGCCGGGCTATTACCACCGTCTGAACGACGCCGGCTATATCGAGACCTCAAGCTGCTGCGCGAATACGGCAACCGAGCACGCCATGATGGAAAAACTCATGCTCGACTCGCTGCGTGTCTGGGCCACGCAGTACAAGGTGGATGGTTTCCGTTTTGATTTGATGGGACATCACACCAAAGCCAACATCGAAAACGCACGCGACATGCTGCAAGCGCTGACTCTTGACAGTGACGGCGTGGACGGCAGCGCGATCTACGTATACGGCGAGGGCTGGAACTTCGGCGAAGTGGCCAACAACGCGCGGTTCGAACAGGCCACGCAGGCAAACATGGGGCAGGGCACCGGCGTTGGCTCGTTCAATGATCGGCTTCGTGATGCCGTTCGCGGTGGCGGGCCGTTTGATACAGGTGAGGATCACGTGCGCCGTCAGGGGTTCATCAACGGTCTCTACACAGATCCCAACGCGTTGAACAGCGGCACCGACGCCGAACTTGAGGAGCTACTGCGCTTAAGCGACTGGATTCGTCTTGGTCTGGCCGGCACGCTGGCGGACTTCGAGTTTGAGGATCGTCTGGGCAATGTGGTGAGTGGCGCGGATATCGACTACTTCGGCAACCCCGGCGCGGGCTATACCAGCGATCCGCAGGAGATCATCAACTATGCCGCGGCCCACGACAACGAGACGTTGTTTGATATCAGTCAGTACAAGCTGCCGGTGGACACCAGCACCGTCGATCGAATTCGGGTGCTGAATCTGGCCAACAGCATCGTCGCGCTGAGCCAGGGCGTGCCGTTGTTCCACGCGGGGCAGGATATTGCTCGCTCCAAATCACTTGATCGCAATAGCTTTAACTCTGGCGACTGGTTCAACTATATCGACTGGAGCTACGAGGAGATTGGTTGGGGCCGCGGTTTGCCGCCGGCGGAGGACAATCAGAGCAACTGGGACGAGCAGTCCGCGCTTTTGGGCAATCCGGCGCTTGCCGCTGTCGATAGCGATGACATCCGTATAGCCGGCGCGCACATGCGCGAGATGTTGCAGATACGCGGCAGTTCGCCGCTGTTCCGGCTGCGCACGGGGCAGGCGGTCATGGAACAGGTGGCGTTCCACAATACCGGGCCTGAGCAGACGCCAGGTGTGATCGTCATGAGCCTCAGTGATGACAACGCAATGCAAATTGTGGTGGTGTTTAACGCGTCGCCGAACAGCCAGACGCATACGCTTCAAAGCGCTGCAGGTCAGGCGTTTGCGCTGCACGAGGTACAGCGGGATTCGAGGGACCCGGTTGTGCGCAATGCGAGCTACGAGATCGAGACCGGTGCTTTCGACGTTCCGGCGCGCACGACGGCCGTGTTCGTCGCGGTCTCCGAAGCGCACTGACCGGCCATTGCATGTCCGCCGCCGACACAAGTGCGTCGGCGGCGGAATAAACTCCCCGGCTCATACGTAGTAGTCAATAACACTCATCCCTACGCCTGCTAGAGTAGGGATGTACCAACGTCGTTGTCAGGGAGACTGAATATCATGGGTCAATCGCTTAGTCGCCGCGTTGTTCTGGGGATCGTGATCGCCAGTGCCGCTACCGCCACGTTTGTTTTGCAAAACGACGCGCCCGATGCGCTTGGCCCCGGAGAAGGCCCTCGCCTGGGCCCCGGTGGCTATTTCGACCTGCGCCGTATAAGCAACAGTGAGATCGACCTTAACAAACTGCGCAGCGCCGGCCGACAGGCGGCACAGATGCACCAACGCCGGGCGCTTGCGCGCAACGCTGGCGATCCGTCATGGGAATTTCTTGGTCCGGTGAACATCGGCGGCCGCGTGCTCGATATCGTCGTTGACCCTATTCTGGATGACACGCTGTTTGCCGCGGCGGCGAGCGGAGGCGTGTGGCGCAGCAACGATGCGGGCGCCACATTCACAGAGGCGTGGCCGGCGCAGAGCGCACAGCCCATTGGCGCCCTGGCCATGACCAGCGACGGCATTCTCTATGCAGGCACCGGCGAGTCCGGGCCCGGCGGTGGTAGTCCCACTTACGGCAACGGCGGCGTGTTCAAATCTGTGGATCGCGGGGTTACGTGGACCAACATCGGACTTGGCGACAGCGAGCGCATTAGCAGTATTGCCATCGACCCGACCAATGACGATCGCATCTTTGTCGCCGCCACCGGCCCGCTGTACTCGGCTGGCGGTGAGCGTGGGCTCTATCGTAGCGAGGATGCCGGTACCACCTGGAGCCTCGTGCTGCCGGGTGACAACGACACGACCGGCGCGTCAGAAGTGCTCATCGATCAGAACAATCCTGATCGCATGTTCGCCGTCATGTGGGACCACATCCGCGAGCCTGCGCAACGCCGCTACGGCGGCGTTGGGTCGGGCATCTACCGCAGCCTCGACGGCGGGGATTCGTGGACGCGGCTCACCACTGATTTGCCCCCGATTGATCCGGACATCGGTCGCATTGCACTGGGCATGGCACCTGGCAACGGCGACCGGGTCTACGCGTTGTATCTGAACACCATTGGTCAGTTTACCGGCATGTTTACCTCGGCAGATGGTGGCGATAGCTGGATGCTGATGCCGTTTAACGCGGACGTCGCGTCGTCGCAAAGTGTGTTCGGCTGGTGGTTTTCGCGGATCTGGATAGATCCGCTGAACGAGGACAACGTATTCGTTGCCGGTGTCCCACTGGTACGTTCGGCTGACGCGGGTTCGTCGTGGGTCGCTGATCAGTCGCTGCACGTGGACCATCACGCGCTCGCGTGGGACAGCAAGGTGCCCGGGCGTGTGTACTCAGGCAATGACGGCGGCGTGTACCGCTCCGAGCAAAACGGTGTGCCGGACTCGTGGATGTTTGCCGACGTGCAGCCGTTCACGCAGTTTTACACGGTGGAAGTGGATGAGCAGTTGCCTGAGCGCATTATGGGCGGCACGCAGGACAATCGCTGTCTGCGTAACTTTGCCGCTGGCGTGATCTCGGACTGGAACAACTGGGCCTGTGGTGACGGACTGGAAATGCTCACCAATCCGCTGGACTCGAATCTTCTCTACGCCTGCAGTCAATACGGCTTTTGCGTGCGCTCGCTCGATGGCGGTGAAAGCACCGTGAATATCGGTGAGACCACGTCGTCGCGTCGCGGCTGGCAAACGCCGCTGGTGTTCGATCCGAATACGCCGAGCGTCATGTATTACGCCGGTGATCAAGTGAATCGCTCGGTTGACGGCGGCGACACGTGGAGTGTGATCAGCCCGGACCTGACCGGTGGCGACCCGTTCCCCACGCCGATCGATATCTATCCCTACGGCACCGTGTCCGCGCTGGTCGTTGCCAAGAGCAACCCGAACAAGATTTATGTGGGAACGGACGATGGCCGTCTCTGGTTTACGAACGACCTTGGCGTAACGTGGACGCAGTCGAGCGATCCGTCATTACCCGACCGCTGGGTCACCGATTTGGCGGTGAATACGACGAACGCTGAGGTAGCGTACGTGACGTATTCGGGATTCAAGTACGATGATCACGCGCCCTATGTTCTGAAGACCACCGACGGCGGCATCAACTGGACTGACATCACCACCGATCTGCCGCAGGCGCCGATCAACACCATCGAGCTTCGTCTCAATGGCGATCTGTACGTCGGCACCGACGTGGGCGTGTTTGAGTCGAGCGATGGCGGAGCATCGTGGCGTAGCTTCAGCGGCTTTTCCTTGCCCAACGTGCCGGTGACGGATCTGCGTTTGCATGAACCATCACGCAAACTGTATGCGTCGACGTTCGGACGCGGCCTTTACCGGATTGGCCTGAACAGCATCGATTTTGATGGAGATGGCGTGTTGAATGTGGTCGACAACTGCACCGAAACGCCAAACGCCAATCAGATCGACGCGGACGCAGATGGCTACGGCAATCTGTGCGATGCCGATTTCAATAATGACTGCGCGGTCAACGCACAGGATCTGGGACTGATGCGCCTGGCGTTTTTCTCAAGCGATGCGACGGTCGATCTGAACAGCGACGGTGTGGTGAATTTCCTGGACCTTGGACTCTTGCGGCAGCTGTTCTTTGGCGCACCTGGTCCGAGTGGAGTGACCAACGTTTGTGACTGACCTGGCAATCGGCTTTCTCCCAGCGGCGCCGCGGCGCAAGTGCGTTTGATCAAGTTAAGTTGTTCGCTGCTTTTCTGAAAATATGTAAATCAATGACTTAGGTGGGTCTGAGGGCGCAAAACCTGCGTCACCACCAGCATCCAGCCGGTTTTCAACGGTCCTGCCAACGGTGGATTCAACGGAAGCACCCTACTGTGATCGTCAGTGGCTGGCCCAATTCAGAGTCGCCGCGCCTAGAGCACATCACTTACATTTTTAGGAGAAACACGATGAACGCATGGAAAGTGGCTTTTGGTCTGGCCCTCGCGCAGCTCGCGCTTAGCGCCTCGGCCGTTCCGATCACGTTTGACGACCGGGGTGGTTTCGAAAACCAGGGCACAATCGAGGAGTTCCAGGATTTCGAGTCCTTTGACTCCAACAACTTCACAGAGCTCGGCACTGAGTTTGTGGACGGCAGCGTGACCTACACCGCACAAGGCGTGAATCTGCTGGTGGGCGCCAATACGTTCATCAATCCGATCAGCAACACGATGTCCTACGATGAATTCGATACGGAGCTGACCGCCGACATCGCCGGCCAGTTCACCATGTTCGCGCTCGATATGGCGATCAATAACACAGCGGCCGGCCTGACCGACGTTACGCTTACGCTGTTTACCAACCTGTCGACCTATCTGTTCGATTTTGCGTTGCCGGCGGTGCAGGACGAACAGCTGTTTCAGGGTTTCGTTCTGACCGGCGGCGAGTTTTTCACCGGGTTCGGATTCAATGCGGAAAATTTCGTGCACGTCGACAACGTAACGCTGGGCAATGTCGCCGCGATTCCGGAGCCGCCCGTGATGCTGCTGGTGATGGCGGGGGCGATGTCGATGGGTGTCGCGCGGCGCAAGCGTCAGATGCGCGCCGTCGGCCAGAAGTGGTTAAGCAATGTGGATTAGGGGTTTGTGACTCTTGTCGGAGCGTGCGAAGGCTGTGGCGTCGCCGGAGCCATCAGCCGTCGCGCTCTGCAGTGCGGACACTACAGGTGTGACACCGTGCGCCACCATCGATATACAACCAATATCAAGTACCATTCAGGCACCACCTACTTTGTACAAGTGCCATGACAAAAAATTGCCGGCGCAAATTGTTACTGCTGCTGAGTTTGCTCGGCATGACGGCGTGTACGCCGATGCATACCGTGCGCCCATTGCCAGAGTTTGTAGAACTGGCGCTCGAGCCCGGCGATGAGATCGTTGTCACGTTGCTTGATGGTGAGCAATTTGACTTGACGGTGAGCGCCGTCGACGCCGAGGCGATTGAAGGTGACGGCAAGCGCATCGAGCTTGCCAATGTCATGGATATTCGAAAGCGTGCGTGGCGCGCGCCGGCCTTGCCCTGTGGCGGCGAAAAGCCGGTTGGTTGCTCGATACCCTGGATCGTCCAGCTGGCGAGCGAAACCACCCGGCACTACAAGGACCAGTTTCATGATGCCTGCGTTCAGCACGATTTTTGCTACCGTCACGGCGCGCGCAGCTATGGCCACACGCGCGAAGACTGCGACGCGGAGTTCCATAAGAACATGCTGGCCGCGTGTCCGCTGCCTGCCCGCGGCTTTATTGCCAAGGCGATCGATGCACTCAACGTTGGACCCACGTCTCGCCGGGTGTGCATAGAGACAGCCGAAAATTTTCGTGCTGCCACGCGCCAGTTTGGCGAGAGGTATTTTCTCACCAGTCAAAGTACCTACTGCGAGTATGACGGGCCGCCGCGCACTAGCTTGCCTTAGTGCGCTTTGCCTTCACCTGATCTTTGATCATGCCATCCACGATGTTCCAGAACGTCCACGGCCGCGCGCCAATCAGGATGCCGAAGCCGCGTTTCTGGTCGGCGGGCAGACTGCGATCGATTTCAGTGAGTTCGGCAAACTCCTCCGCGAATCGATCTATGCGTCGCTGCAGCACCATGATTGAGGCATCGGACAATTCGGCCGACTCGAGCTTGATGGTGTCATGGCTGGTATCGAAACGGTGGGCCACAAATTCGTCTTTGACCCGCTGCTCATAGCGCCGGCGCACCGGCCCTTTGGGATTCCAGCGGATGCGGCTGTCGGTCAGCAATCGCGCACGGTTGCGCGGCTGCAGTTCGATCAGACGCAGTCGATCGAGCTTCGTCAAATAGCGATTCTGACCCAGCTGGTTCAGCGCTAGTCGGCGTCCGATTCGGGGTACGCTCCAGCCCACGAGCAGCAGGTAGAAATACGACATGAGAATCGGATCGTCGGCCAGCGCCTGTTCTTGTTCGTCAGAAAGTTCGTCGTGGCGCTGATCATCGCGGGTCGCCGCCATGCGCGCGAGATCGTAAATCGACATCTCGAGATAGCGGCATACGTCCTCAAGACGCTGTAGCGAAAAACTCTTCTCGGAGAAAAGCCGTTTAATACTGGATTCACTCAGATCGAGCGCCTCAGCGACGTCTCGGTAGTTAAGGCCCTTGGCGCGCAGGCAGCGCTTGAGCGTGTCAAGCAGATGGCTGGTCTGACTCATGCGTATCACTTCCTGATATTCCGGCGTATCGAATTTCGATACTTCTAAGAAAGATATTGTATTTCGATACCTCGTGTCTAGTATGCAGTTCGTAGCTCGGCACCCCCGTCGGGCAAGGGAAAAGGAGATAGATGATGCTTCGCAACGCAATTGTGGCTACGGGTTTAGCGGCGGGACTCACCGCCTGTGCAGCGGCGCCGCTTCAGGTGCCCCAGGCGGCTAACATCATGGTGACGCGCAACGCACCTGCCGCCGACTGCGAGTTTCTGGGCGAAGTCAGGGGCAGCCAGGGTAACTTCCTGACCTCCGATTTCACCAGTGACAAGAACATTGTGATCGGCGCGCGCAACAAGATGCGTGATGCGGCCTATGCCATGGGCGCTGATTTCGTCCAGATCGAAATGGAAAATCCGAGCCACAATACGGCCCCGGGCTCCAGTGGTGGTGTGTACAGTTCCACCATTATTGGCAATGCCTACCGGTGTGGTGACGCAACCAAAACGCGAGTACCGACGACAGGCTGAGCAGGGAACATTCCCGCCCGGTATGCCGTGGACCGGGCGGACTTTGCATCGGTACGCGCAGCGCTGCCCTACGCAGGCGGCTCGCGCTAGTCGCGCAACTCCAGGCGGCTGGCAAGATTCGAGGTCGCCGTGAGCATGCCCATCATGTAGCTGGGTGATTCATTCTCAAGCGTATCGATCGGAACGTACCTGACGCGCGCATCGGCAGCGAAAAGCTCGGGCATCGTGGCATCGCTCACATGCCACGAGCCATCCTCCCAGACGTCAGTCCAGGCGTGCAGGAAGGCCTGAGTTGCCTCTCCCTGCACGATCAGGAAACCAAAAACAACGCGCGCGGGTCGGCCGGTGGCGCGGGCAGTGGCAGCGAGTAGCACCGCATGCTCGGTACAGTCGCCGGAACGAGTTTTGGCGACGGTTGATGCAAAATCAAACGCGCGCGCATAGGTTTTGTCTTCGATCCAGTCATAGACAGAACGCGTCAGCGTCTCGACGGATACGAGGCCTTCGTCGGACGACCAGGGCTGAGCCGCAATCATCTCCACAACCGACGGTTCCTTGTAGTCGATGACAAAGGTGTCTTCAATGAGCTTGTCCGGCACGCCATTGAGCGTCGGGTGCTCGTTCGGAAGCGCCAGCGTAAAGCTCTCGGAGTCCTTCTCGATAATCTCGAGTCCCTTCTGCGTCAGCGTTAGAACAGATGCATCGGGATCTTTGACAAAGACACGCAGCGATGGCGATTCGCCCTCAGCTGCTTCGATCGACTCGATCTGGGTCACGTGCAGGTAGAGTCCCGGACCGTCGTCGGCCGACGCCGTGGCGGCGCAGATGACGCCACAGGCAAACAACGCTGCGGCGATCCGTTTAGTCAATCTCCTGCACCTCGCCGTCAAACCAGACTCGCTCAAGTGTGGCCGTCGCGCCGTTGCCCACGTCCATGTCCATACTCTGCATCATGCCGTCCTTGCCGATCTGTATTTGCATCGTCAGCGGTCCGAACTGCATCGTGCCACTTCGTTCATCTTTATTCTGGGCAAATGCGATGCGCGTTAGTCCACCTGGATCGGCGTCGGGCAGCCAGCCAACGAGTTCGCCGGTTTGCCGCTGTGGATCCGCTACCACGTCACGAAGCACCTGAATCTGAGCTAGATTTGACTGCACGACGTCAACGCCCTCGAGGGTTGCGGCGTAGTTCTTGCCCTGAATAGTGCCCTCAACTTTCCAGTTGCCCTCATCAATCGGATCGAGGGAGAGGTTACGCGTTACCTCACCATTTTCGACATCGACGCTGAAACTGTTGATGAGTGATCCGTCGGGCCGAACCCATTCCACCGTATTGCCGTCACTCGTGGACAGCGTGGAAGAATTCAGCGGCAGCGCAATTGATTCGACAAGGGTGATCTGGTGGTCGCCGTCCGCATCGAGCTCGTACTGGTTCTGGAAGAAGCCGACGCGCTGGCCGGCCATGCTCATCATGTACAGCTCTTTGTAGTAGGGTGATTGTTGCTCGCCGGTAAACTCGAGCGAGGCTAGCAGTTCGGTGAATAGTGATTTGAACGTTGCGCTGTAGCCTAATTCTGAATGGGTGCAGGAGAGGGTCGTGGCGCCAGCCAGACCGGCAGCGACTTTTGCCTGACCCGCAGCGGTCTCGCCACCTTCGGTTTTGAGGGTGAACAGCCATTGTCCGAGCAGGTAGGGTCTGCCGTCTACATGGTCCACTGTTACCGACTGAATTTCCCTGACGTCCACCGTTGCCTTGTTGGCATCGGCAACTGCGGCGATCGTGGTCTCGCTGAAAGTGGGCAGAAGTTTGGCGGGCTGGTTGGGATCTTTGAACACATAGCACTCCACGGGCGCGCCTTGTGATCCCGGATCCAGCGTCAGGTACGTGCCCCATTCGTACTGGGTCGATTCGACTTTCTTTTTCGCTTTGACCTGGCCGGTCAGCGCACCTTCGAGCATCGTAACTTTGCGTTTCTTGCCGCGACGGCGCACTTCGCGATCAAGCTTCTCCTGCAGCCAGGCAGGTAAGCCTGCGGCGGGTTCCTGCGCCGAGACGTTGGCGGTGGGCTTGAGTATCAGGAGCCCGACAAAAAAACTGCAGCCAACCAGAATATTCTTATGCATCAGATTCCCCAGAATTTTATCCGTACGCCGCCACTATACGGCTTTTTGAAAACCGCCGGGCCGCAGAACCCAACGGTTTCTATATCATTGGCGTCGCAACTGAAATCGTATTCATTTGCAATCGATTTGGGCATAGGTGATCAAGGGGCACGCGAAAACCACAAACTGCGCCGGAGGCTGCGCCTTGAGAAAACGAACACTGGCTTTATGCGTCGTCATGGCAGCATTGAGTGGATGCCTGCCAAGTACGCCAACGCTCTCGTCGCAAGAAACGATCGACGTGCGCTGGGCCAACTCCACTATCTATTTCTTGATGACTGACCGTTTCCACAACGGCGACCCGAGCAATGACAATGCGTACGGGCGACAACCTGACGGTGACAAGCTCCGATCGTTTTTGGGTGGCGATATCCAGGGCATCATCCAGAAACTCGAAGAGAGCTATTTCTCTGATCTTGGTGTCGACGCTATCTGGACCACACCGGTAATCGAGAACATTCACCAACCTTTTGAAGAGTACGGTCGGTCTTACGCGTTCCACGGCTACTGGCCGAAGGACTGGACTACGGTCGATAAGGCCTTCGGTAGCGAGCAGGACTTTGCACGCATGGTCAAAACGGCGCACGAACGCGGTATCCGCATCATCGTGGATGTGATTGCCAATCATGCCGGGCCACCCATCAACGAGCAGGACCCGGCTTGGCCCGAGGACTGGGTACGGACGGCTCCTGGTTGCGATTGGCAATCGTTTGATGGCGTTGCCACCTGCCTGATTGTGCCTGCGCTGCAGGATATTCGAACCGAATCCGAGGAGCCTGTAGAGCTGCCCGCACATCTGATTGCGAAATGGAAGCAGGAAGGACGGTTGGAGCAGGAGTTGCAGGAACTAGATGCGTTCTTTGCTCGCACCGGTCACCCACGTGCGCCAAAGTACTATTTGATCAA
This sequence comes from uncultured Gammaproteobacteria bacterium, assembly GCA_964639265.1. Lineage (GTDB taxonomy): Bacteria > Pseudomonadota > Gammaproteobacteria > Steroidobacterales > JBCCMA01 > JBCCMA01. Next base: position 6,283 of record CAZXCL010000076.1, on the reverse strand, counting down.
ATGGCTGACTGACTGGGTCAGAGAGTATGGCGTTGATGGCTTCCGAGTGGATACGGCCAAGCATGTGGACCCGGAGGTCTGGGCCGTACTCAAGTCCGAGGCGCAACTTGCGTTTGCGCAGTGGAAGGCGGCCCATCCGGATCAGGTGCTTGATGATCGAGATTTCTTCATGATGGGTGAGGTATTCAACTTTGGCGCGGGTGGTTTTGAAAATGCCGTAGCCGGTACTCGGGACTATGATTTTGGCGATATCGAGGTTGATTTTTTCGACTACGGTTTTGATGCCCTGATCAATATGGGTTTCGCAACACACGCCGCACTGCCGACCGCCGATTTGTTCCAGTACTACGCGGACCAGATGCACGGTGCGTTTGAGGGTGTTGGTCTGATCAACTACATCTCTTCGCACGACGATCCGAAACCGCTGGACCCGAATCGCGAGGCCGCCTACGTCAATGCCATCAAGCTCTTATTGGCTCCGGGCGCTGTGCAGATCTACTACGGCGATGAGACCGATCGCAGTCTGGTGATCGAGGGCACAACGGGGGATGCAACGCTACGCTCGTTCATGAACTGGGATGCATTGCAGACCGACGAGGGCAAGGCTACGCTCCGTCACTGGCAGAGGCTCGCCCATTTCCGGCAGCGTCACGTCGCAATCGGCGCGGGGCGGCATGAGGAGCACTCGTGGTCGCCCTACGTGTTTTCAAGAAGTATTGACCGCGGTGGCGTGCGCGATGCAGTGATTGTGCAGCTCGCTGACAAGCCGTTGGATAGCGTTGCTGTGTACGGCGTGTTCGGTGAGAACGAAGCGGTGCGGGATGCCTACAGCGGCGACGTGTCCACCGTTGTTGGTGGCGTCGTGTCTTTTGGTGGCGCGCACTCGATTCGACTGCTTGAGCGCGTGGTGAATTAGGTGGCAGCGATCAGCGGCATGCAATCAATGATGCGCTGCGTACTGATCCTTGCTGCGTTCTTGATCGCGGCGGTTGGCTGTTCATCGTCGCGTGGCGATAGGCTTTCGACATCCCTGCCCGAGCGCGAGCCAGGCCGTATATTCGTGGACGCAACGATCGACGACGTTGTGGCCCGCGGCGTGTTTCCATTCTTGTATGTGCGCGTGGAGACGATGGATGGTGCGGTTGTGTACGAGCACAGCGCACACAATCCTCAGTTCACGACTCGAGTGCCAACGGGCGACAGCTGGATGCGTCTGTGGTCCATGAGCAAGAGCGTCACCATCGCAACGATACTGCGGCTGGAGGAAGAGGGGATACTGAGCCGCTCGGACCCGGTGACCGACTTCATCCCCGAGCTTGACCGTCTTATGGTGCTCAGTGCCGATGCAAATGTCGATTCGTGCGACCGCAATCTCACACGCCCGAGGCGCGCGCTGACGGTGGAAGACCTGCTCAATCACAACGATGGTTTCTACTACCCGTTTACGGGAATTGAATGTCTCGACGAAGCGATGAACAAGGCGCGGCTTCCCGAGGCGACGTCGTCAGATGATCTGATAGGCAGAATCGCGAGACTGCGTCTTCATCCCGAGGGCGTTGGCAGCCACTACTACGGTATCGGCACGACCATACTGGGGCTGGTGGCAGAGCGTGCAACGGGCAAGAGTTTCGATCATCTTGTCCGCAGCCGGATCACCAAACCGCTGGGGGTCGCCGATACGCTGCGCTACACGAAACCTGAGGGAGTGGAGCTATACCCGCGCATCACCGGTGTCGACGGCACGCTGCGTCCCGCAACCGAGAAGGATTTGAACATTTTCGGCGGTCCGGTGCCGCAGTATCGGCCCGACACAAACATTTTCCTGGGCGGTGAAGGCATGGTCGGAACGACCAGAAGCTTCGCTGCGTTTCTCAGGCTCATGGGGAGCCACGGCGAGCTTGGCGGCACCCGAATCTTGCGGGAGGCGACCGTGCGCGACTGGTATTCACCGAAAACCCAGCTCGATAGTGCCTACGGGCACAATGGCTACAACATCTGGGTCACAAGCGGCAAATTTGACGGGCTGCCCGATCAGAAGCCCGGGCTACTTGTTGGCGGAGGCTATGAAGGCACGGCATTCTGGATCGATCCGGACGGGGGGTTTGTGGGACTCGTAATGTCTCAGGTCCACCAGCCAGCGACCCAGGGGGTTGATGAGGTATCGCGGATCCGGGGCATCATCTACGACCGGGTTCTTGAACCGGTTGCGATAGGGTCTGATTGACGCCCTCAGGCAGTGTTGATCTGCAAATATTGAACGCTCGGAACCAATCGTCTACCTTTGCGGTCGTAGACCAGTGGCCAAAAGGCACGCCGCCATTTTCGGGCGGTCGCCGGCCACGCCAACACGATCTCAAGGTTATTACGTTACATGCTAAATCGACTAATTTTACTGTGCGTGGCGGGCAGCGTGCTGATCGCGACTGCGAACGCCCAGACCGAGCAGGGCGACAATGCTGAGCCAGGAGGCGACGTTCTCCTCGAAGAGATCGAAGTCCGGGGACAGCGGTCTGTGGGCCAGCTGCAGAAAATCGTGCTCGAGGCACGGCTGGATTTTTGGGACGTGTATAACACGCTCAACACCATCGATGAGTTCAAGGTCATTTGCGAGAAAAGGGCATCGGCGGGCACTAACCTGAAAAAGACGCGCTGCGTCCCGCGCTATTTCAGCGACAAGATGTCCGAGCTCACGCAGCAGCAGTTCCTGCAGCGTGGCGCTGGCGGTCCTCCGCCCACCGAGTTCAACGTTATTCTCGAGACCAAGGGCAAGAAAGCCGAAGCGGATCGTCACATGATCAAGCTGATCGAAGAGTATCCGTCGCTACGCAGAAAGTATGAGACGCTGCTGGAGGCCAACAAGTCTCTCGAGCGTGCCAAGCTAAGAGAAGAGTAAGCTATAGGTCAGCGATCAGGCCTTCGTCATTGGCGGCGAAAAACCGCTCGTCCGAGCGGTGAGGTGTCGGGCAGCAGCGCCGGCTTCGTCGCATTGCGAGAATCCAACATCTGTTCGACAGTTTTCCCTAACTTCCTGGCAGTCGACAACAGCGAATCAGCACGATGGAAATCGGTCGTCTTGACCACGTCAACATACGCACCACGAATCTCGATCAAATGGTGGTTTGGTACGAGAACATGCTCGGTATGGTCAGCGGCAAACGGCCCAATTTCCCGTTTCCCGGAGCATGGCTATACGTAGGCGAACAGGCCGTGGTTCATTTGATTGCGGTTGAAGGTGATGCCGGCACTGGCTCTGAGAGCGCTCTAAAACTCGAGCACTTTGCATTTCGGGCGCGTGGGTTCAAGCAATTGATTGCGCGCCTGGAAGCCGCCGGCGAGCGCTACAACTCGGTGCCATTGCCTGGGATCGATATCACTCAGGTCAATATTTGGGACCCCGATGGCAATCATATTCACATTGACTTCCCGTCGAGCGAGGTTGAATAACCCGTTCAGTTGATTTGGCGCCAGCGTGCCAGCATTCCTTACCGTGCCAAAGTTATCTATCTCGTGATTTGATATCCGCAGACCCGTATCGTCACTCCCACTATCATTTCCGGAGCGACAGGGCCGCTGGGAAACGGCAACACCTACCCTGCGTTGTATGACACCGGTTCGGTATTGATTGCTTCGTTCCGCTATTCCTTCTAGGTGGCCGCTCGCCACCGTTGTGGACTTGGTCTTTTGCGCCGAATGTTTGAAAGCCGACTATAGGGATACCCCTAGCTCGCAAATTGATGCGGTGCACATATAGTTTGCTGCACTGAACAACGAGGTAGGTGGCATGCAAATCGAGGGAACAGGCGCCGCGGCGGCGACAGGCGGCGTATCAGCAGCGACAGAGAACACGAGCACATCAGCGATTGATCTGGACGCGGTTGCTCCGATTCGAACCGAAACGCAATCCACCGCGGACGGCAAGATTGTGGTGGTTGAGTATCTGCATGAAGACGGCGATATCAGCATCGCACGCGAGACGACGCTCAATGACCGCGGCGGCATCACCTCGCAGCAGATGGCCTTCAATACCGGTGCTGGTAACGATGCCATCCTGATTGACGGCAACACCGCCAGCGGCGCCAGGGTCAATCTAAACGGTCAGGAATATACGACGTCGGTGCCGGCGGGTTCGGCCAGCGACTTCGGGCCGTTTACGGGTATCACAGTGCGCTCGGGCGCCGGTAACGATGTGATCGAGGTGGCCAAAGGCTCAGACATTAATCTTACGGCCAACGGTGGCGCCGGCGATGATCAAATAACCGGCGGCGAGGGTACCGACCGCCTCAATGGTGGTCTTGGCGATGACACCCTGAGCGGTAACGGCGGCCGCGATGATCTGTTTGGCGCTGCCGGCAACGATGTGCTTCGCGGTGGCGATGGCAACGATGTTCTCTACGGTGGCGACGGCGACGATTTCTTGTCGGGCCGAAACGGCGATGACTATCTGGAGGGCGGCCGCGGAGACGACACAGCGTTCGGTGGTGCTGATCGTGACATTCTTTCCGGTGGTCTTGGCGCGGATCGCCTCTACGGCGGTTCGGGTGATGACGCTGTCTACACGGGGCAAGGCGCCGACTACGTCAACAACCTGATGGGTGACGACAAAGTCTACGCCCAGGTTGGCGAGGACGATATCAACACCGCATCGGAGTTTTTGCCCGCGACGAATACGGTTGTGAACGTGGAGCTCAACGCCGATCTCGGCAAGAGCTCGGTCGTGATTGAGGGCTCGCCCGAGTTTGTGCAGCGTGTTGAGGCCGATATCGAATTCATGCGCAGCTCGCCGGTCGGACAGGGCATTCTTGAGGGCGTCGACGGAGCGTTCGATGACGCCGGCCACACCGTGACGATTCGCGAACTGGCAGACGAGAAGAACGGCTTTGCCTCGTCGCCCAGCGGCGTTTTCGGTGAGCTGGACGCCAGCGGCAACCCGGGCGCGACGGCGTCGGCTCAAATTAGCTACAACCCCTCTTTCAGCACCGACACCTTTTCAGCCCCTGTGGTCGTGCTGGCGCATGAATTTGCACACGCCTACAACATCGTTACGGGTACCTTGCAGCCTGGCACGTTTACAGGCACAGGTGCCGATGCGATCGATAACGGTATTCCCAATGCGGAGCGTCAGGCCGTCGGACTTGAGAACACCGGCGTTCCGTTTGATGGTGACAACGACCCGACGACGCCAGACAGCACGATCAATCCTGTTGAGCTCACCGAAAACGGACTGCGCACCGAAGCGGGTCTTCCACTTCGACCCAGTTACGTTTTGCCCTAATCAATCTTCAGCGCAGCCGGGCGGTCGCGTATGCTCGAGGTGATGAGAACACAGATCATTGGCCGTCGTTGCTGCGTGGCTGCAATTCTGTCACTGCTGGCGACGGCCTGTTCACCAACGGCGGGGTCTGGCACGATGAACGAGACGGTCGATGTACCGGCGGGACAGGTTACGATGGAGGCGCAGCTGTCGGTGTCTCGTTACGCCAACGGTGAACCGAAGGCACTTGATGTCCGCTATCGGGTTAACAACGGCAGCGAACGGCCCATTGGCCTTCTGAACTTGGCCGCTACCGCATTGGTCGATCCGACGCTGGCACGATTCATAGTCACCGCGGCGGGCGATCTGACTATCACGTTCGACATGGAGCCGCGTCAGGCCCGTCGCACAGCGGTGCCCCAGACGGTATATGCCGCACCTGTGGGCGCCGGCGATGACTACGAGCAAGAATTGTTGCTGCCGCTGCTGACCGCGTATCCCGACCAGGATGATTCGTCCGCAATGGTGCGACCGGTTCGTGCGCGGTTTTGTCAGGCCTATGCGGCCTACTCGCAGAGCAGGTTCGCGAGAATGGACGAGCATCCGGACGTCTGGCTGGCGCGCCCCGGCGTCCGCACTGAGCAAAAAACCCTGTGCTCACGGTGGATAACGCTTCGTTTCACATAAATAACAGCCGGATAACAACTCCCTCGACGTGTCTGACCTAGTGTGGCGTGCGTGGCAGCCCGATTTGCGGACTGCCATGAATCACACGTCACATGGAGACGACAGGTATGAGACAGCCTTCCCTCAATTTGATAGCAGCATCGGTGCTGCTCGCGCTTACCGCGTCGCCGGCGATGGCCGGGACCGGCGGCAAAGTCATCATCCCAACCGGAAACTCGATCAGCGGGACCGGCGAGCCCACGACGTCGATCAGCGGTACGGGTGAACCCACCACCTCGATCAGCGGCACGGGCGAGCCCACGACGTCGATCAGCGGTACGGGTGAACCCACCACCTCGATCAGCG
>CAZXCL010000075.1:0-21647 GCA_964639265.1 uncultured Gammaproteobacteria bacterium | reverse complement strand
CGCACTCACGCCCTCAAGCGCGGTGGTCGAAAGCATGATGTCACTCGCATGCAGCAGGCACCGGCCGCGAAGCGATGCCCCCTGCGCGCGTCGCGGCAACACAATCTGCCCGCCCTCGAAACTCAGCGTGGCCAGCGCCGGATCGTCTGGATATTCACCCAGCTCACCGTCGATAACGTTCACGATGTCATCAAAGCCAAACGCATCTTCACGCCGCAGAACGTCATGCACATCGCCGTGGCGATGCACGCATCCTTGCTTGAGAACGATCACCTGATCGGCCAGTCGCGCGACGTCGTCCACCGAGTGCGACACGTATACCACCGGCACTTCCGACTCCTGACACAACCGTTCAAGAAACGGCAGCACCTCGCGGCGACGCGCCCGATCCACCGCGGCCAGCGGTTCGTCAAGCAGCAGCATCCGAGGATGCGACAACAGTGCGCGGGCCAGTGCCACGCGCTGGCGTTCGCCGCCGGCCAGATGTCGCGGAAAGCGTTCAAGTAGAGGTTTGAGATCCAGCATTTTCACAGTGGTCGCAAACGTCAGCACCGACATGGCCTGCCTGCGCTGGCGCGCGCCGTAAGCAAGATTGTCCTGCACGCGCAGATGCGGGAATAACGCGGGGTTTTGCAGTACCACGCCGAAGCGCCTGCTCTGCGGTGCCACATTAATGCCGGCCTTGGTATCGAGAAGAACGTCATCGCCGAGCACGATGCGACCGCCCTGCGGCTTGAAGATACCGGCCAGTGCAGCCAGAACGGTCGACTTGCCGGCGCCGGAGTGCCCAAGTATTGCCGTGACGCCCTGCAGCGGTATCTGCGCCTGCACGTCCAGCGTGAAGCCGTCGAATCGATGCGACAGATCGCACTGCAATGTCGGACCGCTCACGTGGACCACCGTCGCAAGCGAAGCACCACCCACTCCGACAGAGCCAGTCCTGCAATGGCAAGCACAATGGCCAGCAACGACAAACGCGCCGCCATCGCTTCGCCGCCGGGCGACTGCAGCGCGCTGTATATCGCCAACGGCAGGGTCTGGGTCTCTCCCGGCACGTTGGAGACAAACGTAATGATCGCGCCAAACTCGCCGAGGCTCGCCGCAAACGCCGTGATCAAACCGGCCACGATGCCCGGCAATGCCAGAGGCACGGTGATCGTCCGCAGAACGCCCATCGGCGTCGCGCCAAGCGTGCGTGCCACCTGCTCGATCTGCGGATCGATGGCCTCAAGCGCGAGGCGAATGGCTCGCACCTGAAACGGCAGCGTCACGATACCCGCCGCCAACGCCGCCCCCGTCCAGCTGAAGACAAAGCGCAGACCCAACACATCGTGAAAAAATCGCCCGAGCGGCGCCGACTGACCCAACGTGAGCAGCAGCAGATAACCCACCACGACGGGCGGCAGCACCAGCGGCAAATGCACGAGAATATTCACAACAAAACGCCCGGCGAAACGCCCGCGTGCCAAAAGCCAGGCCAGCGCAAACGCCAGCGGCAGCGACCACAGCACGGCCACGGCCGAGACCTTCAGACTCAACAAAAGCGCGCTGATCTCCGACGCGCTCATGGCGTGACAAACCCCGCAGCAGAAAACTCGCCGAGCGCGCGCGTATCGGTCAGCGCATTGAACACATCGCGGGCCTGCGGATGCGGCGCGTCCCTGAGCAGTGCGAACGAGTAGCGCACCGGTGACTGCGCCGAGGCATCAAAATGCGCCACGATACGAACGCGCGGCGCCAGCGCCACATCGGTTCGATACACCACCCCGAACGCCGCCTCGCCGCGCGCCACCAGCGCCAGCGCGGCACGCACGTTGTCAGCGCGCACCACGCGCCCGGCCACATCTTCCCACACGCCGGCAAGCTCCAGCGCTGCCCGCGCGTAGCGCCCCGCCGGCACGTGCGCCGGGTCGGCCAGCGCGAGTCTTGCCGTATCACCAAGCAACGACGCAAGCTGTTGCGGGCGCACCGACGACACATTCGCCTGCGAAGTAACCAGCACCAGTTCGTTACCTACCTGTTGCGTGCGCGAACCCGGGTTCACGTGCCCGGCCTCCTGCAGCGCGTCCATCCACACCACATCGGCCGACAGAAATATATCCGCCGACGCGCCGGCCTGAATTTGTCTTGCCAGTGTTGAGGAGGCCGCGAATGCCGCACGTACCGACACCCCCTGCTCGCGCTCGATGCGCTCAAGCAGCGGATTGATAACATCCTGCAAACTGCTCGCGGCCAGTACGGTCACGTGTTGCGGCGGCGACGGCTGGCAGGCCAGCAGCGCGAGGCCAAGCCCGAGGGCAAGGCCGACGCGAATCAGTCGAGCCAGGTGCGCGCGTTGCGAAACAGCCGCAGCCACGGCGCATCCGCTCCCGCATCGTCAGGTAACCACGAGTTTTGCACCGTGCGAAACACGCGCTCGGGATGCGGCATCATGATCGTTACGCGTCCGTCGTCATTGCATACCGCGGCGATGGCATCGGGTGAGCCATTGGGATTGGCCGGATAACGCTGTGTCGCTGCACCCGTAGCATCCACATAGCGCGCACTAACCTGCAGCGCCTCGTCGGTCCCACTGGCGCGCCCTTCGGCATGCGCAATGGCCACCGGAATCACCGAGCCCGTCATATCGCGCAGCAGCACCGACGGGCTATCCGCAATCTTCAAAAGCGCTACACGCGCCTCGAACTGTTCGGACCGATTGCGCTCAAACTGCGGCCAGTGCGAGGCGCCGGGAATAATCGGCGCCAGGTGCGACATCATCTGACAGCCGTTGCACACGCCCAATGCGAAGCGAGACGTGTCCTCGAAAAAGCGTTCGAACTGCGCACGCAGCGCATCGTCAAATAATACCGACTGCGCCCAGCCGCGACCGGCACCCAGCACATCGCCATAGGAAAAACCGCCGCAGGCGACCAGACCCGAATACGCCTCCAACGACGCGTGCCCGCGCACCAGATCACTCATGTGTACGTCGTGCGCGACAAACCCGGCGCGCGTAAACGCCGCCGCCATCTCGACATGACCGTTCACGCCCTGTTCGCGCAAAATCGCCACGCTCGGCCGCGCCCCGGTGTTGACGAACGGTGCGCACACGTCCTCATTGGCATCAAAGGTCAGCGACAACGCAAGCGCCGTGGACGGCTCATCGATGCCTTCAAATTCCTCGCGCGCGCAGTCGGGATGATCGCGCAGCGCCTGCATACGGTAGCTGGTCTGCGCCCACTCGCGCTGGCATTCGGCGCGCGTGGTTTTGATCAGCGTGTCGCCGTTTTGATGCAGGCGGATAATCTGCTCGGCGGTCGGCCTGCCCAGATAGACCAGGTGATCGACCAGACCGGTCTGCCTGGCCACCGTTTGCATCGTGTCGACCGCGCTGGTGGGTATCTGCACAACCACACCGGGCTCTTCGCAAAAAAGCGCCGCCAGCGGATCGGCGTCGCCGATGATCGACGACGCGTCAAGATCAAGACCACAGCGCGCGGCAAACGCCATCTCCAAAAGGCTCACGATCACGCCGCCGTCAGAGCGATCGTGATAGGCCAGCAGCGCGTCATGATCGCGCAGTGTCACGATCATTTCGAACAGCGCCTTGAGCGTCGCGGGCGTGTCCAGATCGGGAGGCTCGTCACCCAACTGACCAAACGCCTGCGCCAGACACGAGCCACCCAGTCTGCGCTTGCCCGGATTAAGCTCAATCAGCCACAGCTGAGAATCGGTGTGAAGATCCAGCTGCGGGGTAAGCGTGTGCCGCACATCGCCGACCGGCGCAAACGCCGAGACGATCAGCGACACGGGCGCAACAACGGCGTGATCGCCGTTCTCGTCCTGCCAGGTGCTGCGCATGGACAGCGAGTCCTTACCCACCGGAATCGCAATGCCAAGCTCGGGGCACAGCGCCTCACCCACCGCTCGCACTGTGTCGAACAGCGCCGCATCGTCACCGCGGTGTCCGGCGGCCGCCATCCAGTTGGCCGACAAGCGCACATCGCCAAGCGCGCGCACATCGGCGGCCATGAGATTGGTCAGTGCTTCGGTGACCGCGAGTCTGCCCGACGCCGGGCCGTCAATCGCCGCGACCGGCGTACGCTCACCGAGGGCCATCGCTTCACCGCAGTCGGCGTCAAACGACGACAGTGTGACCGCCACGTCGCTGACCGGCACTTGCCACGGCCCCACCATCTGGTCGCGCGCGCACAGGCCACCGACGGTGCGATCACCAATGGTGATCAGAAACGACTTGCTGGCCACGGCCGGGACACGCAGCACGCGCATGAGTGCCTCTTTGAGCGGCACGTCCTCCAATTGAAGAGCGTTCGCTGGCGCTGCTACGCGCTGCGCGTCGATGTGTGTGCGCGGGGTCTTGCCGAGCAGCGTCTCCATCGGCATGTCGACGCAGGCCTCATCAAAATGCGCGTCGTTGACCAGCAGTCGGCGCTCGTCGGTGACCTCACCCACCACCGCATAGACGCAGCGCTCACGTTCGCACAGCGCTTCAAACTCGGCCAGGCGCTCGGGGCGCACGACAATCACGTAGCGCTCCTGGGCTTCGTTGCACCAGATCGCCATCGGCGACATCGACCCATCGAGGCTCGGTACGCTGCGCAGCTCAAAACGGCCGCCGCGTTCGCTGTGATCCACGCTTTCGGGCACCGCATTGGACAAGCCGCCGGCACCCACGTCGTGAATCAGCACGATAGGATTGTCGCGGCCCTGCGACCAGCACGCGTCGATAACTTCCTGCGCGCGACGCTGCATCTCCGGGTTGTCCCGCTGCACAGACGCGAAATCGAGATCCTCATCGCTCTGACCGCTGGCCATCGACGAGGCCGCGCCGCCACCGAGCCCGATCAGCATGGCCGGGCCACCCAGCACGATGACCTTGCCACCGGCCAGTACGTCCAGCTTTTCTACGTGCTCGCGTCGAATGTTGCCCATACCGCCGGCCAGCATGATCGGCTTGTGGTAGCCGCGCGTAGTGCCGTGGGCGTCCTGCTGTTCCAGCGTGCGGAAGTAACCGGCGAGATTCGGCCGGCCGAATTCATTGTTAAAGGCCGCGGCGCCAATCGGGCCCTCGAGCATGATGTCCAGCGCGCTGGCGATGCGCGAGGACTTGTGCAGCGGCCGCTCCCACGGCTGCTCGAAATCCGGAATACGCAGATCCGACACGGAGAACCCCACCAGCCCGGCCTTGGGCTTGGCGCCGCGACCGGTGGCGCCTTCGTCACGAATCTCGCCACCGGCCCCGGTGGCCGCACCGGGCGCCGGCGAAATGGCCGTCGGGTGGTTGTGGGTTTCCACCTTCATCAAAACATCGATGGGCTCTTCGACAAAGCCGTAGGTGTGCGCGTTGGCATCGGCCATGAAGCGCGGGGCCACATGTCCCTCCATGACGGCGGCGTTATCCCGATAGGCCGACAGCACGCCTTGCGGAGCGGCCTTGTGCGTCAGGCGAATCATGTCGAACAGCGAGTGCTCGGCGGCTTCACCGTCGAGCGTCCACGTGGCGTTGAAGATCTTGTGCCGGCAGTGCTCGGAGTTGGCCTGCGCAAACATCATCAGCTCGGCGTCGGTGGGATCGCGCTGCGCGTCCTCGTAGTGACGCAGCAGATAGTCCATCTCGTCGTCTGACAGCGCCAGACCCAGATCGACGTTGGCCGCCGCCAGCGCCGCGCGGCCGCGTTTTTGCACATCGATATGCACCAGCGGTGCCGGCTCGGCCTGCGCAAACAGATCGTTCATGTCCTGCTCGCGCCACACCACATCTTCGGTCATCCGATCGTGCACGAGCGCCGCCAGCGCCGCGCGCTGCGACACATCAACCTGACCCTCGATGACGTAGCACAGACCACGCTCAATGCGCCGGACCGACGCCAGGCCGCAGCGTGCGGCAATATCGGTGGCCTTGGACGACCACGGCGAGATCGTGCCGCGTCGCGGCACGACCCACAGTCGCAGTGCGCCGTCTGTATCGACCACCGACGTTGTGCCAAGCAGCGTGTTGAGTCGTTCGTCGTGCTGCTGTGACAGAGACTCGGACACCTCGATCAGATGCCACCAGTGGGCTTGCACCCCTTTGATATCGGGACACACCGACTGCAGCGTGCGCACCACGCGCCGCGCACGAAATGCCGACAGCGCCTGGCTTCCCGCGCGCTGCATCAGCGCATTCATATCACTTCCCGCCACGGTGTCCCCTCGTGCTGACATGCTACGTCGGCCTGCAGCTCGGGCACGCCGATGGCACCATTGAGCGCCTCGCGGGCGAGCTGCGGCGTATTGTTTTGTTCGCTGACGTGAACGGCCAGCACGTGCTGCAGACGGCCCTGATCGGCATGCGCGAGCAGACTGGCGGCCTGCACGTTATTAAGGTGGCCGTAGTGGCCGGCCACCCGTTCTTTCAGCGCACGCGGGTAGGGCCCGCCGCTGAGCATGTCCAGATCGTGATTGCATTCCACGACCAGGGCGTCGCAGGCGCCGAAGGCGTCCTTGACAACCGGGGTGATGTGCCCCAGATCGGTCAGAATGCCCAGCCGACAGCCGCCGCGCTCAAATACGTACTGCACCGGTTCGCGCGCGTCGTGCGGCACCGGCACCGGCGTGATGCGGAAGCGACCGATGTGGATCGGTGTATCAAAGTGCACGTCGCAGACGTTACTGAGCTTGCCGGCGCGTCCACTGGCCTGAGTACCCACCGTCAGATGGACGGGCAGATCGAAGCGTCGCGCCAGCGCGCCCACGCCGGCAATGTGATCGGCATGTTCGTGCGTCACGAGCACGGCGTCGAGATCGCCGGCATCAAGTCCGAGCCGACTCAGTCGACGCTGCGCCTCTTTGAGCGAAAAACCGCAGTCAAGCATGACTGTCGTGTCGCCGTCGGTAATCACCGCGCTGTTGCCCTTGCTGCCACTGCCAAGATAGGCGTAGCGCAGGCTCACGGCCGGCTCTCGAAGTCGATGACCACAGCGGTAATGTTGTCGCCACCGCCGCGCACCAGCGCCTCGTCGATAAGCTGGGTCACCGCCTCGCGCGGCGAGCCGTCAGAGAGAATGCGGTCAAGGTCGTTGATCTTGAGATCCTTGAACAGACCGTCACTGCATACGAGCACGCGGTCGCCGTCAGAAATCTGCTGCATACGGGCCTCGAGTCGCAGGCGACGCGCGCCGCCCACCGCACGCGTGATGACATTAGACATGGGATGATCATCGGCATCTTCACGCGCCAGTTCGCCCATCGCGACGAGTTCCTCAACCTGGCTGTGATCGCGCGTGATCTGCTCCAGACCCTGGCCGGAACGCCGATACACACGGGAGTCTCCCGCCCACAGCGCTACAAAGCTGTCCTCAAGGGCCAGCACGGCCGCAACGGTACTGCCCATCGTGCGTTCGGCCGCGATTGAGCGCTCGAACAGGCGCCGATTGACTTCATTGAGGCGTCTTTCAACGTCGTCGAGGAATTCGTCGGCGTCGTCATGCAGCGGCACATCGCACAGCGCTTCGACGATCAGGCCGCTGGCGTAGTCGCCGGCCGCGTGGCCGCCCATGCCGTCGGCAACTACCCACAGCCCGGAGGCCGACAAATCCAGATAGGTGTCTTCATTGACGCGGCGCACGCAGCCGACGTTGGTCGCGCCGGCGGCGGTCCAGCGAAAGCGGGCGTCAGACACGTTTATTTCTCCACCCGACGGCGGCACGCAGAACGTGGCGGTGACGCGACACGACAATCTTCCCTGAGCCTGCCACGATATTCAGTGTTTTCAGACCAGTTACCGCACTTATCTGACAGTGCGAGCGAAGTCAGACTGCGGTCAGATCAGCCTGCTTCGAGCGCTTGAATGAGTGGCGGAGAGGGTGGGATTCGAACCCACGTGGGGCGGTTATGCCCCCAACCGATTTCGAATCGGTGCCGTTATGACCGCTTCGGTACCTCTCCGGCGCGCCGTCGCCAACGTACGGCGGCAGCGATCCGGTATGATAGTCACTTACGCGCGGCGCCGAAAGGTGTCCACTGCAAGTTTTTTCGTCAATTTGGTGCTTTTTTTCGATTCGCTCCAGGATGCAAAAATTCGCGGTCCGCGCGGCGGCCCCTGAACGAGCGTCGACTGCTTCATAAGAAAGTGAGCGATGAGAACAACATTTGCCATTGTCATGGTCAATGCGTGCGTGTTTCTAAGCACCTGCAGCGACCCGCCCACCACGCTCGATCTGGTCCGTGAGACAGGTGTGCTCAATGTCGTGACCCGCAATGGGGCGACCACGTTTTACCACGGCTCCGAGGGCCCTCGCGGCGTGGAGTATGAACTGGCCAAGGGTCTGGCCGACTCGCTGGGCGTTGAGCTCAACATCTACAACGCACAGTCTCTGGACGATATCGTGCAAGACGTCGCGAGCTGGAAGGCCGATCTGGCCGCCGCTGGTCTGGCCATTACCGACGAGCGCCGCCGCATCGTGCGCTTCAGCGAGCCCTACCGCGAAGTACGCCAGCAGGTAGTCTATCGACTTGGCAATCGTCGCCCCAGAAACCCCGAGCAGCTCGTGGGGCTGAAGGTCGCGGTGCCGCAAGGCAGCAGTTTTGCCGTGTCACTCGATGCCCTGAAGGCCGACATGCCGGAGCTTGTCTACGAAAGCGCCGAGAGTTCGGACGTGGACGAACAGCTGCGGCGCGTGGTCGACGGTGATATCGATGTCACGATGGTCGATTCAAATGAATTTCAGATTGCCAGTCAGTTTTATCCTGAGCTGCGCGTTGCCTTTGAGCTGCCGACCACCGATCAGCTAGCGTGGGCGTTTCGAAAAGATGACGACGACTCGCTCTATCGCGTCGCCCAAAGCTACCTCAATGAGATTGCCGCCAGCGGCGAGCTGGCCGCCGTGGATGAGCGCTACTACGACAACGAGCACCGCCTCGACTACGTGGGAACACGGCGTTTTCTGCGCCACGTTGAGACACGCCTGCCCGAGTTTCGCCCGCATTTCGAGCGCATTGCTCAGGCTATTGACGAGGACTGGCGTTTGCTGGCGGCCATGGGCTATCAGGAATCGCACTGGGACCCGAAAGCCGTGTCGCCAACGGGCGTACGCGGCCTGATGATGCTCACGCGCGCCACGGCGCGTCAGGTGGGGATCGAAGACCGCACGGATCCGATACAGAGTATTGAAGGTGGCGGGCGTTATCTGCAGACCATCAAGGACAAGATCCCCGAACGCATTGGTGAGCCCGATCGCACCTGGTTCGCATTGGCCGCCTACAACGTCGGATTTTTGCATTTGGAGGATGCGCGCATCATCACGCAGCGGCGTGGCGGCGATCCCGACGACTGGAATGACGTGCGCGACTCACTGCCGCTGCTCGCGCAAAAAAAATGGTACAGCCAGGTGAAGCGAGGCTATGCGCGAGGTTGGGAGCCGGTGCGCTACGTCGACAATATCCGCAGCTATTACGACATTCTGATCTGGGCGACCTCAGAGCAGTATCGCGCACGGCGTGAAACACCGGACATCGAACCCGACGGGAGCGGCACGGAAGGCTTGCCGGCCCTGTAAGCCCAATGCAAAAAAGCCGACGCGTCCATGCGTCGGCGTCCCCCAGACTCGGAAGATGTTGGTGATGCCAATGCATCGCAGCGCTACTGTAGGGCGCACTTCGATCGGTGTGGATACGCAATTTCCGTTAGCAAGTTGCGCATTACGAGTCCCGGCAACGGTTTACCTTAATGCGCCCATGACAAGCCGCCCGATTGACCCTGAAATCGCCTACAATTGGCGGCATGAGTCAGTACTTTCGAAATCGTCTTGAAGAGGTCCCGCTCACGCCCGGGCGCGGCAAAATCAGCGCACTGATATCGGTGTCGCTGGGATCGCTGTCGGTCATGGCTGCGCTGTGCTTTCTGATGCCCTCGCTATTGACCTCGCCGGAACTTGCCGCCGTCTACGCCCGTCACGCCGGCGTGTTTCGCACGGTGCTTGATGTGTCGATCGCGATCGCCTTCGGGTTTGGCCTGCTGGCCGTACTGCTTGGTACACGCCGCGCCGGCCTGATCGGCTGCCTGTTTGCCAGCGCCGCCGCGCTTCTTGGCACAACCAAACTCGATGTGGCCGTGCCGGCCGCGCGCAGCCTCTATGCTGGACTCGATTATTTTATTCTGACGCTACTGATTCTAGCGCTGGTGTTCATACCGCTTGAGCGATTGTTTCCCAAATACCCCGATCAACGCGTTCTGCGCAGCGGCTGGGTCACGGACATGAAGTACTTCATGGTCAGCCACATCGGCGTGCAGCTGATCAGTTTCTTTACCATCATTCCGATTCAGGCTTATCTCTTCTGGGCCGTCGATCTCGATTTTCAAAAGGCCATCGCGTCTCAGCCTTACTGGCTGCAGTTCATCGAGATTCTGTTTGCCGTCGACATCTTTACCTACTGGATTCACCGGGCGATGCACGAGATCCCGTGGCTGTGGAAGTTTCACGCCGTGCATCATTCCTCCGAACAGATGGATTGGCTGTCGTCGTCGCGACTGCACGTGGTTGAGATTCTGGCCAACCGGCTGTTCGGCTATTTGCCAATCTTTGTACTCGGTTTTGCGCCGGCACCGACGTTTGCGTATCTGGTGTTTATTTCGTTTCACGCTATTTTCATTCACTCGAATACCAAACTGCGTTTTCCGGGTTTGCGCTGGCTCCTGGCCACGCCAGAATTTCATCACTGGCATCACAGCTCTGAGGACGAGGCGGTGGATAAGAACTACGCCGGCTTTCTGCCCATCTACGACGTAATTTTCGGCACGGCCCATTTGCCGGACCATATATCCACCCGCTACGGCACGCGCAGTGATACTGTTCCTGAAGGTTACGTTGCCCAATTTCTCTATCCTTTCCGGCGCTCAGCCAAGGACACTCGCTCATGAATCGTTTTGCCCCACTGCTGGTCGCCGTCGGTGCTGCGCTTTTGTACTACTTCGCGGCGTTTGATCTGGCGTACTTTGAGGTCGGCACCAAACATGAGATCGCTGATGACCTGAGCAAAGGCGGTCCACTGGAACCCGGTGACTGGCTGCTGCAGCGCAGACTGTCGGGCGACCCGGTCAACGAAGCGCTGCTCGCTCGCGCGACGCGGGCGCGAGATGCTCTGCGTGAAAAACGCAGCCGCAGAGCGGCTCGACTCGGTGGCAACCTCTGGACCTTCCGCGGTCCTGACAATATCGGCGGCCGCATTCTAGACATCGCGCTGGACCCGGCGGACAGCAACACCGTCTACGTTGCGACAGCGTCTGGCGGTGTGATGAAGAGCACCGACGCTGGCGACACGCTCGCCTCCGCCTGGCCCGCCGGCAACGCGCAGGCGATCGGTGCGCTGGCGATGAGCCCAACAGGCAAGCTCTATGCCGGCGTGGGCGAAGGTGGACCCAATGGCAGCAGCCCTACGCTGGGCGCCAAAGGCGTGTTCGTCTCAATGGACGGCGCGCAATCCTGGCAGTCGCTCGGTCTGGAACTGAGCGCCAGAATCGGACGTATCGCGATTGATCCTGGCAATGAGAATCGACTGTTTGTGGCCGCAACCGGACCGGTGTTTGCGCCCGGTGGACAGCGCGGTGTCTATCGCAGTGACGACGCAGGTAACACCTGGTCACTGGTACTGGCGGGCCTGAACGATACGACCGGCGCGGCCGATGTGCTGATCGATCCGCAAAATCCCAACCGCGTCTATGCGGTCATGTGGGATCACTTGCGTCAGGCGTCGTTTCGACGACTCGGTGGTGAAGGATCGGGAGTATTCCGCTCAGACGACGGCGGTGACACGTGGACACGGCTGGCTGGCGGACTGCCTGCCGCCGGACCCGATGTCGGACGCATCGGTCTGGCGCTGGCACCCAGCAATCCGAACCGACTCTATGCGATCGTGATTGACCGCATTGGGTTTTTCAACAGTTTCTATCGCAGTGACAACGGCGGCACCACCTGGACCACGCTCCCTGCCTCATCCACGCTGGTCAATTCGCAGTCTTCGTTTGGCTGGTGGTTTGGTCGGCTGTGGGTCGATCCCGCCGACGCAGACCGGGTGCTGGTCGCGGGCGTTCCGCTGCTGCAATCACTGAACGCGGGCGCGAACTTTTCGCAGGTCAGCGGATTTCATGTCGACCAGCACGCCATGGTGTTTGACCCGGCCATACCCAGCCGCATCTACCTTGGCAACGACGGCGGGCTCTACCGTTCCGACAGCAACGGTGCCAGCAACTCATGGTTGCCGGCCAGCGTTCAGCCCTTCACTCAGTCCTACACAGTGGCAGTCAGCCAGCAGGATGATCAGCGCTTGCTCACGGGCACGCAAGACAACCGCTGCCTGCGGTCCTACGGCGGACCGTTTAACGAGATACTGGAATGGAACATTTTTGGCTGCGGCGACGGCCTTGAAGTACTGATTGATGCGCAGGATCAGGACACCATTTACGGCTGCTCCCAGCGCGGGTTCTGCGTGCGCTCTTTCAATGGCGGCAGTACAACGTCTTCGATCGGTACGGGCAATCTCGGCGAGCGCACGGCCTGGCAGGCGCCACTGGTCATCGATCCCAACGATTCACAGGTGCTTTACTTCGCCGCCAACCGCGTGTTTCGCTCCACCAACCAAGGCTCGAGCTGGACGTCGATCAGTCCCAGCCTGACCGGTCCTGATCCGGTTGCCGACGATAACTACACGTTCGGCACGATCACGGCGCTGGCGGTATCGCAAAGTGATCCGCTAACGCTGTACGCTGGCACGGACGACGCGCGTGTCTGGGTGACCCGCGATCAAGGTGCAACGTGGACGCAGTCGCAGGACAGCGACCTGCCCGATCGCTGGGTGACGGCCATCACGATCGATCCGACAAACGCCGAGCGTGCCTACATCAGTTACACTGGCTATCACATCGCAGACAACACTCCCTACGTGCTGGTCACCGACGACGGCGGCATCAATTTCGATGACATCACTTCCGATCTGCCGCAGGCCCCGGTCAACGACATCGCACGCGGCCCCAACGGCGAGCTGGTTGCTCTCAGCGATATCGGCGTCTACATCAGCATCGACAACGGCGGCAGCTGGAATGAATTGGGCGACAACCTGCCTACCAGCCCGTCCATGTCGGTGACCCTCCATGAGGCCACGCGCGAGCTGGTCATTGCCACGTTTGGTCGCGGCCTGTGGTCCGCCACGCTGCCGCTGACCGACAGCGATACGGATGGCGCAGCGGACGCCCAGGACAACTGTCTGCTCTATGCCAATGCCGCTCAGATCGACACCGATGAGGACGGCCTGGGCAATGCGTGTGACGCCGATTTCAACAACGATTGCATCGTCAATTTCGTGGATCTCGGCGAGTTTCGAAGCGGATTTTTCGGCAGCGACGCGCTCTATGATCTGGACGGCGATGGTGCGGTCAATTTTATCGACCTCGGGAGACTGCGGCAGCTGTTCTTCCTGCCTCCAGGGCCAAGCGGTCTGCGTAACGACTGTCGCTAAACGAGTTGTAATAAAACTGACAAGCCGTTTTGCCTCATGACGAGGCACCGCTCGGACGACGTGCACACTCGCGACGCAACGCGACAGGGTGTGGGCCGCTATCTTGTTGAAAAACCGATCGATCAAAGTTGGCACGCTTCATGCTTTGTCCTTGAGTGTTCATAACACCCAGGAGCAAGGCATGAATGTTGTTCACGAACCCGCAGCACCCCGTCGCGTTGCGACCATCCGAGACGTCGCGGCCCGCGCGGGCGTTTCAATCAAGACTGTTTCTCGCGTCAGCAATGGCGCCCTGAACGTGCATCCCGACACACGACTTCGCGTACAAGTGGCGATCGACGCCCTCAATTACCGGCCCAACCCGGTGGCCGCGAGCCTGGGCCGGATGCGTCGTCGAGAGCCGATGGCCATGGGTAGCGGCTAAATCCGATGGCGCCAGACGATGCCATCGACCAGGTGTTCGAGTGCTACAGAGCTCGCGAAACGCAACGCTCGGGCTTGATTGCGCAATCACAGAGTGCACCAATCACAACGCCCCCTACACCGTGTGCAACGGCGCAGGGGGCTTCCGGGGCTGGAGACGCGGAAGCGGCTACTGACGCGTCAGAGTAAAGGACATCGATTTGTACTCACCCTGACCATGGTCCTCATACATGGTCATCGTTTCGTTTTCCGCCACGGGCGAAGAGCCAACCGAGCGCACGGCGTAGGTCGCGCCCGTCGCCGGATGAACATTCTTACCCGTAAACTCAAAAGTTTCATTGTCGGCGTTCCACTGCCCGTACATGACCAGTAATCCAGTGGACATGTTGTCTGTCCAGGTGGACCAGTAACGCTTGGTGACGTTGTCGTAACCGGTTCGGCCACGGCCTTCAAACGCGGCACCCATAACCTCACCTTTCCAGTGCTCCACGAGCACGCGGCCGCCGAGATCCATCTTGCGCTTCACCTGCATTGACGTGTTCATCGGTGGCGCACCAGGAGCTGGCCACATTTGCATCTGCGCTTGAAACTCGCCGACGCTATCGGCGAGCTGCTTGTGGGGCTCGCCCGGCGTGGCTGCCGCCTCCATCGCCTTCATCATGGCCATCTCTTCGGCCGACATGGCGGGCGCTTCGCCTTTTTTATGATGGTCTGCCTGCGCGCCAATGGCGCTAAAGACTAGCGCCGCTGCAATGATCGAATGTTTCATGTGCTGCTCCTGATGAGTGGACATCAGCAGTATAGTCCGACCTGAGCCCTAGCGCTGACGCCGGGCGCGGAAGAATGCGCGCAGCAGATCGCCACAGGGTTCGGCCAGAACGCCACCTTTGACCTCAACGCGATGATTGAGCGCCTCGCAGCCAAACACGTCGAGCACGCTGCCGGCCGCGCCGCTTTTGGGATCTGGCGCACCAAACACAACACGCGCGACGCGGGCATGGATGATGGCGCCGGCGCACATGGCGCAGGGTTCGAGCGTGACGTAGAGCGTACTGCCGACAAAACGATACTGCTGTTCAAGCATGCCCGCGTGGCGCAATGCCTGCACCTCGGCATGAGCGGTGGGATCGCAGGTGCCAATGGGCCGGTTGTAGCCGCGGCCAATCACCTTGTCATCGCGCACAACAATCGCGCCAACCGGCACTTCGTTCTCGGCTTGCGCAGTCGCGGCCAACGCCAGGGCCTGGCGCATGTAGCGTTCATCGTTGGCAGCAGCGAGCGAACCATCTTGTTCCTGTTGCATGGTGCGAGCTTAACCGTAGTTGCCACAAGTGGACAGCCTTGTCCGAGTGCGACGCTGGTGAGGGTAGTTGACATCTCGCGCGCACCTCGCGATATAGTCTGCGCGAACGTTGGTTGCGGCTGTCGGCATACCCGGTTTGGAGAACGTCGTATGAATGCGCGTTTTTTTGAAGACTTTTTCAGCCCCGAAATCGTTTGGGGATACAACTGCAAAAACAAGGTGGCGCATCTGGCCACAAGTCGCTCACGCTACGATGATCTCGACTATCGACGACTCGTTCATCCCGACGACATTCCGGCGCTCACCCGACAAATTGTCACCAATCAAAAGCAGCAGCGCCGGCGTTTTCAACGCTCGCGGCAGATGGTCAGCCTGCATCGAGTGCAGGATCCAAGCGAGGTCTATCATTCCCATGTTTGCTTCCTGACGCTGACGCGGGACAAGGACAATCGGCTCGCATTTATCTTCGGCATCGACTACCGCATCCCCTCGGATGCACCCCTGAGCGGCGCCGAACTGCAGTATCTCTCGCATCTTTTGCGCAATGCAGCCGAGCGTCTGAGTCCGTTTTTTCTGTGGATTACCGAGCGACTCAGACAGCGCAATCAACCAGAAAAAAAACTCGATCCGTTTTTCCAGACCTGGCGCTGCGGCAACCACTATATTTCGCCATCGCTGTTCCAAATGGCCAGAATCAGTGACGGCACCAGTATCGAGCTGTCGGAAAAGCAGGCGCGGTTTATCGGCCTGTTACTTGGTTCTCTCGAAGAGGGCGGCACGCCTGCCTACGTGAAACGCGAAATCACTCGCCATGAAGTGTTTGGCACGGCAGCCGACTCCCGTGTCAACGACAACGATATTGATCAACTGGTGAAATTCTTCCGTCAACGGCTGGGTAGACTCTCGATTCGCACCAAACGTGGATACGGGCATTTGCTCAAACCCAAACGCCATGTATGCGAAGGGGATGAGTTGGAACAAGCACTTACGCAAATGTGGACCGCCGGCGACCACAGCGAATAACGCCCGTCAGATAAAAACAGTTTTCTTCACGCTGGCCGCAGAGACTTCCCGAAATCCTACGCGTAACCTCGTTTTGGACGTCACATCAGGTGACCGATTACGAGGTAACGTTTATGAGAATTTTTGCTGTTTTGATTGCCGTGACGATTCTGGGCGGCTGCGCGACCACGACGATGCAAAGCGATGAAAATCTGACCGTCGGTACGGTACAAAAGGAGATTCGCATCGGTATGGCCGGCGGCGAGGTGGCCGAGGTCCTGGGATCACCCAACATCGTATCGACGGATGAGTCACGCAACGAGGTGTGGATCTACGACAAAATTTCAACCCAGTATGTACGCGCCAACATGCAGGCCGGGATTCTGGCGCTCGGGGGCGGATCAGACATTATCGGGCTGCCGTCGCTCGGTGGAGGTCAATCATCAGGGGCCAGCAGTCAACGCACGCTGACCGTCGTCATCAAGTTCGACGAACGCAATCTGGTCCGTGATTTCGCCTATCACACGTCACGCTTTTGAGGTCAGCATGATGAAGCTGCCAAACATACGCCTGGTGCTACCTGCCGCCGCAATGGCTGTCCTTGCGAGTTGCACGTCGATGCCCACCGATACGCTCCGGCTGAGTGAGTCGGCGCTGGCAATGCGCTCCATCCAGACGCGCGATTTCTATGACATCGATGAAGTCAGCATATTGTCGGCGTCCGTAGGGGTTCTGCAGGATTTGGGGTATGCCATTGACGAGGTGGAGAAAAAACTTGGCGTCATCTCTGCCTCAAAGCGCGCGGATGCCACCAACGAGGCACAGGTGGCCGGCCGCGTCGCGCTGGATCTGGCAAGCTGCGTGTTCACACTGCTGTTCGCGTGCGACAACGAAAATTACAAAAAGACGGACGACGTTCAGGATTTCAGGCTAACGGTGGTGGTGCTGCCCGACAGCGATATTGCCGCTACGCACGCCGTTCGCGTCACGATGCAGCGCATTGTCTGGGATCGGGACGGGCGCATTTCACATCAGGCGACCATCGACGATCCAGACGTCTACCAGTCGTTTTTCATCAAGCTCGACAAATCCGTGAATCTCGAGAGGGAGGGCGTATGACCATGCGACACTTTGTGACCGGCCTTGCACTGACCTGCGCCTTCGTGGCGTCCGGCTGTGCGGTGAGCACACGACCCGCGACGGCCGGAGCCAGTCAGCTGGCTTTGCGCCAGATACAAACACGCGAGTACGACACGCTCGATCGCCGCGCGACGTTGCGCTCGGTGGTCGCGACGCTACAGGATCTTGGTTTTGTCATTGACCGGGCTGACTACGAGCTTGCGACCATCAGCGGCACGAAGCTGCAGGATTATCAAATCCGCATCACGGTTACGGTGCGCGAGCGCGAGCAGGATCGACTGGCCGTGCGCGCCAATGCTCGTCTGAATGAAAACCCGCTTGAGGAAGCCGCCGCCTATACGGACTTTTTCGCAGCGCTCGACAAAGCCATGTTCCTGACCATGCATCAGGTGGACTAGCTGCACGTATGGGCTATTCCCACTCGATGGTCGCAGGCGGCTTGCTTGAAATATCGTAAGCCACGCGCGAAACGCCCTGCGTTTCGTTGATGATGCGACTGGATACACGATCAAGAAACTCGTAGGGCAAGTGCGCCGAGCGCGCGGTCATGAAATCCACCGTCTCGACCGCACGCAGGGCGATGACGTAGTCGTGTACCCGGCCATCGCCCATGACGGCGACCGACTTGACCGGCAGGAACACGGCAAACGCCTGACTGGTTTTGTCGTACCAGCCCGCACGGCGTAACTCCTCGATAAAAATCGCGTCGGCGGCGCGCAGAATATCGGCGTATTCGCGCTTCACTTCGCCCAGAATTCGCACGCCCAGTCCGGGGCCCGGGAACGGATGACGCATGATCAGTGACTCGGGCAGTCCGAGTTCAAGACCAATGGTCCGCACCTCGTCCTTGAACAGCTCGCGCAGCGGCTCGACCAGAGACAGCTTCATGTGCTCGGGCAGGCCACCGACGTTGTGATGCGATTTGATGACGTGCGCCTTGCCAGTGCCCGCCCCCGCCGACTCAATAACGTCGGGATAGATCGTGCCCTGGGCCAGCCACTTCACATTGGGCAGTTTGGCGGCCTGCTCATCAAACACGTCGATGAACAAACCACCAATAATCTTGCGCTTGGCCTCCGGATCTTCCACGCCCTCAAGCGCGGAAAAGAAACGCTCACCAGCGTTAACACGTATGACACGCACGCCCATGTGCTCGGCAAACGCAGCCATGACTTCGTCGCCTTCGTTCAGCCGCAAAAGGCCGGTGTCGACAAACACACAGGTGAGCTGCTCGCCAATCGCGCGATGCAATAGCGCCGCCACCACGGACGAATCAACACCACCGGACAAGCCCAGCAGCACCTGGTCACTGCCAACCTGTTCGCGCACTGAGCTAATCGCATCGTCGATAATGTTGCCGCTGGTCCAGTCCGAAGCGCAGCCGCACACCTCATGCACAAACCGCGACAGGATGGCTTTGCCTGCGGCCGTGTGCGTGACTTCAGGATGAAACTGCAGTCCGTAAATTTGGCGTTCGGTGTTGGCCATCGCCGCAATCGGCGCGTTGTCCGTTGTGGCCACAATGTCAAAACCGTCCGGTGCCGCGTCCACGCGATCACCGTGACTCATCCACACGTCCATAACCGCGCGGTCCTGATCATCGCGGGTGTTGGCCAGATCGTCGAGCAGCGCACACGGAGCCGCGCTGCGCACTTGCGCATGACCAAATTCCCGGTGCGTGGATGAAGCAACCTGACCACCCAGCGCCTGAGCCAATGCCTGCATGCCGTAGCAGATGCCAAGCACGGGTACGTTCAGGTCAAGCACGGCGGGTGATATTGCCGGCGCCTCGCTGCCCGTAACCGACTCGGGTCCGCCGGACAGAATCACGCCTTTGGGCGCAAACGCTCGAATGTCATCTGCCGGCATATCCCACGGCAGGATTTCGCAATAGACGCCCGCTTCGCGCACGCGGCGGGCGATCAACTGTGTGTACTGGCTACCAAAATCCAGCACCAGGATGCGCTGGGCGTGAATATCACGCTGCGTCATGAAGGCCGTCCGCGGTAGTTGGGCGCCTCTTTGGTGATCGTCACGTCGTGCACATGCGATTCACTGACACCCGCATTGGTAATGCGCACAAAGCGCGGCTTGGTACGCATTTCTTCGATCGTCGCACAGCCGGTATAGCCCATGGCCGAGCGAATGCCACCGGCAAGCTGATGGATGATGCTGCCAACAGGACCCTTATACGGCACGCGACCTTCGATGCCTTCGGGGACAAGCTTGTCCACCTCGTCGGTGGCGTCCTGGAAATAGCGATCGCTGGAGCCCTGTGCCTGGGCCATGGCACCCAGCGAGCCCATGCCGCGATATGATTTGTACGAGCGCCCTTGATACAGCTCGACCTGCCCCGGCGATTCTTCGGTGCCGGCAAAGAGACTGCCGATCATGATCGCGTGCGCACCAGCGGCCAGCGCCTTGGCCACGTCACCCGAGAAGCGAATGCCGCCGTCGGCGATCAAAGGAATACCGGTTTTCTTTAGCGCCTCGGCCACGTTGGCCACCGCCGAGACCTGGGGCACGCCCACGCCTGCGACCACGCGTGTCGTGCAAATTGAACCGGGGCCTATGCCGACTTTCACGCCGTCAACGCCCGCTTCTTTCAGCGCCAGTGCCGCCTCCGCGGTCACAATGTTGCCACCGATAATCTGCAGATCGCTGTGCGCCGCGCGCACCTGACGCACGGTCTCGAGCACGCCTTCGGAATGACCGTGGCTGGTATCGACGACGACGGCGTCCACGCCGGCCGCGACCAACGCGGCGCAGCGCTTCAAGGTGTCCGGTCCGGTTCCAAGCGCCGCGCCGACCCGCAGACGACCCTGGTCGTCCTTGCACGCCAGCGGAAACTCCGAGGCCTTCTCATAATCTTTCACGGTGATCATGCCGCGCAGCTCGAAGTCGTCGCTGACCACCAGCACCTTCTCGATGCGATGCTTATGCAGCAGCTGCTTGACCTCTTCCTTCGGCGCGTTTTCGCGCACCGTGACCAGCTTCTCCTTCGGCGTCATGACCGAGGTGACCGGCGCGTCAAGATGGGTTTCAAAACGCAGATCACGGCGAGTGACAATACCCACGGTCTCGCGACCGTCGACGACCGGCACGCCCGAGATGTTGTGAGCACGGGTCAGTGCCATGACATCGGCAATCGTCTTGTCCGGCGAAACGGTGATCGGCGAGGTAATCACGCCGCTCTCGTATTTCTTGACCTGCGCAACCTCGCGCGCCTGCTCGTCCACGGTCATATTCTTGTGCACGATGCCCATGCCGCCTTCCTGCGCCAGCGCAATGGCCAGGCGCGCCTCGGTGACCGTATCCATGGCGGCGGAGATCAGCGGCAGATTCAGTTCGATATCGCGGGTGACGCGGGTGGACAGTGCC
The DNA here is from genome assembly GCA_964639265.1 of uncultured Gammaproteobacteria bacterium. Classification (GTDB taxonomy): domain Bacteria; phylum Pseudomonadota; class Gammaproteobacteria; order Steroidobacterales; family JBCCMA01; genus JBCCMA01. Next base: position 907 of record CAZXCL010000075.1, on the reverse strand, counting down.
ACCTCGCGCGGCAGCACGTTCGAATAGGCGGGCGTGAGCAGGACATCGTCGAAAGTGAGTGCTTCTTGATCGATGCGCATAGTGCCCTCCAGCGGTAGCGGGTGGAAAAAAACCGGCGTTGGCCGGTTAATCCGCCAAGGATACGCGGTCGATTCACGCGGGTAAACATCGGCATTGGTTTTGCGCGCTGTGGGCATTACCATGGTGCCATGAAGAGCCTCGGCCCGTCGGCCTCCAAGCGCGACATTTATACGGTCGCCCGCGTCAATCGCGAGGCTCGCCGCCTGCTCGAAACCGGCCTGCCAATGCTGTGGGTATCGGGTGAAATCTCGAATCTGGCCATGCCGGCGTCCGGCCACTGGTACTTCACGCTCAAAGATCAGGATGCGCAAATCCGCTGCGCGATGTTCCGCGGCCGCAACCGGGCCGTGCGCCATCGTCCGCAAAATGGTCAGCAGGTGATCGTTCGTGGCCGCGTGAGCCTGTACGAACCGCGCGGGGATTATCAGCTGATCGCCGAGCATATGAGTGACTCGGGCGAAGGCGCTTTGCAACGCGCCTATGAAGTACTCAAACGCAAACTCGACGGTGAGGGCCTGTTCGATGCCGACGCCAAGCAGGACCTGCCGGTGCTGCCGCGGCGTATCGGCGTGATCACCTCGCCCACTGGCGCGGTGATTCGCGACATTCTCAACGTGCTGCGGCGCCGCTTCCCGGGCATACCGGTTCTGATCTACGCCGTGCCGGTGCAGGGCGATGCGGCGCCCGCGGCGATCGTGTCAGCGCTTCGACGCGCCGAAAAGGACGACGACTGTGATGTTCTGGTACTGGCGCGCGGCGGCGGCTCGCTTGAAGACCTGTGGGCGTTCAACGACGAAGCCATGGCCCGCGCCGTGTTCGCATGCGA
>CAZXCL010000074.1:4047-21995 GCA_964639265.1 uncultured Gammaproteobacteria bacterium | reverse complement strand
GTCTGGATCTCGCAGAAATTGCCGCGCAGCAGGAAAGCGGAGACTGGCAGGCCGCCGCGCAGACGCTAATCGCGGCGGCAAAGCAGGCCGAAGCCGCCGGCGCCGACCTGCTCCTGATCTGTACCAACACCATGCACAAGGTGGCGGATCAGGTGCAGGCGGCCATCGATATCCCTCTTCTGCATCTGGCCGATGCCACAGCTGCGCAGCTCAAACGCGACGGCATCTCACGCACCGGTTTGCTCGGGACGCGCTATACCATGGAGCAGGACTTCTACACGGGCCGGCTGGAAGCTCATGGCCTGCACGTGCTGGTGCCCAATCAGGACGATCGCAATCGTGTACACGAGATCATCTATGAGGAACTGTGCCTGGGCGTGATCGATGACGATTCGCGTCGACGCTACCAGCAGGTCATCACCGCGCTGGCCTTCGATGGCGCCGAGGCGGTTATCCTCGGTTGCACCGAAATCGCGATGCTTGTTCGCCAGGAAGACACGCCCACACCGCTTTATGACACCACGCGCATCCACGCGGCCGAGGCCGTGCGGCTGGCGCTGGACTGACTAGTCGGCAGCCTCTGCCACGCGGGCCTCGCGCTCGCCGTCCTTGCGCACGGCGCCGGGTGACACGCCCAGCTCGCGCTTGAACGCCTTGGCAAAGGCCGCTTCGGTGGCATAGCCGGTGCGCGCGGCGACGGTTGCCACGGGCTCGTGATTGTCCCGAAGCCAACGATAGGCCGCCTGCATGCGCGCGGTCGTCAGATAGGCCACCGGCGACACACCCAGCACCTCTTTGAAACGCGCCGCGAAACCGGCGCGAGACATCGCCGCAATCTGAGCGAGGGCTTCCACTGACCAGTCCGCACCCAGCTCGCCATGCAGGGCGTTCAGGCTGCGCGCAATGCGCTTGTCGGCCAGCGCTGCGCCAAGGCCCGTCTCGCCGCCCGCGTCGAGATACTCGCGCATCAGCAGAACAAACACGACATCGCACAGACGGTTGAGCGTGACCTGGACGCCGGGCTTGTCGCTGACCGACTCACGTATCAGCAAACTCAGGATCTCGCACACGCCGCAGTCGTCGGGCCGGTCCACACGGCGCACCACGACGCTGTCAGGCAAAGCGTCGAGCAGCGGATTGCTCGACGGATGATCAAATTCCAGGTAACCACAGACCAGACCAGCGCCGGACTGATCTGCGACCTCATCAAATGGCTGAGCACCACCAGCGTTCAGCCCAGCCGCGGTTTCAGGCGTATCCACCATGCGGTGTTTCCCAGCCCGCGGAAACAGCACCAGATCGCCGGCGTGAAGCTCCACCGGATCCCCGGCTCCGTTCCCATTGATCAGCCACGCGCGCCCCTCAGAGACAATATGAAAGGCGGCCTTACCGCTGACCGTCGTATCAATATTGAACGCGGTGCAATATTTGGCGTTGTGAAACACCTCGGCCTGAAGCCGGAAGGTTTTTAGCAGTTGACTGATGGTATCCACGTGAATTTATCGCTCTGGACGATGAGACAAATCTGGCAGCGCTACGCACGTAGGCGTCTTGATGGCGCAGGCGTAGTCTAGCCCCAACATTTAGGGAGTTCATCATGAAAAAGCTGGTTGTACTGCAATTGACCGCCTTTATCATCCTGTTTGCCTTGCGCACGTTTGCCTAGACACGGAGCCATCAGCATGAGCCTTGAGAATTTTGCGATCACCGGCCGCTGGCCGCCCAGCAGCGACAGCGCGATCCAGCTCTATTCGCTGCCGACGCCCAACGGTATCAAGGCTTCGGCCGTGCTTGAGGAGTCGGGGCTCGACTACGATGCGCACCTGATCAGCTTCGAAACCCAGGATCAGAAAAGCCCGGAATTCCTGAGCCTGAACCCCAACGGCAAGATACCCGCTATCCTGGACCCCAACGGCCCGGAGGGCACGCCGATGGGGCTGTGGGAGTCCGGCGCCATCCTGCACTACATTGCGACCAAGGCCGGCGTACTGCTGCCCGCAAGCGAAACGAAAAAGCTCGAGGCTTTGCAGTGGGTGTTTTTCCAGGTGGGTGGCGTGGGCCCGATGATGGGTCAGTTTGGCCACTTCTTTAAGTTTGCCGATCAGAGCATCAATCACGACTACGCCACTGCGCGCTACCGCGATGAGTCACGGCGACTGCTGCAGGTCCTCGAGCAGCAGCTCACCGGCCGCGATTACATCGTTGGCAAAGACTACAGCATTGCCGATCTGTCTATCTGGCCGTGGATACGCACGCTACACGGGTTTTATCAGGCCACCGAGGCGCTGGGTCTGAACGACTTCCCGCGCGTCAACGACTGGCTTGGTCGCTGTCAGTCAAGACCGGCCTCGCAGGCTGCGGTCAACATTCCCGCGCGAGACTAATTCAGCGCAACCAGCCGACGCTGAGGTAGCCGAGCGTCATCGACACCACCAGCAGCGCCCCGACAATCTTGGGCGGTGCCGGTGATGGAATATCAAACCAGCGGCAGCTAAAGCCAATCGCAAGTCCGAGCGCGATGCCGATCAGCGTCGTCATTGGGGCGGTTTCTCATCTCGACGCGCAACCACCCGGTCGCCAATCTCGTAGCCGACGGTCAGGGACATGACCAGAAGCGCGCCGACCAGAGCCGGCGGAGCGGGCACGGGAATCTCAGCCAGACGGCAACCCGCGCCAATTCCGAACGCCACGGCCAGACCAGCGAAGTAGCGCACATTGAGCATCAGTTGGCCGCCAGCGCCTTGTACACGGCGGCCAGCGCGGTGGCGCGCGCGGTGATCGCCTGTGCGTGCTGATCTTCGAGCTCAAGCAGTGTGCGTTGCGCATCGAGTACTTCGAGATAGTTCGCGGCGCCATTGTCAAAGCGCAGCTGCGCAAGCTCGCTGGACTTGCTGCTTTGTGCCAGCGCCTCCTCAATCGCAAACGCCGTGCGGCTGGTCGCGCGATAGTTGGCCAGTGAATTCTCCATGTCTTCCAGTGCGCGCAGCACCGCGCCCTGGAACGTTGCCAGCGCCTGTCGCTGGCGCGCCTCGGCCGCCATCACATTGCGCTTCACGCGACCTACGTCCAGAAACCGCCAGGACAAAACCGGGCCAATCTGCCAGCGCTGCGCATTGCTGTCCCCAAAAGCACCAACGTCGCGCCCGTTGTAGCCCAGACTCCCGGTCAGGTTGAGCTTGGGGTAGTACTCGGCCGCCTCCACGCCGATGCCCGACGTGGCCGCCGCGAGCGCGCGCTCGGCGGCGCGTATGTCCGGACGGCGCTGCAGCCAGTCTTCCGGTGCGCCAAGATCAATGGATGTTGGAACGGGCGGCAGTGCGCCCTGTCCCAGCGCAACTTTGAGCTGCGCCACCGGCTTTGCCGTGAGCACGGCCAGGCGCTGCCAGGCCCGCGCAACGGCCGCCTCAGAGGCAGGGATGGCCGCGGCGAGCGTGCGTTCGAGCGAGCGCGCACGTGCCACATCGAGTGCCGTGCCGCGTCCCGCCTCCAGACTGCGACTCAGGATTTCGACCGTGCGCTGCTGGTTGGCGCGGTTTTCATTCTGCACAGCGAGCCGCGTTTGCGCGCCGCGCAGCTCGAAGTAGCCCTGGGCGACTTCGCCAACGATGGATCGCTGCACGTCGTGCAGTGTCGCGGTATCGGCCTCCACGACACGACGAATCTGCTCGGCCTGGCGGCGCAGGCTGCCAAACAGATCGATCTCCCAGGTGGCATCAAAGCTCAGACGGTAAATGTCGATGACACCGAGGCCTGGAAACGCGAAGGGATCTTCGTCACTCACCCGGTTGCGATCGCCCGTGCTGCTGGCCGTGATCGTGGGAAACAAGCTGTATCGGGTCAGGCCGCTGAGCGCACGCGATTCATCGACGCGCGCCACGGCCACCGCGACATCGGTGTTGTCCACCAGCGCCCAATCAATCGCCTGACGCAGACCGTCATCATCAAACGACCGCCACAGATCACCCGAGGGCGGTGAGGTCGTGAACAGCTCGGCGTCTGCGTTTTCAAACGCAGCGGGCGCCGAAGTCTGCGGCGCCACATAGTCCGGACCGGCCGCACAGCCGCCAATCGCCAGCACGGCGCATGTTCTCAGGAGCCTAAGCATCGTTGCTCTCGGCCACCGGCAACGCCTGACCGCGTGTGGCGAGTTTTCGAATCAACACGTAGAAAACCGGCGTGAAAAACAAACCGAAGAACGTGACCCCGAGCATGCCAAAGAACACCGTCACGCCCATGACGTGACGAATCTCTGAACCTGCACCGGAAGCAAACACCAGCGGCAGCACACCCGCAATAAACGCGAAGCTCGTCATGAGAATCGGACGCAGACGCAAACGGCAAGCCTCGACCGCCGCCTCGACAATCCCGCGACCGGCCTTCTCCAGGTCACGCGCAAACTCGACGATCAGGATCGCGTTCTTGCAGGCCAGCCCCATCAGCACCACCAGTCCGATCTGGGTAAACACATTGTTATCCAAAAACACCGGCGGTATGGACATGGGCGGAGGCGGGATCCAGCCCCAGCCGATCTTCAGGCCGAACCACAGTCCGCGCACTGTATTCAGAAGCCAGATGCCACCAATCGACGACAGCAGACATAACGGCACGATCAGGATAACGGCCAGGGGCAGCGACCAGCTTTCGTACAGCGCCGCGAGCACCAGGTACACCAGCAACACGGCCAGCGGAAACACCAGCAGCGACGCGTTGCCCTGGGTCACCTGCTGATACGTGAGATTCGTCCACTCAAGTCCCACCCCGTTTGGCAGCACGCGCTCGGCGAGACCCTCGGTGACGTTGACCGCTTCAATCGAGCTTAGCGCGGCCGCGTTGAATCCCGCTGACAGATCCGCGGCCGGATAGCCGTTGTAACGCACGACGGGGTCGGGCCCGAAACCCGGCACCACGTCCACCACACTGCCAATCGGCACCATCATGCCCTGAGCGTTACGCACCTTGAGTCGGCTGATGTCCTGCACACTGTCGCGATAGTCCGCATCGGCCTGCGCGTAGACGCTGTACACGCGACCAAAAAGATTGAAGTCGTTGACGTAGGCCGAGCCCAGGTAGACCTGCAGCGTGTTGTACAGATCCGTCAGCGCGATGCCCTGCTCCTTGGCCTTGGTGCGATCCACGACGGCGTTAAGCTGGGGCACGTTGGCCTGATACGACGTCACAATCGAATACGGGTCGAAGCCCGGGGTTTGCCGGAACTGATCACTCAGCGCGGCAACAGCGCCGCCAAGCTGCGCAAACCCCACGCCGGAGCGATCCTGCAGATACATCTCGATGCCCGACGAGTTGCCGATCCCGATCAGCGGCGGCGGCATCAGCGCAAACGCCAAGCCTTCCTTGATGGCGCTGAAACGACCGGACAACTCACCGGCCAGCTCCTCGGCAGAAGCCGTTCTTTCTTCCGGCGGCGCAATGCCAAGAAAGATGGTGGATACGTTTGGCGTGTTAACGAAATGCACACCGTTGAGACCGGGAAACGCCACGGCGCTGGTGACACCTGGCACCTGCAGAGCGATTTCAGATGCCTTGCGCGTGGCCGCCTCGGTGCGCTCAACCGTTGCCCCCTCGGGCAGCAGCAACACGCCGAACAGATACTGTTTGTCCTGCGTCGGAATAAAGCCGCCCGGTACGGCACGAAAACCGATGATGGCCACACCAATCAGTAGCGCATACACAACCATTAAGCGCTTCGAGCGCGAAATAGTGCCGGCGATGTTGGACGAATAGTTGGCGCTGCCGCGATCAAAAACCCGGTTGAAGCCACGGAAGAACCAGCCGAACAGTGTGTCGAGAAAACGACTCAGGCCGTCTTTGGGCGCGTCGTGGGGCTTGAGCAAAATCGCGGCCAGTGCGGGCGACAACGTTAGCGAATTGATCGCCGAAATCAGCACGGATACCGTGATCGTGACGGCAAATTGCTGATAGAACTTCCCGGTCACCCCGTCGATAAACGACAGCGGCACAAACACGGCGGCCAGCACCAGAGAGATCGCGACAATCGGCCCCGACACCTCGGACATGGCCTTATGCGCGGCGTCCAGCGGTGCAAGTCCGTCACCGATGTGGCGCTCAACGTTCTCAACCACCACGATCGCGTCATCGACCACAATACCGATGGCGAGCACGAGCCCGAACAGAGTCAGCACGTTGATCGAAAAGCCGAGCAGCCACAGCACCGCAAACGTGCCCACGATCGATACCGGCACGGCCAGCAAAGGAATGATCGACGCGCGCCAAGTCTGCAGAAACACGATCACCACAATCACCACCAGCAGCACCGCCTCAAGCAGCGTGCTTACCACCGACGCCACTGACTGGCGCACAAACACCGTGGGGTCGTACACCACTTCCCACACCAGCCCTTCCGGGAAGCTCTCCTCCAGCTCGGCCATTTTTTCGCGCACGCTATCGGACAACGCAATCGAATTTGCGCCCGGTGTCTGGAAAATAACCACGGCCGCGGCCTGACGATTGTTGAGCAGTGAGCGCAGCGCATAGCCGTTGGCCCCGAGCTCCACGCGCGCGACATCGCGCAAGCGCGTCAGCGCGTTGTCGCCGCCGGTCTTGACCACAATGTCACCAAATTCTTCGGGTGAGCTGAGCCGCCCTTCAACGTTGATCGAAAGTTGCACGCCTCCGCTGTCAGGACTGGGCGGGCCGCCAATAACACCCGCAGAGACCTGCACATTCTGCTCGCGAATCGCGTTGACGATATCGCCGGCGGTCAGATCTCTCGCGGCGGCTTTTTCAGGATCAATCCAGACGCGCATCGCGTACGTGCCGGCGCCGAACACGAGCGACTGACCCACACCTTCAAGCCGCGCCAGTTCATCCTGAATGCGCAGATCGGCAAAGTTGGACAAATACAAACCGTCATAGCGCCCGTCCGGGGCGCTGATATGCACAACCATGGTCAGGTTTGGCGACGACTTGGCCGTCACCACACCGAGTGCGCGCACCGGCTCGGGCAAACGCGGCAGGGCCTGCGCAACCCGGTTTTGTACCTGAACCGCCGCCAGGTCGATGTCCGTGCCCGACTCGAAGGTCACCGTCAGCGACATGACACCGTCAGAGCTGGACGCCGACTTCATGTAGATCATGCCCTCGACGCCGTTCATGATTTCTTCAATCGGCGCTGCGACCGTCTCCGAGAGCGTCTTGGGATCAGCGCCCGGGTAGGTCGCTGTGACCTGAATCGCCGGCGGCACCACTTCGGGATACTCACTGATCGGCAGATCGAAAATCGCCATCAGGCCGGCAACAAAAATCATGATCGACAGCACGGCAGCCAGAATCGGCCGGTCGACAAAAATGCGTGACAGATCCATCGACGTCAGGGCACGGGCGCCGGCGTACCGAGGGGATTGTCCATCGTCACCTCAGTCGTAGTCAGTGGCGCACCGGGGAAGAAGATTCGGCTGGTGCCGTTGACCACCACCATGTCACCCTCGGCCAGACCTTGCTCGACCACACGCAGACCGTCGATGTCTCTGCCCAGCACCACATCGCGCCGCTGCGCCTCGCCGTTAGGGCCGACAACATACACATACTTGCGATCCTGATCCGTGAGTATGGCCAGCTCGCTGACAAGCAGCGCCTCGTATTCGCTGCTGCCCAAAAGACGCAACCGTGCAAACAGGCCCGGTGTGAAAATGCCGTCCGGATTGGGCAAAACGGCGCGGCCACGAATGGTCCCGGTCGCCGGATTGAGCTGGTTGTCCACGAAATCCATTTCGCCCTCGTGCGGAAAACCCTCCTCGTTAATCAGGCCGACTCGTACGGGGTTGCGCACTTCGCGTGAGCTGGGTCGATCGCCACTGCGCGCCTGTGACTGATACTTGAGATAAATGTGCTCATCACCCTCAAACACCACGTGCACCGGATCGATGGATACCAGCGTGGTAAGAAGGGTCGTGCCCGGTGACACCAGATTGCCGGGACGCACCAGCGCCTCGCCCACCCGTCCGCGGATCGGTGCACGAATGGTTGCGAAGTCGAGATTCAATTGCGCCTGCACAAGCTCGGCCTCGGCCGTGGCAATCTGCGCCTCGGCCTGCAGCGACTCGCCGCGGCGCTGCTCAAACTCTTCGCTTGAGATCGCTTGCGCCTCGATCAGCTTCTCGCTGCGCGCCTGCTCGGTTTGTGCCAGCGTCAAGCGGGTCTTCGCGCTGGCAAGCCCCGCCTCGGCGCGCTGCACCGCCGCCTTGTACTCGCGCGCGTCGATGGTAAACAGCACGGCGCCCTCTTCCACCACAGAGCCTTCCGCGAAGTGCACGTCTTCGAGGTAGCCGCCCACTCGCGGCCGAATCTCGACGTTATGCACCGCCTCAATGCGACCGTTGAACTGATCCCACTCTGTAACACTGGTCAGCGCTACCGGCGCAACATTGACGGCCGCCGGTGGCGGCCCCTGAGGCGCACCGCCGGCATCGCCCTCGCCACTACCGCCACACGCGCACAGGCCAAGCAGTACAACCAGAGAAAAACACGCGCCCCGCGCAGCCTGCATCATTTTGCATCCTGTCCGTAAATAAGCACCGGCGTATCGCAGACGCCCGGCAAGGAATCCTGTTTGCCAATCAGTCGCGAACCAAGCTTTTCGGCCACGCCGATACTCGCCTCGTTGCCCTCGAGAATAACGTGCACCACACTCTTCCAGCCCAGCTCGCCAAAAGCATAGTCGATCGACGCACGCCCGGCTTCCATGGCGTAGCCTTTGCGCAGATGATCGGGTGAGATGGTCCAGCCCACTTCCGGCTGCGGCCAGCCGTGCGGATTCCACGGTCCAACACGGCCTACCCACTCGCCGCTTGCGCGATCTTCCAGAGAAAAGAACCCATAACCGCGAATCTGCCAGTGCCCCATGACCATTGCCATGTTGCGCCACGCGTTGGCCTCATCCATGGGCTTGCCCCCGAGGTAACGTACCGTTTCGGCGTCGCCCATAGCGCGAGCCCAGCCAGCGAAGTCGCGTTCGGGATCGATGGGACGCAGGATCAGTCGCTCCGTTTTGATAATCGTCATGCTTACTCCACCACTGATATCAGCGCCAAAGACGGTCGCTTGTGCGCTGCGTGATTCGCCTGTAAGAGCGACTCAGGATTCGACGACTTTGACGCCGCGCCAAAATGCTACGTAGCCGCGAATATTCGCCGCACGCTCCTTTGGCTGCGCGTAATACCACGCCGCATCGTCGTTGGTCTGGCCGTCCACGACCACCGTGTAATAGTTGGCTGTGCCTTTCCAGCCGCACACGGTCGTTTTGCTGCTCTCGCGCAACAGATCTAGGTTGACCGCAGCTGGCGGAAAATAGTGGTTGCCCTCCACCTTGATTGTCTCATCCGACTCGGCGATGACGGCATCGTTCCATACGGCTTTGACCATGACTTCTGTCCCTTGAATGCTGACAAACGGCGCCGTGCGAGGCGCTCACGCCGATAGTGCCCAGTTGCACCACGTGTCGCAACCACGAATGCACAGATCGGCCTGTTAAACTCAAGGTATGAGTCAACCCGACAATCTCACACAGCTGCTCAACAACTGGGCGGGCGGCGACCAGGCCGCCGGCGAAATCCTCACGCCCATGGTCTATGACGAGCTGCACAAGCTCGCGCAGCGATTGTTTCGATCAGAAAACAGTCACCACACGCTTCAGCCCACCGCTCTGGTGCACGAAGCGTATGCCAAGCTGATCGACGTGGACGTATCCTGGCAGAACCGAGCGCACTTCTATGCACTGGCCGCCCGCATGATGCGCCGGCTTCTGATCAACCACGCCAAGGCCAGGCGCGCGGCCAAACGTGGCGGCAGTGCGGTGCGCGTGCCGCTCGATGAGGAGCTGCACGGCGACGGCGAGAGTGATACCAGCCTGCTTGATCTCAACGCGGCCATCCGCAGTCTGGCGCATGTCGATGAACGCAAGGCCGAGTTGATCGAACTGCAGTACTTCGGTGGGCTTTCGTTGCGGGAAATGCAGGCGGTCACCGGCATGTCGTCCAGTACGCTGGACCGGCATCTGCGTCTGGCCAGGGCCTGGCTCAAAGACGCGCTGTCCGGCAACAGCTAGTCGACTCACGAGGCAACCGTCCGGTGCTGTCAAAAGAGCAATGGCAACATGTTGAGGCCGCTTTTGACCAGGCCGTTGAGCTGAATGCGGCTCAACGGGCCGACTTTCTTGCTCGCTTTGCGCAACACCATCCGGAGCTGGTGACGCGCCTCGAGCAACTGCTGGATGCGGATCAGCAGGACATCGATCTGCAGGCGCCGATCTCGGCCGGTGTGAAAGCGCTGACCAGCGAACAGGAAGATCCATGGCTGGGGAAGGACGTAGGCGCCTGGACCATTACCGAGCGCATAGCGGCCGGCGGTATGGGCGCCGTCTTCATGGCCCAGCGCAATGACGAGCAGTATCGTCAGCGCGCCGCCATAAAGATCATGACAGCACAGCTGCTGGCCGACGATGCGCTGGCGCGATTTCGAGCAGAAAGACAGATTCTCGCGTCGCTCAATCATCGCTACATCGCGAAGCTGCTCGACGGCGGCTCCACTGAAGCACGCCTGCCGTACCTGGTCATGGAGTACGTCGAGGGCCTGCCCATCGACCGACACTGCGATACGCACGCGCTGAATCTGAAATCGCGCCTTAGGCTGTTCGTTCGGGTCTGCGAGGCCGTGGACTACGCGCATAGAAATCTCGTGGTCCATCGCGATCTGAAGCCAAGCAATATTCTCGTGCGTGACGACGGCGAGCCCCGTTTGCTGGACTTTGGCATTGCCAAGCTCATGGACGGTGCCGATACCGACAACACGATGGTGGTCACGCGTCAGGGGATGCGAGTCATGACGCCTGAGTACGCGAGCCCCGAACAGGTGCTTGGCGCATCCGTGACCATCGCCACTGATATCTACGCGCTGGGGGTCCTGCTTTATCAACTGCTGAGCGGGCACCATCCCTATGCCGGATCGCTGACCACCTCGGTCGCCACTGAGAAAGCGATTTGTCACGTCGATCCACGTGCGCCCAGCCTGGCTGCGGCCAGCACGAACACAAGCGATAAAGAACAAGCGCTCACGCCGGCAGAAATCGCTGCGGCAAGGAGCACGTCAGCACAACGTCTGCAGCGCGAACTGCACGGCGATCTCGACAACATCGTACTCAAGGCCATGCGCAAAGAGCCCGAGCAACGCTACGAGTCGATGCGCCACTTTGCGGACGACATCGAGCGCCACCTGCGCCAGGAGCCGGTTGCCGCGCACACCCCGTCCTGGCGTTATCGGGTCGGCAAGTTCGTTCGCCGCAATGCAGCCGCGGTCACCGCCGCGACGCTCGCCGCCGCGCTGTTTCTCAGCACCATCACTTTTTATACGCTACGGGTCACGCGTGAACGCGACCGAGCGCAGGTAGAGGCCGAGAAGGCGTCGCAGGTGGCCCGGTTCGTCGCTGACCTGTTCAAGACCGCCAGTCCGGACGAATCGCTGGGCGAGGTCATTACCGCTCGCGCGCTGCTTGATCAGGGTCAAGTGCGTCTGGGCGACCTCAACTCACAGCCGGTAGTGCAGGCGCAGCTGCAGGCCGTCATGGCCGAGGCCTATCGTGGCCTGGGCTTGTATCGAACATCCGAAGGGCTGTATCAGCAAGCTCAGCAAACCCGCAGCGTAATGCTTGGCGCTGAACACCCTGAAACACTGACACTGAACAGCAAACTTGCCGCTGTTTTGAGAACCCTCGGCCAGCTGGAACGTAGCGAATCGCTGTTTCGCGACACCCTCGACGCCACCACTCGCGTGCACGGCACAGGCAGCATCGAACGCGGTCGCGTGCTGCACGGACTGGCGCTGGCACTGTCGTCGCAGTCCCGCTTCGATGAAGCCGGGCAGATGTTTGCCGATGCGCTCGCTCTGCACGAAGCACACGACGCCGGGGATAGTGCCAACAAAGCCTCGCTACTGGACGACTATGGCCGCTTTTTGAGCGACACCGGACAAACCGCACTGGCCATCGATATGCTCAATCGCACCATCGCCATGTTCAAGCGCGTGCACGGCGACGTGCATCCGAGCTTCCTGAACGCGATGCAAAATCTTGGCTACACGTATCTCGACGACGGCCGACCGGCCGAGGCCGAACCCGTGTTGCAGCAGATGTACGATTTATCGTTGCAGATCTATGGCGAGGACCATCCGTTTACCGTCGGCAGCGTGGCGACGCTGGCTACGGTCCACTACACCGTCGGCGACTATGAGCGCGCCCAGCGCATGTACCGGGACGCGCTGGAGCGCTTTGAGGTCATCTTTGGCGAGGACCATCCCGAAAGCTCAATCGGCGCCAACAATCTGGCCACTGCCTTGCAAAAACTTGGCCGCTACGAGGAGGCCGAGCACTACTATCGACTGGGACTTGAGCGCAATCGGCGCATCCATCCGGGCGATCATATTGAAGTGGCCACCAGCTACAGCAACCTTGGCGTGTTTTTGATGCGCGAGGGCAAACTCGAAGACGCCGAGGAACCTATCCGTCTGGGTCTGGCCATGCGCCAGCGTGTACTGGGCGACGACCATCCCGACACGATGACCAGCGTGAGCATTTTCGCCAACTTCCTGCACAGCACCGGCGAGCAGGAGGCCGCCCGCGGCCTGCGCAAACAGGTGATGGACTTTCGCCGTAACCGACTGGGCAACGAGCATCCCCTGACGGCCCGCGAAATCGGTCGCTACGCGATCCTGCTGCGTCGCGACGGCGAACTGGATCAGGCCGTGGGCCTGTTTGAAGAAGCGCTTGCCATTCAACGCAAGGTGTATCCCGACGGCCATCAGGAAATCGCCCGCAATCTGCTCGAACTGGCCCACACTCATCGCGATGCCGGCCACTACACCGACGCCGAGCGCAACTATCGCGCCGCGCTCGGAGACTATGAGACGGCGCTCGGTGCGACCCATCCCGAAGTGGCACGCGCGCTGCTCGGACTCGGCACGTTCCTCGTGCGGCAACAGCGAGCGACCGAAGCCGACCCGATACTTCGGCGCGCCAAAGAGATTCGCAGTGCCCACTTCGCTGCAAGCGACTGGCGACTGGCCGAAATTGACAGTGCGCTCGGCCTGCTCGGGCTTGCTCAGGGCGACTGCGGCGAGGCCCGCATCTTGCTCCAGGGCAGCGCCGACGCACTTGCCGCAGCCCGCGGCAGCCAACACCCGCTCACGCAGATGGCCATGGCGCGCACAACGGAACCCTGCGCCCGCCAGGCAGTCCACAATACGCTACACTCCGCGCAATAGCCCGATCCAAACAACGAGGAAATCCATCATGATTCGCTACATCAGTGCTGCCGTTCTCACCGCACTTTCGGTTTCAAGCCTGGCCGATGAGGCCACCGAAGCGCTCATCAAGGAAGCCATGAAGGCGCCCATTCGCACCGAGGCCGAAACCGACCGTGATCGCAATCGCCGCCCCGCGGAGACACTCGCGTTTTTCGGCATGACGCGCGACATGAAGGTGCTTGAGCTGCTGCCCGGTGGCGGCTGGTACACGAAAATCCTGGCGCCGACGCTGGCCGAAGATGGCGAACTCTACGTCGCCATGGGCACGGGTCGGGTCAAAGACAATCTTCTGAACCAGGAAGGTTTCGACAAGGTGCGGCTACTGGACATCGATCCGGGCTTCGAGCGCAGCGACAATTTCGGCCTCTACAACCTCAATAATGACGTCGACTTCGGTGAAACGGGTTTTGACATGGTGCTGACCTTTCGCAACGCCCACAACCTCACACCGGAAGGACGCGCCAAAATGAACGCAGCCGTGTTCAAGGCGCTCAAGTCGGGCGGCATTTACGGCGTGGTCGATCACACGGCACGTCACATGGAGCCGCTGGGTTCTGAAAACCGTCGTCGTCTTGATCCGGTCATCATGATCAAGGAAGCGCTGGCCGCGGGCTTCGAGTTCGTCGATTTCAGCGACCTGCACTATCGTCCCGACGACGAGCTGCGTTTTGAAGTCGGACGCAAATCGGTCACCGGCAACAGCGATCGTTTCACCTTGAAATTTCGCAAGCCGTGAGCCGCAAAGCTGATACGGATCATCCCGTTCACGAGCTGATCAGCGCGCGCTACAGCCCCTACGCGTTTGATCCCGAGCGCGATGTGGACATGGCCGATCAAACCAGTCTGCTCGAGGCCGCCCGCTGGGCCGCCTCGTCCTACAACGCACAGCCGTGGCGCTACGTCGTGGGGTCTCGCTCGCGCAACGAGGCGCTGTGGCAGGCCGTACTGGGTGTTCTGGTGGAGCCCAATCAGGCCTGGGCGAAGTTCGCGCCGCTGCTGATGCTCGGCTGCTATCGCAGCGAATTTGAGTTCAATGGCAAACCCAACAGCTGTGCCATGCACGATCTGGGCGCCGCATCGGCAAGCCTGACCTTTGAGGCCAGCGCCCGCGGACTCAACGTGCATCAGATGGCCGGCATCGTGCCCGAACGCGCCAAAGACGTGTTTGATCTGCCCGACGGTTTGATTCCGTTTACGGCGCTTGCGGTGGGCTATGCACTGGATCGCCCTGCCGATGGCGACCTGGCTGACCTGGCAAAAAAGGACACCGGCAAAAGAGAGCGCAAGCCGCTGTCGGAGATCATCCTGCGCAGCTAGAAAAGCTTGCCGGGGTTCATCCGGCCATCCGGATCCAGGGCACGCTTTACCGCGCGCATGGCATCGAGGGCGCTGTCGCTTTTGTAGGCGGCCAGCGCCTTTTTCTTGAGCTTGCCAATGCCGTGTTCGGCGCTGAAGCTGCCGCCCATCTCCATCGCCAGATCGTGCACCGCGGTCGACAGGTTTTCCGCATGCTGCGCCTTGAAAGCCACGGGATCATCACCAACCGGTGCCAGCAGGTTGTAGTGCAGGTTGCCATCGCCGATGTGGCCATAAACTGAGTAACGACAGATAGCGACGTTCGCCACTCGCTCTGGCGCGGCAGCCAGGTACTCCGGAATGCGGTCAATCGTCACCGATACGTCATGCTTCACCGACATACCGGCGTGTTTTTCTGATTCGGGGATACTCTCTCTTAGCTGCCACAGCCGATCACGCTGCTGACCGGACTCGGCGATCACGCCATCGAGCACGTCACCGGCCTCAATGCCGCTCATCAGGATCGACTCGGTCACCTCGCGCAGCGCCTCTTCGGTTTGTCCATTCGATAATTCGATCAGCACATAGTGATCGTGGGCCGTATCGAGAGGATCGCTGGTGCCGTCGATATGCTCAAGCACCAGTTCCAGCGCACTGCGCGACACATATTCAAACGACGTGACGGCATCGCCGCTGTGACGTCGGGCCATGCCCAGTAAGCGGCACGCCGCGGACGGGTCCTGTACGGCAAGAAAGGCCGTCTGGCGTGCATTGGGTCTTGGAAAAAGCTTGAGCACGGCGGCCGTGATGATGCCCAGCGTGCCCTCGGCGCCCACGAAGAGGTTTTTCAGGTCGTAGCCAGTGTTGTCTTTGCGTAGCCCCGTCAGTCCCTTGATGATCTGCCCATCGGGAAGCACCACTTCCAGCCCGAGCACCAGATCGCGCGCGTTGCCGTAACGCAAAACCGCGAGCCCACCGGCGTTGGTGGCCAGATTGCCGCCGATCTGACAGCTGCCCTCGCTGCCCATGCTAAGCGGAAACAAGAGGTCTTCGGCTGCCGCGGCGTCCTGCGCGGCCTTGAGCACAACACCTGCTTCGGCGGTCATCGTGAACCCCACCGTATCGATGGCGCGTATCGCGTTCATACGCGACAGCGACAGCAGAACCTGCGTATTGGCATCGTCCGGCGTGGCGCCGCCGCAGTACCCGGTGTTGCCACCCTGGGGCACCACGCCGAGTCCGTGTTCATGACACACGCGCATGACGTCGCTGACCTGCGCCGTGCTGGCCGGTCGCACAATCATGGCCGCCTCGCCCTGATACAGACCCCGCTCGTCGTTGAGATAGGCGGGCCACAGATCGTGGTCGGCCACCACACCGGCGGCGCCGACAATCGCTTCGATCTGCGCCAGCGCTCGGGCGATATCACTCATGACATCGACTCAGTGCAAAATGCGCGCGCGAATCGTGCCGTCGACGGCGCGCAGATCGTCGAGCAGCGCGTTGGGGTTTTCCAGCTCAACGTCCATGACGACGTAGCCGACTTCCGGTGAGGTCTGCAGATACTGCGCCGCGATGTTCACATCGTGGCCGGCAAACACGCGGTTAATCTGCTCCATCACGCCCGGCACGTTGCGGTGGATATGCAGGATGCGGCGCTTGTCGTGGTGATCGGGCATCGACACCTGCGGGAAATTCACGGCGGCGGTGGTCGAACCGTTGTCGCTGAATCGAATCAGCTTGGCCGCCACGTCGGCCGCGATGTTCTCCTGCGCCTCGTGCGTGCTGCCGCCGATATGCGGCGTCAGAATCACGTTATCGAACTCGCGCAGCGGAGAGGTGAACTCGTCGTTGTTGCTCTTGGGCTCGACGGGAAAGACGTCAATCGCCGCGCCGGCAACATGGCCACTGCGCAGCGCGTCTGCCAGCGCGTCGATGTCCACGACCGTGCCGCGCGAGGCGTTGATCAGAAACGAACCCGGACGCATTTGGGCGAGCTGCTCCGCGCCGAGCATCAGTTGCGTCTGCGGTGTCTCGGGTACGTGCAGCGAAACGACGTCCACGCCGGCGAGCAGTTCGGCCAGTTCGGCTCGCGCCTGCGCGTTGCCAAGCGGCAGCTTGTTTTCAATGTCGAAGTACTGCACCTGCATGCCAAGACTCTCGGCCAGCACGCCGAGCTGACTGCCAATGTGGCCATAGCCGACAATACCGATCTTCTTGCCGCGCGCCTCGTAGGAGCCGGTCGCCGATTTGAGCCACTCGCCACGATGCGCCGCCGCGTTCTTGGCCGGAATGCCGCGCATCAGCAGCACCACTTGCGCGATGACCAGCTCGGCCACGCTGCGCGTGTTGGAAAACGGCGCATTGAACACCGGGATACCGGCCAGCTCGGCGGCCTTGAGATCCACCTGATTGGTGCCGATGCAAAAACAGCCCACCGAGACCAGCTTGGGCGCCTTGCCCAGAACCTCGGCCGTCAGGTTGGTGCGCGAGCGAATGCCCAGAAAATGGGTGTCGGACAGCACGCGCTCGAGCTCATCGCCCGGCAGCGCCTTCGGATAAACCTGCACGTTGGTGTAGCCAGCGTCGCGCATGGACTGCACGGCGACATCATGAACGCCCTCCAGCAACACAATCTTGATGCGATCTTTGGGCAACGAAAGCTTGGGCATGAGGGGCAAATCCGCGGCGACTGGACGAAACGTCAAATGAAGGCCGCATTGCACCATCGCGTCGAAGGTGACGCAAGCGCTCGATACAAACTGCTACTGAACCAGCGCCACCGCCACCTGACGCACCTGCCCGCGCCCCAGATCGTCAACCACCGCGATCTCGTGCTCGCCCAGCGCCGGACGCCAGTACGCCGGCGTGTCCCGCGCGACACGGGCTATCAGTCGCCCGTCTGCAAACCAGTACAGCCAGCGCGCATCGCTGTCAGTCGTGGCCTGCAGCGCGAGGGTCTCGCGCGACCGCTCGGCCGGACGTATCTGATAGACCAGCCGCTCATCGGGCGAGGTAATCTCAGGCGGCCTGCCCTGCGTCACCTGCGCGGCCAGCGGGCAATCGCCGTGCCAGGGCGGCGGGCGGCGCACGGCCACACCGGCGCGCTCAAACACGCGCGCGATATCCGAGGGCCAAAACTCATAGACTTCGGTACGCGTGTCGGTCGTTGCGGCGCAGGCGCGCAGCCCGGTTCGCACATCGATCTTCACGGCACGATGCACGTCCGACACACGAATTGGCGAGACGCCGGGAATAAACCAGGCGGGCTCCGTCCGCGGGCAGTGACGGCCCGGCAGATCACCGGTCGGCGCGCAGACCTC
>CAZXCL010000074.1:0-3947 GCA_964639265.1 uncultured Gammaproteobacteria bacterium | reverse complement strand
CGAGCTCGCGCATCGTGACCTCGTTGCCGCCCAGAATCATGGCCAGACCGTAGTGATCCGCCTTGCGCAGATTGGCCACCCCACCGCGCTGCAGAAACTCATGAAACCGGTCGTGACCGAGCCGGGCCAGCACGTTGATGGCCGGCACGTTGCGCGAGTAGATCAATGCGTCGGTGGCGCTGACAGGACCCATGAAGCCGCGGTCAAAATTCTCCGGCGCATAGGCGGCATAGCGCACCGGCGCATCCTTGAGCAAGCTGCGCGGATGGATCAGGCCTTCATCCATCGCAAGCCCGTAAAGAAACGGCTTGAGCGTTGAACCCGGTGAACGTTTGGCGCGCGTACCGTCGACCTGCCCTTCCAGAGCGCGATTGAAAAAATCCGCTGAGCCGACCGACGCGAGCACGTCCATTGATCGGGCGTCCAGAAGCAAGGCGCTGGCGTTGTTGATCCCGCGCTCGCGCATGCGCGAGAGATGCTGTTCGACCTGTTGCTCCAGCTCGCGCTGACGGTTGATATCGAGCGTCGTTTGCACCGGGTCACGAGGTGCGTTGGCCCGGCGTGCAAGGCGCTGGGAAAAATGCGGCGCCAGAAACGGCAGCGCACGCGAGGGGCGCACCTGCTGCGGCAATGCCAGCGCCGCGCGCTGAGCTTCGGTCAACGAATAGCGCGTCGCCCATTGATTTGCGAGTCGCTGACGGGCCGCCTGCAGCGCCTTGTTGTTGGCGTAGGCGGGATGACGCTGACGCGGATGCTGTGGCACCACGGCAAGCGTGAGTGCCTCGGCCACACTGAGCTGCGCGGCTCGCTTGTCGAAATAGATGCGCGCCGCGGCACCGATGCCCTCCACGTTGCCGCCGTACGGGGCCAGGTTCAGATAAGCCTCGAGTATCTCGTCCTTGCTGTAATGCCGCTCGATCCACAGCGCGAAACCCATCTGGCGCACTTTGCCGGCCATCGAGCGTGTATCGAGCTGGTAGCGCAGGCGTGCCAACTGCATCGTGATGGTCGAGGCGCCCACGGGTCGCTCGCGCGTTACGTAGGTGGTCCATGCCGCGCGCACCAGGGCAACCGGATTGATCCCGACATGACGCCGAAAGTGTCGATCTTCATACAGCAGGGTCGCATCGGCGACGGCCGGAGCAATGTCTTGCAGCGGCACATACAGCCGGTAGCGCTCGTCGGCGGCGAGCGACAGGCGCAGCAGCGCACCGTGGCGATCAAGCACGGCGCGGGAGTAGCCGCCGACGGGCGTAAGGTCCGGCGGCTCGGACCACCACAGCATCAGCGCGGCGCACACGGCCATGGCCCCGGTTGAGAGGCCGCCGAATTTCAGCGCTGTCACGCGCCAGCGTTTCACAGTGCCTGCACCTCAAATTCGCCGGACACGGTGCGCGCGTGAACGCCGCGGTCGTACATCGACGCGGCAAACGCCGACGGCACGGTGAATCGTCCAGCGCTGGTCACCTTGACCTGATAGCGCAATTCAGTGACCCGATCGCCGAAGCTGCCGTATAGAACGACGCGATCCTCACGCACGTCCACATAGTCGGCCTGCCAGCCGCCGTACTGACGGGCCACGGTGTCGGTGAGCACCTCAAAGCCACCGGGCAGCAAATCGTTGACCGCCACGTTGGTGCGCGTACGACCCAGGCCCCGAACGCGCAACCGCACGGTCAGTTCATCGCCGATTTTCGCCCGCGTTACCGGCTTGCCATCGGCGTTCAGATACTGACGCTCGAGCTCGATGCCCTCGGACTGAGCGCCGCTGGGCGCGATGCGGTCGTAGCCGCTTTGCGACAGCGCCACGTAGACCGCCGCATCATCATTGCCACGAACGACGATATCGTTGGTCGACTCTGCGAGCGATGCGCGTGCAAACGGTTTCGCCTCCACGAGGACTCGATCGCCTGCAGCAAGCGTCAGCGACTTCAAATCGCCACTGCGCGCCTGCGCCCGCGTGACCTCACCCAGCGCCAGAATGGTGTAAGCCGACGACAGCGTATTGAACCGGTTGGCCATGACCGGCTCGATCAGTGACTGCAGCTGCTCGGCGCCCAGCACATCAAGCTCGTCCTGAAAGTGGCGGGCCAGCAGATAGACATACTGCGCGTCACGCCCTAGCACCGTATCGAAGTCGCTGGCCGGGCTTTGATCTGCAGAAAACGTGTAAGCACGAATCAGCGGCCGGGCCAGCGCGTCCTGCTTGAGCAACGCGTAGCTCGCGGCCATGTAGCTGCCGACCAGATCCGAACGCCAGGTGTCGGCATGCGCCGCATCGAGGTACTCATGCAGATTGGTCAGGTAACCGGTCGTGACCATTTCGTTGCGCGTGAGTACATAGATCGAGTAGGCACGCACCCGCGCCTCAACCAGTGAGCTTACTTCCCTGCCCGCAATAGCTTGCAGGTAGTTCATCCCGCCGCGACGCATGCTTCTTGGCACGGGCAATTCACGCTCAGCCGCGTCGGTCAAAAAATGCTGGATGTAAACGCTCGGAAACTCCGCCGCATCGCTCGCCCCCAGCCAGAAGCGGAAACCGCCGTCGGCCGTTTGCCGCGCGCGCAGCTTGCGCACCACATCACCAAAGGCCTCGCGCACAGCGGCTTCATCCAGCGCGCTGTTGGCATGACCCAGCAGACCCACCTGCGGAAACACCTTGCTGACCATTTGTTCGGCGCAGGCGTGAGGGAAGGCCTCCAGATAGTCGAGCAATCCGTCGGCCAGGATCAGTGGGCTCGACGATGCAGCGATACGTTGCTCGGCAAACGCCGGATACAGATCACGCTGCGGTGAAAGCGGCGGCACGGAGCCGGTATGCACACTTGCCTGCAGCGTGCTGAGGTAGGCCACGCTCGGCCGCACACTCAATGTCGCGCGACGTGTCGTGGTTTGGCCCGCAGCCGATGCACTCACCCGAATCTCGGTGGCGCCGAGCTGATCGAGCGCACGGATGCGGAATCGCGCCCGGCTCTCTCTGCCTTCGTCGATATCAAGCGTTTGTGCGGGGTCTCCCACCACCTCGAGCTGTGCGTCCGTCTCAATGGCAATCGCCACGGGCACGTCAGCGCCTGAGCCCTCAAGCTGATTGGACACCCCAATGTTGATTTCAAACTCATCGCCCGGTGCGAGCGCCGTGAGCACGTTAGGTGTAATCACAAACGGCCCGCGCACCAGCGTGCTGGCCTGACCGCTACCAAGCGCTTCGTCGCTGACCGCCACGGCCATGATGCGCACCTGGCCGTCAAAGTGATCGGGCACCTGCCAGCGTACGCTGCGTGTTTCAGGTCCGCTGTCACGCACGCCCGACCAGTATGCGACCGGCGCCTCGTTGCCACGCCGGAACGGATTGAGATTGCCGCGTGCCAGATCGGCCGCGCCACCGCCGCCCGGCGCCGCCAGACGCATGAAGGCTTCAAACTCTGGCAGGATCAGATCCACCATCTGGAATGTGTCGACCTGCAGGGCTCGCTTGCGCAGGAAAAAATCCAGCGGCGATGGCGCATCGTAACCCGCGACCTGCAGGATGCCCTCGTCGACGGCAAAGATAAGCACCCGTCCGCGCTGCCGGGTGCTGTACCGGATCTCCAACTCCTCGCCCGGTCGCACCTTGTCGGGCACCTCCAGCGCGACATCCAGCGTACGTGCATCACGATTGATCGCAAACGGCGCCACCGCATAGGACAGCGGACTGACGAAAATCTCCGGCGAATTCAGATCCCGTACGAAGGCGACATTTACGTAGGCGTTACCCTCAATATCGTCGGGCACGCGAATGCGCTGCACGGTGGTCGTGGAGTCGGCCACAAACCACCGATGGGCCAGCACGCGTTCGCGTTCGATCGTGATCAGCCCAGTGCCGGTAAACGGCGCCACGATTTCCATTTCAATTTCTTGGCCGGGCTTGAAGCTCTTGCCGTTGAGATTCAGCGTGAGCTGGGCGTCGC
>CAZXCL010000073.1:0-22394 GCA_964639265.1 uncultured Gammaproteobacteria bacterium | reverse complement strand
TGTTTGCATTCGTACAGCTCGACGTTGTCACGGGGCAATTGTTGCCCAGATCGGCGAATTCACACGGTGTGATTTCGATGTGCTCTGCGCTGGGCCCGGGGGCGCCGAAAAAGTGAGCTCGAAGAACGGCAAGGTCACCGAAACTCACGACGCCATCGCCGTCGAAATCCGCGTCGGCATTCCAGTTTTCGCTTGCCGGATTCGAGAAGAACGCCAGGCGCAGCAATCCCAGATCTACGACGTTGACCTCGTCACTGTTGTCGAGGTCGGGATCACAGGCGTTGCCGTAGCCATCGGCGTTGGTATCGCGCTGATCGGGGTTAGCGGCGTCGATGCAGTTGTCCACGGCGTCGGGCAGTCCGTCGCCATCGCTGTCCATATCCAGACGCAGCGAAGCGCTCAGGGCATTGACGCGTGGTTTGACGATGATAGGGTCGGTGTTGGTGTCAGCCACGCAGCAGCCGGTTGAGCTCAGTAGCTTGCGCATTGTGTTCTGGGTGAACACGCCCTTGCCGACCTTTTCGATCATCATGGCGGCGATACCGGCGGCGTTCGGCGATGCGAATGAGGTGCCTCCGACGCTGCACTCGATCGACTCGGGCCCGGGATCATTCTCGGGGTCAAAGTGCGTGCTGCGCGCCTGAATCTGAAACAGTCCGGGGGCCATAAGATCAAGATACTCTGCGTTGGCGGCAAACGCCTGAACGTGATCGGCCTCGACCGACGTGGCGGGCTCGAAGTCGCAGTACTCGCGAATGCCCACGCCACATCCCGGTTGGTCTACGGCGCCGGCGTGCGCGTGCGTTGAGCTAACGCTGATGACCGATGGCAGGCAGGCTGGCGCGGCGATTCTGCGCTTGTTTTCCGCAATCACCTGAATCGCGCTGGAGGCATTGTTGCCGGCGGCCGCAAACGACATGATGCCCAGGTCGGCGAGCGCCGCAAAACCCATCTCGGCATGTGGCCAATCGTCGCCACAGGTTTGTGCATCGTCGCCGTAGTAAAGGTTGTTTGTGACGAGGGCAACACTCATGGTGACGATATCAATACCAAGCTCGTCTTTTTCCATGGCAATCCAGTCCAATGCGTCAATGATGTCGCCGGCGCTCGGATTGACCGGGCGTGTACACGGTGTTTCGGTATTCTCGGTGCTCAATCCCGCCTGCAGTTTGATGCCCACGAGCTCGGCGCCCGGTGCGGCGCCACGCAGTTCGACGCCACCATCGTCGGTCAAATCGACGGTTACCTGATTGCCGGCGGCAATTGCTGCGACGTATGTGCCATGGAGATTGCCGTTGCTGGTGCAGCTCGAACCCAAGGCCATTGTTGGGTCGGCATCCCCATCGCCCGTGTCAATACCGGCACTTAGTTTGGCATTCGGAAAGGGTGCTCCACCCAACGACGGGTGTACTGCATCAAACACGTTGTCGATCACCGCAATCACGCTACCTGCACCGGTCAGGCCTTCCGGTCCTTCGGCGACGGTGGTGATGCCCGTAAGTGCCTGCGCCTCCATCCACTGCGCTTCAAGGCCAACCTTGGGAACCAGATCCGCCACGAACGGGTTTTGAGCAGCGCGCTCAATTTGATCGGCATTAAGCTCGGCCAGCAAAATAGGAAACGCTCGGTAGCGTTTGACGATGCGCGAGGCGAGCTCAGCGTCCATCGCGTTCAAGGCGCGATTCTGCAGGTGCGTTGCTTCTTGCTCTAGCTGCAATGCCGTAGATTTTGAAACGATCCGATCCGCCGCTTGCTCGCGACCCAGCACCAGATAGACGGAATAAACGATCTCTCCGCCAACCTCGCGACGCTCAATGCCAGACTGTGCACTTTTGCCCAACGCATCCTCAGCCAACGATTGGGCGAGGAAGCGCTGAATGCGTGTCTCGGGGACATCGCCAGCGCCGCTTGGCGATGCCGAGAAAATCAGTGCGGCCACGATGGCATAGGCGATACGGTGAGCGTCCATCTTTCGATCTCCTGTGGTGCGTGATGTCGACCGCTAGCATATCACCCGTGTTGCAAATGTTGCTCCCAGAGGAACGAAGTGATCGAGTCTTGTCAGGGACAACTCGCCAAAGCGCTTGGTCCGGGCTCCAGGAAGAAAGCCGAGCGCATTATTCCCAGATCAACGAAATTGACTGTGCCGTCCGCATTGAAATCTGCGGTCGCATCAGAGGAGAAGAATGCGGTTCTGAGGAGACCGAGATCGATGAAGTTAGTCGTGCAGTCGTTACTCAGATCCGTATCGCAGATGTTGCCAAAGCCGTCACCGTCGCCGTCTTGTTGTCCAGCGTTCGGCGTTTCGATGCAGTTGTCAGCAAGATCATCAATGCCATCGCCATCACTGTCCGGATTCTCGGGCAGACCGAAACTCAGCGTCCCGTCCAGCGCGAGGTGCCACTGCTTGTCAAAAGTTCGTTGAAACAGCTCGTCCATGAACATTTCCATGCCAAGCTCATGGAATGCCAGCGGCTCGCCGATATTTGCTCCGGTATTGAACTGGACGACGGCGCCGAGGTTTTCATTAAACGTGGACGGGTTGGTGTAAAAGCCGTCGCTTGAAGAGTCGCTGATGACGACGGATACGTTCTCGGCAATATCAGTGCTTCCGGCGGCCGCATTGACCGCGCTTGTGTAGTTGGAGATGGCTTGAAATGCCGCCGGGATAGCAATTTGCGGTGACGCCGGCAGGCCAATATTGCTGTCGTTGCTGGTCGCAAACACCACCCAGTACATTTGCAGCGCGAAATCATAGACGCCAACAACGGAGTACCGTAAGTCGCCCGGATCGCTGGCCGCGAATGTCATTTGATAGAGTGCGTCGGGTTCGAACAAAAAGTCGTTGTTGATCAGCGTGGTGCCCTGAGCCGGAATACCGAGATCTCGCGTATACGTCACGCCGAGCGCGCTGTCGTGGACGGCAAGGAAAAGCTCGGCCGGTGGATCCTCAAAATCGCCCGCCACGCCGATGGCTCCCATGGCGCCAGGTGTGGCGAATGCCAGTCCGGCGCTGCAAAACAGGCCGGTCACTGCACGCAGTGCGCTGCGTTGAATGGTCTTCATTCGTGCTTTCCTTAAAAATTCTTGTTTTGGTGGCTCAAGAGTAATGCGCGACCCATGGACTGGCAACCGGATCAAGACGTTATTTTTTCGTTATCAGTAATGGATCAAAGCGCCGAATATTCGAGACTTTGGCGTGTGTCAGGCGCAAGCTTATGTTCAAAAATGCCGAAATCCCGATGTACTCCGTTAATGTGTAACGCGAGGTTTGGCGGTGGCCATCAAGCGATGGTGTGGAGCACCGCAATGAGTAGCCAGCGCCTGACGTATGGCGTGCTGGCACAGACAATATTGAAACGAGGACGGCGCACACAATGACCGACGACGCGACAAGAGATAATCCGCTCCAGAGAAGAGCCGGAACGTGGCCGACGAAAACCACCCTGACCGGTACGCTGATGACGCTCGCCGTCGTGTGTATGTCTGCCTCTGCGCAGTCGCCACTTACCTATTCGTCGCACCTGGGCGGACTCAAGGATGACCAGATCACCAGCGTAGTGGTGGCGCTCAACGGCGACCGAGTGGTTTGTGGCTCGACAGGCTCAACGGGTCTCGCGACGCAGGGTGCATTGCAGCTCTCGCCGGCCGGTCGCGAAGATTTGTTCGTAGCGCGCTATTCGGCGAATGACAATACTTTGTTGTGGCTGACCTATCTCGGTGGTCAGGGCGACGAGTTTTGTGGTGGTGTTGCGCTGGACAGCGCGGGCAATGTGGTGATCGCAGGGCGAACGGCATCGCCGGACTTTCCGACCTTCAACGCCAATGACGGCACCTATGCCGGAGGCGGTCCAGCCAACACCAGTTTTGAGGGCGATGCGTTTATCACCAAGCTTGCAGGTGATGGCGGTACGATGGTGTTTTCGACGTTTTTGGGAGGAACGAACCTTGGAACCGACGATGCAGACAGCGGCATTGGCGGTGAGATCGTTCGCGGGCTGCATATTGATGGCAACGATCGCATTGTCGTGTCCGGTGACACGGCGGCGCCCGACTTTCCGGCGGTGCGCACTCTTGGCGATGGCCAGTGCGGACTGGATGCGATTCCGTTTGCAAATTCGGCATTTATCGGCGATCAGTTCGTAGCCCGGTATCAGCCTGACGGTACGCAGGATTTTGCGGTCTGCATCAGCGGCGACGCACGTGATGCGGGGCGTGGCGTACTTGTCGATGACGACGGCTTTATTTATGTGACCGGGTATACGCGGTCTACCAACTACCCCACGACCGAGCCCGATATTGGGTCAGCTGATGATGCCTTTGCTGCGTATGACATATCGGTGACGGTGCTCGACGCGGACGCAACACAAATACTGAGGTCTGTCAGACTGGGCGGTTTTGAAAGAGACCAGGGCATCAATATTGAGCTCAACAGCCTGGGTCAATTGGTGGTCCAGGGCTTTAGCGGGTCGAGTGACTTTCCGACAACGTCGGGTGCGTGGCAACCCGACTTTGGCCAGGACAATGCCGGTGGCCGCGAGGTGGACACCGTCGTCTTCATTTTAAACCTTGAGCTCGATGAACTGCTTTACTCCACTTACATTGGTGGAGAAAAAGATGATCGTAGTGTGTCCCTTGCGCTGGACGGCGACCAGCCGGTGTTGCACATGGCCACCGAGTCTGACGGTCTGCCTACCGTCAATGGCGTTCAAAGTGATACGTCAGGCGACTTGAACGGTTTCAGCACGTTTTCCCCCGATGGTGCCGCGGCGTTTGCGCACTACACTGAGTTTTCCGCTGATCCGCAGATTGAAGGCTTCGGGGTTGCAGGGCCCGATGGCAATCGCGTTTACGCTTTCAATGACGAACGCGAAGAATACGAAGTCGTTGCCGAGTTGCCCGGCCAAAGCGCGGATGCTCGCGATATTGTCATTACGGATGTCAATGGTGATTTCCTGATGGATGTTGTCGTGGGCAACTACGAGTCCGAAAATCTGCTGTATCTGGCGACGGCGCCGGGCGAGTTTGCGGCTCCGGTCATGTTTGGCGATCCGCAGTCCAGAACGACTGCTCTCGGCATACCTCAGCAAGGTTGCGTGGTCGAGTTCGTCGAAGACGCCATCAATTTGAAACACCGCTTTGATGGGACGTTTGCCCAGCCTGAGCCGTACACGCAAACCGCGACCGGCTCGCGTGACGCGGTGGGATCAAGATTCAGCGACTATCTGGTCGAGGTCTCCGCCGCAGACGAGCTTATTCTTTATCAAGGCTGTCCAGACAATGGCGTCAGTCCGGTCGTGGAAGTCGGGAGCTTTCCAGGCCGTGACTTTGCCAAAGCCGACTACCGGGATGCCACCATCGACGGCATCGAAGATGTGATCATTGCCGATAGAAATGGAGGCGGCATTGTGATTCCAGCTGTCCCCGTAGATGGTTTGAGCGCTCCGCCGATCAGCATCGATGGTCCGCCGGCCAATGCGGTGGTGGTCCTGCCGATTTTCGGTATCGTCACGGCTCACGACGACCGGTATCGTTACTACCGAGCGGTAGCGCCGGGAACATTCGAGTTTGATTCTGAACAACTGGTCTCGACGCCGGTCACCGCGCTGTATGCTTCAAGTGTTTCTCCGCGGATCGATGTCTTCTCTGCGACGCCTGCCGGTATTGACTGGTCGCAGGTGGAGCCGGATGCGGCCGATCTGTACTTCATTCGACTCACGCCTGATTTGTCCGAAGCGACGTTTGCGACCTATCTGGGCGGACCGGGCGACGAGTACGGCGTGTTTGGGGTGGACGTTGCAGGCCCCGGCCACTACGTCTTCGGTGGACGCACGCGTAGTGCAGGTTTTCCCGTCACCAACAATGCTCAACAAGCCATGAGCGGCGGCCAGCAGGACGGCGTGCTGGTGGAATTTGATCTCACAGAGAGCGGCGTCGACACCGATGGCGACGGCGTGCTCGATGCCGATGACAACTGCACGCTCGCGTCCAACGTAGAACAGATCGATAGTGATGCAGATGGCTTTGGTAACGCCTGCGATGCTGATCTGAACAATGACAACATTGTTAACTTCGCCGATCTTGGCATTTTTCGTCTGGCTTTCTTTGGCAATCCGAACTCGGACAACTGGAATCCTGATGCGGATTTCAATGGCGATGGCAACGTCGGGTTTATCGATCTTGGCTTGATGCGTACATACTTTTTCGGGCCTCCGGGCCCGGCCGGCTCGCTCGCTCCGTGATCACCGATGAATCAGCATCAGTTGCTTTTTGGCGTTTCCTTGAATGAAAGGGCTTTGGCTACGAATAACGAGACGCTGACATTGTCGGTGTCAGAACGCCAACCCATGCGAAGTCCACCAGTGAAATCTCCGTCCTTATTCCGCAGCCAGTAGAAAGGCAGCTCGATCCCCGTCACGTCTTGGCGAAAATCGTGAGAGATCAATGGGCTGATCGCAAGATCGACCCCGACCAACTTTGTGATGGCTTCTGGCAGCACGCGCCGGTATTCCATCCGCGCAATAGTGCTGTTTACGCGTTCGGGTGAACCAAGCGGTAGAGTTTGACAGGTCTCAAGACTCTGGGTGTTTTCGATGGCGGTACACAGCTGGGCCTTGGTCTTGCTGTCTTGGAACGACCGTTCGTACGACACGGAAACGGACATGCGGGCGTTGTCGGTGATCCACGCTCTTCCAAACTTCGCTTCGGCTCCATATTCGCGATCGTTCTGCTTTTCCTGCTCAAGGTCGAAATAGTCGTAGTCATTCGTTGAGATCGTAGCGCCTCCAAACCAGGTTACCAATGGTGAATCCAGGTATTGGCGGATATCTTCGTCTGCTCGAATTTGCGCGAGATCGAGCGTTGCAACACCGCGATTCGTGGCGTCTTCGGCAACAAACTGCGGGTTCAGTTGCTCGCTAGTGGAAATGCGTTTTGTCGCGGCCATGATCTCCTGGTCGGTTGTTCTGCGCTGCAGTGGAAAGTTGAACTGAACTGACAGGCTGATGTCTTTGGCCAGGCCGTCCAGATTCGTGAAATCCGAGCGTTCGGTGGTCTTGTTTAAGGGCGCCGACAACGAGGCGGAGAAACCAAAGTCCTCAGCCGTGCACTTTTCGTCTTTGTCTTTGGTGCAGTCCGTTTCGGCGTACCAAGTGATTTTGCCTTGACTGCCATCCTCGCCGGCCTCGAGCACAAAAGGATTGTTGTATTGGCCATCGGTCGAAGAGTCCGCGCCAATGCTCAAACGACGAAACTTCGCTGCGTTGATGTTTCTGAGGCTGCGCAGCATATCGACGGCCTCATCTGTACTGATGACGAGCGCCGGTTCGACCTCCTGGGCCAGCGCTGGAACAACGTGTCCCCAGGAGGCAGCGAGGATTGCGAACAGACCCAATCCGATGGAAACACGGTTCTTCAAGATCTGGAGATTCATGACTGCCAACTCGCCAGTAAATCGTAAAACTGCGAACTGTCTGTGCTTGTCACGTTCATGTCCACCGCGAACTGCAGCAACTCCCAGGGTTCGGGCAGCGTGATTGATGGCGGAATCAAGCCGGGATCCACTTGAACTCCAAGGTCTTCAATCAACACTTCCGGATTTGCCTCGACGCTGGCGTAGTAGTTGGTGTCGAGCGACAGGCGAAAAAGAGCGCTTCGGATAGGGTCAGTGGGGCAAGTGGCCATGATTATTTCCTTGTTTTTCGATTTAGTTTGAAGTTTGCAACGCAAGCGTCTTGTGGGTGTTCGTTTCTACGGCGGGTTGCAGCCGTTCGCGCTGCACCACAAACAGCGCGGCGTCTTTGCGTGAAAAAGCCCGTGCGCTAACTGATGACAGCGTGAAGGTATAGCGGAAACCCTCATGCACAAATTCGATGCTTTCGCTTAGCTTTACGGGCATCTGCGGAAACAGGGCTGTGTCCCCGGCAGCACCACCAAGCACATCGAATCGACGAACTTCCAGAGTGCGAATCCCACTGGCTTTCGCATACAGTCCCCAATCTGACAATATTTGTCTGCGGCCTTCAACCAAAGACAGAGTCTTAATGTCGGCCTCACGATTTCTGAGGTCCTGCAAGCTAACTTGCAGATTGGCAACGTCAACCTCCAGGCCGGCCTTCTCGAGTTCGGCCAAACGCGTACGATCGCGCATCGTGGCGTTGAGCTCTTCGGTCTCCGCGAGCCTCTGCTCGGCGGTCTCCTGACTGACCGCGAGTCGTAGACGTTCGTGTCCCAACCTGTCGAGGAGTTTCTGAATTTCTGCCTCACTGCGTAACAGCGAGGTTTCCCAGAGCTTACTGCTGCTCTCAAGCGCGCCAAGGTCGGCTTGATACTCTTTTTGCAGCTCCAGGATTTTCTGATCAAACGCGATGAGTTTCTCGGTTGCCTGCTCGCGCGTCTGCTCGATCGCTTTTTCCGCATCGGTGACTTCTGTGCGGATATCCTCCAGAAGCTTGCGCGATTCGTCGTGGGTTTTGTGCATATCAAAACCGAACAACAAAATGCCAGCGGAGACCAGCCCGACGGTCGCGACCATAATCTTCAGAAAGTCCTGCGCTTTTTTTGCCACCACGGCCTCAACGGCCTGTTCAGCTCGTCTGTGCACAGTTTCCATAGTGTGCGATGACACGCGTGCCTCGAGATCGGCCAGGATCTCAGGCTTCCGGGCGTCGAATTGCCTGCCAATCAGGTCAGTCAAGGAGCCTGTTTGAGATGCCTCATGTGCTTTGCCGGTATCAATCCACGGCATGGTTCTGTCCCCCTTTTGGTCCGAACATACGCTGGCTTCGGCTATCGCTGTGCCGGTCGCCTCAGTTAACAAAGTGTGTTCAAGCCGCGATTTGTCTCAGTTGTTGTGCCGCCTGGCGCCGCCCTTGCGCAAGCATTGGGGAGTTTCGGGTCAATGGTTGGTATAAGCCGTTATTTCTTCGTTATCCGGCAACGATCAAACGCCGATTTCCTGTGACTGCGGTGATTGATAAGCTCAAAGCGGTGTTCCACAGCCCTGATGGCAGAGATAATTGACTATTCTGCGAAAAACGTGAGGCCAAAAACCATGAATGTGATACTCGATGCGCAGCCACAAGGACGAGCCCGAACCTGGTCAGCTAACCTGGCACTGTATGCCTTGATCGCAGGCGCTTTTTCGCCTGGCTCTGCATGGGCGACGTTTGACTATGCATCGCATCTTGGTGGGCTGGAAGACGATCTGATCGCTAGCGTGACAGTCGCGCCTAATGGCGATCGCGTTTTCTGCGGCAACGCGGAGTCCTCTGGTCTTGCTACGCCGGGGGCGTTTCAGTCGGCGCCAGCCGGGAAAAGCGATCTGATTGTCGGGCGCTATGCCGCAGAGGACAAGTCGCTCGTTTGGCTCAGCTATTTTGGCGGCGCGGGCGTAGAGCAGTGTGGAGCTATTGCGCTGGATAGCGCAGGTAACATTGTTTTCGCTGGGCGAACAGCCTCGCCAGACTTTCCGACCCTCAATGCCGATGATGCAACCTACGCCGGGGGTGGGTCGACTATTCCCACTTTTGAGGGCGACGCGTTTGTTGCCAAGATTACTGGTGATGGTACCAGCGTCCTGTTCTCGACTTTTCTTGGCGGCGTCGATCAGGATATCTCGGATCCGCGCCGGCACGCAGGGCGCGAGATCGTCCGGAGCATCGCGATTGACGACAACGACAGAATTGTCGTGGTAGGCGACACCTCGGCGCCAGACTTCCCGGCAACACGTGTTCTGGGCGACGGCGAATGTGGTCTGGATGGGTTTGCCGACGTCCCCGCCTTATTTGTAGGTGATCAGTTTGTGGTCCGCTATCAGCCCGATGGCAGTCAGGATTTCGCGGTGTGCATCAGTGGCGACAACCGAGAAACCAGCCGCGAGGTAATTGTTGATGAAGAGGGTCTGCTGTATGTCATCGGGGCCACCGCCTCCACCAACTATCCGACGACGCTACCTGGCATCGGAACCGCCAACGCTGACATACGCGCCCTCGATGCCGTGGTCACCGTTCTAGATGCTGAGGCAACACAGATACTGCGTTCAGTACAAGTTGGCGGGAGCCAGAGTGACGGGGTATCAAACGCCGCGTTCAACGACCAAGGGCAGCTTGTTGTCCAGGGAATCTCAAACTCTCTGGACTTCCCGACGACTGCAAATGCGTGGCAGACGGAGTCTGGCCAGTCTGTATTCGAGTCTCGCACTTTCGACGTCGTGGTCTTTAGCCTTTCGCCTGAGCTCGATGAGCTATTGTTTTCCACGTATGTCGGCGGGCCCGAAAGCGAAGAGGGTGCGTCAATGGCGCTTGACGGGGACCAACCGGTTTTGCAGATGACAACCTCGTCACCTGATTTGCCGACCATCAACGCAATTCAAAGCGAAAAATCTGCAGATATGAACGGCTTCTATCCGTTCGCGTCGACCGGCGCAATCGCGTTCGAGCCTTATCGCAACTTCGCAACGAGCACGTTGAGCTACGGTTTTGTCGCGGCGGGTCCAGGTGCGACCACCGTTTACACTTACACTAACGCTGTCCAGGACTTTGCACTAAGTGTGACGTTGCCAGGTGTCAGTGATCCTCGTGATCTCGACGTCGGCGACATCAATAGCGACGGTCTCGATGACATCGTGGTTGGCAATTATGAGGCGCAGAACGTGCTTTATCTCGGCACAAGTTCCGGCCAATTTTCGCCCCCGATTGTGTTCGGCGATCCGCAGACCAAGACAACCGGAATCGCTCTGCCGGAGCCGGGCTGTATTGTTGAGTTCGTCGAGGAGGCGGCCAACTTTGCCCATCGATATACAGGCGAGTTTGATAACCCATTGCCCTTCAATGGTCTTGCTACTGCCTCACGAGATGTCGCCAACGCCACTGAAAACAATGATGCCTACACTGCGGAAATTTCAGCGCCGGATGAGGTAACTCTTTACAGGGGCTGTTTCGAATCGGGTGTGAATCCGGTCGCGGACGTTATGACGTTCCCGGGAGGCGATCTGATTGATGTGGTAGTGGGTTTCATTGGCGATGACAGCGAGTTTGACCTGGCGATTGCAGATCGAAATGGCGGCGTGAAGGTGGTCATGAATGCGCTGCCGGACGGTCTGAGCTCCTCGGTGATCACGTTTGATACGCCGCCACTGAACGCACTGGAAATCGTCGACGGTAGTGGCATTGTTACGGCCCATGACAACTCCTACCGCTACTACCGCCTGTCGTCGCCTACGACATTCGAACTCGACACAGAACAAATCGTATCGACGTCCGCGGACGTGATTTACTATGACCGATTGTTCTCAGACGGCGACATCTATGCTGGTGTGAACGGTGAGATAGCCCGGGGACAAGTTGTAGCGAACGCCGACGATTTGTACTTTATCCGATTGAACGCAGACCTGTCCGATGCCACGTACGCGACCTATTTCGGCGGCCCTGGCGAAGAGTTCACTTCATTTGGCGTCGCAGTTGCTGCCTCTGATCAATATGTGTTTTCCGGCAGTACTCGTAGTGCCGGATTCCCGGTGTCGGGTGACGCTCAGCAACCCGTCAACGCTGGCAAGCGGGACGCAGTGTTTATTGAATTGGACGTAGGTGCGGGCGATATCGACACCGATGGCGACGGCGTGCTCGATGCTGATGACAACTGCACGCTGGCCCCCAATTTTGATCAGATCGATAGTGATGCAGACGGCTTTGGCAACGCCTGCGACGGCGATTTGAACAACGACAATATTGTTAACTTCGGCGATCTTGGCATTTTCCGTGTGGCATTCTTTGGTAATCCAGGCGCGGACAACTGGAATCCTGATGCCGATTTCAATGGTGACGGGAACGTCGGCTTTATCGATCTTGGATTATTGCGCACGTTCTTTTTTGCACCGCCGGGGCCTGCGGGCGTGATTGACTAGCGCACTTAATCTCTAAATGATCAGAAAAGAACACCGGGAACAGGGCAGGGCACAGAGTGAATCGAAAAACCAGACAAGCGCCGTTGTGTTTATGGCGGGCCAGCGCAGTGATGGCGCTGGGCGCTTATGCCATGTCCGCCTCAGGGCAGTCTTCTTTGTCCTACTCCTCGCACCTTGGCGGCGCCGACGATGACCGCACCAGCAGTATCGTCATTGCGCCCAACGGGGATCGTGTTTTTTGTGGCAGCTCAAAGTCCACCGGTTTGGCGACCTCTGGGGCACTTCAAGCATCGCTCGGCGGAAGCGAGGACGTTGTCGTTGGCCGCTACGCTGCCGAAGACAAATCACTGTTGTGGCTAACCTACTTCGGTGGCTCGGGCGAGGAGACCTGCACGCGCGTTGCGCTCGACAGCGTAGGCGACATTGTCTTTGCGGGGCGCACGGCCTCAGCGGACTTTCCGGTGTTCAATGCGGATGATGGAAGCTACGCAGGTGGGGGCATACCTGGCGGCAGTTTTGAGGGCGATGCGTTTCTCGCCAAGCTGTCGGGCAACGGTGAGACGATTGTGTTCTCTACGTTTCTCGGAGGCGTCGATCTGGATTTCATGCCGCCGTTACAGCAGACAGGTCGCGAGACGATTCGCGGTCTGACCATCGATGCAAGCGACCGAATCGTCGTGGTTGGCAACACCTCGGCGCCGGATTTTCCTGCGACGCTGGTTTTGGGCGACGGGCAATGCGGCGCGGACGCCGATCCTCTGGTCAATTCACCGCTTATTGGCGATCAGTTTGTAGCTCGCTATCAAGCCGACGGTACGCAGGACTTCGCCGTATGCATTAGTGCCGACGCGCGCGACACCGGTCGCGATGTAGTGGTCGATAGCGAGGGGCTTATCTACGCCGTCGGGCACACGAGATCGACAAACTACCCGACAACGCTGCCCGCAATTGGACCTGGCAACGGTGCGTTTGGCGCCTACGATATCGTGGTTACGGTGTTAAGCGCCGACGCGACGGAGATAGTCCGTTCGGTGAGCATGGGTGGGTTTGGCACGGACTTTGTTCAGAACATCCGGATCAACAGCCTTGGACAACTGATATTGCAGGGCACCTCGGAGTCCGTCGATTTCCCCGTCACAGCGGGCGCGTGGCAAACGGATTTCGGGCAACTCGGCGGCGGCGTCGATTCTTTCGACACTGTGGTGTTCGGCTTAAGCCGCGAGCTCGATGAACTCCTTTTCTCTACCTACATAGGCGGTAGACGAAACGATGCAGGAGTGTCGCTGGCGCTCGACAACGATCGGCCGGTGGTACATATGTCGGCGTCTTCGCGCGGCCTGCCGACGATCGATCCGCTGCAGAGCGACAAGTCCGGCGACCTGGGCGGTTTTATGCCGTTTGATGATGAGGGCGCGATTGCGTTTGCGCCTTACGAGGACTTTAGCGGTGAAGTGGCTCTGAACGGGTTTGGCGTGGCGGGCCCTGGCGCGAATCGCATCTTCTTTTTTAACGACTCCACGAATGAATACGAGCAATTGCTCGAGCTTCCCGGCGCAGTGGCCGATTCCCGCGCCATCGCGATCAAGGATATCAATCAGGACGCACTGCCCGATGTGATCATCGGCAACTACGAGTCCCAAAATCTCCTTTACCTTGGCACGGCTCCCGGCGAGTTCGGGCCGGCGATCGCGTTCGGTGATCCCGCGGCAAAAACGACTGGACTTGCAATGCCGCAGGCAGGTTGTGTGATCGAGTTTGTGGAAGACGCGGTCAATCAACGCCACGGCTACTTCGAGACGTTCGTGCCGCCGGTGCCCTACAACAGCGTCGCCACCGTCTCGCGCAAGGTGGCGAGTTTTAATGAGTTTATCGCTGAGATTTCCGGGACCGATGAAGTCACGTTGTACGAAGGTTGCGGCGACGCAGGCGTGAGCCCGGTGTTGGACGTGGAGACCTTTCCCGGACGTGATTTAGTGGATGTGGCCGTGGGCGACTTCGACGAAAATTTCTTTCAGGACGTCGTGCTGGCTGATGCCAATGGCGGCGCCATTGTGCTTTTTACTGTGCTGCCATTTGGTTTCGGTATTGAGCAGACGACCATCGACGGGCCTCCCACGCGCGCACTCGCGATCCTCGATAATACCGGGCTACTGACGGCCCACGACGGATTTTATCGCTACTATCGAAGCTCGTTTCAGGACCCGTTTACGTTCGATAGTGAATCTGTCGCGGCGAGCCCGGCCGACGCGCTGTTCATTGCAGCCTCCAACGACGTGTTTGCCGGCGCGGCAGGCGGCATAGCCCAGTCACTGATCGAACCCGATGCGGCCGATCTCTACGTCATTCGCCTGACACCCGATCTGTCCGATGCCACGTTTGCCACCTACCTCGGAGGGCCTGGCGAGGAGGCTGCAACGTTCGGATTGGCGATTGAGGATGCGGGTCGATATGTCGTTACCGGTAGCACGCGAAGCGTGGGTTTCCCGGTGACCGGTGACGCTGTACAGGCAACCAACGCCGGAGGGCAGGACGGTGTGTTTGTCGAGCTGGATCTGGGTGAGAGTGGACCGGACACCGATGGAGATGGTGTGCCTGATGCGGACGACAACTGCACGCTGGCCTCTAACGCAGATCAGATAGATTCCGACGCAGACGGCTTTGGCAATGCTTGCGATGCCGATCTGAATAACGACAACATTGTGAACTTTGCCGATCTTGGCATTTTTCGTCTGGCTTTCTTTGGCAACCCGAACGCGGATAACTGGAATCCTGATGCGGATTTCAACGGCGATGGCAACGTCGGGTTTATCGATCTTGGCCTGATGCGCACATACTTTTTCGGACCTCCGGGACCGGCCGGCTCGCTCGATCCGTGACTACTTGAGCGCGAAGGCCTGTCGAAGAAAGCCCGGCACGTCCTTGTCGGCGATGTCGCCGACGCTACGTAACTTCAAATGCCGACGATATTTGCCCGAGCCCTCGAGCAGTCCGTCGGCATCTTCAAGCCGATAGCCCGCACCAAACTCAAGGCCAACGTGCGCCTTGTAAATGAAATGGCCGCAGACCATGGTCGATGCATCGCCCGGCGTGGTTTCAAATACCTTGCCGCCGTACATGGGCCGGCCCTCTGCTGAAGGGCAAATTTCTGCAATCAAAGATTCAATTTGATCGGTGATTTGCTCAGCGTTGTCGATGGCGAAGCTCATGTACGATGTTCGCTTCTGTCTACTTGTGCGTCGGAGTCCAACTATACACCCTGGTGCCGTGCACTGATCCAACTGATGGAATATTGCGAAGGCTGTGAGGAAGAGGTCTTCGCTCGAGGAAATTGATGTGCCCATGTCCACCGAACCGTTTGATTTGCAGCCGACGCTTGCTGGGGAGACGATTACGCTGCGACCGCTCGAACGCGATGATTTCGAGGCGCTGTACGCCGCTGCGTCGGATCCGGCGATTTGGGCGCAACACCCGGACAGCAAACGCCATGAACGCTCTGTATTCGAGGATCGATTCTTTGCAGGGGCAATTGACAGCGGCGGCGCTTTTGCGCTGGTTGAGAACATCGACGGAAAGATTGTCGGCTCGACGCGCTTTTACGACTGGGACGAGCAAGCCCGTGAGGTCGCGATTGGCTACACATTTGTTGTGCGCAGGCTCTGGGGCAGCGGTGTGAACGAGCAGATGAAGGCGCTGCTGCTCAATCACGCCTTTGCTCACGTGCGTCGTGTCTGGTTTCACGTGGCAAAAGACAATATTCGCTCACGACGAGCTGTCGAGAAACTCGGTTGCGTTGTGGTGCGCGAAGAGCCTGCTACCGCTGGGTCGGTGAACTTTGTCCGGCTTCACTACCGACTGGACGCGCTGCTCGAAGCGCCGGTCGACACCGCCGACTAGTGGCTCGCCCGATGGCGTCAACCGATCTTCTGCAGCGTGACAAGGCGGGCCTTGCCTGTTCGGCTGGCGGCTTTCACATCGACCCGCGCAGCGGGGTCCCTGTCGCTTTGTTGACCCACGCCCACGCGGATCACGCGCGCACGGGGAGCGATGTTTACTACGCGCACGCCAGCAGCCTGCCCATATTGAAACAACGCCTGGGTCAGGACGCGGACATTCGCCCGGTCGAGTATGGCGAGCCGCTGCGCTTTGGCGACACGCGCGTGTCCTTCCACAGCGCCGGGCACGTGCTCGGCTCGGCGCAGATTCGCGTGGAGCACAATGGCGAAGTCTGGCTCGTCACGGGCGATTTCAAACGCGCACCCGACCCGAGCTGCGCGCCCTTCGAACCGGTCACCTGCGACACGCTGATCTGTGAGGCCACCTTTGCCTTGCCCATTTATCGCTGGCCCGACGTTGACACGGTGGTCGATGACATCCTGCAGTGGTGGCAGGCCAACCGTCGCGATGGTCTCAATTCGCTGCTGTTTTGCTATGCGTTTGGCAAGGCCCAGCGCGTGCTCGCCGGACTGCACGGTAAGACAGATCAACCGATTTGTCTGCACGGTGCGGTCGCCTCGCTGGTTACGCACTACGCGGACGCGGGCATCGACATGGCGCCAACGCGCGCCATCGATCTGCGCTCGGAAAAGCACTTTGAAGGCGAACTGATCATTGCGCCGCCCGGCGCCTCGGGCTCAACCTGGGCGCGGCGTTTCAATCCCTACCGCAGCGGTTTTTGTTCTGGCTGGATGCGCGTACGCGGCAACCGCCGGCGCAACGGCTACGATCGCGGCTTCGTACTCTCCGACCACGCCGACTGGCCGGCGCTGCTAACGACCATTCGCGAATCGCAGGCCAGCCGCGTGCTGCTGACCCATGGCTACGCCGACACTATGGTGCGCTATCTGCGCGAGCAGGGTGTCGATGCGCAGGAACTGCCGTGAAGCGCTTCAGTCAGCTGTATCAGGCGCTCGATCAGACCACCTCGACCAACGCGAAGGTGCAGGCGCTGGTCAACTACTTCAACGATGCGAACGCGGGGGACGGTGCGTGGGCCGTTTACTTTTTGTCCGGTCGGCGCCTCAAGCGATTGGTTAGCGTTGCGGCCATGCGCGAATGGCTCAGTGAAGTGTCCGATCTGCCGGCATGGCTGGTCGAGGAGACCTACAACAGCGTCGGCGATTTCGCTGAAACCGTGGCGCTTTTGATGGGCGATGACGGCGACGCGCTGGCCGGCGATCTGTCGCTGGCGGCGTGGGCGAGCCAGAAGTTTGAACGTCTGCGCGGGATTGAGCCTGACGCGCAAAAGATCATAGTTACTGGCTGGTGGCGTTCGCTCGATTACGAAGGCTGCTATGTCGTGACCAAACTTCTGACCGGTGCGCTGCGGGTGGGTGTATCGCAGGTTCTGGTCGCGCGCGCGCTGGCGCAGGTGGCCGATCTGCCGCGCCCAACCATCCTGCATCGCCTGATGGGCGAGTGGACGCCGACAGCCGAGTTCTACGCGTCGCTGCTGTCGGCCGATGAGGGAGAGGCGGCGCTGTCACGACCGTATCCGTTCTATCTGGCCTCGCCGCTGGATGAGGACAAGTTCGACGCGACCTTGGGCGCGGTGGAGCAATGGCAGCTCGAATGGAAGTGGGACGGTATTCGCGGGCAGCTGATCCATCGCCAGGGTCAGCAGTTCATCTGGTCGCGGGGCGAGGAGCTGGTGACCGCGCGCTACCCGGAGGTGGCGGCGGCGCTTGCACAGCTCGCAGTGGATTGTGTGCTCGACGGCGAGCTGGTGGTCTGGCGCGAGGGCAGGGTGTGTTCGTTCGCCGAGCTGCAGCGACGCATCGGTCGCAAGAAGGTGGGCAAGAAACTGCTCGCCGAGGTGCCGGTGTCGTTTATTGCCTACGACCTGCTCGAACTCGACGGGCAAGACATCCGTGACCAGCCGCTGGCACAGCGAGTCCACGCACTGAAGAGCGTACTTGCAGATGCGAACGAAACGTTGCGCGCGTCACCTCGCGTTGAGGCTGCCGATTGGGACGACGCAAGGCGTCAGCAGCAGCAAGCACGCGAGCGCGGCGTCGAGGGCTTGATGATCAAACGACTCACCGCGCCCTACGGCAGCGGTCGCAAACGCGGCGACTGGTGGAAGTGGAAAGTGGAGCCGTATACCGTGGATGCGGTCATGCTCTATGCACAAGCCGGGCACGGACGACGGGCGAATCTTTACACCGACTACACGTTTGCCGTGTGGAAAGACGACCAGCTCGTGCCGATCGCCAAAGCCTATTCCGGACTGTCGAACGAAGAGATCACGCGTCTGGATCGCTGGATTCGGCGGCACACGAAAGAGCGCTTTGGGCCAGTGCGTTCGGTGGAGCCGGTGCAGGTGTTCGAGCTGGCCTTCGAAGGCATCAACCGTTCCACGCGTCACAAGTCGGGCATTGCCGTGCGCTTCCCGCGCATCGTGCGCTGGCGTGAGGATATTGGTCCTGGCGACGCCGACACGCTTGAGCAGGTAAAGGCCCTGTTGAACGATCAGGATGAAGCAGCGAATGGCGCAGACTGAGACGCCGGACGCCGCGATTCGTCGCTGGTATAAGTCGCAGGGCTGGACGCGATTTGCGTTTCAGCGTGCCGCGTGGCGCGCCTATGGCCAGGGGCGTTCCGGTTTGATTCATTCGCCTACGGGTAGCGGGAAAACACTCGCGGCGTGGTTGGGTCCTGTGCGCGAGGCGCTGGCCGCGCCGCCCACGGGCAAGCGCAGCAAACAACGACTCAAGGTGCTGTGGATTACTCCGCTGCGCGCGTTGGCCACGGACACTTGCGGCTCGTTGCAAACGGCCGTCGATGGCGTGGGTCTGGACTGGCGCGTTGAGCTTCGAACCGGGGATACATCGTCAAGCGTACGCGCCCGGCAGCGTCGCTCGCCGCCCGACGCTTTGGTTACCACACCGGAAAGCCTGTCGCTGCTGCAAAGCTACACCGACGCCGATGCGTATTTCGGTCAGCTTGATGCAGTCATCGTGGACGAGTGGCACGAGCTTCTGGGTAACAAGCGCGGCGTGCTTTTGCAGCTGTCGCTCAGCCGGTTGCGCGCGCTGCGTCCGTCTCTTCGCGTGTGGGGACTGTCGGCGACGCTCGGCAATCTCGATGAGGCGATGCAGGCGCTGATCGGATCAAACGAAGCAGGCGTCTTTGTCAACGGGCCGGCACGTAAACCCGCGGACATACGGTCGATCATCCCAGAGAACATGGAGTCGTTTCCCTGGGCCGGGCACCTTGGTCTCAAGTTGCTGCCCGAGGTCATCGACGTGCTGGCCGGCGCCGACACCAATCTTGTGTTTACCAATACGCGTTCGCAGTGCGAGCAATGGTTCGAGGCCATCAGTCGCGCGCGCACCGACTGGCTGGGTCAGATCGCTCTGCACCACGGAGCCGTGGACCGCGACCATCGGCGCAAGGTCGAAGATCTGCTGCGCGCGCAGGCATTGCGCTGTGTGGTCTGTACGTCGTCGCTGGATCTGGGCGTCGATTTTCCCGGCGTGGATCAGGTGCTTCAAATTGGCAGCCCGAAGGGCGTCGGGCGTCTTATACAACGTGCCGGGCGCAGTCATCATCAGCCCGGAAAACGCTCGCGCGTGATCTGCGTGCCCACCCACGCGTTCGAATTGCTTGAAATCGGCGCCGCGCGTCAGTCGCAGGACGCGGGACGCATCGAGGCGCGTCACTCGCCGCGCCTGAGTCTGGATGTTCTGGTGCAGCATCTGGTGACACTGGCGCTTGGTGGCGGCTTTGTTGCACAGGAGGCGTTGGCCGAGGTGCGCTCGACCTATGCGTTTGCTGAGCTTGATGATGATGACTGGCAGTGGGCGCTGGATTTCATTACGCGCGGTGGCCGCGCGCTGCAGGGCTATCCGCAGTACCGACGCGTCGCGCTCGAAGACGGCCGCTACGTGGTCACTGATCGCGGCATCGGTGCGCGCCATCGCATGAGCGTGGGTACGATTACCAGCGATGCACTGATGCGCGTGGCGTTTGGTTCGGGCGGCACGCTGGGCTATATCGAAGAGAGCTTTGTTTCCAAGCTGCGGCGGCAGGATCGATTTGTGTTTGCCGGGCGGTTGCTGCGGCTGATCAATGTGCGCGACATGACGGCCTACGTGCAGCTTGCCAAGCCGGGCAAGCGCGCTGTGCCGCGCTGGCAGGGTGGGCGCATACCGTTGTCGACAGAGCTCGCCGACAGCGTGCTGGCGCTGTGTGAGTCGCCGCAGCTTGAGCCGGAGTCGCGTGCGTTGGACAGGCTGTTTGACATTCAGCGCCTGTGGTCGCGCGTGCCCGATACCACCAGCTTGCTGGTCGAGAAAATCAAGGTACTCCGTACTCACAGTCTGTTCTTCTATCCGTTTGCCGGGCGTCTGGCGCACGAGGGTCTGGCCACGGTCGTTGCGCACAGGCTCACTCAGCAGCGCGCCATGACGCTGCGCATTTGCGTGAACGACTACGGCTTTGAGCTGCTCAGTGAAACGCCGTTCGAGATCAATGCTGCGGATCTTGCCAAGCTGTTGAGCGTTGAGCATCTGCTCGACGATTTGCAGGCCTCGTTGAACATGACCGAACTGGCGCGCCGCCAGTTTCGGGAGATCGCGCGTATCGGCGGGCTGGTGTTTCAAGGCTATCCCAGCAAGCAAAAAGCGACGCGCCAGATTCAGGCCTCCAGCGGGCTGATTTACGACGTGCTCAAAGACTACGATGCGGAGAATCTGCTGCTGCGTCAGGCTCGCCATGAAGTGCTCGAGGGATCGCTGGACTACAACGGTATGCTGCGGCTGCTGCAGCAACTTGAGCAGCGCGAGATTGTCGTGGTGGAGGCGCCGGCCCTGACGCCGTTTGCGTTTCCGCTGTGGGCGTCGCGTCAGCAAACGCAGACCGTCTCGTCCGAGACCATGGCTGAACGTATGGCGCGCACCATTGCGCAGTTGGAGAAAAAGGCGGCGCGAGCGTGAAACAGGCAAACACAGATCATGGCTTTGTAGATCAGTCCGTCGTCTACGCCGGGGAGGAGCTGTTGCTCACGTCCGAGCGTGCCATCGTTTGGCCGGCCATGAGCATGGTGCTGGTCGCCGACGTGCATCTTGGCAAGGAGTCGGTATTCGGTCGCCACGGCATCGCGGTGCCAGACGGTGCCACGCAAGGCGATCTCGACAGACTTTCCGCACTGGTTGCGCGCTATCGCTGCAAGCAGGTGATGGTGCTGGGCGATTTCGTGCACGCCAGACCGCGCGCCGGCGATCGCTGGCCGCAGCGCATTGGTGAGTGGCTCGACGCGCATCCGGAAATGGTGTGCCACATCGTCGCCGGCAATCATGACGGCAAGCGCCCGCAGACGATGCTCGACCAGCGCCTTCGCTGGCACACTGAGCCACTCGACATGGGGCCGTTTGTGTTGTGTCACGAACCGCAGATTCATTCAGACGGCGTCGTGTTGTGCGGCCATTTGCATCCCACGCAACGACTCAAGGCCAACGGTTTTTCGCTGCGCGCGCCGGTCTACTGGCTGGGAGAGCGCTGCGGCGTCTTGCCGTCGTTTGGACGTTTTACCGGTGGTCACGATGTGCAGCCGCAGGCAGGGGATCAGGTGTGGGCAGTAACCCCTGGCAGCCTGCATGATTTGTCTGCGGTGGCAGGCTCGCGTTCGCAGTGAGGGGATTGCGACATCGGCGTCGCCTAAATGTACAGAACGATCGAAATTCGACTCTCCATCTCCTCATAGAATAAAGAGCGCTTGCCCATGAAAATCTCACGTAATCTGTCCGCTGCGGTGGCGTGTTTTGCCTTGTCGGCGCTTTTGCCAATTGCATACGGCCAGGATTTTCTGGCCCAGGCGGTTGCTTCAGCCACGGCGTGTTCACCTGGCGACGGCCAGACCGACGGCGGCCTGCAGGAAACCTCTGCCAGTGCCAGCGCAATCACCTCGGGTGATTGCGGTGCGACGGGTACGGCTCAGGCTTCGTCCTCGGCAAGCGCG
The DNA here is from genome assembly GCA_964639265.1 of uncultured Gammaproteobacteria bacterium. Taxonomy (GTDB): domain Bacteria; phylum Pseudomonadota; class Gammaproteobacteria; order Steroidobacterales; family JBCCMA01; genus JBCCMA01. The sequence goes on along the minus strand of CAZXCL010000073.1, from coordinate 534 downwards.
GATCTTGCCACGGGCATCGTGTCGGCCACCGCCCAGGGCACTGGTCCTACCGGTTCACATCGCGCCACCTCGAGCAGCGATTTTCGCGACCGGCTCACCATCGTGGCGCCTGCCGACGTCAACGCTGTATCTATACGTGCCACGGTGACCTTTGCGGTACAGGACGATCAGACCTTCGAGCAATCATCGAATCGGTTGCTTGCCAACGTGTCGGTGCCGCCCAATGAAATCGATTTGTTCCTGTGCAATCCGGTGTTGTGTCCGGACGATGCATTGGTCCCTCTTACGGTGACCGAAGTGTTTGTCGCTCAGCGCGGCTTGCTTAACGGCGAATTTTCGGACGTTTTGGTTTCTGCGCTCGCGCGCGCGGACATGGTTGATGGCGCGGCCACGCTCAGCGCGACCATTGAGGTGTCAGTGGCGGATGATTCGGGCGCAATACTCGTGCCGGACTCCGGCGTGTTTGGCACGGCCCCTGCGGACACCGACGGCGACGGCATTGCCGATACGCAGGATAATTGTTCAATCGTGGCA
>CAZXCL010000072.1:0-22491 GCA_964639265.1 uncultured Gammaproteobacteria bacterium | reverse complement strand
TACGGCAAACTCGCCGTCGCCATTTTGGTCTATATCGTTTATGCCAATCTCATGGGCGCCGGCCGCGCATGGATCGAAGACGGCGTACTGCCAAGCGCTGTCGGGCTGTGGTGGGTGCATCTGGGCGTGGGCGCGCTGGGCGTTTATCTGTTGCAAAGGCTCTACGGCCGGCGCCGGGTACGGATGGCATGAAGACACTGGATCGGTATCTGGTCAGCGCCATCTTGAGTTCCACTGCGCTGGTCATGCTTGTGTTGCTGGGGCTTGGCGCCTTCGTGAATTTCGCCGGTCAGGTCGACAACGTCGGTGAGGGCACGTACACGATTGTGGATGCGCTGATTTATGTGGCGTTGATCTTGCCGCAGCAGGCTTACGAAATGCTGCCGATGGCCACGCTTCTGGGCGCACTGCTGGGACTCGGGACGCTGGCCAGCAACAGCGAGCTTACCGTGCTGCGTGCGTCGGGCGTGTCGATGTGGCGGCTCGCGCGCGCCATCGCGATTGGTGGCCTGGTGCTCACGCTGATCACAGCGGCGCTAGGCGAATTGATTGCACCGCCGGCCGAGCAGTTCGCCAAACGCTTCCGGGCACAGCAGCTTAATCGTGACGTCGGTTTGTCGGGCGGGCAGGGCGGCTGGATCAAGGACGGCAATGTGATTGTGAATGTCGGTCCGGCGCTCAGCACCAGCGCTGAGGGCGGCGTGCGGTTCTATCGCTTTGACGATCAGGGACGCATTGTCAGCGTGGGACGAGCCGCCTCGGCCGAGGTCAGTGAGAGTCGCAACTGGCTGTTGCGCGATTTTGGTGAATCGGTGTTCTCGCCCTCAGGCGTGGCCACGCGCAATGAGACGCTGGCGACCAAGCAGTCGTTTTTGAGTCGCGAGGTTTTGCAGCTGTCGGTGGTGGATCCCGATCAACTGTCGGGCCGGCGACTGGCGCGCTACGTCGACTACTTGAAGAGCAACGGTCTGAATTCAGAACGCTACGAGATCGCCCGCTGGTCGCGGGTGGCGAGTGTCATTACGGTGTTTTTGATGAGCCTGCTGGCGCTGCCGTTTGTGTTTGGTTCGATGCGCTCTTCCGGTGCCGGCACGCGCCTGGTGATTGGCGTGCTCATTGGTGTGGGCTACTACCTGCTTAGTCAAACGCTCGGAAGCAGCGGCGCGGTCTATGGCATCAATCCGATCGTGACGGCCTTTTTGCCCACGATGATCTTGTCGGCGCTGATTGTGATGCTCATGGCGCGTGCGCAGTAGCGCGCTACATGCGCCGCTTGGGAATCACCAGCAGGCGCGTTCCGCTCAACCGATCGTGCCAGGCGCGCTGCTCGATATCGAAGATCGACCAGAAGTAACCTAGTCCCAGCGGCAGCCACGAGAGGATCGCCGTAAGACTGCGCACCCAGGCCTCGCGCCAGCTGACCGGACCCTCTGAGCCGCGCACCTGCAGTCGCCAGGCGCGCATGCCCAGGGTCTGGCCGCCAAAATGCCAGAACACGGCAAAAAAACCGCAGCCGATGAGCAACAAATAGAGTCGATAAGGCCATACGGCCAGTCCTTCGATCGGCTCGCCGCCGGTCAGCGGGAGCAGTATCGCGGTTGCGGTCATCAAGACCGCAGCGAGCAACAAAGTGTCATAAACAATCGATGCGAGGCGACGCCACAACGCCGCGGCACCCAGCGTGTAGTCGCTGGGTGTGGATTCGGGATTGGAATTCATAGTCGGCGTCGACGCGCTCCAAGCAAAGCCAACAGGCCAAGCAAGCCTAGGGCACCGCCACCGCCTCTGTCTACGGGGGGCGGCGTCGGCTCGACTGGCGGCGCAGGCGCCGGTGGCGCCTCGAACGCAGCTTTGCATGCCACGGACTGGCCGGGCGCCGCTGCTGTCATGCCGTCCGGCGTAACGCGAACGGTCACGGAGCAGTCGCTACCGCCGTCGTCGCCCTCGTTACCCAGGGCGTCCTCGTAGCCGGTCCAGACGCCGCTTTGCCAGCCGACCATCGTTGCCGGATTGGCGTCCAGCTCCAGCTGCGACAGGTCGCGCACGGCCAGCGCCAGCGCGAGCGTTGCCGGAGCGGCCAACGTCGGCGCGGTAAATTGAACTGCGAAGGCATCAAAGCGGTAGGTGTCATAGCCCTCCGGCGCGCCGCCGGGTGCGCTGAGCCAGTTGCTGAGGTCGCCTTCGACGACATACTGCGCGTCGGCCTCTTCAGATCCTGCATCCAGAGACACCGCGCCGATGCCCGGCGCGTCCTGGCCCGGGTATTGAATGGCCACAGCACCGTCTTCGCTGTAGCGCATGGGTTTGTTGAAGGCGACCCACAAATTATAGTCGGCGCCCGCTTCCAGTGACTCGTCCACAGAGACCGACAATTCGCGCATGGTCGAGCCGGACACAGGTTGCCAATCAGCACGCAGCACAACCGCGCCGTCGCTCACGCGCGAGATCTCCACGGCCTTGACCGACGGCGGGCCTGACTGGCGGTAGTAGCCGAGCAGTGTCATGAGCGTGACTTCATCGCGCACTCGTTCGATCTCACTGTCGGGCAATACGAAACCGGAGTGGGACTGGCCGGTGCCACCGTAATCCTGGCCACCCCGGCGCGGTTCGATTTCGAGGGTCCAGGTTGGAATTTCATACTCCACGGCGAAATAGTCTGCGGTGGTGCCGATGGTATTGACCGAGGTGTCGTTACTCACAGCGTAGCGACCGTCCGAAACAGCGCTCACGCGCTGGGCCAGCTCCTGGGTGATGCCGATTCGGCGTGTGCTGCCAATCACCGGAACAAAAAATTGCTGCGTGAAGGAGTGTGCATCGACATAAAAGCGCAGCCGGTCGCCGGGGGCCAGCGTCGCGGCCTGTATGAGCGCCTGAATCTCCGGCTCGGAGCCAAACGACGGTCCGCGATAGGCCAGGCTGACCGGGTTGCTGGAGGAACCGTTGTTCATCCCGAAGCCGTGTTCGCTGTTGCGATTGAGGTCTACGCCGTCAAACTGATCGTCCGAGGTGCTGATGTTCTCGTCCACCAGGGCACCGCCAGACGGGCGCCGCATGTTTTTGCGTCGCATGCGACCGTCGCGCGGCTGGCGCAGGGTGGCGGTGACCGTTGAGGGAAAACGCTGCGACTGCAAAAAGCCGTCAATATTGAGCACCGGCACGATCACCACGTTGAGGTTTTCGGCCAGGTACTGGCCAAAGCCTCCGTCCGCGCTGATCTCATCAAGCTGTTCGAGAATTTCCGTGACGACTTCCGGGCTTTGCCATTCGCGTGCGTGAATCCCGCCGTTAATCATGACCGCCGCTTCGGGTTGTCCTTCCACGGTAAGCGCGTCGGGATCGCCAAGTTTGTAGGCCCAGATGTCACGACCGGCCAGAGTCTGGCCCACGATGCTGCCCTGAATGTTATTGCTGCCAAGAAACAGCGCCTGATGCTGTGCGTGCAACGAGGCGTAGCTTCGAAAGCCGTCGGTGGCAATCATCGAATCGACCGGCATTGGCACCGGATAGCCCAGCGTCAGAAAGCCGGGCCCGGCCGTTGAATCCGACAGCTCGAACTGAGGATCGCGGCAACTTGGATCATCCGGGTTGCCGATGGTGCCGTTGGGGTCGAACACACAGACGCCATAACCTGGGGCGGTCGTGAACAGCAGTGCGAGCAGGCCAGCCAGCCGCGCGACTCGGTTTTTTCGAGCGCGGGCGTTCATGGCCGGACCTCCCTGTAGGCCTGGCGAATCTTGATGCGCAGGCCCATCAACGTGCCGTCCTGCGCAGACCATTCGAGCAGAGCGGCGCGCGCCTGAGGTTGGGGCATCAGGCTCAACGTGAGTGCAAGCGCCGCGCCATAGTCGGCGTCGCGCGTGGTATCAAGTTCGCGTGCAAAGTAGGCCACCAGAGCCGGGTCGGCATGGGCGGCGATCGCTGCGGCGGCAGCGCGCGCGGTGTCGGGACGGCGCAAATACTCAAGCAACTCGGTGGTGAGACCGGGATCAACGATCGCGGCGCGCGCCAGTGCATTGAGTCCGCTGGCCGCGGTGTCGGGTCGAGCGGTGGCGGCGCGAATCATCGGCAACGCGTCAAACGTATCGTCAAAGGTCTTTGCTGCGGTCAGGGCGAGGCGCACATCGCGAGCGCGCCCGTACTTTGCTACGTGGATCAGAAGTTCGGGACGCTCGAGCAGTCGTGCGGCTTCAATCATGGCTGCGCCAAGCTCTGGCTGCTGAGAGAGCTGGGCGGTGAGCCCATCGATTTCCCGTGCCAGCACAGCACGATCAAGTCCGCGCACCGCGTCGGCATAAACACTGGCATTCAGGGGCGCCTGGGCCTTGCCCTCTGCGGCGTTGCCAAGCGCGCGACGAATTCCGCGGCCACTGGCAATCGATGCCTGGAGGGCGGCAGCCGATTCGCGCTCGGCCTGCTTTGCCAGCGCATGCCGGGCGGCGGCGCCCGGGTCCCACGCCGGCACCGCAGTGCTATGTCCGTCGTGTTCATGGGCCACACGGATGGTTACCGGCTCGGATGCCATGGTCCGCAGCCACTGCATAAGCGCAGGTGTCAGGGACAGTCCCGCCATATGGTTCGCGAGCGCAACGCGCAGGTGTTGCCGGACCATGTCTGGCATGGCGTCGCCCTGGGTCGAGCGGGCAAGCTCAAGAAATGTGGCGTAGTCTCGACTGGCGGCCGCAGCAGCGAGCCTTGTTTCAAATGCCTGTACGTCAGGGCGCTGCGCGACCCGATCGAGATCGGCGTAGTGGACAACCTGCGCATGGGCCGCGATGGCCAGGAAACCGGCCAGCGCCAGCCACATCGATCGAAGCATCGTATCTGCCTTTGAGGTAAGAACGTCTTCGTAGATATTAGCTGCGCTCACCTCGCAGCGCAAAATCGAGCGCCTCAGTCGTGTTCGTCGTAGGCGAAAACGTCCTTGAAACTGGCGTATTGCGCCGCGCCGGTCACACTTACCACCAGAAAAATCACGGCCACATAGAGCAACCCGGCAAACACAATGCCCGAGATACCGGCCGCGGCGCCGATCTGGTCGAGGCTCGTTACCAGCCCCAACACGCCGCCTACGATGGCAATGACCAACCCCAAAAGCAGGATCGATGCGATGCCAAGAACGATGCAAATCAATGAAAACACCGTGAAGGGCAGGAAGTTCTTGAAGCAGGCTGCGAACGAGCGCTTGATCGCAACCAACGGCGAAACGTTACCGAGCGCCACCAGCGCCGGAGCAAACCAGATGGCGGCCATGTAAAGACCCATGATCAGCAGGACGATCAGGAAGATGGTCACAATCCAAAGCGGTGAGTTGATGTCTGCTGGCAAGGGCGCGCCCAGAAACACGGTGCCAAGGCCCCCGAGCAAGACGAACGGCAAAAAGACCACGACCGACAGGAGTATGCTCAGCACGCCGAGCATAATCAGTGCGCTTTGGCGTTGCTTTACCCCTTGCATCACCTTCTGGAACGTTAGGGGTCCGTCGTGGCAAGCGACCATGACGCCGCCCCAGAGAATGGTGGCAAACGGATAGAACAGCAGCGGCGGAAGAAGGCCCAGCACGAAGTGTACTTTGGTGAGCAATTCGCCGAGCAAAAGCAGGCCCAGATAGCAAATGCCGAGAACGATAAACACAAGCGTCCAGCCGCTCAGGCTCTGGCCAACGGACGCGAAGCCGAAACTCAGCCAGCTTCCACCACGGCTGGCACTCACACGCCGCGACGGGCGCAGGCTCAGATCGGTCTGATCGCTTGCCGTGGCGACCGACGCGGTGGGGGCCTGATAGGGATTGGTTGGTTCCAAGTCTGGTTCTCCGTGTCATGCTTTGGTTCGGCGTTCGCCGCATAGTCCCACACTGCTCCGGTCAGGTCACGAAAACGTGATGGTCTCGTTATATCTCGGTGAGATACTCGAATGCTCGTTTCACAGGGGAGGCATTGATCATGCAAATTAGACAGATGACCTGGCTGGCAGCTGCGCTCGGCGTGGCCGCGACTCTGCCGGCGGCGGCACAAACCTGCACCTTCAGCTCGCAGGTCGACTACTCGGTGCGCTTTGAAGCCACCTGGAGCGCGCAGACGTTGCCACTGCAGTTTCCATCAAGTGCGCATTTCTCACCGCTCGTGGGCGGCGTTCACAACGCGAACGTCAGCTTCTGGGCGCCCGGAGAGCTGGCCTCCACGGGCGTGAGCAACGTCGCTGAGACCGGTTCCACGTCCGTGATGAACTCTGAGGTCAACGCGGCCGTTAACAACGACACGGCGCGCTCCCGCATTAACGGCGGTGCGGTGGGGACGTCGCCTGGCAACGTGTCCACGAGTTTTACGGTCGATACCGACTACCCGCTGGTCACGCTGATCACCATGATCGCGCCGAGCCCGGACTGGTTTGTCGGCGTTCACGGCCAGAGTCTGTTTGCCGAGGGCAACTGGGTTGAATCGCTCAGCGTACCGCTGTTCGCCTACGACTCGGGTACCGACAGCGGCGGCACGTTTACATCGCCCAATCAGGACACGCAGCCGCCCGAGCCGATTTCGCTGCTCAGCGGCCCGCTGGTGACCGTCAACGGTGAGCTCGTGCCGTTTGGCAATTTTGTTTTCACACGACTGACCGACAGCTGCGTGGATTCGGACGACGATTCGGTGGGTGACGACGTGGACAACTGCACGCTGGTGGCCAACAGCGACCAGACCGATGCCAACGGTGACGGCTTTGGCAATGCCTGCGATGCCGACCTGAACGATGACTGCACCGTCAATTTCGTCGATCTGGGTGTTTTGCGCAGTGCGTTTTTCGGCTCGGACGCGGTCGCCGATCTGAACGCTGACGGCGTGGTTAATTTTATCGATCTGGGTTTGATGCGCGCGGCGTTTTTCGGCGCGCCGGGTCCAAGCGCGGCGGCCAGCTGCGGCGGCTGATGCGATAGCACTGGGCGGGCGTCCTTCATACAGGGCGCCCGCCGAGTCTGACGATGGTATGCTAGGGGCTTGTCTTTTAACCTCCCTTGCCAGAGCAGCACTTCTTTGGACACGCCATACGACGGCTCGAGTTCGCAGCCCGTCATCATTCCACGCCCCGAACACAACGTTTCCCGCGCAGATATCGCCGAGCCTGCCCTAAAGGTGCTCTACCGACTGCACAACAGCGGGTATCAGGCGTTTCTGGTCGGTGGCGGCGTGCGCGATCTGCTCCTGGGCCTGCATCCCAAGGACTTTGACGTTGCGACCGACGCCTCGCCGGAGGACGTGCGGGCACTGTTTCGAAACTGCCGTCTGATTGGTCGACGGTTCCGCCTGGCTCATATTCACTTCGGGCGCGAAATCATCGAGGTGGCGACGTTCCGCGCCGCTCACGATTCCGAGCAGGCCCGGGATGACGACACCAGAACCGACGACAGCGGGCGTATTCTGCGCGACAACGTTTACGGCAGCATCGGCGAAGACGTCTGGCGCCGCGATTTCACGGCCAATTCCCTGTACTACAACATCGCGGACTTCTCGATTTGGGACTACACCGGCGGCGTCCAGGATGTGCGCGATCGTGTCATGCGCATGATCGGGGACCCGGCCACACGCTATCGCGAGGATCCCGTACGCATGTTGCGCGCCGTGCGTTTCGCGGCCAAGCTCGATTTTACTGTGGACGCTGAGTCCGAAGCGCCCATCGCTGAGCTTGGCAAGCTGCTTCGCGATGTGCCGCCCGCACGATTGTTCGACGAGACGATCAAGCTGTTTTTGGCCGGTCACGCCGAGCGCACCTACGAACTGCTGCAGCGCTATGACCTGTTCCGGCATCTGTTTCCTGCCTGCGTGGACGGGCTCGAAGGCCCGGATGGCGACACGCAGCGCGCGATGCTGCAGGCGGCCATGGCCAACACCGATCTGCGCGTGCGCGAAAGCAGACCGGTCACCGTCATGTTTTTGCTCGCGGTGTTCCTCTGGGGTCCCGTGCGCGAGGCCGCGCAAGTGCGTGTTGACGATGGTGAAAAGAAACGCGGCGCCCTGCTGGATGCGTTTGACGAGGTAGTGCGTGCCCAGCAGGCGCACGTCACCATTCCCAAGCGCATCATGTACCCGATTCGCGACATGGTCATGATGCAGGACCGGTTCAAGAACCGCAGTAGCTCCAACGCGTCGCGCCTCGTGCGGCATCCGCGTTTCCGCGCTGCCTACGATTTGCTCGTGCTGCGCGCGGCCGGCGGCGAGGTCGATCAGGAGATCGCCGACTGGTGGACGGCCTACCAGGAAAATCCCGAAGAAGTTGCGCCCTCCGAAGGGGTGCGCACGCCGCGCAAGCGGCGTCGACGCAGGCGCCGCAAGCCGCGTGGTGCGCCGGCCACCGACGGGCCATCCAACACCTCATGAGCGCCCCTCGCTGGCAGCCGATCTACTTCGGTCTTGGCAGCAATCTCGATGAGCCCCTGAAGCAACTGCAGCGAGCCGCGTGCGCCCTTGCCGAGCTCGAGAATCTGATCCTCTACACGGCATCCTCAGTGGTCAGCAGTCCGCCGGTGGACGGCAGCGATCAACCTGACTATCTCAATGCCGTGGTTGCGGGCATGACGCGGCTCGCGCCTCTGGCATTGCTCGATCAGTGTCAGCAACTCGAACGTGCGCAGGGCCGCGACCACGCCGCCGAACGCTGGTCCGCGCGTCCGATCGATATCGACCTTCTGTTTCTTGGTGATTCGGTCCACGACTCACCGCGATTGCAGTTGCCGCATGCGCATCTCGCACGGCGCGCGTTTGTCGTGGCGCCGCTGGCCGAAATTGCGCCGGCCGCGGTCGTGGCGGGTCTTGGTCCGATACGCTCACTGCTTCAAGGGCTGGACACAGGCGTGCTGACAGCGGTTGGCAAACTGTTCCCAGACGGCGGGCCGAACGGGTTATCATGAGCGTCCCGGGTGCACGCCGCACCCGCCAGTAAAGCGCGCGTTGATGCCAAAAAAGTGGCCCGACCACTATCGCTATGTGGTCATTGAAGGTCCCATCGGGGTCGGCAAGACCACGCTTGCCCGCGCGATGGCCGAGTACGGAGGTGCCGAACTCCTTCTCGAGCAGCCGATGGACAATCCCTTTCTCGAACGCTTTTACATCGATCCCAAGGGTGCTGCGCTACCAACGCAGCTGCATTTCCTGTTTCAGCGCGCACGCCAGTGTCAACAGATGCGTCAGTCGGACCTGTTCGAACCCTTGCGCGTATCGGACTTCATGCTCGAAAAGGATCGGTTGTTTGCCCAGCTCAATCTGGATGACGACGAGCTTGCCCTTTACGAGATGGTGTATGAAAAACTCGCCATCGACGCGCCGCAGCCGGATCTGGTGATCTACCTGCAGGCCGACGTCGCAACGCTCATGGCGCGCATTGCCAGGCGCGGCATCGACTACGAGCAACGCATTACCGAGGACTATCTGCGCAGGCTGTGCGATGCCTATACGCGGTTTTTCCATCACTTTTCCGTCGCGCCGCTTTTGATTGTCAATACCAATAACGCCAGTCTGGTTGACGACGATGCCCAGTTCGAGCAGTTTCTGGCGCAGATTCAGGCGTTGCGCAGCGGCCGACGCTTTTACAATCCGGCGGGCGATCTGCCACTTTGAGCCATCTGGCCGCAGAACGGGGAACACACTATGTATACACATTTGCAGCAGGCCGCCCGCGAGCGGCCGCCGGTGACCTTGTCGACTCTGCAAAAGATGAAAGCCAGCGGCGAGAAACTCGCTGCGATCACAGCCTATGACGCGAGCTTCGCGCTGGCCGTGGATCTGGCCGGCGCAGACGTGGTGCTGGTGGGTGACTCGCTGGGCATGGTCGTGCAGGGGCACGACACCACCGTGCCCGTGACCATGGATCATATTGTGTATCACAGTGCGGCCGTCGCGCGCGGACTGCATCGGCCATTTCTGATTGCCGATATGCCGTTTATGAGCTTCGCCACGGTGGAGCAGGCGGCTCGCAATGCTGCCCGCCTGATGCAGGAAGGCGGCGCCAAGATGATCAAGCTTGAAGGCGGCGCGCCGCAGCTGAGCGTGGTCGAACATTTGGCCAGCGCCGATATTCCAATCTGTGCGCACATCGGCCTGACGCCGCAGTCCGTGCACAAGATCGGGGGTTTCAAGGTTCAGGGTCGGGGTGAGGAGGCCGCCGACCGTTTGCTGACCGACGCGATGGCGCTGCAAAATGCCGGCGCCGATCTGCTCGTGCTTGAGTGTGTGCCCAATGCCGTGGGCAAGGCCATCACTGAAGCGCTGGAGATTCCCACCATTGGCATCGGTGCCGGACCGGATACCAGCGGTCAGATCATTGTGCTCTACGACATTCTCGATATTGCGCCGGGACGCAAACCGCGTTTTGCGCACAACTTTCTGGCCGGTCGCGACAGCATTGGTGATGCCATCGGCGCCTACGTGAACGGTGTGAAGGACAAGAGCTATCCGGCACCGGAGCACTGCTTTGCCGAGTAGACCACTGCCGCTGATTATCGAGACGGTGGCAGATCTGCGCGAGCGCGTCGGGCGCTGGCGACGCAATGGTCAGACGATTGCACTGGTGCCGACCATGGGCAATCTGCACGCCGGTCATTTGTCGCTGGCAAATCAGGTGCGGCCTCTGGCCGACAAAGTCATCGCCAGTATATTTGTGAATCCGCTGCAGTTTGGTGAGGGCGAGGATTTCGACAGCTATCCGCGCACGCTCGAGGCTGATCGGGCCGGTCTTGCAAGTGTTGGCGTGGACGCCGTGTTTCATCCCTCGGTGGAACAGATGTACCCCGACGGTCCGCGGCTGAAAACAAGCATCCGGCTGCACGAGCTCGAAGGTGTGCTGTGCGGCCAGCATCGCGACGGGCATTTCGCCGGCGTCGCCACGGTGGTCACCAAGTTGTTCAACCTGGTGCAGCCGGATATGGCGATTTTCGGGCGCAAGGATTTCCAGCAGCTGGCCCTGATTCGTCAGATGGTGCGCGATTTGAGCACGCCGGTGCGCGTGCTGGCCGGCGACACGGTGCGCGAATCAGACGGACTGGCGATGAGTTCGCGCAATCGCTATCTGAACGACAAGCAGCGTGTGATTGCCGCCACCCTCTTTCGCACATTGCAAACGGTGGGTGAGAAAATCAGCGCGGGTGAGCGCGACTTGCGCCGCCTGTGCGAGGAAGCCGTCATCGTGCTGCATGACGCAGGCTTTGCGCCAGACTACGTGCAGGCTCTCGATGCCGCCACGCTCGAGAAGGTGAGCGACGCCACAAACGCCATCGTGGTTGCCGGCGCCGCGTATCTCGGCAAAGCGCGTCTGATCGACAACCTGGTCGTTACGCTGTAGCGCCGCGTCAGTCGTTCTCAAGCTGCCGGCGAAAATCGGCCAGCTGTGCGGTTTCTTCGGCACTAAGCGTCGGATAGGCCAGACGCATGTTGTTGAGCGTGTCGCGCACGATTCGCGCCACCTGCACGCGCATGTAGGACTTGCTGTCGGCGGGAATGGCATACCAGGGTGCATGCGCGCATGAGGTCTGGTTCAGCGTGTCTTCATAGGCGGCCATGTAGTCGTCCCAGTATCCGCGCTCGCGCACATCGCCGGACTCGAATTTCCAGTTTTTGTGCTGATCATCGATGCGCGAGATAAACCGCGCGCGTTGCTCGTCGCGCGAAACGTTGAGCCAAAATTTCACGATTACCGTGCCGTTACGTGCCAGGTGTTTTTCGTGATCGCGAATCGATTCGAAACGTTGCGACCACACTGTGTCGTTGTCGGGCCGCTCGGGCAGCCGCTGATAGTCCAGAATCTCCGGATGCACGCGCACCACGAGCGTTTCCTCATAGTAGCTTCGATTGAAGATTCCGATGCGCCCCCGCTCGGGCAGGGCCTTGCTCGTGCGCCACAGAAAATCGTGATCGAGCTCGCGTGATGAGGGTCGCTTGAAAGAATGGACCTGACAGCCGGACGGATCGATGCCGCTCATAACGGCGCGAATTGTGCTGTCCTTGCCCGCGGCGTCCATCGCCTGAAACACCAGCAGCAGCGAATGCTGATCCTGCGCATAGAGCATGCGCTGGCGATCGCGCAGCTCGCCCATCAGCTTCTTGATCTCGGCCTTGGCCTCCTTGCGTTTGAAGTCCCGGCCGGTGGGACGCGTCGCGCTTTGGTCAACGCGAAACGATCCGTCGAACGGAACCAGATAGGGGCTCTTTGCAGGCGTAATCATGGGCAGCTATTCCTTCAAGTGGGCGCAGGGAGTATGACTTTATGCTGGGCCAGCGCCCAGTGCACGTGCTCGCGCACCATCGGATCGGGATCGTCGGCACGGCTTTTGAGCGCGTCAATCGTTGCCTGAGTGGACGGCGCGTTTCCGAGTGCAACGGCAATGTTGCGTCGCCAGCCCGCGTAGCCGGTGCGCCGAATAGCGCTGCCGCGAGTGCGTTCATCGAAATCCTGTTCGGTCCAGGCAAACAGAGCGATCAGGTCAGCGCTGTCCAGATCGTGGCGCGGGGCGAAGTCTTCCTCAGCGCTTAGCATCGCAAACTTGTTCCACGGGCAGAACAGCTGGCAGTCGTCGCAGCCGTAGATGCGATTGCCCATCATTGAGCGCAGTGATTTTGGAATCGCGCCCTTGTTTTCGATGGTCAGATACGAAATGCAGCGCCGCGCATCCACTTCGTAGGGCGCCACAATGGCGGCGGTGGGGCATACGTCGAGGCAGGCGCGGCAGCTCCCGCAATGGTTGTCCGCTGGCGCGTCGACAGGCAGTGCGAGCGTCGTGAATATCTCGCCCAGAAAAAACCACGAACCGCTTTGTTTGTTGATGAGATTGCTGTGTTTGCCAATCCAGCCGAGGCCGGCGTTGCGTGCCAGCGCCTTTTCAAGCACCGGCGCGCTGTCCACGAACACGCGACCGCCCATGTCTCCGACAGCCTCTTCAACGCGGCGGCCCAGATCGCGCAATCGCGCGCGCAGCACCTTGTGGTAGTCGCGGCCCAGTGCATAGCGCGATACATACGCACGTTCAGGCGCGTTGAGCTGACGTAGCGCGTCGGGCATGTGTTCGGGCAAGTAAGAGAGCCGCACACTGATCACGCGCACGGTGCCTGGCACGAGTTCAGCCGGTCGCGAGCGCTTGCTGCCGTGTCGCGACATGTACGCCATGCTGCCGGCAAATCCACGTTCGAGCCAGCGCGCCAGATGCGCTTCTTCGGCGCCAAGATCAACGTCAGCAATCCCCACAGCATCGAATCCCAGCTCAAGGCCCCAGCGCTTGATGCGCGTGGCCAGATCCGACAAAGAGGAGGGAGTTGGGACGAATGGGTCGTTGGGCATGCGCGAGTTCCTGTAAGGCATGAGTATAATCGCGCCTATGAAAACTCTGCCATCTACGTTGTACGAAGCTGCCAGCGTACGCGAACTTGATCGGCTGGCGATCGAGGAACAGCAAATACCCGGTTATACCTTGATGGTGCGTGCCGGACAGGTACTGCTGCACACCGTTGACCGGCATTTTCCTGCGGCAAAACGCATCGTGGTGCTGTGTGGCGCGGGCAATAACGGTGGCGACGGCTACGTACTGGCCCGCATGGCGCGCGCCCGTGGCATCGATGTGGACGTGGTGGCGTTGGCCGATCCGGCGCGCCTCAAAGGCGACGCGGCGCTGGCCTGCGCCACCTTTCGCGAGGCGGGCGGCACCACCTATGACTGGGCGGCCAAGCGTTTGGACAACGCCGATTTGATTGTAGATGCCATCGTTGGCACCGGCCTCACCCGGCCGTTGGCGGGTGCCGCGGCGACCGTCGTGTCGGCTGTCAACGCCTCGCCTGTGCCCGTGCTGGCCGTCGACATTCCGACCGGCCTGCATGCCGACACCGGCGTGGTTCTGGGCAGTTCAGTTCGCGCCGATGTCACCACGACTTTTGTGGGATTGAAGATTGGCTTGTTCCAGGGCGCCGGACCGGATCGAGCCGGTAACGTGGAGTTTGACGACCTTGGCATTGGCCACGCGCTTGGAGATCGCGTCACGCCGGTGGCGCGGCGCATTGACCGCACGCTGCTGCAGCAGACGCTGCCGCGACGCAGACGTGCCGCGCACAAAGGCATGTTTGGCCACGTGCTGGTGATCGGCGGCGGTGTCGGCATGCCCGGCGCGGCACGGCTCGCGGGCGAGGGCGCGCTGCGTGCCGGTGCCGGCCGCGTCACGGTGGCGACGTGGCCTGACAACGTGGCCGCGGTCGTGGCCGGGCGTCCGGAGTTGATGGTCATGGGCATTGATGAGCCGGCAAAAATCGGCAGCGTGCTCAATCGCGTGGACGTGGTCGCCATTGGACCGGGGCTGGGTACCGACGGGTGGGCGCAGGGTCTGCTGCGCACCGTTGAGGCCAGCGGTTTGCCGATGGTGATCGACGCGGACGCGCTGAACCTCATCGCCACGCATCCGCGACCGCGTCGTGACGTGATCATGACGCCGCACCCGGGTGAGGCCGCCACGATGCTCAAATGTGAAACCCGTGCGGTGCAGGGCGACCGACGCGCCGCGGTGGCGGCGCTGTGCGAACGCTACGGGGGCGTCGTGGCGCTCAAAGGCGCAGGCACGTTCGTCGCGCGCAAGGGCGAGCTGCCGTGGCTGTGCGAGAGAGGAAATCCGGGCATGTCGACCGCGGGGATGGGCGATGTGCTGACCGGTGTGATTGCCGGTATCGCGGCACAAAACGGCGATCTTTTTGCGGCCGCCCGCTGCGGCGTACTGGCCCACGCGCTTGCCGGTGATCGCGCCGCGGCGCACGGCGGTGAACGTGGCCTGGTGGCCTCGGACCTTTTGGCCGAGCTACGACCGGTCATGAATGCGGACGCTTCGTGACGGATCATCTCGCGACGCCGAGCGGGTCTGTGTTTCTGCCTGACGAAGCGGCGACCGCCCAGTGGGCCGAGCGCACGCTCGCATATTTGGTTGCATCTCTCGGCGCAGCGCCTGAGGGCGTTCTCATGACGCTGGACGGGCCCCTGGGTGCGGGCAAAAGCACGCTGGCTCGGGCGCTGCTGCGAGCGGCCGGCGTTACCGGCCCCGTGCCATCGCCGACCTACACGCTGGTCGAGCCTTATACAGTGGACGATCTGCAGCTCCTGCACATGGATTTGTATCGTCTTAGCGATCCGGATGAGTTGGCGCTTCTTGGACTTGATGCGATGCGCGGACCGCGCACCATTAGTCTTGTGGAGTGGTCGTCCCGGTTACCCAATGCGCTGGGCGCGCCGAAACTGACGGTTTCACTGGACTACGAAGGCGGGGGCAGACGTCTGGAGTGGCGTCTGCGTTAGCGTTCTGATGGCTTGTCATTCAGTCATTATTCAGATAACTTTGATACAGTTACGCTACGTAGTTAATAAAACGAAAAGCCAGTGAATCGTAAGTCTATGTTTCAGCGTGCAGCGGGACTCGGTCTAACGCTGCTTTTGAGCCTGCTGGCCACGCAGGCCTCGGCCATCAGCCGCGTCCAGGGCGTGCGTTTGCACGCGGCGCCGGACTACACCCGTCTGGTGCTCGACCTGTCGGGCCCGGTCGAGCACGACCTGAGCTACCTGTCCGACCCGGAGCGGGTGGTCATCGACATTCCCGAGGCCGTCATGAACATCAGCTCGATGCCCAAAGCGCAGGGTGTCGTGAAGATGATTCGAAGCGGTATCTCTGAAGACAAAGTGTTGCGGGTGGTGCTGGATATCAATCAGCAGGTGACCCCACGCAGTTTTGTGCTCTCGGCCAATCACAAGCACGGCGACCGTCTGGTTGTGGATCTGAATCTGAAAAACGCGCCGGCGCCCACGTTGCCGCGCGTACGCCATGATGACGAGCGTGACATCGTGGTGGCGATCTCTCCGGGCCACGGTGGCCGCGATCCCGGTGCCATCGGACGTCGCGGCACACGGGAAAAAGACGTGGTGCTGGCCATTGCCAAACGTCTCAAGGCCCATCTGGATGCCAACGAAGGCATTACCGGCAAGATGGTACGCAGCAGCGACAGGCTCGTGCCCTATCGTGATCGCATGCGTTTCGCGCGCGCCAACGACGCCGATCTGTTTGTCGAAATCCATGCTGATGCTTTTACCGACAAGAGCGCACATGGTTCGACCGTCTACATTTTGTCGGAGCGCGGCGCGAGCTCGGAAGCCGCGCGCGTGCTTGCCGATGAGCAAAACACCAGCGCGGTGCTCGGCGGTATTTCGCTCGAAGACAAGGACGACGATCTCAAGTCCGTGCTGATCGATCTCTCGCAGTCGGCATCGCTGGGCGCGAGCAGTATCGTGGCCAAGCACGTGATTGCGGAAATGGGCAAAGTGGGCCGGGTGCGCAAGCGCAAAGTGCAGCAGGCCGGATTTCTGGTATTGAAAAGCCCGGATATTCCTTCAATTCTCGTCGAGACCGCGTTTATCTCTAATCCCAAAGAAGAGTCGCGACTGCGCAGTCCAAAGGATCAGGATAAATGGGGCGCCGCCATTGCCAACGGTATTGTGAGTTATTTCACCGCCAATCCGCCGCCCGATACGCTGTTCGCGGCGCGCCATGACTACGAACGACCGGACGATCTGGAGTATGTGGTTTCACCCGGCGACACGCTCTCGGGCATTGCCGATCGCTTCAACGTGTCGCTGTCCAAGCTGCGCAAAGCCAACAAGATTCGCGGCGACAATATCCGGGTCGATCAGGTGATTCGCATTCCCAGCAGCCGCAGCTGATTCCGATACGGCTGTCGTAAATTGCCGGCGGGCCCTGCATCGGGGCGGCCGTATTAGGTATGCTCGCGTTTTTTGCGAAGCCCCGTCATGCCGATCCAGAAACTGCCCGACACGCTTATCAATCAGATCGCCGCTGGCGAGGTGGTCGAGCGTCCGGCATCCGTGCTCAAGGAACTGATGGAAAACAGCCTCGACGCGGGCGCGACGCGGATCGAGGTGATCGCGGATGAGGGTGGGGTGCGTCGGCTGTGCGTACGCGATAACGGACGCGGCATCGAGCGCGATGAGTTGCCGATCGCCCTGTCGCGTCATGCCACCAGCAAGATTGCCAGTCTTGACGACTTGACCCATATCGCGAGCCTCGGATTTCGCGGCGAGGCGTTGCCGAGTATCGCGTCGGTGTCGCGCCTGGCGTTGTCATCGCGCACCGCCGCGGACGACAGCGGTGCACAACTTGATGCGCACGGTGGTGAGCTGTCTGATGTGAAACCTGCGGCTCACGCTGTGGGCAGTACCGTCGACGTGCGCGATCTGTTTTTTAACGTGCCGGCACGGCGCAAGTTTCTGCGCACGGCCAAAACGGAGTTCAGCCATCTCGATACGGTGTTCAAGCGCATCGCGCTGAGTCATTTCGAGGTAACGTTCCGATTGACACACAACGGCAAGGTCGTTGCCGATCTGCCCGCAGCGGCCACACGCGAAGACAAAGAGCGACGTGTGGCGCAGCTTCTTGGTCGGGATTTTATTAGCAACGCCCTGTATTTGGAGCATGCCGCAGCCGGGCTGACGTTGAGCGGCTGGATCGCGCTGCCGACCTATTCGCGCGCGCAGGCTGATCGACAGTACTTCTATCTGAACCGGCGCATGATTCGCGACAAGCTCATCGCCCATGCGGTTCGTCTTGGTTACCAGGACGTGTTGTTTCACGGTCGTCATCCGGCCTATGTCCTGTTTCTCGATATGCCGGCGGCCAATGTCGACGTGAACGCGCATCCGGCGAAAACCGAAGTGCGTTTTCGCGATGGGCGAACGGTGCACGATTTCGTATTTCGAAGCGTGGAACAGGTGCTGGCGACAACGGCGGCCGAACATGCCGCGCCAACGGCCGTGGAGGCGCCAGCGTTCGCAGCCACATCAGATCAGTCGCCGGGCTCGACAGCCGGCGGCGCGGGCGCGTTGTCCTACGGTCACAATGCGTCCATGAATTTTGGGGTGCGCAGTGCACAGGCCGCCTACGACAAGTTGCTCACACCGGCGGCACAGCCGCTCGCGTCGGAGTCGGCGCATCCCCATGCAAATGCCCGCCGCGCACTGCCCGAAGCGGCCGAAGATGACTATCCGCTGGGCACCGCCATTGCGCAGCTGCATCAGATTTACGTGCTTGCGCAAAACCGCGCGGGCCTGATTCTGGTGGATATGCACGCGGCCCACGAGCGCATCACGTATGAAGCGCTCAAGGCTCAGCACGACAGCGGCAATCTGGTTTCCCAACCTTTGCTGCTGCCGCATCAGCTCAACGTCGCACCGCGCGAGGCGGACATGGTGGAAACCCATCGCGACGATCTGCTGCGCCTTGGATTTGAGCTTGATCGCAACGGGCCCGACGGCGTGGTGGTGCGCGCTGTGCCCGCGCTGCTGCAGGATCTGGATACCGATACATTGCTGCGCGATGTGCTGGCGGATTTTCTTGAAATGGGCGACAGCGCTCGCGTCGCGCGACAGGTAGATGAATTGTTCGCCACCATGGCCTGCCATGGCTCGGTGCGGGCCAATCGCGCGTTGACCCTCGATGAGATGAACGCGCTGTTGCGTGAAATGGAAAACACGCCGCGTGCGGATCAGTGCAACCACGGTCGTCCAACCTGGACGTCGCTGAGCATGGCCGAGCTTGATCGGCTTTTTCTGCGCGGCCAGTAGCAGCCGTGCAACGGCCGCTGATCGCGATCATGGGACCGACGGCCAGCGGCAAGACCGCGCTGGCCATGGCCGTATGCGAGCGCATGCCGGCCGATCTGATCAGCGTCGACTCCGCGCTGGTCTATCGCGGCATGGACATTGGCACCGCCAAGCCGGACGCGCAGGAACAGGCGCGAGTGCCGCATCGCCTGATAGATATCGTCAACCCCGACGAGTCGTATTCGGCCGGTCAGTTTCGACGGGACGCACTGGCGCATATTGCATCGATCGGCGCCGCCGGACGCACGCCGGTTCTGGCCGGCGGCACGATGCTTTATTTTCGTGCGCTGCTTGGCGGCATCGACGCGCTCCCCGATGCCGATGCGCAGGTACGAGCCAAACTTGACGCCGAGGCCGCCGAATTTGGCTGGCCCGCCATGCACCGTCGTTTGCTCGCACTTGATCCGGACGCCGCAAAGCGGATTCATCCCAATGATGCCCAGCGCATCCAGCGAGCGCTGGAAGTGCATGCCGTGTCCGGGCGTACGCTCAGTTCTTTTCAGGTCAAGGAGCGCAAGGGTCTGGAGCAGCCGGTGATCAAGATTGCCCTGCTGCCCGGCGACCGGGCGCGGCTGCATGCGCGTATCGAGGCGCGTTTTGACCAGATGCTGGCGGCGGGTCTGGTGGATGAGGTGCGCGGGCTGGTTGAACGCTTCGGGCTTGGGCCTGAACATCCGTCACTGCGCGCGGTCGGATATCGCCAGATTGCCGACTATCTGCGTGGACAGCTGTCGCTTGAGCAGGCAAGGAAGGATGCGATCACGGCCACGCGCCGTCTGGCCCGGCGCCAGCTAACCTGGCTGCGCAAGGAGGAAGGCCTGAACATCGTGGACAGCGATGACGAAGACGCCGTCGAAAAAGGCCTGCAGACCCTCGCACAATGTGGTGTTGAACTCACCGGGCTGTGCTAATATCTGACTAACTGTGAATGTCTTACGGAAGAGTGAGCAGTGAATCGCGGATAAAAAGGGCCTAAGCCCTTAAAAAGACTTAAAAAGACTATTTATAAAAAGGAGAGCCGAATGGCCAAAGGGCAGTCCTTACAGGACCCTTTCCTCAATGCATTGCGCCGGGACAAAGTGCCGGTATCAATCTATCTGGTCAATGGCATCAAACTGCAGGGTCAGATCGATTCGTTCGATCAATTTGTGGTGCTTTTGAAAAACAGCGTCAGCCAGATGGTCTACAAGCACGCTATTTCGACGGTCGTACCCGCACGTAATGTGCGTCTGCCGTCAGCCGATAGCGAAGAGACCACCAGCGACGCCGAGAGCTAGCCGGTTTGAGGCCTTGCTGATTGTTTGAACGACATAGTACGAGTGATCGCGCGATCCTCGTTCACATCGGCGTTGGCCAAAAACCCCAGCAACGGGACACCGACGAGTTTTGCGAACTGGCGCGCTCGTCGGGTGCCGAGGTTCTCGCGACCGTAGGCGGGTCGCGAGCCACGCCCGAGCCGCGCTACTTCGTCGGCAAGGGCAAGGCCGAAGAAATACGCGAGCTTCTGATCGCGCATGACGCCGGCCTGGTGATCTTCAATCACGCCATCTCTCCCAGCCAGGAACGCAACCTTGAGGCGCTGCTTAAATGCCGGGTGCTGGATCGTGCGGGTCTGATTCTGGATATCTTTTCCCAGCGCGCACGCAGCTTTGAGGGCAAGCTGCAGGTCGAGCTGGCGCAGCTGCGTCATCTGTCCACGCGTCTGATTCGCGGCTGGACGCACCTTGAACGTCAGAAGGGCGGTATCGGCCTGCGTGGCCCGGGTGAAACCCAGCTTGAGCTGGATCGTCGACTGATCGGCGGGCGTATTCGCTCGCTTGAAGCGCGCCTCGAGAAACTCGACCACCAGCGCGCGCAGAGCCGGCGATTTCGAGCCAAATCAAGACGTCCGGTGGTGTCTCTGGTGGGTTACACCAACGCCGGGAAGTCCACGTTGTTCAACCATCTGACCGGTGCCGAGGCCTACGTGAAAGATCAGCTGTTTGCGACGCTGGACCCAACGCTGCGCCAGTTGCCGCTGCCGGGTGGCCAGCGCGCGATCGCGGCCGACACGGTGGGGTTTGTGCGCGATCTGCCGCACGAGCTGGTCGCCGCTTTTCGCTCTACGCTGCAGGAAACCAATGAGGCGACGCTCCTGCTGCACGTGGTGGATGTGGCGGATCCCGAGCGCGCCGAGCACGTCGCCCAGGTGGACGAGGTCCTGGCGCAAATTGGTGCGAACGACGTGCCCCAGCTCAAGGTCTACAACAAGATCGACAAGCTGCCGGCAGACGAGCGCGCAGCGCTTCTGGCCGATACCAGTGGCAATGTCGCCTACGTGTCCGCACTCTCCGGCGAGGGTAGTGAAGATTTGCGCGAACGCATTGCGGCTCGCTTGTCCGGTCAGCGACGCCGTGGAATCCTTGCGCTGGGTCCGGCCGAAGGACGGTTGAGGGCCCGCTTGTTCGAGGCCCAGGCGGTACGTGATGAAGCCGTGGCGGACGATGGCGGCTGGCGTCTGGACGTGGATATGGATGAGCAGGACCTCAAGCGCCTTGAACGGGCCGAGGGAGTTGCCATTCGCCCGCGCATCACCCAAGCTACGCAGCGGTCAGACCGGCCTTGAATTGACGCCGTCGCGACCCCAGATTTAACGATTGACTCATTAAAGTAACGGATTCGACCCCTTATGGCCTGGAATGAACCGGACAAAGACAAAAACCCGTGGGGCAACGGCAGCAATCGCGCGCCTGAGCTCGACCGCATCGTACGCAACCTGAACAAGCGCTTCGGCTCTGTCCTCGGGGGTGGCGGTGGTGATGGCAGCGGCGGCAACGGACCCGTGCTGCTGCTCGGCCTCATCGTCGCGGCCTTGATCTGGGGCTTCGCCGGGCTCTATACGGTTGATGCCGGCTCGCGTGCGGTCGTGCAGCGGTTTGGCGCTTTGCACACGATCAAGGATCCGGGGCTGCGCTGGCGTCCGCCGATCATCGATACGGTAACGATTGTCAACACCGACAAGGTGCAGGAATTTAATCATCAAAGCTCGATGCTGACGCTTGACGCCAACATCATCGATATCGAGATCAACGTGCAGTATCGGCACAATGATCCTGAAAAGTTTGTCTTCGAAGTGCGCGATCCGGATGAGTCGCTGCGTGAGGTCACCGAAGCCGCTATCCGCGGCGTGGCCGGCAAATACAAGATGGAAGATATCCAGACCACCAAACGTAACGACGTCGCCACCGAAACACGCGCCGAAATCCAGCGCATCCTGAATCTGTACGAAGCCGGGATTGAGGTGTCCAAGGTCAACCTGAACAACACCGAGTTTCCGCAGCCGGTGCAGGATTCAGTGCAGGACGTCATCAAGGCCAGCCGCGACCAGGAACGTTACATTCTGGAAGCCGAGGCCTATCGCAACGACATCCTGCCGCGCGCCGACGGTGATGCGCAGCGTATCGTGCAGGATGCTCAGGCCTATCGTGAACGCATCACGGCCGATGCCGAAGGTGAGGCCGATCGCTTCAAGAAGCTGCTGGCCGAATACCAGGAAGCGCCAGCGGTCACACGCCAGCGTCTGTATCTGGAGACCATTGAGCAGGTGTATGGCGATTCGTCGAAAGTGCTCATGGACGGCGGCGAAGGCAGCGGCAATTTGCTTTACCTGCCGGTGGACAAGCTGATTAACGAATCCCAGAACCGGCGCCCGACGGCTCCGGTCCAGACCAGCGGCGCGCCTCAGGCGAGTTCCGGCGCACCGGCCTCATCGACCCGCAGCCGCGATGATGCGCGTCTGCGTTCGCGGGAGCGATAATCATGTTGCAGTCACGCACCTTTATTTTTGGCCTC
>CAZXCL010000071.1:4710-22864 GCA_964639265.1 uncultured Gammaproteobacteria bacterium | reverse complement strand
TCCGAACCACGCTGCGCGGTCTGGAACTCACTGTTCACGTGAATCGCTTCGTACTCGGCAATCGGTGCCAGGTTGTTGCTGACCACGATGTGATCGAGCGCCTGCGAGTTGCCGTTGAACGCAAACGTGTAGCGCTCCACTTCGGGCAGATCACGCGTCAGCACCTGAAGCACATCGCTCGGCGCGCCGGTCAGCGCGTCGAAGACACTGCTGGTAAACTCAAACTCGTTCATGTCACCCAGCACCACAATGTTGGCATTCGGGTTGCTGGCCAGCTCCTGATCGACGACCAGATTGACCTCCGCCGACTGCGCGGCGCGGTTGGCTTCACGTCCGTTCACGGCCGGGAAGATCGCACCAAACAGTGGCGAACTGCCGCCCTTGGACGATGAATGCATGTTGACTACCGTGAGCTCGTTGCCGTTGAAATCGAACTTGGCGACCAGCGGCTTGCGGCTCGCAGCAAACGCATCACCATCACCCAGGTTGCTGTCGACAATCCGTGTGACCGAACCGGCCACCAGCGATACGCGCGCTGAGTTATACAGGTAACCGTTGCGAATATTGCCACCGGGCTGACCCCCGTCCTCACCATCGACGGGCGGCAGATCCACGAAGTCGTACTGCGGACCACCGGCCATGGCGATGACTGAGGCGAGCAGCGAGTAGGTCGCCGAGGCGTCGGTAATGCCACTTTCCTCACAGCCGTCGGAGTCCTGAATCTCCTGGAGACCGATGATGTCGGGGCTCTGCATGGCGTTGACGATATGGTCGGCAATCGCGGCAAAACGACCCTCACCCACATCATCATCAATATCGAACACACCGTCCTGACAGTTGTTCGGATCTTCCACCAGCGGATCGAGGTTCAGAACGTTGTACGAGGCAATGGTGACCTGATCATCACCCGGTGCCAGCGTGCCGCTGCCCGGCGTCAATCCAGCACTGGTAACCGTGAAAGGCTGCGTAACGCGAACTTCGAAGAAGCCGAAACGATAGTCCACAACACCAAACACATCGCCCAGCGTGTCGCCCGTCGTCACCTGCGGATCAAACCCGGGCGTGAACGTATCAAACAGCTGCAGCTCGATGCGTTCCGGGTTGGTGTCGTTGGCACCAAGCGTAATGCCGCCGCGCGGGTTCAGACCCGAAGCACCGACACCGTTCTCCGCCACAACGATTATCTCGTCGAAGCGATCGCGGGCTGCCACGGCGCGCGCTGCGGGCACCACCACGGACATGCCCTCAAACGTTTCGTAGTAGTCCAGCGGATCGTTTTGCGGATCAAACGGCATGGTGCCGTCGTCCGTGATAACCGTTGTCGAAGGCAGGTCCGACAGGGTAATGGCTACCGGCGTTGGCAGCGGCACGCTGGCCTGCAACACCGTTACGATCGGTGTCGTTAGCTGGGTGATCGACAGATTGCCGGTTGAGGTGCCACCCGGCGTGAACTCTGTGACCGTGCCTTCAACCTGAACTTCGTTGCCAACGACCACGGTGGGTGTGGTGCCCGAGAATACATAGATGCCGTCGGAAGTGGTGTCGTCACCGTCGCCAGCCACATCCTGAATGTAAAAGCCGTCGCCAGTGACCGCCGTGACCACACCCGTGGTAATGGCACTCGCGCCAAGCTGCGGCGAGACGTGCGCGGCGCCCTGAATTTCGGGAATCGTGAAAGTGCCGGCCAACGGACAGGAGTTCGCGGCTCCGGGCGTGTCGCTGCCGCCCGCGGTGTCGAAGGTACCGATGTCCCAGGCGTCACCGTCCGGGCAGCGCTTTACGTGCGCCGGCGCAAACGTCCCGTCGGGACCGACGGTCGGCGGACCGTAGTGAAACTCGGTGACCGTTGGCGGGTTGTCCTGCTCCAGCAGCGCAATGCGATCAAGCTCGCTCGCCCACGGCACGATGTCGAGCACGCCATCGTCATTGGTATCCAGATCCTGCTGTACCGCGCCGGTGAAGCCGGTGACCAGAAAGTGGGTCGTATTGTCCGAGTTCTCGAAATTGATGCTCGTGACCAGATCGGCAGTGCCCAGCGTGAAGGTGCCTTCCGCCGCCAGGAAATAGCCACTCGGCCCAATGCTCGAACCGGTCAGGTTGATCGCGGTATCGATGACACCGCTGCCGCCGGCGCCGTCGCCAATAACCACGTACGTGACGCCGTCCAGCGACGTACCCGGCGCGCCGAACAGTTCGAAATACTCATCGTTGTCCGACCCGGGCTGATCAACCCGAATCTCATTAATTTGCTGAGCGCCGGCCCCGAGGGCCGCCGCGCACAGCGTCAGTACCAGCGCGCCGCGCAGGGCGGTACTGGCGTCATCTGTGAACTTCATGTTTTCTCTCCCAAACGAAAATGGCTCGCACCAAGCCGAGCCAGAATAGAGGCATATCGTGACCAATTCGTGAAGCGGCCACGCTGCACCCGAAAATTATTATGGAAAATCGATGACTTCGTAGCGTGAGGTCAGGTCGCCGCGACCGTGCTGGCGAATCGCGTCAACCATGGAGCGGTTGTACCAGGGCACGACTTCCACGGCGCGGTCCTTGACCGGCTTGAGCACCGGATCTGGTCCGAACGGCTCAATCACCACCACCGGTTTGGAAAGCGCCCGCGCCAGATCGAGCTGATACTGAAACTGCTTCGCATCGCGCACATACTGACTGGCCAGAAAAAGCGCCACCTCGGCCTGTTCCATTTGCTTCTTGTACTGGCTCTGCACCGCCTCGAGCTGCGGCGATGCCGGCGCATCATCCGGATTGCTCAAGTTGACATAAAAGAAATTTTCGACGTCGTTGAGGTATTCGAAAAGCCGCAAATAATCGTCGTCATTTTCCCACAAGTGACTGACAAACAAACGAAATGGATCGTTTTCGGACACGGCCCCTCCTCACAATTGGCGACGCTGCGGCCAGTGGGCCGCACCGCGTTTAGCTAGGCGCAGTGTAAACGGCCGCGATGCACGTCGCCAGCGCTTCGTCACATCCGTGGCGGCCACAATGCGATATAATAGGAAGATAATTCTGGAAGGAAAAATAACCATGCAAGCAACGCCGATTGCCCATCCTGAAGGCCCCATTTCACGTCTGACTCCGCTGCGTCAGTGCGGCGGCGAGCGCCTGACTCGCGGTCTCGACGATGCGACGATCGAGCACTACGCAAAACGCGACCCTGCTCTGATGGTCGCCGTCGACGATGCCGTCTATCGCTTTTTCAAGCTCAAGGAAGAATTCCCCGAGCTCATGGATCTGGATGAATCCGAGCAGCTGCAAAAGCTGCAGTCTGGATTTGTAAACTTCTACGCGCAGGATGCCGTCTGCCCGTTTGTCGCACTGGCCGGCAAAGGCGCCTGGATCATTACGGCCAAAGGCGCGGTACTGCACGACTCCGGTGGCTACGGCATGCTCGGCTTCGGTCACGCCCCGGACACAGTGCTGGCGGCCATGAACCGCAATCAGGTCATGGCAAACATCATGACGCCAAGCTTCAGCCACTTGCGCTTTGACCGTGCCATCCGCAACGAGATTGGACATCGCAACCACAACAAGGCGCCGTTCGATCGGTTCCTGTGTATCAACAGCGGCTCCGAGTCGGTCACCGTCGGCGGACGCATTGCCGACATCAACGCCAAACTCATGACCGACGAAGGTGGACCTCACGCTGGCAAACCACGTTACGTGCTGGCTCACGCTGGCGCCTTCCACGGTCGTACTGAGAAACCCGCTGAATTTTCCGACTCCACGATGCCAACGTACAAAAAACACCTGGCGTCTTTCCGCGATCGCAGCCGGCTGCTCACCGTCGAGCCCAATGACGTTGCGGGGCTTGAGGCCGTGTTCAGGCGCGCTGAAGACGAAGGCTTCTTTATTGAAGCGTTTTTCGTTGAGCCGGTCATGGGTGAGGGCAATCCGGGCCAGGCCATGAGTCGCGAGTTCTACGACGCCGCCAGACGTCTGACACTTGCCCATCACAGCATTCTTCTGGTCGATTCCATCCAGGCGGGATTGCGCGCACAGGGCTGCCTGTCGATCGTGGACTATCCGGGTTTTGAAGACTGCGAGTCGCCCGACATGGAAACTTACTCGAAGGCACTTAATGCAGGCCAGTTCCCGTTGTCGGTGCTGGCAATGACTCGCCGGGCCGCAGAGCTGTATCGCAAGGGCGTGTATGGCAACACCATGACGACCAACCCGCGGGCACTGGACGCAGCCTGCGCCGTTCTCGAAATGGTGGACGATCCACTGCGCGACAACATCCGGCGTCGCGGTACAGAGCTGGTGCAAAAACTCGAAGCACTCAAAGACGAACTTGGCGGCGCCATCACGCAGGTGCAGGGCACCGGTTTGCTCGCCTCCTGCGAACTTGATCCGGAGCGATTCAAGAGCTACGGCAAAGGCAGCATTGAAGAAAAAATGCGCTTTGCAGGCATCAACATCATTCACGGTGGACATAATGCACTGCGCTACACGCCGCACTTTCGGATCACCTCAGCGGAGATCGACATGCTGGTCGATGCGACGCGTGAGGCACTCACGTCCTGAGGTACGCCGCGGTACTGTGACCAGTGTCGTAGAGGCACAGGGTGATACGACGTAATAATGAAAGGGTGCGCTTGGTACAGCGCGCCCTTTTTTTTGGCCAGGCTCATCGCACATGTCAGATTCCACTCAACACAGCTCCCCGATCGCGAGAATTGTGACGCTGATTCTGGTCGCAGGTGCAGCGCTTGTGGCCTATCTTGTCCTGTTGCGCCAGTGGCCCGAGTCTCAATCAGACGCGCCAGCGTTCATGTTGCCGCTGGTGGGGTTTGGCGTCGCGTTGTGCGCCGGCATCGCGGTTGGGCTGTGGTGGCCAACACGCCGTCCGGCGACGGACGATGATGCGGTTCAGAACACGGATGTAGAGGTGATCAGAACCGAGGCCGTTGAAAGCGTGCACACAGACGAAACCCCCACGGTCAGTGCCCTGACCGAGGAAGAGCACATTCCTGGCGCTGTACAGACTCCGCCGGCACCACCACCCCCCGCCGAGCCCGCACCTGCGCAAGCGTCGGTCGCCATCGACGATCGCCCGCGTGACGAGGCGATGGCCGCCAAGGACGAAGTCATTCGATCGCTGGAAAACATCGTCAAGGAAAATCGTGACCGCTGGGCCGACTTCGAGCAGGATCGCGATGCACTTGAGACGAAAGTAAAGAATCTCGAAGCCGAGCTGCGCATCGCGCAGCAGATCATCGAAAACGGCGGTGACGAGCACGACGTATTCATGTCGCCCCAGGTGCTCAGCCGAATCTAGAGGCCACGACGCGTGCAGCCCATGCGTCCACAATGCTACATAGTGCAAAAAAGGCTTGGCAAAGTCTCAAGTTTCAGGCAACGTCTTACGCGTTGTGACTGCGTTCACATCAATTGCCCGGTTGCTGACTTATAAATCACGCCATGAGTGCAGCGTCAGGATGACGATGCAGACACAGGGCAAACCCGTCGTAAGGCGGGGACGCAAAGCCACCGGTCCTCTTTCAGTGAGGATAGCGGGGTTGCACAAGGAACGAGCGGTCCGTCTGGCGCGCGTGTTTTGTCCTGCTACAGACACAGCTGACTGATGAACTGGAGAACCCGGTGTTTGGATCGCTAAAAGCCTTGTTTGGCAAAAAATCTGCAGAACCTGTTGAGATTCCCGAAGGCGGCTCAAAGGGCAGCCAAAAGCTCGCCACCGTTCCGCGCATGGAAGACAAATATCCCGGCGTGCGCCACCTGGCCGTCAATCTTGTCATCAGCCCGCCGGACAACGAGACCGAACCGACCATGAACGGCCGCAGTTTCGGCCCCCAGGCTCTGGCCTTTTTCGAGTTCCGCTGCAAGAACGTGGAATGCGCCCACGGTGGCTTTGACATCAGTGACTCCATCGCCAACGCGATCGAGGATCACCAGACCGAGGTCAGCGGCCGCCGCGTCTGCCGCGGCTGGCACGGCAAGCGCCGCATCAACCAGGTGCGATGCCACTACGAGCTGAACTTCCGCGTCAATATCGCCTACGAGGGCGAAGAGCACTAGAACACACCGCCGGGCGTCTTATCGTTGAAGATGCCCGGCGTTTCTCCGTATGATGCGGGCATGAAAAAATCCTCATACGATGCGCACGTTCGCGCTCACAAGTCGCTGTACAACCGGGTTCTTGAGCAAGCCGGCTTTGATGCCGCGGTCGTTTACGCCGGGCACCCGGGCCTGCATTTTCTTGACGACAATCACTACCCTTTCAAGGTCAATCCACTTTTCAAGGCGTGGTTGCCGGTCCTTGATGCGCCCGACAGCTTTGTTATTCAGCGTGCGGGACAACCGCCCGTGCTGGTGTATTGCCAGCCTGTGGACTACTGGCACGCCGTACCCGCTGACCCCGACCCGTTCTGGGCCGATCGCTTCGACGTCAAGATCGTGCATACCCTGGATCAGGCGCGTCAATTTATGCCCGAGGGCAAGGTCGCGTTTCTGGGCGAAGCCAGCGACGACATCCTCGCCTGGGGATTCAGCGAGGTGAACCCCGAGCGGGTGTTGAACACACTGCACTTCGCGCGCGCCTGGAAAAGCGAATACGAGCTCGAATGCATGGCCGAGGCATCGCGCATTGGCGTGGCGGGGCATCGCGCGGCGCGTGAGGCGTTTGAGGCGGGCCTGAGTGAATTCGAGATTCATCTGGCCTACGCTCGCGCTACCGGTCACGACGACCATGGCCTGCCCTACCAGAACATCATTGCGCTCAACGAACACGCCGCGATCCTGCACTACATGACGCTCAAGCGTGAGGCACCTGAGGAAATACGGTCGTTTCTGATCGACGCCGGCGGCAGTTTCCACGGCTACGCCTCAGACATCACGCGCACCTACGCCAAATCCGACGGCGTATTTGCCGATCTGGTCGCTGAGGTCGACACGGTTCAGCAGGCGCTGTGCAATGCGCTGCGACCCGGCCTCAACTACGTCACGCTGCACGAACAGGCCACGCACGATCTGGCAGGCGTGCTTGAGCGCGCCGAGATCATCCTCTGCGACGCGGACGAAGCCGTGTCGTCCGGGCTTGCCACCTGCTTCTTTCCGCACGGTCTCGGACACTTCCTCGGACTGCAGGTCCACGATGTCGGTGGCTTCATGGGCAACGAGTCCGGTACCTACGTGGCGCCGCCAGAGGCCTATCCCACGCTGCGCCTCACGCGCACCGTCGAGGCCAGCCATGTCATGACGATCGAGCCGGGATTGTATTTTATTCGGCAGCTGCTCGAGCCATTGCGCGAAGGCAAGGCAGCGAAAAACGTCAACTGGACGCTGGTCGATGCGCTCTACCCCTTCGGCGGTATCAGAATTGAGGACAACGTCGTGGTAACCGCCGGCGCACCTCGTAACCTTACGCGCGAGGCTTTTTCACAGGAACACTAGCTTTGCTTAAATTTCCCGCAACCCGGTGGGGCGCTTTTGGCGGCCATCTGTTTATCAGCGCACTGATTTTTGTTGCACTGTGCGCGGTGATCTACTTTCTGCTCTTTCCCGGCGCGCTTTTTTCGCTGGCTGGAGGCATCGACGGCATCAAGATCGTGGCCGGAGTCGACATCGTACTCGGCCCGCTGCTGACGCTTGTCATCTACAATGTGGCCAAACCAAGGCGCGAGCTGATTCGCGATCTGGCGATCATCGGCTCAATCCAGTTTGCCGCGTTGGGAGCGGGCATGTGGGTGGTGTACAACAGTCGTCCCGTTGCCGTGTCCTTCATCTACGACAAGTTTCATGCCACACGCGCCATGGAATTTGAACGCGCCAGCGAGCCGCTTCCAGCCGGGACACGGGCGCTCGGACCGGCGTATTACTACAGCGAAATGCCGGATGACCCGAAGCAGGCACTAGCGCTGATGGGCAAAGCGGAGTTTCAGGAGTTTCCAATCAGCACCCGCTCAGACCTCATGCGACCGCTGCCAACGGACATAGACCAGCTCAAATCCGTGTTTCGATTCAGCCCGTCCGCGGCAAGCCAGATTGATACCCGCTGCGTGCCCTCCACCCTGGTAACCGCCTTCGGCGACGGGCCGGTATGTTTCGACCCGGTGGCTCGCCGACTGGTAAGAGACAATTTTTGATCTTCAGTGCTCAATTTTTGGCCAGACCTGCCGCTATACTCAATTCTAGGCCCATGCGTCAGGATCTTGCGTGACCGAAGACGAACTGCCCAACGCCCACAACTGCCACTGCCAGACAACGCAGCGCTCGGTCGCCCTGCTGATGAGCGGACTGGAAGCGGGATTTATGGATTTTCGCTCCGTGGTGTCTCGCTTCGAGGGCATCTATCACAGCGACATGTCGGTCGTGGAGTTTCCGATTGGCGAGCGCGGCTTTGCCAGCGTCGCCGCGCTGCGAGATTTCGTACTGACCCAGTGGGGCAGCGAGGCCGGCGAACTGCGCTGTTGCTGGCTTGATCAGAGTAAGCCCGTCGCGCAGCAGCTGACCACCCTGGTGGCCGCCCGCCCCCTGTCCGACTGGGTGGAGAACGGTGAGACGCCACTGCGACAGATACTGGACTCGCGCAGCATCGAGACATGGTTCCAACCTCTGTTCAAGGGCCGCGAACTGCAGCTTTGGGGCTACGAGTGCCTGGCACGCGCTCGCGATGAAGCAGGTCAGTTGGTGCCACCGGCCGATCTGTTCAACTGGGCGCGCAAGGAAAACCTGATTTTTATGCTCGATCGCGTGTGTCGTGAGCGCCACATCGAGAACTGTGCGCTTGTGCCCGACCGGGCAAAATACCATTTTCTGATCAACTTCCTGCCGTCGGTCATCTACGAACCTGCGGTCTGCCTGCGCAGCACGTTTGCCACAGCACGACGCGTGTCACTGGACCCCTCTCAGGTGGTTTTCGAGGTCGTCGAAACGGACAAGGTGCCGGACCGTGAGCATCTTCGAACCATCCTGGATGAGTATCGGGATGCTGGCTTCCGTGTGGCGCTGGACGACGTGGGCACCGGGCATTCCGGACTCACTCTTCTTGCTGATTTATCGCCGGACTTGATCAAGATCGATCAGGAGCTTGTCAGCCGCTGTGTTGACTCTGACATTCACGCTGCGATTTGCCAGTCCATTATTGAAATCGGACGCGTCGCCGGCAAGCTGGTGGTGGCCGAAGGCATCGAAACCAGACAGCAATTCGATTTGATGCTCGGCATGGGCGCTGATCTGTTTCAAGGCTATTTGCTTGGCAAGCCGAGCGCATCGCCCGCCACACAATCCCTGATCTCGCCGCCCGGACCGATACCACTGACCAAGCAGCCCGCAGCCTGATCGGGCGCGGCGGTACGCCGACCGCCAGTTCACGACTC
Organism: uncultured Gammaproteobacteria bacterium; assembly: GCA_964639265.1. Lineage (GTDB taxonomy): Bacteria > Pseudomonadota > Gammaproteobacteria > Steroidobacterales > JBCCMA01 > JBCCMA01. The sequence continues at coordinate 13,511 of CAZXCL010000071.1, read as the reverse complement.
CTTCGCTTCTGCCACCTTAGCGCGCTCTTTGCGACGCACGTAAACGTGCTTGTGCACGCGCGCGACGGCGACGTCGTCCTCATCCAGAAGGTCGGTCTCAAACTCAAACGTGCGCTTGCCGTGCTGATCCACCTCGGCGCGCATTTTCGCCAGATGCGAGGGGGCGATTTCGAAACGGCCTCGAATGAGGCCTCGCGCCGGTCGCAGAAAGTCGATGCAGGCCGACTTGTCCCACACAATGTACTCGCGGCCAAAATTCAGCGTCACGATAAAGACAAAAAACGGATCGCTCATGGCGTACAGCGAGCCGCCAAAATGCGTACCAAAAAGATTACGGTTGTACCAACGCGCTCTCAGCTCCACATCAAAGCGTGTGAAATTCTCGCTGAACGACGTCATTTTTATCCCCATACCGAGAAACGGCGGATAGACATTGATGCGCCGGATCAACCGTTCAAATTTCAAGTTGTCCATTTTCTGGCCTGGTTTCTCTACTCATCGTCTAGACTAAAGAGCAACGCCCGCAGAAGCCAACACCACAACTGGAGCGACCTCACGATGGCATCACAGGATTCAACTTACGTGGCGTTTTTGCGCGGCATCAACGTCGGCGGCAAGAACAAGATCCCGATGGCGCCGCTGCGCGAGCTGGTTGCCGCACACGGCTGCGAGAACGTGGATAGCTACATCCAGAGCGGCAACCTGATTTTTACGTCAGCCGAAAACGCCGTCGCACTTGAGTTGGCCATCGAGAAAGCCATCACGTTGGAGTTTGGGCTCTCCATTCCTGTAATCGTTCGCGACGCCGACGCCTGGTCACACTATCTGACGGCCAACCCGTTCGCGAAAGAATCTGCCGAGACCCCGAACTGGGTTCAGCTGCTCCTGAGCAAAGACAAGCCCAAGCCGGACGCGGCCGATGCCATGCAGGCGCGCGCCACGCGCGACGAACGCATCGTCATGGTGGGGGATGCGCTCTTCGCGCATTTCCCCAAAGGGATTGGTCCATCAAAGCTGACACCGGCCGTTATGGATCGGTGCACCGACTCGATCGTCACGGCCCGCAACTGGAAGACGGTTTTGCAAATGAAACAGCGGATAGATAACAGAGCCGCGAAATAGCGCACCGTATAAAGAATCTCGCGCACCCTTGATGCGGCGAATTAGTCAGGTGGTGCCAAAAAAAAAAGATTCGTACGCTCGCATCTGGCGCTGGGGCTGCCCAGGTCACGACGCTGATTATCAACCCGCCAGAGTTTCGAGCAGCAAGGCCGTTTGTTCCGGATGCGTCAGCATGCCCAGGCGATCGGTCGGCAACTCACGGAATTTCCACCCCGGAGTCTTGGCAATCCCCCACATGCGTTCGCTTGATGGCCGAAACTTTTGTCCGACACAGTGCACGTAGCTGCGCGGCAGACTCTCCCAGCCGCCGTTCTCAAACGACACCGGATCGGTCCACTGGCGCGCCGGGTGCCGCGTCAGACGCTGCTCTACGGATTTCGCGATGGCGGGATAGCGCGCCGTATCGAGCAGCATTTCCATCGGATACTCGGCAAAAAAATCCATCTGATAACCGTCCACAAATTTCGCCTTGCGCGTCTGCCACCAGGCCGGCCAATCACCGTTTGCGTCACGCTCAACCCACGCCGGGCGCTCGCGGGTTGGCACGAATGCATCGAAATAAATCAAATGAGCCATACGGTCGCGCAGCTGATCGGCTACGCCTGTGATTGTTATGCCGCCAAACGAAAAACCCACCAGCACGACCTGATCAAGCTGTTCGTACTCAATGCAATTCACAACGTCGGCGACGTGGGTGTCCAGCCCCACGTCCGGGCTCATAAGATGATGACGTTCGCCAACGCCCGTGCAGGTTACGGCAAACGCGCGATGCCCGCGTGCGGTCAACACATCAACCACCGGTCGCCACACCCATCCGCCATGCCAGGTGCCCGGCACGAATACGAATGTTCGTGGCGTTGCGACTGGCGTTACTGATCCGGTTGATGCGCAGCCGGCCAGAGGCGCCATGGCAAGTGCCGCCAGCGCAGCGCGTCGATCAGGGTTCATGACTGGCAAACTCGGGCAAGCGATCAACAAATCGCGAAAGCTGCTCGGGGTCCTCGTCAGGCCGGCTCACGATCGTGCCCTCGCAGACGGTGAATCGATAGCTGGTGACCTCATCATCTTCGGTGGGTTGATCCGGGCTGATCGCCTGACGGTAGGCAACATCGTTGACGGTCATGCTGTAGGTGTCGAGGCTTGCCAGCAAATAGACAATCTCCCGCCGTCCGCGCCCGCCGTAGAAGATGGCGCTTACCTTGACGAGACGGTTGTCATCCCGATAGCCGTGCAGAATGCGCGCGCCCTCGGCGGACTCTCCCACAGGCCCATTGAATTCGCGCTCTTCAATCGCGGAGACGTCGATCGCAGCCAGACGCTGCTCACAGGTAGGCCGAGGCGCTTCGCATGCACACAGCGAGAGCACCACAACAAATAACAGCCACTTGCCGTTCATGGATCAAAACCGTTGCGTCAGAACACAACGGCTATCTTACGTCATAGATTGACGTAGGGTCCGTCGCGCTGACCGCTGTTGTACAGACTCAGCAATTGCGATGTGCTGTTGCCGAAGGTCATCTGGAAGTGCGGCCGGTCCACAAAACTGCGGAAGTCACCGCCCCACTCAAACCCCATCTGCTTGCCAATCTGGCCAATCGCATCCCAATGCGGACTGTCCCATACGGGCTGCCCCTGGGCGTTCATCGGCACGACATCCAGCGCCAGGCCATAGTTGTGATAACTCCTGCCAGCCGGCGCATTGGTCACAATGTTACCCGGCGTGGTGCGACCCTGATTGTACAAAGCGGTCTGCTCAGCGAACGTCCGCAGCCCGCTGGTCACGCGCACCTGCACGCCGAGTTCTGCCTCCACTCGATTCACGAACGCGGCCGCTTGAGCGCGCAGTTCAGGGTGTAGCGACTGAATTCGCGTATCCGAAACGGGATCCCAGGTGCTGGCAACCGGTCCGCCCGGCGTGACCACCGGTGGCGCCGCAGGCCCGTCAGCCTCGCCTGAGCGCAACGCGGCAAGTGTGTCAGCATCCGCGATGCCCGTGGCCTCAAGACCATTCGCGCTCTGGAACTGGCTCACCGCATTTTGCGTGAGCGGCCCGAATTGACCATCCACCGGTCCGGCCGCGAAGCCCAGTTCATTCAAACCGCGCTGCAATACGCTGACTTCAGGACCGCTCGCACCGACCGCCAGCTCACTGGGCGAATTGAGCACGACATCCAGCGCAGCGCGCGTGGTTGCATCAGCGACGCCAGTGGCGGGCAGATCGAAATCAGACTGGAACGTTTCAAGCGCCTGCTCCGTACGCGGGCCGAAATCGCCATCCACACCACCCGGTGCATAGCCAAGTTTGTCGAGCGCGGTCTGCAGAGACTCAACCTGCTCGCCGCTGCTGCCGCGTGCAAGGTCAACGTCAACTGTTACCACCGGTGCGTCGGGCGCAGGTGCCACGGTGCCCGTGGTGCCAGGGATACTCAGCACGTCGCCAGGATAAATAAGATTTGGATTGTCGATCTGATTAGCGCTTACGATGGCATCCACCGTCGTGTCGAAGCGACTGGCGATGGCCGCCAGGTTGTCACCCGCCTGCACGGTGTACTGACCGGCTGCGGGCAGTACCACCGTATCGCCCACGTAAATGACGTTGGGATTGGTGATGTTCGGGTTTACCGCCATGAGCTCATCGACGTCAACGCCGTGGCGGTTGGCAATGGACGTCAGCGTGTCACCTTGCTGCACCTCATAGGTTGGCGCGCTGAGCTCGCTGGACGCGTCCGCAAAGCCGCTCTGCGCCCCTTCCGAGGCACCTGATGTGATCGGTCCGGTCATAGCAAACATCCTTGCAGCCAGATTAGAGCATGACACTAGCGCGCGATCGACGCATCGATAGCTGGGGGAAACCCGAGGATCGCTATTCGACGCGCTTGAAACCCTCACCGCCGATCCACAACACGCCATAGCGACCGAAATTGGCCGTATTCTTGCGTTTGGCCGAATAAAACACGCTGGTTCTGACCTCACGGCCATCGGCGTAGGACAACGTCAGCGTGGAGTCTTGCAATGACCAGACGCCAGCCTTGCCGCGCTTGCCCGACACGGTAGCGGAGCTTGACTGCATCAGGCGCGCGTTGGATTGCGCAAAACTGCCATCGCCAAAAAAATGTAAATCCTTGACATTGGCGGTCACCACCGCTCCGCCCAGCGCTGCGTTACCGCCTCCGCTGATGCTCTGGTATTTGCCACGCAGAGCGCTGGCATCCGGTAGTGCTTTGGGCGGACCGGTTTTGGTCTTGAGGGTCTCGGGTTTCGCCACACCGGTCCAGCGAACTTCATAGTCACTGCCCTTGCGGCGCCATTTGCCAACGCGTTTTGGCTTGCTGCGACGCACGGCCTCCACGTTAATGTCCTCGACGGCGGCGTCGAGGCATTGGCAGGCCACGCCGTTGGCAAAAAGAGCCACCGGTTTGTATACCGGATAGGCCGCACCACCCACGCCGTATTTGTAGTCAAGATCAAACAGCACGCGCTCAAGCTCAAGCCCGCTACCAACGGCAGCCGCAGCGCGAGGGCCAGAGCCAGGGTCTGAACTCGGGCTCGGGCTCGGGCTTGGCGCCGAATTCCGGGCGACGAGGCTTTGGCCTTGCATCGCCGCCTGCAGCAAGGCTGCGCCGCCATTTGAAACACGCGAGGCAACCTCAGGCAGCGTTGGATCAACCGAATGGGCGAGCGACAGCGCACCACCCCCATTGCGCTGTGCCACAGACACCGACAACATGCGTTTGGACGATCCAACCTGATACACCGTTGCCAGCACAATGGCCGGCCCCGAGCCGCGCTGGCGAGAATTCAACACTTTTGCGCCCGCGGGCAGTTCCTGTGCAGTCACAGATTCTGCAATCTGGACCAGATCCGTAGCGCTGTGTTCACGTGCGCGCATCGATTCGCGCTTGTCCGCTGCGACGTACTCCCCGCCCTGCGCCACGAGTTCGGACCACTGCGGTGCCTGCGCGAACGCCGAGGCGATGCACCCGACCACCGTTGCAGCGTAGACCATCAGTGCAATGAAACCTCGATGCATGGAAAACTCCTGTTAAACCAGTGCGCCGGCGCGCGACGCTTTTGTGCACGTGACGTTCGGAGTATATCCTTTTCCGACACATCGCTTCGTGAACTTTCTTCCCATTGGAGCCCAGCGCCATGTCCGAGCAAGCCCTTGCAAAGATCTACCAGCCGACACACGACGAAGCCGCGCGACAAAACTTCGTTGGTGCGCTCAAGGGTTTTTTGAACGGCCGCCTCGAGACGACACTGGGCGAGCGCTATGAACAAACGCTCAAACCCGCGTTTGAGAAACAACACGAACGCGCGCCACGCAATCGCGAGGAAGGCCTGCGGGCGATGGCCGACGACCCGCTGTATCAGATGTGGGGTGCCTGCGTGTATGCATCGCAGGATTTAATGTGGGAAACCGTGGATGACACCTGCCAGCGCGTGCTGCCAGATTTCGTAACGCGCCGCAAAACAGTCGACCAGAGCAACGGTGGCGGTCGACTGGAACTTGACCCTGACCTGCCGCTGCCCGAACCAATTCGCAGCGTTGAAATTCACCGCCAGGAAGGTGGCTACTTTGGTGAATTCGGCGATTACTCGTTGCTCACGGGCTTGCGCTATTTCGGGACCGTGGAACTATATCGTGCCGCCAAGGGGATGTCGGCCGATACCACCACCGGAGCACCGGGCATGGGTTTTTTTATCCTGAACGCCGTCAAGAAGCGATTTGGGGATATTCAACCAAAACGGATTCTTGACCTGGGCTGCGGCACGGGCACCGAGACCATCGCCTATGCAACCGCTTTTCCAGATGCCGAGGTCTGGGGCGTGGACCTGTCTGCCCCGCTGCTGAATTTTGCGCACACCTGGGCCAGCGACAATGGCCATCGCATCCACTGGCGTCAGGCTGACGCGCGCAACACTGGTTTTGAGGCCGACAGCTTCGATCTGATCGTCTCAAACATACTGTTCCATGAAACCTGGTTCGACATCGTGCCGGACATCATGCGCGAAGCGCATCGCCTGCTGGCGCCCGGTGGCGTGTTTTTGAACGCCGACACACCGTACCAGCCGCATCAGCTCAGCATTCCGAAGCAAGTCACCAATCACTGGCAGGTTCGCCATAACGGCGAGCCGTTCTGGACCGGCTACGCTGACCTCGACATGGCCGAACAATTACGCGGCGCCGGGTTTGAGCAGGACGAGGTGTTTGCCGACTACGATCCGCTGGGCCAGGGGGTGTTTCATATTTTCGGCGGACACAAGGCAGCCTCATGAGCGACGATCTGACCAAACCCAACACGCGCAAGCTGCCGCGCCCGGAGCAGATCGAACACTTGAGCAACGATCAACTCGTTGCGGTAATACTCCGCCTGGCGATGGAGATCAGCGTGGTCCGCGACCGTCTCGCGACCTGCGAATCGCTGCTTCAGGCGCACGGCATCTTTGACGCCGACGCCGTGGAGACCTACCAGACCACGCCCGAAGAAACGGCCCAACGCACGGCAGCGCGCATGTCCCTGATTGAGAAAGTCATCGGCGACCTAAGCTAATCAGGAAGGCGCAGCTGCTTTACTGGAAAAACAGGCCGCGCAGAATGCCCAGATCCTGGAAGTTGACCGTACCGTCGCTGTTAAAGTCGGCAACCGCATCGGTTGTGAAAAACACCTTGCGAAACAATCCGAGATCGACAAAGTTCACGCTGCCGTCGTTGTTCAGATCGCCATCGCAGATATTCCCCAGACCGTCGTTATCGGCATCTGTCTGATCGGGATTGGCAGCACCTACGCAGTTGTCCTCGTAGTCACCCAGCCCGTCGGTGTCCCGGTCCGACCCGGCCGGCAAAAGCGGCGTGTCGATAATTCGCACGCCAGAGTTGGTGGACAGGAACAGCAGCGTACCGTCATCGTTGGTAGACATGATTTCGCCGAAACTGAACCACGCGCTGGACGTATAGTTTTCGCCGATTGGCCAGCGCTGCAATTCTTCGAAGCTGATCGCACTGAGCGATACGATCACATCTTCGGAATCCTCGGCATAGAACAGGCGTGCGTTGACCGGATCAAAGATCAGTCCTTCTGATTCGATCTCCAGAACACGAATAAGGTTGAGCGAAAGATCGTGGATTTCGATATCGCGATTTCCCTCCACCACGACACGATTGAACTCGGGCTTGAGCGAGGCCGCACTGCCGTCCTGAAAATTGCCGGTGTTGCGCTCGCCGATGAACATTTGCGCGGCCGCGTCGTACAGATGAATGGTGCCCGCAGAAGTATTGGACTCCTGCAGCAGCATGAAGGAACGATCGGGAGTGCGTGTCGCGTGTGTACGCTGGCGGACCTCGCCGTTCGACGTGGGCGCATCGATCACGACGAGCGAATTGTCCGTGATGTCAATCTCGCGCAGCGGCACCCGGCCTGAGCCGCCGAACTGAGTCGTGGCAAAGCCCTTTCCGTCCATGCCAATGGCCACGTCCCAGGCGCCGTCCTCACCAAAATCCAGATCATATACGTAGTCCACGATGTCCAGCGTGGCCAGATCTACCTGGCGGAAACGCCCAGTGGTGTCGGTTGGGAGATAGTCGGCGACCACCACAAACTCGAGATCCGGTGTGATCTCCAGCTTGCGCAGCTCACCACCCAGCTCAATCGGCTCGATCAGCGACTGAGTCGCGAAATCCCAGCGCTCGATGTTGCCATTTTCTGTGCTAATCAACAGCTGGTCGGACAGGCTGTCGTAAATATGATCCACACGGTCGGTGACAGGAATCAACGTCGACGCTGCAAACACGGCGGGCGTGGCAAGAGTCAGGAAAAATGCGGCGGACATTCGTATTGTCATGACAACTCTCAGTGAGGTTTCTTGTAACGTTGGGCCAAATTGTCGCACATCCGAACTCATCCGGAGGTTCGAAAATTGCGAAGTAACACATCGATAACAAGCAGACAGAGCAACGCTATGCGCATGACGATTGGGCCTATTCTGATGTTTTTGACAATAAGCGCTACGGCTGTCGTCGGCTGCAGCGCATCGTCTGGCGACGTTGATACCGCCGCCCACTACACGCGCAAGGCACCGGCACGCGACGGTATCGGCAAGGTGTATCTGGGACGCGAAATTTCCCACGTGATGGGGCATCGCGGCGCGGCGTGGCTTGAACGCAGCGAACGTATACGCGAAGAGCGCACCGATCTGTTGATTAACAACCTGCCGCTGGTCCCCGACGACGTCATTGCCGACATCGGTGCCGGGACCGGTTACTTTGCCTTTCCCATGGCCGCTCGCGTTCCGGAGGGCCGCGTACTGGCTGTGGATATTCAGCAGGAAATGCTCGATATCGTGATGGCCCGTGCTCAGTCGACCGGCATTGCCAACGTCGAGACGGTGCTCGGCAGTGAACGTGACCCGGGACTCGCCCCCAACTCAGTGGACCTGATTCTGATCGTCGATGCGTATCACGAGTTTTCCTACCCGCTGGAAATGGGACGCGGCATGGCCGCCGCGCTCAAGCCTGGCGGTCGCTTGGTGCTCATCGAATACCGCGGAGAAGACCTTGAACTGATGATCAAGCCTCTGCACAAAATGACCGAAGCGCAGGCGCGCAAGGAAATGGCCGCAATCGGGCTTACCTGGGAGCGTACAGAGTCGTTCCTACCGACTCAGCACTTTATGGTGTT
>CAZXCL010000071.1:0-4610 GCA_964639265.1 uncultured Gammaproteobacteria bacterium | reverse complement strand
GCTGGACATCGTCGCCGGGCTGCTCGCCGCGTTGTTTCGCTAGCCAAAGGCTGGGCCGCGCCGACTACACCAACGACGCGACCACAACCTTCGCCTACTCAGGCCATCAGAGCTTGGCTCGCGCGCCGAAGAAGAAGCGCGGACCATAGCTTAGCGCCTGATACGTATTGCCCGGAATCGCGCGCTCATCAATACGCACCTCATCCAGAATATTCTGACCTTCGAAGGTCAGATCAACTGAATCGAATAGCTCGTAGCGGACTTTCACATCCAGACGATCGTAATCGTCGGTATAGCGAATACGGCCCTGCGTGTCGCGAGTAAACTGCTGGAAGTAGTTGGAACGCGTGCGGTAGAACGCCTGGATATTCCACTTGTCGTTACTCCAGTACACCTGGGTAGCGCTCACGTGCTTCGACAGGCCGAACAGATTGGCCGGCGGCAGAATACCGATCAGCGGTGTCTGCGTGACTTCGCCCGTCGCCTGATCCACCGAGACCGTAATTCCGTCACCGCCATTTTGATCTTCAAACTCGAAATCCGAGTCCGCATAGTTGTAGCTGAAGCGCGCTCCGAAACCACTCCAGAAACCCGGCAGATAGTCGAATGCATGCGCAATCGAGATTTCGATGCCCTTCAAGGTGCTGTTGTCGTCACTGGTCTGGGTCGTCTCGACAAGACCCTGCACCTGGTTACCATCGAGGTTAAAGGTCTCCAGCTGCGCGACCGTCTCAAACGCGCCATTGAAGCGTTTGTAATAGATCGCGCCTGATACCAGCGTATCGCGGTTTGGATACCATTCCAGGCCCAGATCAACGTTTGTCGACAGAATCGGCTTCAGGAACGGGTTGCCCGTGGCACCAATTCCGTTGACCGCTTCAGACAAAGTCGTGAACGCGCTGGAAATGTCGTTGTCCTGAATGACGCGGCCGTTGCCGTAGGCGTTCGGATCAGGGCGCGACATACCTCTGAATATGCCGGTGCGCAGAATAACGTCTTCGCGCAGATCGACGATCAGCGTCGCACTTGGGAGGATCTCCTGGTAGTCACTGAACTGGGTGTCCGTCTCAAATCCACCGTCGGTCGGGCCCTCCGTGACCACGAACCCTTCGTCAAACTGTTCCACGGTGATGGGGCCACGATAACCCACCGACTTGATGTCGGTATTCACGTAGCGAACACCGAAGTTGCCGCGGATTGGATAGGCGCCGAATTCGGACTCGAAGTCGGCCTGCAGATACAGCGCCGTCGTGTCTTCAGTAACGTCGTTGGTGGACGTATTGATGCCGTTTTGGAACACAATGCCACTTACGCCCCCATAGTTGGCAAGCCAGGCATTTGCCGCGCAATCGAAATCGAACGTTGCATACTGGCTTACTGCCGAGCCGCTGCTGTTGTTGGTGACCAGCTCTCGGTCGCGCGCATTGGCCAGAAAACCCGACTCGGGGAAACGCTGGTCGGCGCATGACAGCACATTGGCCAGCACACCGTCGGTCACATCGTTGTCCGCCACGCCGTTGGGCGTGACCAGGTCTTCATCCTCGAACAGACTCTCGCCCGGGGCGTTTCTCAATCCGCCTCTGGTGAAATACTCAAGAGACGACGAACGCAAACCAGCTTTAATGGTATGCAACGCGCCGTCGTCACGCCGCCAGACCAGATCCGCGCGTAGCGCGTCCAGCGTATTGTCGCGAATGATCTGGCGGGCGCGGATGCGGCCTCGATCTCGGGCATTGAAGTAGCTCGGGTCAGTCACCTCAAATCCGTTGCCACCGTCATCAAGAATGGTTGCGATCGCCGCGCCTGGCCCCTGGTTCGTATCGAGCTGCACGGTGAAATCATCGCGATTGCCGCCAACGATGTTGTTATCCGAGGCACCAAGACGCAGTTCGACATCCGTCTCGGTACGCTGGGTGTCCGACCCGGCGTAGTCGAGGATAACCGTCAGATTGTCGCTGAGATCGTAATTGAAGTTGATACCGTAGCCGTCATAGGTCTCGAGCCGCTGAAAATCCGTGGTAAACGAAATGATGTTGGTCTCGGACACGGATGAGGTGACGATCCCGGTGCGCGGATTGGAGGTCAGCGCGGAGATGTCTTCCTGCGTGGTCGCAAACTGCAGATCTTTGCGCAGCTCGCGCTGATCGCGCTCGGAAAACTGGAAGTCCACGGTGATATCCATCCGCTCGTTGGGCTGGAACTGCAGAGAGCCGAAGTAGGCCTCACGTTCATCGTCCGTGGTGTTCTGACGATAGCGATGGTCACGCGGGATGTAGGCAAACGGGATATCCGCGACCGAATTGTAATTCGGGTTGGAGTCAATCAGATCCGCAATGGCGTCGTTGCTGACATCGGCCGTGCCGTCGTGACAGCGTCCATCCGTTTCGGTCGGCAGCGCGTTGGAGTCGAACGACGTCAGTTCGCAGGCTTCCAGCCGACCACCACCGGAGGTCGTTTGATACTCCTGCTCCGGGTTGGTCTCGTCTCTGGCCTGAACGCCGATAGACACACCCAGACGCATGTCGTTATCGAATTCAAACTGATCGATGTAGCCCAGCGTCATGCGCGACCCGAAATCCTGACCGCCGTCGATATCGGCTTCGTCCGCGTTGTGCGCAACCTTGAGCGTGGCCTGCGCCAGGCGCTTGCCGTAATCCAGCGGTTTTTTAGTGTCCAGATGAATCTGGCCACTCACCGCGCCCTCGATGTACTCGGCCGATTGCGTCTTGTGAATCGCAATCTTGTTAAACAGCTCGGCCGGAAAAATACTGAAGTTCACGGCGCGGTTGCCGCCGCCGTTGGTGGCCTCACGACCATTCACGACCGTGGTACCCAAAAACGGCCCGAGGCCGCGAACCGAGATTTCAGTCGCCCCGCCGTTTTCCACATGCGAGGTCGCCCCTGTGATCGTCTCGATCGCCTCACCGATCGATAGCGCCGGGATGTCGCCGATTTCATCCGCCGACAGACCGTCGACGATCTGCGTTGAGTTGCGCTTGAGATCCAGCGAGCGCTGCACCGTCCCCCGGGTACCGGACACAACAATCTCCTCGACCACATTTTCCGGGTCGTTCTGCGCCGTCTCCTGCGCGGAAGCGGCGCCACCTGCCATGACCGTCAAGCCGGCTACCAGTACAGCGTGCGCCTGTTTTGATTTGAACATAGTGAATCTCGCGTTATCGATTATCTGGCTAATGGCGTCGTTGAGTGTTTTGAAAGGCAGCATGTTATTCCTCCACTCCAACGGTCGCCTCGGACGTACTTGAGTTGTACGGTGAGGCTGCGTTATCGGTATCCAGCGAATCGCCGTCGAGATACATCTCGAAGTCATCCGAGAAAACCTCCGTTGTACCGGCGGTGTCGGAGAAGATGGCGAGCTCATCGACACTGAATATGCCGGTGGCCTCGCGCACGCCGCTGTTGTCGCCGAAGCGGAAAGCAACGTGGGTGACGCCCCCTGTGGAGTTATTGTCGGGTGTGTATGGAGCAAGACTCACGCCATCAACGGAGATTGTGACCTCCGGCAGCATCGTCGTGTCGCCGCCCGGATACTCCCAGGTCACGACCACATTCATGAACGCATCGAGCGTATGTGGCAGCGCTGAGGTATCGATACTGTCCGGACTCCTGACACCGAAGTTGTCATCCCGAATCCGGAAATCCAGAATCGCTCCGTCGTTGTTGGTATTGGCGTTGAACAAGGTAATGAACGCATCGCCATCACCGAGCGTGTCGTCGAGCCTCTTCACTGCCACCGACAGTCGACCGGCGGCCAGCGGGCCGTCGTCACCCAGCGCGTAACGCAGCTCACCGGTATCACCGGCATCCGTATCCACGATCTCAGCGATCTGGTTGCCCGGCGTTCCGGGGCCGCTGGCGCCCGCCTCAACCCCGACGGTCGCCTCAGACGTGCTCGAGTTGTACGGCGACGCCGCGTTGTCGGTGTCGAGCGAATCGCCCTCGAGATACGACTCGAAATCGTCCGAGAAGACTTCTGTCATACCCTCGACGTCGGAGAAGATTCCGAGTTCGTCAACACTGAACACGCCGGTCGCCTCGCGTACGCCGCCGTTGTCGCCAAAGCGGAAGGCAACGTGCGTCACGCCGCCGAACGCGTTGTTCTCTGGCATGAACGGATCGAGACTCACGCCATCCACCGTAATCGTGACCGACGGCAGCAGCGTGGTGTCTCCGCCTGGATACTCCCAGGTAATCACCACATCCATGAACGTATCGAGCATCAGCGGCAATGCGGAGGTATCGACACTGCTCGGGCTGCGCACGGCATAGCTGTCATCGCGAATCCGGAAGTCGAGAATCGCACCGTCGTTGTTGGTGTTGGAATTAAACAGTGTGATGAACGCATCGCCGTTACCAAGGTCATCATCGACGCGCCTGATCGCCACCTGAACACGACCGGCCGCCAGCGGTCCGTCGTCACCCAGCGCGTAGCGCAACTCACCGGTGTCGCCGGCATCGGTGTCGATGATCATCGCGAACTGATTACCCGGCACACCTGGGCCGCTATCGCCTTCGAGCGTCCGCACGGTGGCCTCCGACGTGCTCGAGTTGTAGGGCGACGCCGGGTTGTCTGTATCCAGCGAATCGCC
>CAZXCL010000070.1:4971-22937 GCA_964639265.1 uncultured Gammaproteobacteria bacterium | reverse complement strand
GTTCGCACGACAATGCTGTAGTCGTCGATACCCGCATGATCGGCACCCATGGCAACGTTCAGCAAACTCTCCGACTTCAATGCCTGCTTGCGTTTGAGTATCAGCGTTTCGATCTGACCGATGCGTATGTCTTCGAGCGGGTGAAAAACGATGCCTTGAGCGAAATCGCCCGATATCGCTTCAGTGTCGACCTGTTGGCCATTGGCGTTTTCCAGCGTCATGAAGTAGCGCACCTCGCGCCCTGACAGCATCCGGTCAATCAGGCCTAACTCTTCGACCGTTGCATTCGACGTTCTCGTTACGGAGACGGCCTCAACTGTGCTGCCATAGGCATAGGCATAAATCGCTCCAGCGGCAGCGAGCACCAGGAGCACAATTAACAGCAAGCGTCTTAACCCAATGGCTTCCAGAAACAACACCAGACCGTCAATGAGTGAGCAGCCTGCCGCCGAGTCTGTGGCCGCGTCGGCGCCACCGGAACACGAACCGAAAGAGGGCACGTCAACACACGACGACAGGCCGCAGTCGCAGTCCACGGCGCCGCGCATCGCCTTTGGTGTTTGCTGCTGGATAAAGTGCGCGGCCGACCGACACTCGATAAACCTCTGCTCAATAGGCCGCAGCCCATGCCAAACGCCGTCGCTGGCAATGATCTGTGCAACCGCCGAAGAGCAGGACAGGCCGCCGTGGACGGCGGCGTGGGCGCAGCTAAAGCCCTTTCGCGGTGAAAGATAAATCTGGTAGAGCCGGATTAGAAACAGGATCGCTCGTCGAGTCATGGATTGAAGGGACCACAAAAGGTTTGGGAGCACAAACGAGCTCAGGTAGTACCGCGGTCGCGAGTTGGTATCGGGGCTAAGGCTTGAACACGTAGCGCGTGTTCAGTTTGAGCGCTCGGGCATTGCCAACGTCAGTGTCGGCCAGATCGTAGCTGACACCAAGTCGCCAGCGCTTGGTGACGTGAAACTCGCCGCCAAGTTGCAGATAAAGCGACTGGCCGTCCCGAGATACCCGCTCTTCATCGCCCGGGTTCAAAAATGGAGATTCCACCGCGTCGATGCCCCAAAAACTCAATCCCAGTTTTCCGACGAAGCCAAAACGACCTGCCGGTTCGGGCGCGTAACCTGCGCTGACACGCGTGGCACCGTACTCCAGCCTTCCAAGAAAAAGCGCGGCAAATGGGAAGCCGACACTGTCGAAATCATCGCGCGCGATCTCGGCCAGAACACCGTTTTCAAACTGCAGCCCCGCCATGACTTCGCCGGCAATCACGCTTTCGTCTATCGAGTCCGCGTTCGCATCCACACCGGCAAAAAGGCGGCGAGTATTGACGTCCAGCTCACCCGAGCCCAGGCCAATGCCGAAATAGAAGTCAGAGGCCGATGCGCTGTTGGCCATGCAGCACAGGGTGGTCGCCACAACAGTGTGTCGAAAAAAAGGGCTGAGTTTCATTTCGCTCTCCTGCTAATCGTGTTGGTCGAAGCATACTCACACGTTTTCGATGCGGCCAATGATGTGACTCAAAAAAACGGCTAGCTGCTGTCGGACCGTCGCTTTTTTGCGGCTTTCTCCTGTGCTTTGAGCGCCTTCTTCTTTTTCTTCTCTTCTTTCTTGCGCTGCGCCTTGGGATCGTTGGCCATCAGGGTCACGGCTTCCAGAATGTTGACGTCGCCGCTGTCGAGCAGTTCTCGAAAGAGTTTCCGGCATGCGATCCAGGTCGCGCCAATCACGGCGAGGTACATCACACTCATCAGCGAAGCGTAGCTGATCTGATCCAAAAGGTCGGGAATCCACTCCGGTATTTCAAACGGCAGGATGCCTTTTAGAATGCCGGAGACGATGGGCCCAACGATGCCAATCTCCAGCATCACCAGCGTCGTGACCCAGACCATGATGCGAAACACCAGCAGCTTCACGGCCAGATCAATCAGCGCCCTGGGCCAGTCACGATTGAAGCACAGAGCAGCCACGGCAATGATCAGAGAAGCCGCGACACCCAGAGCATGAGTCAATGCCACCAGCACCGTTCCGATCCAATCCACGGCGCCCGGCTCGCTCGCGGTTGGTCCCTCGATGAGTGTCTCGGCGAACGAACCGATCATCAGCAGCGCAAGGGCCGGGGCGAGTGAGGCCGCGAGCCATGGAAAGTCGGTGTCGTCGGCATGCTCGGTTCGAAACAGGTAGCGGCGGATCAAAAGCGCATGCGCGGCCCCCAGAAACACAGCCGGCCAGTTGATGTACTCGGCGTAGCGAAACATCGGCATGGTCGCGACAAAGAGGGTGCCAACGACGATGCCCGCGATGGCGAGCAGAATGATATTGCGACGAGGAGGCTGGCCGTACACCAGCTCCAGTCGATCGTCGTCGGGGTTGTCGTTAAAGGCCTGGGAAACGGCTGGGCGCAGATCGCTGAGACCCTCCAGGGCAACGCGCGCCAGCCATTTGACGTTGTACACCGCGGATCAGGTCTCGACGACGATCTTGCCAATCTGCTGATTGGATTCCATGTAGCGATGGGCCTCGACGATGTCGGCAAGACCAAACGTCTTGGCGACGATGGGCTTGAAGTCGCCGCTGGCCAGCCCGTCGTAAACAAACTGCTTGGCGGCATTCATCATCGATGGCTCACGCGTCACTTCAAACAGCGTATAGCCGCGAATCGACAGGCCACGACCGAGCGCCGGCATGAGTGGAAACGGCGTGGGCTCTGGCGACAGTGCGCCGTAGACAAACACGGTGCGACCGGGCTTGGTTGCCTGGGCCAGCTGATCGAGCATCGGGCCTGCCACCGGATCGAACACCAGATCGGCGCCGGCACCGCTCGTAATGTCCATGACTCGCGCGACGAGATCTTCGTCGTTGGTCACAATCACATGATCGGCGCCAGCCTCAGTCAGGGCGGCGGCTTTGTCCGGCCCGCGCGTGGTCGCGATGGCCGTTGCGCCCGCCGCTTTGGCGATCTGAATCGCGGCAATGCCCACGCTGCTGCTCGCGGCGGTAATCAACACCGCGTCGCCGGCTTTGATCTGGCCGTACTGCACCAGCGCACCGTAGGCGGTCATGTACTGCATCCAGATCGAGGTGCCCTCGGCCGGGCTCAATGAATCGGGGTAGTGCGCCACCGCGTGCGCTGGCACGACGGCGCTCTCGCCGTAGACGCCGTACTCGTTCATTGAAAAGGCCGGGATCGTGCTGACCTTGTCGCCAATGGCGAAGGCTTCCACCCCGGGGCCGATGGCATCGATCACGCCCGAGACTTCATAGCCGATGGAGGCCGGAAACTCGGGCTGTTCGAGATAGTGCCCCATGCGGAACATGCACTCGGCGCGGTTCAGACCGATCGCGGCGACCTTGATACGAATTTCTCCCGCGCCGGGTTCGCGCAGGGGCTGCTCTTCGAGCTTCAGGACGTCGGCGCCGCCGAGCTCGTGGAAAGTGACTTGTATTGGCATGGCGCAAGTGTAGCAGCGTTGAGCCACTAGCGGGCGCGACAATTTGCAGCGTTTCGCGCCGCGGCTCAGATGGGCGGTTTGGGGATCTCGCCGTCGATTTGAATCCAGGTATTGACCGTGCGCGCCAGCAGCTGGCCCGATCCACCGACGCACACGGCAGCCGAGTGACGCTTGCGCCCGTCCTCGGCAACCGGCCAGGCGTAGATCACACAGGGTTCATCGATGCGCGGCCGCGCATGAATCTCGCAGTGCATACGACCGAGCAACGCCACAAGCCCGGTGTCGCCAAAGGCAAAGTAGCTTGGACAGTCCAGCGATGCGTGCAGATATATCTCATCGATCAATCCGTCGTCGGCGGCAAGATCCGCACGCGGGCACCACGCGGCCACCACACCGTTTGCGAACGGCGCGCCGAAGATGCGCAGGCCGTCGCGCGTGGCGCGATCCGGGCCGCAAACGAAACACCCGGGAAAATTGTGCCGCGTGAATCCGGCGTAGCTTGGCTGGTGGTCGAGTGCGGTGGCGTAGTCGGGTACGCGCGAAAGGACAGCCTCGGTGTCGGCGAGGGCCGGATGCGTGAGCGGCGCCGCGCGCGCGCTGGCAATCACGGTCTTGCCAAGACGCAACGTGGCGATTGCGCCGTCACTGGCAAGGTCCAGCGTGCGATCCAACGGTGGCGGCGCATGCAGTGTAATTTCCGCCGCGCCCTCGATGGTCGCAGCCAGAAGGCCAGCGCTGTAGCCGCCGTTTCCCGAGTCGGGCGGGCCGCGAAATTTTGGTGCAATGACCGGGTAGCTCATCCTCATGATCCGAAGAATAGCAGGGCCTTGCGAGGCGATGCGGACGACGGGGGGCTTTGAGGCTACAATGCCCGGCCCGTGCGGCGAAAATCGCCGTTGTCCTTCAGCCATTCGATTAGGATTGTCATGACAGATTCAGATTTCACGACCGTGCTGTACGAGCCCGGCGACCGCGTCTCCGTTGTAACGATCAATCGCCCGGACGCTATGAACAGCTTCAGCGCCGATTTGCGCCGCGAGTTGCCGATGGCCATCAACGCGGCGGCGGCCGACCGTTCGCGCGTGGTAGTTCTCAAGGCCAACGGCCGCGGCTTTGGTGCAGGCGCCGATCTCAAGGAAGGATTTCCCGACGATCTGACGGACCAGCTCAACAACGAATACCGTCCTACCTTCGATGCCATCGAGTCGTGTACCAAACCGGTAATTAGCGCGATAAACGGCGCGGCGGCGGGGGTGAGCCTGTCCGTGGCGCTGTCCTGCGATCTGAGTGTGATGGCTGACAACGCGTTTTTGCTCGCGCCGTTTACCACCATCGGTCTGATTCCAGACGGCGGTGCGCATTCCATATTCGCTCGTCAGCTTGGCTACAAGCGAGCGTTTGAGATTCTGGTCGAGGCGCAGCGTGTGCCGGCCGCCGATGCGCTGGAATACGGGCTGGTCAATAAAGTGGTGCCAGCCGATGAGCTGGAGCAGGCCACCCTCCAATGGGCGGATTCGTTTGCGGATCGCGCACCACTTGCTATGGCGGCCATCAAGAAGATTCTGCGCGGCGCCATGCATCAGAGTTTTGATGCGGTGTATCGGGAGGAGGCCGTGGAGCAGCAGGTTTGTCGGCTCAGCGAAGACAGCACCGAGGGCATTACCGCGTTTCTCGAAAAGCGCGCGCCGTCGTTCAAGGGCAAATAAATGACGATTGAAACGGATGCGGTGATTGTGGGCGCGGGCCCCTGCGGTTTGTTTCAGGTGTTTGAGCTGGGCCTGCACGGCTTGTCGGCGCACGTGATCGATTCGATCGGCGCAGCCGGCGGACAGTGTATTGAGCTCTATCCTGACAAACCCATCTACGACATCCCCGCGATTCCCGTGTGCACGGCCGAAGAGCTCGTGGAACGCCTGCTTGAACAGATCAAGCCGTTTGATCCGGGTATGCATCTGGGCGAGGAAGTGGTCGAGGTGCACGGCGACGGGAGCGAGCCGTTTCGCGTGGTCACAGACGCCGGTAAAGAGTTTCTGGCCAAGACCGTGATCATTGCTGGCGGAGTGGGCTCGTTCCAACCGCGACGCCTTCGCGCGACCGGCGCGGCCGAGCTTGAAGACAAGGCCGTGTTCTATCGCGTGCGCGATGCGGCGCAGTTTGAGGGGCGCGAGGTGATCGTGGCCGGTGGTGGCGATTCGGCGCTGGACTGGGCGGTTGCATTGGCCGAGACCGCCAAAAGCGTCACGCTGATTCATCGCCGCGATGAGTATCGTGCGGCCGAGGCGACGGTGGAAAAGGCGCGAGCGCTAAGCGCCGACGGCAAGCTGACGATGATCGAAAATGCCGTGATCAAGAATATTGATCATGACGACGAGGTGATCACCGGTGTGGATGTTCTGATCAATAAGGAAACAGAAAAGCGATTGGAGGCCGATGATGTGCTCGTGTTTTTCGGCCTGGCTCCCAAGCTTGGCCCGATCGCCGAATGGGGTTTGAGCATCACGCGCAAGACCATCGACGTGGACACCGAAAAGTTTCAGACCAACGTGCCGGGGATCTTTGCGGTGGGGGATATCAACAATTATCCCGGTAAGAAGAAACTTATTCTGAGCGGCTTTCATGAGGCGGCACTGGCGGCCGTCGCGGCCAAAGCGCATATCGAGCCGGGCAAGAAAGTGCATTTGCAGTACACGACGACGAGTCCACTGGTGCAAAAACGTCTGGGGGTCGCCGAGGAATAATCGGCTTGTCAGCCTGATGTAAACCGCGTGGCCGGACGGGGTCCTTCCCGTCCGACCAGCGGCATGGTGCTGTCCGCAGACAGCGTATACGCCAGGCGTACCTACTTAGTTGACGGTGGCTGTGGCCGTGCCGTCGCCGCCGTAGGTCACACCAAAGCTCTGCCCCCCACCAAGTCCGGCTGAATTGACCGTGGCGAAACTACCCGTGGCGGTGTTGCCCAGCGGTACGTCCGTAAATGCGAACGAAAATCCGTTGGCCGGGGCAAACCCGTTGACAGCCGAGAGATTCACGGTGCCATCGTGATTGATGCTTTGCGCGAACAACACGCCGTTGCCGGTGGCATCAACGCCGATGTTGGCGACCGTGCCGGCTCCCATAGTGGCGCTGCCAGCCAGCGTCACGGTACTGGCCGGACCGATGTCGTAGGTGATGTCAGCATTGACGTCCTCGCCGACGTTCAGCGTGTGACCATTTTGTGCACCGAGACTCGCACCGGACTGGGCGAACACGCGAGTGGCCTGAACATTGCCTGCGTCAGCAACGATCGTTCCTTCCAGGAACACGGTGGCGCTGGGCTGGCCGATGGTGGCGTTGCCGCCGCGAACAGTCACGTTCGGGCCAAGCACGGCGGTCGAGCCATTGCCTGGCAAAATGCGCCCTTCGTTGATCGCCACGTTGCCGTTAATAGTGATGTCGGCGTTACCTGAGAATTCGATCGTCAGATCTCCATCAAATGCATTGGGCAAGAAGCCGCTTGGCGATGAGGTGGCGTTGACCGTGGTCGAGCCATTGAGAGTCAAATCACGGTGCACCGTGATATTGGCACCGTTGTTGATGACCAGGTCGCCGGTATAGCTCATGCTCTCCCAGGTGTTGTTGCCCAGAATGGTCATTTGCGTGCCCGAGGTGCCGTTGATCGTGGCGTTGCGCATATTGGTCGCACTCAGCACCTCGACACTGCCCGTGGCCGCATCGAGGGTGAACGCGCTACCTGAGTTGTCCAGCGTGCCGCCCAGTTCCAGGATGCCGCCGTTGCTGGCGCCAAGGCTACCGGTTGCGCTCCAGCCGGCAGCCCATACGCGCAGTCGTTCGCTTGCCACACTGGCGTTGACCGTCGTGCCGTCCAGTACGACAAATGCACTGGGCTGTCCCACCGTGCCAAAGTCACCGTCAATAATGACGTTCGGGCCGATGGTCAACACACTGCTATTGCTTGGAAGCAGGAAGGATTCGGAGATCACCGTGTTGTTGCCACTGTCGAATACAACGTTGAGGTTGCCGAGCAGAGACTGGGTTCCGTTGAACGTGAATCCGGTGGAGCTGCTGGTGGAGTTGATGGTGGCGGTCCCGTTGATGGTCATGCCATTTACAACCGAAACGTTCGATGCGTTGGGCGTAAACAGATTAGCATTGATGGTGCAGTTATCGATAACCGTGGACGAGGCGAACCGCAGTGTCGTACCAGCCGTACCGTTGATGACGGTGTCGCGCAGTTGGGCTGAGCTCAACACGAAGACGGGATCGGAGGTACTGTCGACGACCACAGCGTTGCTCGCGTTGAGATGATTGCCAAACAGCCCCAGCGTACCGCCGCCTACGGCCTGTAGCGTTTGTGTGGCCTGCCAGGTGAAGCCACCGATGTTGATCTGCTCGCCGGGAACGTCCGCGGACAGCACGCCGTTGAAGATCAGGTTTCCGCTTGGATTGCCAATCGTGCCTTTGCCACCGTTGACGGTGATGCCGGGTCCCACAGTCAGGGTCGTGCTGTTGGCAGGCACCATGCGCGGCTCGCTAATTACGCTGTTGCCAACGCCGTCAAACGTGATGGTGCCGGTGCCGTCGAGCGTCATGCTGTTGGTGAAGATGAGTCCCGTTGGTGAGTTGGGCGCATCAATAAGCATCGCGCCGTTGAACGTCAGGCCTGAGCCCACATTGATGTTGGCGGCGTTGGAAAGCGAGACATCGATATCCAGCACGGACGTCGTAATGGTGTAAGTACCGGCACCGACCGCCAGATTCGTACCGGCGCTGCCGTCGAGCGTGGCGTTGTTGATCTGACCACCGCTGGTCCAGTTGAAGAAGCCGTCGGCCGTGTCCACCTCCAGCGTTTGCCCGGCGTTATTCAGGGCGCCGTAGAAACGCAGGCCGCCGCCATTGCTGGCGGTCATGCGGTTGTTCGCAGACCAGCTGCTCGATCCGATGGCGAGCTCCTGCCCGTCCACATCGGCATGGACTTCACCCAGCATCACCAGCTCGGCGCTGACACTACCAATCGTGCCGTTGCCACCGAAGATGTCGATGTCCGGACCGATGGTCAGCGTCGTTGAGTTGGCTTGCAACAGTCTGGGTTCACTCTGCACACCGTTGCCGGTGCCGTCGATGCGGATGCTGCCCACGCCGGTCAGGGACTGCGTGTTCGTGAAAGTCAGGCCGGTGGGGCTGACCGGCGCTGTGATGAGCATGTCGCCGTTGAGAACCAGACCCGAAGAGACGTTCACGTTCGCTGAGTTGGTCAGCGAGAAGTCAAGGTTCATGACGCTTGATGTCCACGTGTAGGTACCCGCTGCGATCTGCATAACTGACCCCGGCGTGCCATTCAGCGTGGCCATATTGATTTGCCCGCCCGTGGTCAATGACAAACCGCCGGCGGACGTGTCGATGGCCACGGCAGATCCACCGTTGTTCATGGCGCCAAAGAAGCGCAGGGCGCCGTTATTGATGGCGTTAAGCGCGCCGCTGGCTGACCAGCTGTTGCCACCAATGGCCAGCTGCTGGCCGTCTACATCGGCCGTGACCGTGCCCAGCATGATCAAGGACGCGGATACACTGCCGATCGTGCCGTTGCCGCCGCGTATGTTCACGGTTGGGGCGAACGTCACGGTCGTGCTGTTGGCCGGCAGCAGTCTGGGTTCGGACTGAACGCCGTTTCCGGTGCCGTCAATCACAAACGTTGCATTGCCGTCGACCAGCAGCGTGTTGTTGAAGACGAAACCGGTGGGCGACGCCGGGGCTTCAATCGTCGCGGTGCCATTGAGCGTGAGGCCGTCGAAAACGTTGATCGTCGTGCCGTTAAGCTGCAGGAGATCTCCATTGATGGTGGCGTTTTGCAGCGTGGTCGTGCCGCTTGGCAGTTGTACCGTAGTACCTGGCGTCATATCGATCACGGTATTGCGCGCGGCCATGGAATTGAGGAACTGAATCAGCCCATCGGACCCGTCGAGCATGATCGTGTTGCCGGGGTTGTCGATATTGGCATCAATATCAATCCGGCCACCGTTGCGCGCCAGCATTACGCTGTTGCCGGTCAGGACGTTGGCGGCAATCACGAGCGTCTCGCCGGCCGTATCGGCGTCGACCGTCGCATTCAGAACGAGGTTCCCACTTACGTTACCGATCGTGCCCTTGCCACCAGCAAGTGTCAGGCCGGCATCAAGCGTGAGCGTGGTGCTGTTGTTCGGCAGGATACGAGGCTCGGACACCACGCCATTGAGCATGCCGTTGAAGCGAATAGTTCCCGTACCATCTATGGTCGTTCCACCGCTCGTTACCAGACCCGTTGGCGAACTCGAGGCATCGATGGTCAGTACATCGTTGACCGTCAGGCGCTCGGACAAGTTAATGTTCGAGCCGTTTTGCATCGTCATCGGCAGGTTTAGACCAACGGTATTCCACGCGCCGCCGCCGGTGGTCGAAATAGAACCCGTACCTTCGGTCGACGGATTGAAATCGGTGCGATTGACGTTGGTGCTCGCGAAGCTGATCGGCCCGCTGCTGTCGATACCCTTTGAAACCTCGAGGGTGCCGGAGGTGAACACCATCGTCTCATTGTTCACGATGTTGCCAACGAGCGTGGTGTCGCTTGACGAGGTCACGGTGACCGCCGGCTCGACGTCGATCAGTGCTGCCGAACCTTGTGCCGGCACAATCTGTGGCTCCCAGTTCAGGCGGTTGGCCCAGTCGCCATCCACCAGCGACACCCAGATGATCAGTCCCGCAGGCCCTGGGGGCTGGAAGAAGCGGCTGCGCATGATGCCCAGGTCAACAAAATTGACGACACCATCGCCGTTGAAGTCGGCATCTGCATCGGGGGTGAAAAACACCGACCGCAGAATGCCCAGGTCCACGAAATTGACGACGCCGTCGTTGTTCAGATCGGGGTCGCAGGCGTTGCCGATACCGTCACCGTCCGTATCACGCTGATCGGGATTGGGCGCCAGGACGCAGTTGTCGTCCAGGTCAGCAATGCCGTCGCCGTCTTCATCGTCGCCGCCGCCGCGCTGCGCGCCAAACAGACGACGTGCGGCGTTCCTGTCGATGTCGGCAGTGCGGCGTGCGACCACTTCCGCAAAGACGGTTGCCGCGCGACTGTAGTGCTGCCCGTCGTTGACCGACAGCTGAAAGACGTACTGTCCCTCGGTTTCAAGGTAGGCCTGCGGCGTGGCGCTGTGTGCATCGTCGAGTTTCACGGCCGCGCCGTCGGGTGCGGTCAGGACGCGCCATTCGTAGGCGAGGGCGTCCCCGTCAATGTCTGCCGATGCGCTGCCGTCGAGCAGCAGCGTTGAGCCCGGTGCCAGAATGCGCGCACGTCCGGCGTTGGCAACGGGCCGCGAGTTGAAGGTGCTGATGCGCACGCGGTCGGCGGCACTGGTGCGCTGGCCATCGTTGACGATTAGTTCCGCGACGTAGTCACCCTCAACATCCGGCGTCAAGCTCACTGCGACACGATTGGTCGCATCGAGTGTCGCCGCGCTGCCGCCGGGCATTTCCACCAGGCGCCACGTGTAGGAAAGCGCCTGACCGTCCAGATCAAACGAGGTGATGCCATCAAGCGTGACGGCGTGACCTGTCGCCATCGTGCGGTCGCTACCGGCGATAGCCACGGGTGCGCTGTCAATCGTGCTCAGTGTCAGTTGATCGACAGACACTGCACCGTAGCGATCCTTGACGGACAGTTCGAGTTCGTAGGTACCATCCAGATCGGGTGTGAACGCCGTACGTACAGCGTTGGGTTCGAGTATCTGTGCGCCACTGCCGAGCGGAGCGGTGATAACGCGCCAGGCGAAACGCAGCGCACTGCCATCGACGTCGATCGAGCGGCTGGCATCCAGCGTGATGGACTGGCCGGCGGCAACGGTCAGGTCAATGCCTGCGTCTGCTTGTGGACAGTAATTGATGTCGGCGCTTTCGATACGCGTGAGAATGTCATCCGGCGCGGCTGTGCAATCGCCGGCCATGGCCGACGGCGCACTGGCGCCGATCAGCGCTAGCGCAGCGACGCGAAGCGCCTTTAGTGAGAACGGTTGGATAGTCATGCTGGCCCACCCCTGTTTCGAGTTTTTCGTTGCTTGTGATTGGTTGTGTTGCGACATGAAGAAGAACGTGTGCTGCGCCCAACTTCAGTCATTCCACCCTTTAAAGGCGGCAAATCGGGGCATGGGGGACCAGATTTAGGGTATTGGCGCTGTAAGTGGTTGATTGTTTTTCTTTGATGGGACTCACAGACGAGTTCCTGAAACGGTATGTCGCACTCAGCTTGATGTTGAATGTGATGCGATTGCCGGGGTCGGCATTGTGATCGATACCAGAAGGTAAGAGCGCTTGAGCGCGACCGATGTGCTGGTGTATTTTTGGCGCGGCCGCAAGGCTCGGCCCGACTGCCGAATGGGGCTTGAGCATCACGCGCAAGACCATTGATTTGGCCACCACCAGTACCCACGGGAGAGCTCAGATGCCGAGCTACGTTTACACCGTCGTTCTTGCGGCGTTCGCGATTTTGATGTCACCCCCGGTCCATGCCAAGACCGTAGATCCATCGCTGATCGACGGGCTTGAATACCGCCTTATCGGCCCCTGGCGCGGCGGCCGCGTCACGGCGGTGCACGGTGTACCGGGCAACGATCAGCTGTATTACATGGGCGCCACCGGCGGCGGCGTGTGGCGCACAGCCAACGGTGGGCAGACCTGGACCAACATTTCTGACAAGCAGATTCCCGTGGGCACCATCGGCGCGATCGCCGTGGCACCTTCGGACCCCAACGTGCTTTACGTAGGCACCGGCGAGGCACCGATACGCGGCGTCACCACCGCTCAGGGCGAAGGCCTCTGGAAGTCGACCGACGCCGGCGAGACGTTTGAGTTTTCTGGACTGCCCGACGCTGGCCAGATCGCAAAGATTCAGGTGCATCCGACCAATCCCGACATTGCCTACGTGGCCGCGCAGGGCAAGATCTGGACGCCCAATCCGGAGCGCGGCATCTATCGCACCGTGGATGGCGGTGCGTCATGGCAGCTTGTGTTGAGCGTCAACGACGACACTGGCGCTACCGACATCACGATGGACCCGACCAATCCGCGCGTGCTCTACGCCAGCCTCTGGCACCACGGCCGCAAGCCGTGGTTTATCAAGTCCGGGGGCGAGGGCGGCGGTTTGTACAAGAGTACGGACGGCGGCGACACGTGGAAGAAACTGGAGGGCGGCCTGCCCGAGCTGATCGGCAAGTCCGGCATTGCCGTGTCGCCCGACAACCCGTCGCGCGTCTACGCGATCATCGAAGCCGAGCCCGGCAAGGGCGGCATCTGGCGCAGCGATGATCGGGGCAAAAGCTGGAAACACATCAACGGTCACCGCGCCTACTGGTCGCGCGCGTGGTACTACATCCATATCGCTGTCGATCCCACCGACGCCGATACCGTGTGGGTCATGAACACGCGCCTGTACAAGTCGGTCAACGGCGGCGAGGACTGGGCGCAGGTCAAGGCGCCCCACGGCGATCACCACGATCTGTGGTTCAATCCGCAGGACGGCGACAACCTGATCAACGGCAACGACGGTGGCGCCACGGTGTCGTTTGACGGTGGCAAAACGTGGAGCTCGATTGACAATCAGCCCACCGCACAGTTTTATCGAGTCAACACCGACAACCAGAGTCCGTATCGACTTTACGGCGGTCAGCAGGACAACTCGACCGTGTCGATTGCCAGCGCCGCCTGGGATGGCGGCATCGGTCGTGATGACTTCTACGCGGTCGGCGGCGGCGAGAGCGCACACATTGCGTTTGACCCGGACGATCCGACACTGGTCTATGCGACCACGATCAACGGCACGCTGACCGAGTACAATCACGCCAACAAGAAGACCCGCTCGATCATTCCCTACCCTGAGCTGGTCTACGGCATGGACTCAAAAGATCTTAAGTATCGGGCCAACTGGAACCCGCCGGTCATCACCAGTCCTCACGACCACACGACGATCTACTACGGCACGCAGTTTCTTTTGAAGAGCACCGACCGCGGCTTCAGCTGGCAGGAAGTCAGCCCCGATCTGACGCGCAACAACCCCGAGCACATGGGACGCAACGGCGGGCCGCTCACGCCGGAGAATGTGGGCGCCGAGTTCTACCACACCATTTTCGCCATCTCCGAGAGCCCGAATGAGAAAGGGACGATCTGGGTAGGCGCGGACGACGGCCTGCTGCATCTGACCCGAGATGGCGGAAAAAACTGGACCGACATCTCGCCGCCGCATTCCGGCGAGGCCATGATCAACTCGATTGAGCTGTCGCCCCATGGCGAGGGCACGGCCTACGTTGCGGTAACCGGCTACAAGCTCAACGACTTCAAGCCGTACATCTATCAGACGACTGACTACGGCGCGCAGTGGAAGCGCGTTGACAACGGACTGCCCGATGATGCCTTCGTGCGGGTGGTGCGCGCTGACCCGGTCAAGCCCGGGCTGCTGTACGCCGGCACCGAGAAAGGTCTGTTTGTGTCGTTCGACGGCAGCCGCACCTGGCAGCCGCTCCAGCTGAACCTGCCCGCCGTCCCGATCACTGATCTGGCCGTGCGAGACGACGGTCTGGCCGTCGCCACCCAGGGCCGCGCGTTCTGGGTGCTCGACGATCTGTGGTTGCTGCGGCAGGTCGCCAACGAATTGACCAACCTCCCGCTGCACCTGTACACCCCACCTACCTGGCACATGGGCAAACCTCGTGCACGGTCGCGGGCGTTTGAAGGCAAAAACCCGTCGCCGCACGTTCCGCTTTACTACGTGATACGCGACGAGGTGGACGACGACGCGGAGCTTGTGATCGACATTCTCGATGCGCGCGGCAAGATCGTACGCTCCATGTCGAGCAAGGAGAGTGCGCAGGAGCGCTGCGAAAAAGGCAACGAAGAGCCCCGCCAACCCATCAAGCACAAATACGCTTCCACCAAGGAAGGCTTCAATAGATGGCACTGGAATCTGAAGTCGCAGGATGTGCCGTGCATCGACAACGTGCTCATTCACGCCGGCTTCGACGGACCGAGCGTTGCCCCAGGGCGCTACACGGCCCGCCTGACACTCGGCGAGCTGACCAGCCAGGCGTCGTTCGTCGTGGAAGCCGACCCTCGATCTGAAGCAAGCAGCGAACAGATCGCCGAATGGGTGACGACGCTTGGCAACGTTAAAGCGCTTTTGACCGAATCACTGCAGTCGCTCGATCAGGCGCGGCAGGCGCGCACACAGATTGCCGCGCTCACCTCCGTGCATGACGACGTCGACCTCAACGCGCTGGCAAGCGAGGCCACGGCCGGTATCGACGCCTGGGAGCAAAAGATCACGCAGCTCAAGCACGAGACCTACGAAGACGAAGACGCGTGGCCGACCATGCTCGACGGGCAGGTGCGCTACCTGATGGACCGCATCGACCGATCAGGCGCGCCGGTCACCGGCGGCATGCGAACCCGGCAAACCGATCTGGCGCGTGCGTGGAGTGCATTGCAGGAGGAGTTGCGCGAGATCACGCAAAACTACATTGAGCCGATTAACCGCTGGGCGCAGGAGCGGCAGGAGCCGTATGTGACGCGGCCGGGTGGGTTTGTTGTGGTGGGGTCGCAGGCCAATTAGCAGAGTTGCTTTATCCCGTATCCAGCTCGAATCGGTTTGAAGGTGTCCGTAAAATAGCGGGCAAACCCTACGTGAATCTTGCCTTCTTCAATTCGGTTCTTATCAGAACAAGAAAACCCAGCAGGTTACCGGCCAAAGATCGGGGAGCACTCCATCTCTTCGTGAATGAACTGTGAGTCAACATCGAGAATTCTGAGAAATCTAGCTAGTTGTTCGCGAATCTCTCGGAACAGTATTCTTGGGACGGACGCGTAAGCGATTCCCTCAGCCGCTATTCTTTTGCTCCACTGCTTCTTGATACTCCAGTGCATCTCAGAGTTGTCGAGACAATGTAGCATTTCTCCGAGTCTAACGATGGCGCTATACGCTTCACCGCTAGCAATCAACGGTTCGTATTCTGCAAATCTCTCTTCTAGCATTTTTACAAGTTCTCCGGACATCTTGTTCCAAATGCCTTTCAACGAAGTTGTCCCAATGTTTCTCAGACCTAGCGCATTCGATCAACCAAGTATCAGCTGCTCGATGTATTTTCGAAAAACAACAACGGCAGGCTTAATGTTCGCGCATACAAAGAGCAAAGCGAACCAGAAGAGTATGGGTAGATGCATGCGCCAATTCAGTACTACGACAAAATGAACAAGGGCATATAGCGCGGCAAAGCACGAGAAGATCAACAGCATGAGAAATGAGTTTAAGAAGGCGAGTACTATGCCGACAAAAAATCCGTCAAGGGAAACAGTGGCGATCGTCGCGACGAACGATACCGGCACGGCAAGAATCCCATATATGAAGAAGAGACGAGAGGCAATAATGGAGCCCGTAATGAATCGACTGACTTGTTCCTCGTGGCTGGTTCCGCGAATGAATACACCCTCTGTGAATTTATAGTAGATGCTTCCAAAGAGTATTGAGTAAAAGCCAAACGATATCGGAAACCAAACGACAGCGACATCATTCTCACTCGCAGTATCACTAAGGTTTTGAATGGGGATGTAGAGAGCGGCCAGAATGATCGTTAGTGAGAGCATGTATATCACCATGCCGTTAGCGCTAGTTGTGGACTCGATGCGCATCAAATCCAATTCAACGCGATCCAGCTTGCGCCCCAAAAACACCGATTTGAAGAGAGGCTTGAAGTGATGAAGCCTTCCCTTGCATTCCAGGAAAATAGGTATAAGGATCAGTGCCGTTCCAGTGAGGCCTCGGTGATACTTGGCGAGATCCGGACTGAGGAGCGATTCCCAGAGTCGTCGAGAAATGATGAGATAATTTTCTACGAGAAAGAACAACCATCCGTGCAATTCTAGCAATGGCGAAACTGCGCTGAAAAGCGCGGCTGCGGCTGGGATCGACTTAAGATTGCTAACGACGATATGTAGCGGTTTCAACTGCGTCATAAAGACGAGATACCTTTAGCATAGAGACTGTTGACCTTAATGTATCGGCGAAAAGACCCGTGCGGCGCCGCGACCTCGTGCATCAGCCCCGGCGTCCATACCATCGGCAGAGCGCTTGATGATCTGCAAATCCCCAAACTCCCAGACATGCTTGTGCGCGTCGTAACCGCGTGCTGCCAGCTCACGAACAACGTTCGGCGCAAGAGGATAAGCCCGACTGAATGTCACTTCATCCGGCGGCAAGAGCTGATGATGAAAACGTGATGCCGATGCGGCCTCTGCAGCGGTCATCTTGAAGTCATACATATTGAGCACGCCCTGAAACACGGACGTGAAGATTGTAGAGCCCCCCGGCGAGCCCAGCACCATTTCCACTTCACCATCGCGCAAGAGAATCGTTGGCGTCATGGAGGAGAGCATGCGCTTGCCCGGTTCAATCGCGTTGGCATCACGGCCCACCACGCCGTAGAAATTCGGCACACCCGGCTTGGCGCTGAAATCGTCCATTTCGTTGTTGAGCAGGAAGCCAGCGCCTTCCACCACCGCACCACTGCCAAACGACGTGTTCAAGGTGTAGGTGTTACCCACAGCATTGCCATTG
This sequence comes from uncultured Gammaproteobacteria bacterium, assembly GCA_964639265.1. Lineage (GTDB taxonomy): Bacteria > Pseudomonadota > Gammaproteobacteria > Steroidobacterales > JBCCMA01 > JBCCMA01. Next base: position 5,861 of record CAZXCL010000070.1, on the reverse strand, counting down.
TGATCCACAATCGAAAAATGCGTGGTGTCGGGCGACTCGAGCCCCGGGCGCACGCCGTCGAGTTTTGAAATGCTCTTGGTATTGACCTCAGCGGCGCGGCGCGCAATGTAGGCATCAGCGATGAGGCGCTCAATCGGCACATCGACAAAATCAGGATCGCCAAAATACTCGGCCCGATCAGCAAACACGCGTTTTTCCATCTCCGCTATCAGGTGCACGTATTGCGCGCTGTTGTGCTCCAGGCCTTTAAACTCATCCCCGAGCAGATCGTGCATCTTCAGAAGCTGAATGACGGCGAAGCCACCTGAGCTCGGCGGTGGTGCCGTGACGATGGTCGTATCGCGCCACCTCGCACGCAGCGGCTCGCGCCAGACAGGTTTGTAGTTGCGTAGGTCTTCGGTCGTGATCAAGCCGCCGTTACGCTTCATGTCGCGCGCGATCAGCTCGGCGGTTTCACCCTGGTAAAAGCCGTCGATCCCGTGCGCTTGAACGCGCGTCAGCGTCGCGGCCAGTTCGGTTTGCACAAATTGCTGGCCAGCCGCCAGACGCCCGAAGTAGTCGGCGAAATTCGTCGCGCCCGCAAAGCCATCCAGTTCGGCTGCCGCGCGCGACTCGAGCAGAGCCGGTACGACAAATCCGTCGCGGGCCAGCGCGACTGCGGGCGCCACGAGGTCGGCCCAGGGCAAAGATCCGAACCGCTCGTGTGCTGCTGCCAGCCCGGCAATGGTTCCGGGTACGCCGGCCGCAAGATGACCCACCAGGCTTCTCTCGCCAATCACGTTGCCCCGGTCATCGAGATACATGTCGCGCGTCGCCGCCGCCGGCGCCACTTCCCGGTAGTCCAGAAAATAGTCGCGACCCTCAAAATGAATCAGCATGAAGCCGCCGCC
>CAZXCL010000070.1:0-4871 GCA_964639265.1 uncultured Gammaproteobacteria bacterium | reverse complement strand
ACGCGGACCCATGAAAAAACCTCTGCGCGGCATGGCCGACTCCCACTGAACAAAACAACGGCATCAACCCTAACGCAGACCCGGCATTTGGCCAATCTCAGGCGCCGTTTTCTCGTATACTGCGCCGAAGTTTCCAATCCCCGAGCACGCACAGAGCATTCATGAGCACATCAAGCGACCACGACGATGGCCCCAAGCTGGATTTTATCCGCCAGATCATTGCCGATGATCAGGCCGCCGGAAAGCACGGCGGCGAGGTCGTCACGCGTTTTCCGCCCGAACCCAACGGCTTTTTGCATGTGGGGCACGCCAAGTCCATTTGCCTGAATTTTGGCGTGGCACAAGAGTACGGCGGTCGCACTTTTCTGCGTTTCGATGACACCAATCCGATCAAGGAAGACGAGATCTACGCGCGGGCGATCGCCGACGATGTGCGCTGGCTGGGCTTTGACTGGGACGATCGCTTGACTCATGCGTCGGACTACTTCGGCCGTCTTTACGAAGATGCGCTGCGCCTCATCGACGACGGCAAGGCCTATGTTGATGATCTGAACGCTGAGCAGATTCGCGAATATCGCGGCACTCTGACCGAACCCGGTCGCAACAGCCCGGGTCGCGACCGTTCCATCGATGAAAATCGCTCGCTGTTTGAGCGTATGAAGGCCGGCGAGTTCGGCGACGGCGAGCGCGTGCTGCGCGCGCGCATCGATATGGCCTCGCCCAACATGAATCTGCGCGACCCCACGCTGTATCGCATTCGCCACGTGCCGCATCAGCGAACTGGCGATGAGTGGTGCATCTACCCGATGTATGACTACGCGCACACGCTCTGCGACGCTTACGAGCGCATTACCCATTCGCTGTGCACGCTGGAGTTTGAAGATCACCGGCCGCTCTACGACTGGTTTCTGGATCAGCTGCAGCCCGAGCGCCGTCCGCGCCAGATCGAATTCTCGCGCCTGAATCTGGCCTACACGCTCACCAGCAAGCGCAAACTCAATGCGCTGGTCGAGGAGGGCGTGGTGACCGGCTGGAACGATCCGCGTATGGCGACGCTTGCCGGCATGCGTCGGCGCGGCTACCCGGCCAGCGCCGTGCGCGACTTCGTGCGTCGCGGTGGTGTGACCAAAAAACACTACGTCATGGAAATGGGCGTGCTGGAAAACAGCGTGCGCGAGAGCCTCGGTGATCCGTCACCGCGTGTCATGGGCGTGGTCAAGCCGCTGAAGATCACGCTAACCAATTATCCAGAAGATCAGGTCGAGACCATGACCGCGCAGAACCATCCGGGCAATCCGGACATGGGCACGCGTCCGCTGCCGTTCTCGCGCACGCTCTATGTTGAGCAGGACGACTTTATGGAGGAGGCGCCGCGCAAGTTTTTCCGTCTCAAACCTGGTGGTGAGGTTCGCCTGCGCTACGCCTACATCATCCAGTGCAACGAGGTGATCAAGGACGACGAGGGCAACGTCATCGAGCTTCTGTGCACTTATGATGAAACGACCCGCAGCGGCAGCGAAAACGCGGATCGCAAAGTCAAAGGCACGATCCACTGGGTCAGCGCCGCGCATGCGGTCGAGGCCACGGTGCGTGTCTATGACCGACTGTTTTCCGATGCGGCGCCCGGCAGCGTCGACGATTGGCACGACGCGCTCAACGCCGAGTCGCTGGAGGTCTCCAGCGCACGGCTGGAGCCGTCACTGGCCGAGCTGGCCGTCGGCGACGTCGTGCAGTTTGAACGTCTGGGTTACTTCACGCGCGATCGCGATGAACCCGACGTGTTCCACCGCGTCGTCTCGCTGCGCGACTCGTGGGCCAAACAGGAGAAACAAGCGCTGACGCAGCTCAACGCCTGAGTATTATCTAGACGATCGCCCAACCCGCTGCGCGTTTCAGGGCGTTGTTCCAGCGCTCTTTGAGGCGGGTACGCTTGGCATCGTCAGTCTGAGGCGTGTAGCGCGCCGCGGCCTGCCACTGGGCACCGATCGTGTCGGTGTCGGGCCAAAAACCCGTCGCGAGTCCAGCAAGATACGCGGCACCCAAGGCGGTGGTCTCGGCGATCTGCGCGCGCACCACGTCGACGCCCAGAATGTCGGCCTGAAACTGCATCATCAGCGTGTTCTGACTCGCACCGCCGTCGACGCGCACCTCTTCAATTGGCATGCCGGCGTCATCGGCCATGGCCTGAATCACGTCCATCGATTGCAGCGCAATGCCCTCCAGCGCCGCGCGGGCGATGTGCGCGGCGGTCGTGCCGCGCGACAGACCCACGAGCGTGCCGCGCGCGTATGGGTCCCAGTGGGGTGCGCCAAGACCGGTAAAGGCCGGTACCAGCATCACGCCCTCACTGCTTGGCACCGAGGTGGCCAGCGCTTCGACCTCAGCCGAGTCCTTGATGATCCCAAGCCCATCGCGCAGCCATTGCACGGTCGCCCCGCCCATGAAAATGCTGCCCTCCAGCGCGTAGGTGATCTCACCGCCGAGGCGCCAGGCCACCGTGGTCAGTAGCTTGTTCTTCGAGGCAATCGCCTCGGTGCCGGTGTTCATTAACAAAAAGCAACCGGTGCCATAGGTGTTCTTGGTCATGCCCGGTGTCCAGCACGCCTGCCCGAACAGCGCCGCCTGCTGATCGCCGGCGACGCCGCCGATAGTCAGTGATTTGCCAAACATGTCATTGACGGTGTGACCAAACGTGCCGCTGGAGTCGAGCACCTCGGGCATCATGGAGGCCGGCACGTCCAGCAGCTTGAGCAGCTCAGGACAAAATGCACCGCTGTGAACATCAAACAGCAGCGTGCGGCAGGCGTTGGTGGCATCGGTCACGTGCCGCTTGCCGCCGGTCAGGTTGTAAATCAGCCAGCTGTCGACGGTGCCGAAGGCGAGCTCGCCGCGCTCGGCTTTCTCGCGCGCGCCGTCCACGTTGTCGAGCAGCCAGCGAATTTTCGTGCCGGAAAAATACGCGTCCACGACCAGGCCGGTCTTGCGCGTAATGGTGTCGCCGTGACCATCGGCGACCAGCTTCTCGCAAAACTCCGCGGTGCGTCGATCCTGCCAGACAATGGCGTTGTGAATCGGCTTGCCTGTGGCGCGGTCCCAGACCACGGTCGTCTCACGCTGATTGGTGATGCCGATGCCGGCCACGTTGTCCACGCCGATCTTCTCGACCACCTCGCGCGCGACGGCCAGCTGGCTGTCCCAGATTTCCATGGCGTCGTGCTCAACCCAGCCGTCGGCCGGAAAGTGCTGGGTAAATTCACGCTGCGCGACGTGGCAGATCGTGCCGGCGGCGTCGAAGGCGATGGCACGGGAGCTGGTGGTGCCCTGATCGAGCGCAAGTATGTAGGTCATCTGGCCTCTCCGAAAAATTCGGCCCCAAAGGTACAACAGATTGAGCGCTGGGCGCAGCAGGTTGGAGCGTTTTGCTGGCGTCGCGCTCGGTGCGGCGCGATAATCCGGCCATGGCTGGAAAATACTATGAGCAATTTACGGTGGGGGAGGTGTTCAAGCACGACCTGCACCGCACGATCACTGAAGCGGACAACACCTTCTTCAGTGCCATGACCCACAACCCGGCGGCGCTGCATCTGGATGCCGAGTACTGCCGCACGCAGACCGAGTTCGGTCAGCGGCTGGTCAACAGCTGCCTGACTTTGTCGATGATGGTCGGTATCTCCGTGGGCGACACGACACAGGGTACGACGGTCGCCAACCTGGGCTGGGACGCGGTGCGTTTCCCCAAGCCGCTGTTTCATGGCGACACCATCCGTGTGGAAACTGAAGTGCTCGAACTGCGCGACAGCAAGTCGCGCCCCGATAACGGCATCGTGATCTTCGAGCATCGGGCATTTAACCAGAAAGACGAATTGGTCGGCGTTTGCAAACGCAGCGCGCTGATGCTGCGCGTGCCCACCGACAAGGACGCCTGAGCCATGCATCGATCATGGTTGTTTGTGCCGGGCGACAGTGAGCGCAAGCTTGAGAAGTCGCTGGGCGTTGGCGCCGATGCGCTGATTTTTGATCTTGAAGACGCCGTTGCTCCGGAGCGCAAAGACGAGGCGCGGCGCATCGTCGCCGACTTCCTGCGTGGCCCGGCGAAAGACACCTCAGCGTCTGTGTATGTGCGAGTAAATCCCTGGGATACGCCTCTGTGCGCCGAGGATCTGGACGCGGTCATGGGCGGCGCACCAGACGGTGTCGTGCAGCCCAAATCCGAATCGGCGCAGGATGTCATTGCTTTGGGCGCAGCGATCACGGCGCACGAAAAAATCCACGGCATCGAGGCGGGAAGCACTCGCATTCTGCCAGTGGCCACCGAGACCCCAAAGGCAATTTTTCAGCTCGGCAGCTACAGCGTTGGCGTGCCACGACTCGTGGGTCTGACCTGGGGTGCCGAGGATCTTGGTGCGGCCATTGGCGCCAGCGTGCGTCGCGACGCGCAGGGCGAGTGGCTGTCCCCGTATGAAATGGTCCGCAGCCTGACATTGTTCGCGGCACACGCGGCGGGCGTTGAGGCCATCGACACGCTCCACGCAGATTTTCGCGATGCCGAGGGATTGCTGGCCCACGCGCGTCGTGCGCGCCAGGCGGGATTCACGGGCAAGCTGGCGATTCACCCCGCGCAGGTGGCCGTGATTCACGACGCCATGACGCCGTCGGACGATGAAGTCCGTGCTGCGCGTCAGATCGTTGATGCGTTCGCCGAGTCTCCTGGCGTAGGTGCGGTTTCGCTTGACGGGCAGATGCTCGATCGGCCGCATCTTGAAGGGGCGCGCAAGATTCTGGCTCTTGCTGAGCGTAGTGCCCTGTAGGGACTTCGTGGGCTCCCGAGGTCAGCCGGAGGGGGTTTGGGGACTTCATTTTGACAATGGCTC
>CAZXCL010000069.1:0-22941 GCA_964639265.1 uncultured Gammaproteobacteria bacterium | reverse complement strand
CCCAGTGAATGTCCACACGCTGGAGCGGATAGACGGCGCCGAGGTCGAGCGTCAGAACACCCGGGTCCACGCCGTGAAACGTTTCCCAACGAGTATTGATGTTGTTGTCGACGGCAAGCGCAGGTGCCTGCAGTCCTGGATCAGAGGACGCGCTCGCCGGCAACTCACTGGCCGTGCTGCAAACGCCAAACTGCGCACTCGGGCCCGGGGGATTGAAAAACAGCGCACGCAGTAGCCCAAGGTCCTGGAAGTTAACGTTGCCGCTGCTGTCCAGATCGACTTCGGGGTCAGATGAAAAGAACGCCAGGCGCATCACGCCGAGATCAATCACATTGACCGCGCAGTCGTTATTGAAGTCGGCGTCGCAGAGATTTCCGATGCCGTCATTGTCGGCATCAATCTGGTTCGGATTATCGACGCCCAGACAATTGTCCACGGCGTCGTCGATCAGGTCGCCGTCGGCGTCGATCGCGAACGCAGAGGGCGCGACAAGGCAGATGGCGGCAAGTGCAACGGCAGGTAATCTCATCGTGTTTTTCTTGTTTATTGCCAATCAAAGACGCCTTCATACTACATAGATATGACAGCGCTGTCAGTCGTGACATCGGATCACCCTTGTTACCTTAATGATCCACATCGCGCAGGAGTCAGTATGAAACGCTTGCTATCCGTCATTGCCCTGCTGGTTGCCGAGGTCGCCGTCGCGCAGGACAACTGGCCGACACTCGAAGGTCCCTACCTGGGTCAGGAAACGCCTGGGCTGACGCCGCAGGTCTTTGCACCGGGTCTGATTTCGCTCGACGACCAGCGCGAACTCAACTCGGTGTTTTCGCCAAACGGGCGGACCTTCATGTTTTCGCGCGTGATCGATGGGACGTTCAAGATGTTCTTCAGCTTTCAGCAGGATGGCGTGTGGAGCAAGCCGCGGCTGGCCGGGCCGTCGAGGACCTATCCCAATCACCGTGATGTGGATATGGCCTTTTCGCCGGACGGCGATTGGCTCTATTTTATCTCTGACCGGCCTTTGCCGGGCTATTCGCTGGACCGCTATAACATCTGGCGCAGTCGAATCACGCCGCAGGGGTTGGCAACGCCCGAGCCACTTGGTCCAGACATCAACGGTCCGGAGCATGAGCTCTACCCGGTTCTTGCCGCCGACGGGAGCCTGTTTTTCTCGGCAAAACGGGCCGACAGCATCGGCGGGCGCGACAGCTATCGAGCGGCCTATGCCAATGGCGAGTTCGCCCAGCCGGTGAACCTGGGACCGGGAATCAATAGCGACAAGGACGAGGGCGACATCTACGTGAGCCCGGATCAGAGCTACATTATCCACGTCTCCGCCGATCGCGCCGACAGTCTGGGCGGCGCAGATCTCTACATCAGCTTCCGCCAGGCGGACGGCCGCTTTGGACAGGACATCCACATGGGCGACGTCATTAACTCGTCGTTGACCGACTACTGTCCAATGGTCACCCCGGACGGCCGGTTTTTCTTTTTCACGCGCGGCGACGACATCATGTGGATGGACGCTGCCGTGGTGGAAACCTTCAGATAGCTAATGGCGGGCGCGGTTAGCGCGTGATCATGACGGCGCACGGCGCTCGATTTGCGACAGCGTGACTCACGCTGCCCAGCAGCGCCGATTTGATGCCTGTGCGCCCGTGGGAACCAATGACGATCAGGTCTACGTTGCCTTGCTGCGCGACGTCACAAATCTCGGACGCTGGGTGGCCCCACACGCAAGCCAGTTCTGGCGCCGAAGACAGATTGCCGGCGGCCTCAGCCGTTTTTTTGAGATCGTTTTGGCGGGCATCGGCTTCTAGCTGACCGCGAATATCCTCCACTGAGTTGTCCTCAGAGGCGCCGCCAACAGGGCTTTGAATACCGGCCCAGGCCATTGGCACGACTGACTGTTCATCGAGAACTTTTACGATGCTCAAGCGCGCGCCGACTGAACGCGCGAGATCACCCGCCAGACTGGCGGCTTTCAGTGATAACTCTGAACCATCGGTCGCAACAAGAATGTGTCGAAACATATCCGTGTCCTTCTGTGGTTATGACAAACACTATGCTGGTACTTCAACACTAACGGGTCTATCCGCATTTTCCGAAACAGGCATAAAAAAAACGCCATCCGGACAACATCCGGATGGCGTTTCGTTGAAGCGCTGTGCGTCTTCGTTACTTGTTGGCGCGACGCTCGTTGGTCTCGGCGATCACAGCTTCGGCGATGTTGGCCGGGCAGGTCGCGTAGTGCGAGAACTCCATCGAGAACTGGCCACGGCCCGAGGTCATGGTGCGCAGGTCGCCGATGTAGCCGAACATCTCGCTCAGCGGGCAGTCAGCTTTCACGCGCACCCCCGTGACCCCAGCGTCCTGCGCCTTGATCATGCCGCGACGACGGTTCAGATCGCCGATGACGTCACCCACGTGATCGTCGGGCGTAAACACGTCGACCTTCATGATTGGCTCCAGCAGCTGCGGACCGGCCTTCGGAATACTTTGGCGGTAGGCCGCACGTGATGCGGTCTCGAACGCCACAGCCGAGGAGTCCACGGCGTGGAACGCACCGTCGTTGAGCGTGATTTTCACGTCCAGCAGCGGGTAGCCCGCAAGCGTGCCTTCGTCCATACAACCGCGGAAGGCTTTCTCAACCGCCGGCCAGTATTCACGCGGCACGTTACCGCCGGTGACTTTCGATTCGAATTCGAAGCCGCTGTTGGTTTCGCCCGGCTCGATCGTGTAGTCGATCTTCGCGAACTGACCCGAACCACCGGTCTGCTTCTTGTGGGTGTAGGTGTCGTCGATGGTCTGCGTGATCGTTTCACGGTAGGCCACCTGCGGTTTGCCGACTTCCACTTCGATGCCGTGGGTACGCTTGAGGATGTCCACCTTGATGTCCAGATGCAGCTCGCCCATGCCCTTGATGATGGTCTCGCCCGAGTCTTCGTCGGTCATGACCTGGAAGGACGGATCCTCCTGCACCATCTTGTTGAGCGCGACGCCCATCTTCTCGGTACCGGCCTTGTCTTTCGGCGAGATCGCGATCGAGATCACCGGGTCCGGGAATACCATCGGTTCCAGCGTGGCCGGGTTCTTGGCATCGGCCAGCGTATGGCCGGTGCGGGTGTTTTTCATACCCAGCAGCGCCACGATGTCGCCGGCCTGAGCCGTCTCAAGCTCTTCACGCGAATCGGCATGCATCTCAACGATACGGCCGATGCGCTCGGTCTTGCCCGTGAACGTGTTGAGCACGGTGTCGCCTTTTTTCAGGGTGCCCGAATACACGCGCGTGAAGGTCAGCGCGCCGTACTTGTCGTCCATGATCTTGAAGGCGAGCGCACGCAGCGGTCCGGCGGCATCGACGATGGCTTTGCCACCGGTCTCGTTGCCTTCCAGATCCATTTCCGGCTGCGGGTCCACTTCGGTCGGGTTGGGCAGGAAGTCCACAACGGCGTTGAGCACGTTCTGCACACCTTTGTTCTTGAACGCCGATCCACAGAAGGTGGGGAAGAAGTCCAGCCCAATGGTGCCCTTGCGAATGCAGCGCTTGAGATCGTCGACCGACGGCTCGGTGCCCTCGAGATAGGCTTCCATCAGATCGTCGTCCTGCTCAAGAGCGGTTTCGACCATCTCTTCGCGCCACTTCTCGACGTCCGCCTTCATATCTTCAGGCACGTCGGTAAGTTCGTACGCACTCGGGTCGCCGCTGTTGTCCCACACCCAGGCTTTACGCTCGAGCAGGTCCACAACACCGACGAAGTCGTCTTCAGTGCCGATGGGCAAGGTCATGACGAGCGGCTTGGCGCCCAGCACGTCTTTGATTTGCTTCACAACGCGATAGAAATCCGCACCCATGCGGTCAAGCTTGTTGACGAAGATGATGCGTGCCACTTCCGATTCGTTGGCATAGCGCCAGTTCGTTTCCGACTGGGGCTCCACGCCGCCCGAACCACAGAACACGCCGACGCCGCCGTCGAGAACTTTCAGCGAACGATACACCTCGATCGTGAAGTCCACGTGTCCCGGGGTGTCGATAATATTCAGACGATGACCGTCCCACTCGCAGGTGGTTGCAGCGGACTGAATCGTAATGCCGCGCTCCTGCTCCTGGTCCATGAAGTCCGTGGTGGCTTCGCCATCGTGAACTTCGCCGGTTTTGTGGATCTTGCCCGTCAGCTTCAGGATCCGCTCGGTTGTCGTGGTTTTCCCCGCGTCAACGTGGGCAAAGATGCCAATATTTCGATAAGTGCTGAGATCGGTCATGTCATGTCTCTGTCGCGCGCCATCCTTGTGAGACGGCCGCCGCATAAGTGGTTAATAAATAAGTAGTTTTTAAATGTGCTGGAATTCAGCCGACGAATGCTAACACGATCCGCGCAGCGGGTCGATGGGCGCAGCCGGCACTATGTTAATGAGTCCGGCGAGTTGGCGGGATTTCGGCTTTGTTCGAGGGCTTGTTCCAGGGCAGCGACCTGCGGGTTGTCGCGGGTATTTTCAAGACTTGAGAGCCAATCGAGCTGCGTTCGCGCAACGTCGGGTTGATTGGTCTTCTCAATGGCCACGCGGGCGCACAGCAGCGCCGCCGCAGCGCGCTGCGGGTGGTCCTCAAAGCGCGTCCAGAAATCGCCGAGCAGTGCGGTGACGATCCGCGGGCGGGCACGCGTCTTGGCGATGGCCGCGACTTTCAGCGTGGCGTTGGGGCCTGCGGGCCGAAACGCCGCATTACGCTCCAGACCGTCAAGGACCAGATCAAACGCCAGCGTCTCCTGCCCCAGGGCCAGCGCACGCGTGATCAGAAGCTGCTCCAGGCGCAATCCCACCATCGGGTTTGGCCAGGTTTGTACCTGGCGCAAAATATTAAGGCGAAAATCGAGCGTGTCGTTGTCACCCGTAAACAGCGATTGAATTTCATTGATCGCTCGCTGCGAGTCTGTGCGTCCGTGCGCAAAGGCCTTGTCCAGCACGTTGTTGATGCCCGCTTGAGCGTGACGTTCGTCCTCCGCGGCGCGCATGAGTTGCTCATTATTGGGTTCGAAGCCGACCCGATCGTGGTAGGTGTAAATGACCTGCCCGCACAGCGAGATGCCCAGAAACCAGAGATAGCAGATGACCGCGGGCGTCCACGGCCAACCCCAGTTCTGCGCAAGAACCACAAGCGCCAGACCCAGAGCCATCGCCAGGTACAGCGGCATCAGCAAATAGGGTGGTCCAAGTTCCTTGGCCATGCGCAACTGCATCGCCGGGTCGATGGCCTGGAGCAGAGACTCGTTGAGCAGCATCAGCGCCATGCTTGCCGGCAGTAGCAAAATCAGGAGCAGACACAGCGCCTCACCCACAAAGCCCGGCAGGGCGTCGCGCAACTGCAGTACGGACGACAGCAGCACGCCAACCACGACGGCAAAGGACATAAAGCGCTTTGACCACAGGCTGCGAAACTCCTCGGCCGTCACCGGTCTGACCACGCGGCGGCCATTGGCAGCCGCGCGAAAGACCACAAACGAGTAGCCAATGCTGCCCACCAAACCAGCGAAACCGATGAACAGCGCGGCAAGAATAATGACAATGCCGGCGATGCCGGCCGTGGTACCGAGCGTCACGCCGAGCTGACAAAGCCCGAACAAAATGGTGATGATGGCCACAGCGCCCATCACGCTGCTCTGGGTGGAAAAGCGCAGTATGTCTTTTGCGGTGCTCATCTGGCGATGCAGGGTATCAGTAGTCACGTCGCGCGGTCATGACGCAGACACAAAAAAGGCCGACGTTTCCGTCGGCCAAAAGTTTGAAGTGGCCCGTAGTCGGGCCTGATTCACTGTCTTGCGATCTAGCCAGCGACGTAGTCGATGACCAGTGCAACGCGGCGATTGGCGCTACCAGCATCGCCCCAGGCGCCTGGTTTGATCTGCCGGTTGTCGTCTTCGCCGTAGCTGACCGCGCGCACTTTGTCGCTCGGCAAGCCGTTCTGAATCAGATAGGCGCGTACGGCCTTGGCGCGTTCCATGCCAAGCCATTTGTTGTACTCGGCGTTGCCGGCCGGATCGGTGAAGCCTTCAACCGTGACGATGACGTTCGGGTGGTAGTCCATCAGAACATTGGCAAATTCACTCAACGGTGCCTTGTCTTCCTCGCGCAGCGTGGAATCGTCGTAGGCAAAGTTGGCGGTCATGTCGACATGGATGCGGCCCTGGAGCTGAGCAATCTGAGCGTCATAGCTTGAGAAGCGCGACTGCAGATTGTCGGTGAGCTCGGCAAAGCGAAACTGCATCTGCTCAAGCTGATTGCGCAGGTCGTTGTCCGAGCTTTCAAAGCGCTCGTCTGCGGCGCGCAGGTCTGCGACCGTGCTGTCAAATTCGTCGCGCTTGATGAAGTTGCCGCAGGCCGTCATCGACAGGCTCAGGCCAGCAACAATCAGAATCTGGCGTGTGTTCATTCTGTGCTCCTAAAATCGGGCGTTTCCTCGAGTCAGGCAACAGGTTTGCAGCTTCAGGCGCAAAGATAAACCTGACGCTAAATTGCGACACCTTGGGTTGTTGCTGCGCGTGGGATTATGTGAACCGGTGCTAAATCACGGTTTTTTATCCGATTTCATCATTCTGTAAGGCGGTGATGGCGTGTCGGCTGCGCGCAAACGGGCGCATCGGCGGGGCGTCACGTTGCGAAAATCAGGTGCTGTTTGACGATTCGTCGCGTGTGAGCGCGTAAACAATCAGGCCAAGGGCCACCAGAGCAAGGCCCAGCGCGCTGCGTACAGGGCTGTCCAGAAACACAAAAACCAGTGTCCAGACGGTCAGTGCGATAAACAGCAGTGGCGTCAGCGGATAGCCCCAGGTACGAAATGGTCGCGGTAGCTCAGGCTGGGTGAAACGCAGCACGATCATGCCCACAACGGTGACCAACGTGTTCAGCGCCAGCACAAAGCCGGAAAAAAGCAGGATAGTTTCAAACGATCCGCTGATGACAAACGCAATGGCAATTGCGCCCTGAACATAGATAGCGGTGGCGGGCACGCCGGCGGCATTGGTCCGGCCAAGCCAGCGAAAAAACCGAAAGTCCTGACCGATGACCTGCAGGACACGCGGCGCCGCGACCAGCATGGCACTGACCGTAGAGGTCAACAGTGCGCCAAGCGTCAGCGCAATGATGTTCGCCGTGGCATCGCCAAACACGTGCGCAGCGGCAATGAAGCCGACTTCGAGCTGTCCGCGCAAGGCAGCTTTTGGGGCGGCGGCCAGAAACGCGGCGTTCAACAGGAAATAGAGCAGCGTCACAACCAGTGTGCCGGTCGCAAGAATGCGCGGCAGCCGTCGCTGCGGCTCGCGCAGTTCGCCACTGAGATACGTCGCGGCGTTCCAGCCGCTGTAGGCGTAGCTGACGTATATAAGTGAGACGGCAAAAGCGGCCGTCGGAATCTGGCGTGCGTCGCCGGGTTTGGGCAGCAGTTCGCCGATGACGTCGGCACCCGTCAGCCAGAACGTCGCCGCGCAAAAGCCCACGATAACCACAAGTTTGAGTGCGGTCAGAACCGACTGCGTAACGCTGCTGTGGCCACGGCTGGTGCCATGCAGGACGGTCAGTACGGCAATGAGCGCCACGGCCAGCGGTGTTGGCGGCAGCGATTCGACCACCGCGTTGATGTAACTGGCAAAGGTAACGGCGGCAAGCGCCGTCGGCGCCGCGAAGCCCACAGTCGCCGAAATCCAGCCTGAGGCGAAGCCCAGCGATGGATGAAAGATCTCGCCAACGAAATGGTATTCGCCGCCAGAGCGGGGCAGGGCGGCGCCAAGCTCGGCATAACACAGCGCGCCGCACAGGGCGCTAAGTCCGCCAAGCAGCCACAACAGGAGAATGACAGCGCCGCTGCTCAGGCTTTCAAGTTGAAAACCGAGACTGGTGAAGACGCCCGTGCCAATCATGTTGGCCACGATGACGGCGATCGCGGTTCGCGTTGAGAAAAACCTGGGCTGCATCAAGCGCAGCATGATCAAAAGCGGCGTCTTTGGCCAGCCTCGCATGACCGCGTCCGCGCGCGACCTGTTATGATAAGCGCGAAAACACTCTTCAGAAAGATCATCGCCTTGCCATCATCGGGTGTAGAAAACGATTCCCCAGCGCGCTCAGACGCTGATGTCCGACGTGGCAGACTCTCCGGTTTTCGCGTGCCCTACACGCGCTATCGTCGTGAAGACGGATTGCCAAGTGGACAGGTGTTTGACCTGGCGCAGGATATCCACCAGGTGTTCTGGTTTGCTACACCCGGCGGGCTGGCACGATTCGATGGTGCACGCTTTTCTGTGCTCACCCCACGCCACGGACTGAGCTCGCACGGCTTGCGCGCCGTGACCGCCGACCGCGACGGCAGCGTATGGGTAGGGTCAGACACCGGTATCGATCACGTCGCTCACGACGGACGCGTGTTGTCCTCGTCAAGCACGGGCAAATGGCATTACGGTCCGGTTGACTGCATTCATCTGATCGGCGGCGAGATCTGGCTGGGCAGTGCCGGTGGTCTGCTGCGTCGCCAGGGTAGTGGCTGGGAGCGCTTCAGCGATATCTCGGTACGCGCGATGGCGGTTACGCATCGACGCCAGGACGGTGTGGGCATTATGTGGTGTGCAACAGCCGACGGGCGGCTTCTGCGTCAGCGCGGCACCAAGCTGGTCGATCCGGCCAATGACCAGTGGCAGCGCGTGGGCCTCGTGCGTTGTTTGTTTGCCATGGGCGACAACACGCTGATGGTCGGCGGTGTCAACGGTCTGGTCGAGATTGACGAGGAAGGCGCGGTCATTGCGCAGTTTCAATATCCCGACAGCGTCGAGCCGGTGAGCGCACTGTGTCGAGCCGACGGTGATCTGTGGGCCGGCATCGGTCAGATGTTTTGCCGTCTGCGGCGCCATGACCGGGTGTGGGAAATCAGCAGCGTGGTGTCCGATCACGATGGCATCAACAACATTGTCGTCGATGCCGTTGGCGGAATCTGGGGGGCGACCGACGGCGGTGGCATCGTTAAGGTCAGCCCGCTGCATGAGATGATCCGCCCGCTCTCGCTGCCACAAAATCGAGCTGTGCTGGCCGTCAAGCCCGGCCACGGTGGCAAGGTCCTGCTGGGCGGCGACCAGTTCAGTGCCGTGCTGCATCAAAGCGGCTCGCCGGGCAATGCCACGGTCGATGCGCTTGCGCATCATCAAACCTGGGACATTGCCGAGGATGACGACGGCGCGCTGTGGGCGGCCACGGAAGTGGGTCTTGTGCGTCTGGTTCACGACGACGACGAGGCGCGGCCGCTGTTCGCTGACAAACCCGTGGTGTCGCGCTCGTGCCGGGCTCTGATTCAACGCAATGGTGAAATCTGGGTCGGCGGCAAACGCGGACTCGCCGTGGTCACCGCGCAGCGCGAGCTGCGCTATCCGGTCACCGAGTCTGGCGAGCCGTTTGGCTACGTCTACACATTGAATGAAGATCGTGAGGGCTGTCTGTGGGTCGGCACCATCGGCAACGGTTTGTGGCGCGAGCAGGGCGAGCATTTTGTACGCGTTACGCATGAACATCTGACCGAATCAGGCAGCACCTATTGCATTGCGGTGCGCGAGGACAATGTGCTGGCCGTGGCACAAAACGATCGCATCGTGATTTGCGTGCCCGACGGCAGCATCGAACTGCTGCACACCAGTTCCGAGCCGATCGCCGGCTGGGCGCTGCAGTGGGCGCGAGAAGGTGAGCGACTTTGGGCGGGTTCGGCCAGCGGGTTGCACGCCTACAATGTGATTGAAAAGCGCAGGATGCATCAGATCACCGCCGTGCTGGGTTTGTCGCAATGGGAATTTACAACCAGTCGCAGTCTGCACGTGACGGACAGTGGGCTCGTGTACTGCGGACTGAACTCTGGTCTTGTGGTCGTGGACCCGCAGCATCTCAATGACGATATTCCTGCGCCTGTGGCGCGCGCGGCGCGTCTGGAGTGGAGCAACGCCGAGCCAAAGTCGGCCAGCGACGGTGCTTTTGAAATCGACACCGATCGCTGGAGCCTGCGTGTGGGCTTGAGTTGCCCCTGGTTTCTTGATGAGCAGGACGTACAGTACCGCTATCGCATGGTGGGCTTTGAGGAATCGTGGAGCGAACTGAGTTCCGTGCCGGAGGCGCGCTACAGTTCGCTGCCGGTGGGCGAGTATCGGCTCGAAGTTCAGGCCTTCAGTCGATTGGTCGGCTTCGGGCCAGCGAGCCGCCTGCTGACCCTGCGTGTTGTTGATCGACGTTTGTCTCGCAATGTCATCCTGGCGCCGCTACGCGCCGTGCGCATGGTGCGCGATACCTACCGGGCGATGCGTCGCAATCGTCTGCTGTTGGATGAAAACACACAGCTTGAGGAAGAAATCGGCAGTCGCACGGCCGAGCTCGTGCGTGCCAAGGACAAGCTGCAGCAGCTCAATGCGGCGCTCACTCAGCAGGTCACGACCGATGCGTTGACCGGCATCAGCAGTCGCCGTCATTTCGACACCACGCTTGAGCGTCTGCTGCGTGAGGCGATGAACAAACAGCAGCCGCTGTCGATGCTGTTTATCGACATTGATCACTTCAAGGCCTTTAACGATCGCTACGGCCATACCAAAGGCGATGAGTGTCTGGGCTTCGTGGCGCGGCGGATTGAGGCCAACCTGTATCGCACCGCCGACAGCGTGGCGCGATACGGCGGCGAGGAATTTGGTGTGCTGTCTCCGCGCACCGATGTCGGCGGCGCGATGGCGCTGGCCGAACGGCTGCGTGAATCGGTTGTGCGGCTGAAGATTCGCAACGAAGGCGCGCCAGGACCTGGGTTTGTGACCGTGTCGGTGGGCGTGACCACGTTGCCGGCCAAGGGTAATTTTCGACCCGAAGCGGTCACGCCGCAGAAGATTATTGCTAACGCAGACAGTGCGCTTTACGAGGCCAAGGAAAACGGTCGCAATCAGTGCGTGTTCAAGGAGTTCGATTTCACTCTGCGTTAGTCGCGTCGCTGGCCATGTGTTTTTTGAGCTCCGCTGTGGCGGTCCTGTGAATAACCCAGGATGCCAGGATCAATGCCAACAGTCCCACCACGAGTACGATCTTGCCGGTCGCTCCGCCCGTTGCGTTGGAGGCCAGAAGTGACTGCGCGTCACTGGCGATGGAGCCGATGTAGACGAAAAGCCCGATCGCCGGCAACATGCCGAGCGCCGTCGCCGGCACATACTTCGACAGGCGCACGCTGCTCACGCCGTAGGCGTAATTGAGCACGTTAAACGGAATCAGCAGGGAAAGACGCGTGAGAGCGACGACCAGAAAACCGCGTTTTTCCAACGCACTGTTGAGCGCCATGAAGGTCTGGTTGCCATCGACCGCTTGAGCGACCGCGGGCCGCGCGATGCTGCGTCCGGCGAGGCACGCAAGCGTGGCGCCCGCGGTCACGCCGATGCAGGCCAGCACGAAGCCCTGAGCCAGACCAAACACAAACCCGGCGGTCATGATGAGAACGGAACCGGGCACCATCAGCGGCGTTGCGATGGTTACGCCAACAACGTAGATGATCGCGGCCAAAACGGGATTGGCACGCTGCCAGTCCAGCGCCTGATTGAGCAGGGACTCGATCGGCAGCGTGAACACAGCGGCGAGGACCAACGTGAGTAAAGCCAGGCCCAGCCACAGCCTGCCACGTTTGGCGGGTGGTTTTGCGATCATTAAATCAGACACTTACGACGACCCCGAGATTTATACAGAATTTTCACAAGTTGTGCACAGGTTGTGCACTTAACATTTGCGCTGACAGTGATATCGTCTATCCACGGTCAACGGATTACGTAACCCGTAAGACCGCCTCCGAATTGGCTGGAGGAAGGGCCACTTGCCAATCGTGGTCAACGACGGTGGGAAGCGCGTACGTCGAAACGTCCCGAGAGGGCGGCATCAACGTCAAAGCAGATTGATGACTCAATTGAACTGCAAACGCGACGGAAAACCGGCGAACTCGTCAAGACGTTACCGGAACGCAAGGCGGGGGACGTAGTCAGGCGTCAAAAAATAACGCTGAGTCACCACTCAGCAGACCGGCGAGGTCGTTTGACTCTGCGCGGCGTAAGTCACGCAAAGGTGAAAGGCAACACCGAGTGCCATGGGCGGTGAGCGCGAAGGTTAAACTCTTTGCGACGAACCAGAAGCGGCACTGAACGGGGGATGAGGTATCGAGCCTCATCCCTTTTTTTATGCCCGCATGCTTTTGCCCAATCGGCACGGCCGCCGCCTGTACGCCAAAGGCCTCGTACGTCGAGTCGTCAAGGTTGCTGGTTTTCGTTTCGACAAAAGAAAACGCCGGGCGAGTGGCCCGGCGCTTGCGTTTCCAATCGTGGTTGGATCAGAGCGACTCGGACATCGAGTCGTCCTCCATGGTGCTGTCACTCCAGAGGAAGCTGTCGCTCCAAAGGTAGCTGTCACTCCAGAGGAAGCTGTCGCTCCAAAGGTAGCTGTCGCTCCAGAGGAAGCTGTCGCTCCACAGATAGCTGTCGCTCCAGAGGAAGCTGTTGGCGACCGGGTTGCTTGGCGTGTCATTCCACGCGGCGCCGGACTGCCACAGTGCGCTGGCGCCCCACTGCGCGCCGCCCCACAGCTGCGCGGTATCTTCGATCATGACGCCCGAGCCGTCGGCCGAAGGAATCATGCGCGGAGACGGTGCCTGGGACACAACCCCGGTTTCGTTCAACGCGCCCTGCACGTCGAGTACGCCGGACCCTGCGATAATCGGATCGATGTCCAGCTTGTTCGCCGAGCGCATCAGGCGTGCCTTGACGGTCGCAGCGTTCAGACCGGTGTCCTTGCTCAGCATGAGAACGGCGGCGCCGGACACAACCCCGGCAGCCATGGAGGTGCCGGACATTTCAAGGTATTTGCCGGTGCAGTCGCCACCACAGTTGGGTACGGCGTTCACAAGCGCGGTCTTGAAGTGGGCGCGATCAGAGATCGGCGCGATGAAGCGGTTGCCCGGTGCAAGCAGGTCGGGCTTCATGATGCGGTCAATCCCCGTGGGTCCGAGCGACGAGTAGCTCGAGACGTAATCGTCGCTGGGATCGATCGTGCCGCGATCGGTGACCGACCCGACGGTGATGATTTTTGGCGAGTTGCCAGGGCTTGTGATGTGCGAGTAGCCGAGCTTGCCGTAGTTGCCGGCCGACGCTACGACCACGACTCCGGCATCCCAGACCGCTTCGGTCGCGAGCACCAGTGGATCGGTGTCGACGGAAGACTCCACAGCCTTGCCAAGCGACATGTTGATCACGCGAATGTTGTGCTCGGCGTGGTTTGCCAGCACCCAGTCGAGACCGGCCAGAACGTCTGACACCGTGCCACGTCCGTCGTGACGCAGAACGCGCACGTCGAAGATCTGGGCGTTGGGCGCCATCCCCGGGTAGGCACCTGCCGACAGGCTGCCGTTGCCACCTGCGATACCGGCCACGTGAGTGCCGTGACCGAGCGGATCATGATCCGTGACGAATACGTTCGGGCCAGCGTTGTAGTGCTGCGAAATCTTGCTGCTGTTGAGCTCGTCGCAGTGCACGGCCAGCATGCCGTACTCGCCCAGCCACACCTGATTGCTGTCGGCGCTGCCCAGGGTCAGTGTGGTGCTCTGCAGCCAGTTGTCAAAGTTGCCGTCAATGAGCGCGGTACCGCTGAGTGCGCCGTTAACATACAGACGCGCCGTGTGGTCTGCGTTTGCCGTGACCACGATGTGCTGCATGGAGGCGCTCACCGCCTGCGCGGAGCTGGTCACAAACTCGCCGCCGGCGTGCTTGCTGGTGCGTACGCCGAAACGGAAGCGATCAGCGTCCTGCTGTACCGTGAAGTTCACGTTGCCTTGCGCATCGGCCAGCGAAACGATGTTGGCCGGACCGGCTTGCGAGGCGTTCGCGGGTCGAATCCAGGCTTCGAGCGTAAACTCACCCGTGCTCTTGCACTGGCTGGCGATAGCGCTGCTGCCAGTGCCGCTGGCAACGGTCGGCTGATCAAATGTCAGGCTGGTCGAGTTCCAGCTGGTTTTGGACGGATCGGCCACGACCAGATTGACAGGGGCACTGCGCGCGTCGTCGCGACGATCAAAAACCGTGTTGCCGTCGAGCTCATCAAAAACATACAGCGCCTCAAGCGTGCTGTCCTGATACTGCGACGCGGTCTTTTCGGTGGCAGGCTGGATGATGTTGACGCGGCCCACCAGATTGATGTCCTGATGATTGGCAACGCCTGAATCGATAACGGCCAGCACGACGTCATTGTCCGGATCCACGTGATCCAGCGAATTGCTGGCGGGCAGGTGGGCGGTCTTGCGTGCCGAATTGGACAGGAAGCGGACCTGACGATCATCGACCGTGGTCAGTGCGCCGGCCTCAGCCGCAAACGCATCGGCAGCGTAGGCCGGTACACGAACGCCGCTCATCGCGAGCTGTTCGTATTCCCGGGTGATCGTGCCGCCGGCGGCCGCCACGCGTTCGGCCAGACCGGCCATTTCGCTGCGGTCGTTGTAGGCCAGGACCAGATCGACCATGCCGTCATTGACGCTAAACGACGTCATCGAGGCCTGCGAGCGCGCGCTGTCGACCTCGCTGCCGGTGTCCGTGGGGCGCGAGCCGTAGTCCAGATCGTTCCAGTGGTTGCGTGCGACGGTGCTGTCGGCGCCGAAGCTCTGCAGGTCGTCAGCGACGTCTGGCGTGGCGGTAGCGTGATCGGATTGCGCAGCGTCCGTCGCAGTGTAAGTGTCATAGGTATGACGATTCGCGACCGCGTTCTCCGCGACGCGCGCCGCCGATACCGGTGCGGTTGCCTGCTTGTCAGCGGTGCTGTCGCGGTCGAGGCTGTTGATCGCAACGCGACCGCCGAAGACCAGTCCGACGCACATTGCCAGCGCCAGTTTCGGGTTTGTTTTTTCCACCATGTGTTGGGGCTCCGATCCAAAAATATGCCAGTTGTGATCGCGTTCCAATCCGAATCCGGGAGGGCGCGAGGATGGAGCCATTACATCAGTAACAAGGGGTTGCGCGCGTTGTGCAAACTCTCCGCTGGTGGTGGAAAAAGTGTGATCAAGGTCTCGTAATCGGCGGTTAACTTTGAGGCGATGTCGTCGACTAGGCGCAGGCTTCGGCCGAGTCGTCCATTGCCGACTGATTGATCGCCAGCATCCCCTGCTCAACCATTTGATCCGAGTGATCGCGGAACGAGTAGAACGGATTGGCGACCGCGGCGCTGTCCTCGGTGGCGACAAACGACACCCAGGCATTGCGACTGGCCTTGGAGCGATACATCGCGGCGTCAGCGAGGGAGAGCACCTGCTCCCACTCGAGCATGTCGGGCTTGCTACGTATGAACGGATAGCTCGCCATGCCAATGGAACAGGTTGTTCTTGCCACCTGACCGCTGCCGATCGAGAACACCTTGTTGGCCATCGAGGCGCGAATGCGTTCGGCGAGCGCCTCAGCCTGGGAGCTGTCGGAGTAGCGACCGATGACCAGAAACTCATCGCCGCCCCACCGAATCACGGTGTCGGACTGACGACAGGCCTCAAGCAACACGTCGCGCACTTCAAGCAGCAGCTTGTCGCCCGCCGCGTGACCGCAGGTGTCGTTGACGGGTTTGAAATTGTCCATATCGATCATCATGAACACCATGTCCGACTGAGCCGGATGATCGCTGGCCTCACCCGTGTCGCGATAGCGCCGGCGCACAATGTCGATGTCCTTGGCCACTTCCTGGAACACGTAGCGGCGATTACGCAAACCGGTTAGCGGGTCGGTCAGGCTCGCGGTCAGGAAGCGCTGGTTGAGATTCTTGAGCTCTTCGTTGCGCATGGCCAGCTCGCGCGTGCGCAGCTTGACGTTTTGTTCCAGACGGCGACGGTACTCGGATTCGCGCTGCAGGCGTTTTTGCTGCGAACGCCAGATCACGCTGAGCACCAGCAGTGCGAGCGCGGCGTAGCCCATATAGGCCCACCAGGTTTTCCACGGCGGCGGTGCGGCGTGGAATTGGACCCTGGCGCCTTCTTCCTGCCACACGCCGTCGCTGTTGGCGGCGCGCACACGGAAGGTGTAGTCGCCACCGTCGAGGTTGGTGTAGGTCACATGTTGCAACGAGCCGGCTTCAATCCAGTCCGGATCAAATCCGTCGAGCATGTAGGCGTAGCGATTCTCGGTAGGCGCCGTGTAGTCCAGCGCGCTGAATTCAAATGAGATCACGTCGTCGCGATAGTCGAGGCTCAGGTCATCGGCGCGCCAGTGCGGCGCGTTGATGCTGATCGGCTGATTGAGCAGCGAGATCTGCGTGATGATGACTTCGGGCGGCAGCTCATTGATCTTCAGATCTGATGGATAGAACGCGTTGAAGCCGTTGGCCCCGCCAAAGAAGAGCTCGCCGTTGCTGTTGCGATAGTGAGCACCAAAGTTGAATTCTTCGTCCTGCAGACCGTGGCTGCGGTGGAAGGTGCGCACCACGCCGCGGTTGGGGATGTACTGAGTGAGGCCGTAGTTGGTGGACAGCCACAGATGTCCCTGGGTGTCGGACTCGATGCCGTAAATGACATCGTTGGTCACGGGGTTTTCGGCCTGGCTGAGATTGCGAAAGCGCACCCGGTCGAGTGGGCCGTCGCCACCAAGCACCTGATTCAGGCCGCCGCCTTGTGTTCCCACCCAGATGCGACCGTTGATGTCGACATGCAGTGCGTAAACACTGTCTGCGCTGAGCGATTGAGGATCGCCCAGATCGTTGCGAAAGTGATGAAAGCGACTGGTTGCCGGATCCAGAACGTTCAAGCCGCCGCCGTCGGTGCCAATCCAGATGCGGCCCTGTGCATCTTGGGCAAATGCGGTGGCGCGACTGCTTGCAAGCCCGGTCTCATCCCCCGTGCTGTGCGGATAGCGCGTCACTTCATTGGTCAGGCCGTTGATGCGATTCACGCCGCCGCCAAACGTGCCAACCCAGATGTTGTTGCCGCGGTCCTCGAACAGCGACATGATGCCGGTGGCGCTGATTGTCGTGTCATCGTCTTCAACGTGGTTGAAATGCTCCATGGACTCTGTTTCGAGATCCATGCGATTGAGGCCGCCTTCCATCGTTCCGAGCCACAGCTTGTGGCGACTGTCGAGCAGCAGCGACATGATGCGGTCATCGCTCAGGCTGCTTGGGTCCGCGTCGTCGTGGCGAATATGCGTGACCTTCGATGTGGCGCGCGAAATCTTGTTGACGCCACCACCAAAGGTGCCCACCCAGAGATTCTTACTTCGATCTTCGGCAAACGACGTTACGTTGCCGTAGCTCAGCTGACCGGGTGCAAAGTGCCCGAAACCCCAGCTGCGCGGATTCCACTTGTTCAGACCTGCTGAGCGCGTGCCAACCCAGAGCACACCGGATTTATCCTGAAACAATGAGGTGACAAAGCTGTCGCTCAGGCTGCCCGGGTCTGCGCGTTCGTGCAGGTAGTGCACGAACCGCTGCTGCATGATGTCAAACAAATTCAGGCCACGCGGCGTGCCGATCCACACACGGCCAGACTCGTCCTGCAGGATCGCGCGTACCCAGTTGTCGCTCAGGCTGCCGGGATCGCGCGGGTCATACGCAAAGCGCTGGAACGTGTCGCTTGCCCGGTCGTAGATGTTCAGACCGCCGTAACGGGTGCCCACCCATAGGGTGCCCTGACGATCTTCGTACAGCGTGCTGATTTCGTTGTCGCTGAGTGAGCGGTCGTTGCCCGCTTCAACGCGGTAGGTCAGAAACGTGCCGGTGATAGGATCAAAACGCGACAGCCCGTTGTCGGTACCCACCCAAACCGTACCGCGTGCGTCGCGCAGCAGCGCCGAGATGGCGTTGCCGCCAATGCTCTGCGGGTTGTTTGGGTCGTGCTCGTAGTGCGTGATTTCCCGCGTCGTCGGGTTGATTCGCTCGAGACCATGTTCGCGCGTTCCGGCCCAGATCCAGCCGTCGCTTGTCGACAACACGGCGCGGACCAGGTCACTCGACAGCGAGCGAGGGTCATCGGGGTTGTGGCGCAATACTTCAAACGTGTCGGTCTGGGCATCCCAGCGGGCGAGGCCACCACCTTTGGTCGCCAACCACAAATCGCCGTTAGCGTCTTCGGCCATATCCCAGATGAAATCACTGGCCAGCGCGTTGGGGTCGCCGGCTTTGGCCTTGTAGTGATGAAAGTGATAGCCGTCGTAGCGGTTCAGGCCGTTCTCGGTGCCAAGCCAAAGGAAGCCGGTCGTGTCCTGCATGACCACATTGAGTGTACTTTGCGACAGACCGTCACTCATGGAGATGCGTTCGAAGCGCATCGGCTTGCCAGTGAGCGCGGCAGCCGTCGTGGCCGCCAGAAGGAGGGCGGCGGTACAGCCTGCTGCCAGAAGTGAACGCCAATCCATGACATTTTTCCATGCGCCGCGGCGCGGGTTGAGGGGGTTCATCATGGTCCGAAGTCCTGAGAATGGTCGCTGTTTTGAGTTTCGAGCAATTCGATAAACGCATCGCTGAAAACCGCGGGTGAGCAGTAGAAACCCTGGTAGATGTGACAGCCCCAGTCACGCAGAAGCTGGTGCTGTTCCTTGGATTCGACACCTTCAGCGATGACCGTGAGGTTCATGCTGCGCGCCAGTCCAACGAGTGCTTTGGCAATGACCGCATCGGCGCCGTTTTCCAATGCGCCTGAGACGTAGGAGCGATCAAGCTTGAGAATGTCGATGGGCAGTCTTTTGAGATATTCGATCGCCGCGTCACCGGTGCCAAAATCGTCCAGCGACAGCTTCACGCCGATCGACTTGATTTCGTGCAGCTGCCGGATAATGCGCTGATCGTTGCCGATGGCGCCACGCTCTGAGATTTCGAGTTCGATGTTGCCGGGCTTAAGATCGTAGCGATCAATCGCGTTCTCGACGCTGCGTTTGACATCGCCGCGGCGTAGCTGAATCAACGACAGATTGATCGCCATACGCTGATTTTCAAAACCGCGATCGTGCCAGCGGCGCAGCTCGGCGCAGGCGCGATCGATAACCATATCGCCAATCTCCACCACGATGCCGCTGCGTTCTGCGACCGGAATAAACTCGGCCGGCGAAATAAACCCATGTGGCTCGCGATGCCAGCGTAACAACGCTTCCGCACCGACGATGCGATTGTTCCAGAGATTCACCAGCGGCTGATAGGCAACCTGCAGCTCCTGGCGGCTCACCGCTTCGCGCAGCCAGCGATCCAGCTCCAACAGTCTACTGCTGGACATGCCGTTGTCTTCGGCAAAGAGGCTAAAGCCACCGCCGCGTTGCTTGACCGTCATCATCGCGTGTTCGGCGTTCAGAAGAAGTTTGCCGGCCTCGTCTCCATCACCGGGTGAGACAGCGCCGCCGATGCTCGAGGTCAGGTATACGGTATGGCCGTCAACGTGAAGTGGTTCGCTGAGCACGTCGGTCAGCACACGACGGATTGTCTGGAGGTGAGCCTGGCTACCGGCGAAGGGCAAGAACAAGCCAAAGCGCACGCCGTCCAACTTGGCTGCGCACGCCGCCAGCACGCCGGTTTGACCGGGGGCGTGCAGCTCAGGACGGACCAGGCACTCGCGCAGGCGCGCACCGACGGCCTCAAGCATGCGATCGCCGGTTTCCCGGCCGTGTGCTTCGTTGATGACATGGAAGCGTTCAATACCAATCAGAAATAGCGCCAGTTCATTGGTCTGACACAGCGCTCGCGCGAGTATGTCGCGGAATTTGTTCAGCGAGGGCAGGCCCGTAAGACGATCGGTGTCGGATTGACGCGACAGGGCAAGGCGCGAGTCTTCTACCTGCTGGCGGATGCGCGCCACTTCATTGCGAGTGTTGCCAAGTTCGCGCTGCGTGCGACAGTACTCGGCCAGTGTCGCGACGCGCCGACTCACGACTTGCCAGTTCACGGGTTTGCGCACGACGTCGGCCACGCCGGCAGCGAGCGCCGCCTCGACCTGTGTCATGTCCTGACAAAAAACCACCAGTGGCAGCTCGCGCAGGGTGACGTCATCAAGAATCTGGCGATACACCTCGCGACCCGCGTCGTCCGTGGTGCTTGCTTCAACGACAATTACGCTGACGCGCGGATCCGCCGCCGTGCTGGCGGCCTCGGACAGATTGTCCACGCGTACGGCGCTGAGGCCTTCCTGTCCAAGCCACTTGTCCGACCAGTGATGCTCGTTGGCGTCAATGTTGACGGTCAGCACGACCGGTCCGGTCGCTTCCTCCGGACTTCCGCCCGGCTCGACGTTGGTGTTGGTTTGGGGGAACGGTGTGACGCTCATGCCACAGCCTCCTGCGCCTGCGCGCGCTCGATGAGACTGGCAAAAGACATCGGGCGGCCAAGATGAAAGCCCTGCACATAGCGACAGCCTATTTGTGTAAGCGTCTCAACCTGAGCGGCGGACTCAACGCCTGTGGCGCACACGCGCACTGCCAGCGGTTCGGCCATCGCCAGATGCGCGGCCGCGATGCGCCTGGCACCGTCATTGGGTAGACGCTCGATCAGTTTACGCGACAGTTTGATCTGGCCAATGCCCGTGCGCAGAAGCGATCTTGGGCTGATCACATGCAGCCCACAGTCGTCCAGCGTGACGCCAAAGCCCGCGTCACGCATGGCCCGGGTCGTGTTCTCAGATGCCGTGAGATCGCGATGAAAGTCCGCCGCGCGGATTTCAAAGTTGATGCGCTCCGTGCGAAGTCCGTAGTGATCAACAAGCTGCGTCGCACGTTCGATCAACGCCGGCGCGAAGGACTGACGGGCAAACAGATTCAGCGACACCGTCCAGTGCGGAGCGTCGCCGAGTGCAGCGGCGTCGGCGATGGCGTGTTCCATGACCCAGTCGCCAAGCGCGGTCGACAGGTCATTCATTTCGGCGATGGGGAGAATTTCGCCTAAAGGCACATTGCCGCGGAGAGGGTGTTCCCAGCGCAGCAGTGCTTCGGCACTGACAATGCCTTTTGTGCGCAGGTCGAAAGTTGGCTGGTAGACCAGATCAAACTGATTGTTGTCCAACGCCCAGCGCAGCTCCTGAGCGATGTCCAGACGGCTCAGGCTGCGTACCTGGGCGGTGCTGGAGAAAAATTCGATTGCGCTGGCCGAGTGCTTGCGCGCGTCGTACAGCGCGACCCCGGCATGGGTTTGCAGCGTCTCAACATCCGCAGCATCGTCTGGAAAGCGTGCGACGCCAATACAGGTATCCAGTGAGACTTCGTCGCCGCCGAGAGCCTCCGGCTGTGCCAGTCTGGCGATCACGTCGCGGCCCAGCGCCTTGAGCTGATCGGTGTCTGCGCAGCCGCTGATCAAAAGCGAATATTCGTTACCCTCGGTTCGAGCGAGGACCATCTCGCAGTGCCGTGCAAGATGGGAGCGCAATCCGTCGCTGCCTTCGAGGCTAACAGCCAGGCGTTCGGCCATGGTGCCAACCAGACGGCTGCCGTTGGCACGCCCGAACGTACGGTTTATGTAATCGAGTCCGCGCAAGTGAATACGCAGCAGTGCTACCGAGTTGCCAGTTAGCCGCGCTTTGTTTAACGCGTTTCCAAGCTCGCGCACAAAGGCGGCGCGGTTGGGGAGTTGGGTCATCGTGTCGCGAAACGCCAGGTCCCGGACTTCTTTGTCCAGCGTCGCCTTGCCCGAAATGTCGCGAGCAATGACCAGGCAGCGATCGCGTCCGTGGGCCAGAACGGTGATTTCGTGCACGCGATTGCCGTAGTCATCGGCAACGCTTGCCTCAAGTCGGCTGACGCCACGACGCCGCGACGTATCTCGGATTCGCTTGCGCAGGGCCGCTACCACGTCGGCGGGCCACAAAGCGTTCAGGTGCATGCCGCTGAGCGTGCCTGTGCACTCACTGCGAAGGAAGCTGGCCGCATTGCCCGCGGTATGGTCGGCGATATGCCCATCGTTTCGCACGATCAGCACTATCGTGTCGTCGGCACAGACCTGTACCCCCGGCGTTTCGCCCGTGGCATGTCGATTCAATGAAGATAAGGCCATGGGATCTGAGGTCATTCTTGCGTGAGCCTTC
This sequence comes from uncultured Gammaproteobacteria bacterium, assembly GCA_964639265.1. GTDB lineage: Bacteria > Pseudomonadota > Gammaproteobacteria > Steroidobacterales > JBCCMA01 > JBCCMA01. Next base: position 908 of record CAZXCL010000069.1, on the reverse strand, counting down.
CAAAGATGTGCATCGGCATGGTGAATCTGCGAGTCTCTATGCGGTTTTATTATGACTGCGCATAACCTAGTGCAATGCTGCGGCGGGGGTTGTGATGTAGTTGGCAATGCCCTGCGGCCGACGATGGGCATCCGCAGAATTGTGAACTCGCCAGCGCGTTGCGAGCCTCTTATGTCATCTGCCGGGGTGTAAACAGATGTTATGTTCAGGTGACTGCATCTTTTATCGTTGTCGCAGTCCCCGTATGCTTGGCGCCCTCGAAACACAAAGGAACTCAGCATGATCATCGAGAATATCCCCATCGGCGAAGCACCGCCGACTGACGTCAACGTACTTATTGAGGTGCCCCTCGGCGGCGACCCGATCAAATACGAGGTCGACAAGCACAGCAGCACGCTGATGGTGGATCGATTCTTGTACACCGCGATGCACTACCCGTGTAACTACGGGTTTGTTCCGCACACGCTGTCCGATGACGGTGATCCGATCGACGTCATGTGCATTGGCAACCGACCGCTGGTCCCTGGTTGCGTTCTGGGTTCGCGTCCGGTGGGTGTTCTTATGATGGAGGACGAGGCGGGCATGGACGAAAAGATTCTGGCGGTGCCGTCGAGTCGTTTGACCAAGTACTACGACAACGTCGCCGACTATCGGGACTTACCGGCGATTATGCTGGAGCGGATCAGCCACTTTTTCGAGCAGTACAAGGCGCTTGAGCCCAATAAGTGGGTCAAAGTGGTGGGGTGGGAAGGCAAATCCAAAGCCGAAGAGCTCATTGTTGAGGCCATTGGGCGAGCGCGCGACGCCAAGGGGTGAGGTTGGGCGAGCTGTTGTTTGTAGTCGGCGCGGTCTCGGGCATGGCCGGTGGGTGAGGAATTCATTTTGACAATGGCTCCCTGCGGTCCGCT
>CAZXCL010000068.1:0-22946 GCA_964639265.1 uncultured Gammaproteobacteria bacterium | reverse complement strand
TGCCGATCTGGGAGACCTTGTGCGCCGTGTCCATGGAATCGCCGCCGCCGTTGTAAAAGAAGTAGCCGATATTGTGAGCGCGGAACACCTCGATCAGGCGCTCGTACTGGGCCCGCGATTCCTTGAGGCCTTTGAGTTTGTAGCGGCAGGATCCGAAGGCGCCGCCAGGTGTATGTCGCAACGCAGCAATAGAGCGCGCCGTTTCCTTGCTGGTGTCAATCAGGTCTTCGGTCAGGGCCCCAATGATGCCGTCTCGGCCTGCGTACACTTTGCCAATAACGTCCTTGTTGGCCCGCGCGGTCTCGAGTACGCCGCACGCGGACGCGTTGATTACAGCGGTAACCCCGCCGGATTGAGCGTAGAACGCGTTTTTTCTGGCCATGGTGTTTCCCTTTTTGATGTTGTGCCTGTGTCCCCCGCCGTTGACGGGCTGCGCGACAGGAGGATACCGGATTTGCGCGATTGCTCACATATTATTGACGTCGTGCAGGTCAACCGGTAGCTTTAGCGATCTTTTTTTCGCGCGAACCGGAAAATTCCGGTTTTTTCGCACTCACGCAGCCGCCGGGAAAGCAGAATCATGAGAATCGTATTACTTGGAGCGCCGGGTTCCGGCAAGGGCACGCAGGCCAAACTTCTCGTCGACAAATTCAAAATTCCGCAGATTTCCACAGGCGATCTTCTGCGCGAAGCGCTGGCCTCGGGCTCCGAGCTCGGACTGCGCGCGCGTCAGGCGATGGACGCTGGACATCTGGTATCCGATGAAGTCGTGCTCGCTATCATCCGCGAGCGACTGCAACAGCCCGATGCGAAAAAAGGCTTCGTGCTCGACGGCTTTCCGCGCAACCTGTCGCAGGCGCAAGCGCTGGACACCATGCTTGACGAAAACGACTGGCCGCTCGACGTGGCTGTCCTAATGGAAGTGGATCAGGATCAGCTCGTTCAGCGTCTGGCCGGCCGTCGCACCTGCACCAAGTGCACACGCGTCTACAACGTCTATTCCTCGCCACCGCAAATTGAAGGCCGCTGCGATTATTGCGGGCATCAGCTGCATCACCGCGCGGATGATAACGAAGAGACCATCGGCAACCGCCTGCGTGTCTATGAAACGCAAACCAAGCCGTTGACTACGTATTTTGATCTGCAGGACAAGCTTGCGCGGCTGGATGCGGTCGGCAAGATTCCAGCGATCTTCAAGAAACTGGTTGCGGAAATCAAAGTGTATGCCCGCCGCCGCGGCAAAGGCGTCGCCAAGCCGGCACCGGCGTCGGATTTGCCAGCAATGGATCGCTCGGAACGCCGTGATGCGATCAAGATGGCGGTCAAAAAGACCAAGAAGGCCGCAGGCAAGACCACGAAGAAAAAAGTTACCAAGAAAAAAGTGAGCAAGAAAAAGGCGGTCAAGAAAAAGGTCGTGAAGAAAGCAGCGGCCAGCAAGTCCGCGGCGAAGAAAACAACCGTCAAGAAGAAGGTCGTGAAAAAGGCCGCCGCCAAAAAAGCGACGACCAAGAAGGTTGCCGCCAAGAAGAAGGTGGCTAAGAAGAAGGTCGCCAAGAAAGTGGCCAAAAAAGTGAGCAAGAAAGTTGCAAAGAAAGTGGCACGCAAAGTAGCGAAGAAAGTGGCCAAGAAGAAGGTAAGCAAGAAGAAGGCGGCCAGCAAGAAGGTGTCGAAAAAGAAAGTCGCACGCAAGGTCAGCAAGAAAAAAGTCGCCAAAAAGAAAGTGGCGAAGAAAAAAGTCGCACGCAAAGTGAGCAAGAAGAAAGTGGCTCGCAAGCCGGCGAAAAAGACCAGCAAAAAGAAAGTCGGCAAAAAGAAGGTGACAAAGAAGAAGGTCACCAGGAAAAAAGTCGCGAAGAAAAAAGTTGCGCGGAAGGTCAGCAAGAAAAAAGTTGCCAAGAAAAAAGTGGCGAAGAAAAAAGTCGCGCGCAAAGTGAGCAAAAAGAAAGTGGCTCGCAAACCGGCGAAGAAAACCGCCAAAAAGAAGGTCGCCAAAAAGAAAGTCACCAAGAAAAAGGTGGCCGGGAAAAAAATCGCGCGCAAAGTGAGCAAGAAGAAAGTGGCCAAGCGCACGGCACGCAAAAAACCGGCGCGCAAGAAAGCTCGTCGTTAAGCGTAAGCAGTATGCCGCGGACGGTAGCGCGGCATACGGTTCTCGCGGCGGCTAGTCGAACTCGGCCAGCAGGGGTGCGCCGATCACCTCGCGTCGCCAGCCGTCCAAAAGAGCGCCGTCACGCTTGCCGCGTATGAATCGCTCGATGTCCCGACGTGGCGCCAGCACGCTCGGCGCGATGTCTAACTCCCGCGCCCGTGAGCGCAGCAATTCCATTGCTTTGCTGACCTGCTTCATCTGCTCCGGCGTCAGACGGTCAGAACGCGTATCGGCGACCGGTTCGCTGTCCTTGATGCAGGTCAGGATGTCGTCGATCTTGAGGCTGCGATGGGCACGTACATCGTGCAGGACCTGGCGAACACCGCTGCCGTCGGGCGATGTGAGCGTGGCCAGTCGCTCGATGCCCTGATCCTCAATGATCCACTTGCGCGGTTTGTCTTCGACCACGGCGACGCGTTCGCGCAGTGCGCACAGAGCGCGGAATGCGCCGCGCTCCTGATCTGTGAAGGGGCGACGCGATTTGCAGCGGCGCCACGCATTGGTCAGATCGGGCTCGTACAGTTTGGGATTGAGAAGGCGCTGGCAGTCTTCTTCAAACCAGCTCAGTCTATCCAGCTCCTCCAGCCTGGCGTGCAAATGATCGTGCAATGGAGGTAAGTAGCGCACGTCGTCCGCGGCGTACTGCAGTTGCTGCCGTGTGAGCGGGCGCTTGGCCCAGTTGGTTCTGGTTTGGCTCTTGGCGAGCTGTACGCCGGTGATGTCATGGACAAGCTGCGCATAGCTTAGCTGATCGTCGGGGCTGGTTAACGCAGCCGCAACCTGCGTATCAAACAACGTCGTTGGCAGCGCGCCGCAGCCTAGAAAAAATGTCTCCAGATCCTGCCGTGCGGAGTGTAGAAGCGTGGGCTGCGCATGCTGCCCGAACGTGTCAATGAGCGACCTGAGATGCTCGATCTTGATGGCATCCACGCAGACGGCGCGCTGGCCGTCAAAGATCTGGATCAGACACAACACCGGTGCAAAGGTCCGGACGCGCATAAACTCGGTGTCTACGGCCACGACGGACGCACTGGGGAGCGCCTCGCAGAACGCGGCAAACTGATCTTGATCGTCAATGACGTCGGGTGGCCCGGCGCTGGTCATGATTTCCCCGGAGGCTAGGAGCGAATCGTTGCGGCAAGCCTAGCACTTTGCCAGACACAGCGGCGGCTTTTTCCGCTATCGCCACTGGCGACAAGCAGGTAAAGTGAAGCGGTCACTTTATTGACCGAATCCATGCTCGCCATTTTCTACGCCTATATTGATATCGCCCTTCTGCGTCGCGGTCCGCAAACGATGCCGCCGTCACCGGTGCTGTTGCTGCTGACCATCCTCGCGCTGGCCGCGCTGAGCGCGTATCCCGAGCCAGGTGTGCCCTTCACAATGGTGCAGGAACTGGTCATTTTTGGTTTGTATTGCCTGATGCTGTGTTCGGTGGTGTGGATTCTGCTCAATGCCATCCGCCACAGTGAACGATTTGTGCAGACCATGACGGCTATCTTCGGGGCGGAGCTGATCTTGACGCTTGTCAAACTCGGCATGCTTCTGATGTTTGGCGATGCGGCCGAGCCACCGGTCATCGGTGAACCGCTGCAGACGCCGCATTTTGTTGCGTTTGCCCTTGAGGCCTGGTCGCTGGTGGTGTTGTCGGCAATTTTGCGAGAAGCGCTGGCAATTAGTGTTTTGCAGAGTATTGGCGTGATCATGCTGCACATGATCCTGTTTCTCGGTGCCGCCAGTCTGGTGCTGCCCGAGTTGGCCCAGAGCAGCTGATGCACATTCATATTTTGGGCATCTGCGGCACCTTCATGGGTGGCGTCGCCGCGCTGGCCCGCGCCCAGGGGCACCGAGTCAGCGGGTCAGACAAGAATATCTATCCGCCCATGAGCGATCGGCTCGCCGCGCTGGATATCGACGTGATGCCGCTGGACGATATTGAGCAGTTTTCGCCGCGACCCGATGTCGTGGTCGTAGGCAACGTCATGTCGCGCGGAGCTGCCGCTGTGGAATACATGCTCAACGAGCGCATGCGCTACACCTCGGGGCCCCAGTGGCTTAGCGAAAACGTGTTGTCAGAGCGTAACGTCATTGCGGTAGCCGGCACGCATGGAAAAACCACGACGGCGTCCATGGTTGCGTGGCTGCTCGAGTCGGCGGGCCTGGCGCCTGGATTTCTGATCGGGGGCGTGCCGCACAACTTTGGCGAGACGGCGCGGCTCGGGTCGGGCAGCTGGTTTGTCGTTGAGGCGGACGAATACGATACCGCGTTCTTCGACAAGCGTTCCAAGTTTGTTCACTATCAGCCGACGCTGGCCATCCTCAACAATCTGGAGTTTGACCACGCCGATATCTTCGCCGACCTCGCAGCGATCAAGACACAGTTTCATCATCTGGTGCGCATTGTGCCGGGGCGCGGCGCACTGATCGTGAATGATCAGGACGCGGCGCTCAAGGACGTGCTGGCGCGCGGTCATTGGTCGCCGCTGCACCGATTCAATTCGCCCGACGGGTGGGCCGCCCGGTTGGCGGATGAGAACCTGCTGGTCTCCCGTGGCAGCACGACGATCGCGACGGTGCCCTGGGCAATGCCTGGCCAACACAACGCGAGCAATGCCGCGGCAGCCTGTGCGGCAGTCGGTCTTGCTGGCGTGGATGCAAGCAGGTTGGAGAAAGGACTGGCCTCGTTTGAGGGAGTGCGTCGTCGCGCCGATGAAATCAGGCCTAGCGGCCGTGTTACCGTGATTGACGACTTTGCGCATCACCCGACGGCGGTGCGCACGACGCTGTCTGGAATGCGCGCGCGAATGGGGAAGGGCCGCTTGCTGGCCGTTGTGGAGCTACGCTCCAATACCATGCGGATGGGCGTGCATGCCCAGGCGCTGGATGACGCGCTCGCGCTGGCCGACAGCGCGTTTGTGTGTGCCCCCGACGATGTGCCGCTCACCTTTGACAACGCAGCGCTGCACACCGCCCATGAAAAGTTGCTACAACGAGTTGGCGAAGATGTTCGTGCGGGCGATACGGTTGTCGTCATGAGCAACGGCGGATTTGCAGACTTCAGTCGCCGCCTCGCGCGATTGTGTGAAGAACGTGATGCGGAGAATTGAGCGTGCGCAATGATGATCAGCACATATCCCTGGCGCTGACCGGGGCCTCGGGCATGCAGTACGGGTTGCGCCTGCTTGAATGTCTGCTAAAGGCAGACCGCATTGTGCATCTGATGTTGTCCAAGCCGGCGCGGGTTGTGATCGGCATGGAAACGGATTTGACGCTGCCCGCGCGCAATTCTGATGCGCAGCGCGCACTGCTCGACGCATTCGGCGGCGCGGCTCAGCAGCTTCATGTGTACGGTGAGAGCGAATGGACGGCGCCAGTGGCCAGCGGTTCGGGCGCTCCCCGCACCATGGTGGTCTGCCCCTGTACTATGGCGTCGGTATCGGCCTTTGCTGTCGGTGCCAGCCGGAGCCTGATCGAACGGGCGGCTGATGTCGTGCTCAAGGAGCGTGGCAAACTTGTGCTTGTGCCGCGCGAAACGCCGCTGTCGCTCATTCATTTGCGTAACATGACGGCGCTGGCGGAGGCGGGCGCCGTGATTCTGCCTGCCAATCCCGGTTTCTACAATCGGCCCACGCGGATCGAAGAGGTGATCGATTTCGTCGTGGCGCGTATCCTCGAACAGGTGGGTGTGGAGCAAAAGCTGGCACCGCGATGGGGCCGCGACAACGATGAACAAACGGAGTGAACGCCATGAGTGATGCAGTTGAGCAACGCCCGCTGTTCCCTCTGGGTACGGTGCTGATGCCAAACGGCCCCATCATGCTGCGAATTTTTGAACCGCGCTATCTGGATATGGTCACGCGCTGCATGCGTGAAGACACCGGCTTCGTCGTGACGTTGATCAAGCAGGGTTCGGAAACCGGCAAGGCCGCGTTCCACGATATCGGGACGCTTGCCAAAATAGTGGATTGGCACCAATATGACGACGGAGTGCTTGGCATCACGGCACTCGGGCAACAGCGCGTGCACATTGTGTCGTCGGATCGACAGGCCGATGGTCTCAACGTGGGAGAGGTTGAGATCGTGCCGGATGATCCGGCACTCCCGTTGCCTGAGGAGTATGCCTATCTTGTGCGTTTGCTGGAGCAACTTATCGAGCAGCTCGGCGAGCAGTATGCAAAGGTAGATGTAAACTATGGTGATGCGGGCTGGGTCGGTGCTCGACTTGCTGAGATACTACCCATGCCGAATGAGCGCAAACAGACCTGCCTTGAGATACGGGAGCCTTTGTCCCGGCTTGAGGTGGTCGCAGCTGCGGTCAAGGAAATGACGCGGCGCGAAAACTGAATAAAACAAACAGATACGCTGGCTGACGCGAGTGCTAGGGATGAGTGCACTATCGACCGTCGCCGCTGACCAATCAATTGGGGGAACGAGTGCTGCGCGAAGACAAGCAAACGGCACCAGCTAGTGAATGGCCCACCGCTGCGGCGACGACGGGTCGTCTGAAATCCCAGCGCGTTGAGCTGATTACGCGCTGCACAGAGCTCGCGCGGTTCCTGCGCGGGGTTAACGAATCAAACTGGGCGAACTGGTTTGACGCCAGAGTCACAGAAATCCGTCTCGGTCAGGCTGAAGGCATCGACAATCTGCTGGGCGGTTTTGTTGGTCTTGGCAACATCGGTGACGTGTTTCTGTGTCCCGAAGCCGGCCACAGCATCACGGCCCGCGACGAAACTGCCATGAACGAGCAGTTTTTGCTGATGCTCTCCAAGGTCAGTGCCGTGGCGCTGGACGTGCAGACATTGCTCGGCGGGCCGGTTCGCGATCGCGCCGCGGCTATGGCGCCCTGCTAGATCGCTCAGGCAAGCTCAGCAAACACCGCGCGCGCGTGCGCAATGGTAGTTTCGATGTCCTCGGACGTGTGGCTCATCGAAACAAAGCCCGCTTCGAATGACGACGGCGCGAAGTAGACGCCACGTTTGAGCATCGCGTGGAAGAAACGCGTGAAGAGTTCCTTGTCGCAGGCCATCACTTCGTTGTAGTTGGTCACCGGATCGTTGGTGCCGAAAAACAAACCGAACATGCCGCCGCGAGAATCCCCGTGCAAAGCAATACCGTGGTCGTGTGCGGCCTTGAGCATGCCGCTGACGAATTGACGCGTGGTCTCGGCCAGAGCGTCGTAGCGTGACGTGTCGCGCAGCGCGTCGAGCGTGGCGATGCCCGCAGCCATGGCAACCGGGTTGCCTGACAGCGTGCCGGCCTGGTACACCGGCCCCAGCGGCGCGATGGCGTTCATGACCTCCAGTCGGCCACCAAACACCCCGACGGGCATGCCGCCGCCAACAATTTTGCCCAGCGTTGTGATGTCCGGCTTCACGCCAAACAGCGATTGAGCACCGCCGGGGGCGACGCGAAAGCCGGTCATGACTTCGTCAAAAATCAGCAGCGATCCGTGCTGATCGCACAGCTCGCGCAGGCCGCCCAGAAACTCTTCGGTGGGCAGCACAAAGTTCATATTGCCGGCGATCGGCTCGACGATGATCGCGGCGATGTGTTCGGCGCTGCTCTCAAACAACGCGCGCACGCTGTCGATATCGTTGAATGTGGCCGTCAGGGTGTCTGCGGCGGCGCCTGCCGGCACACCGCCGGAGCTGGGGACGCCAAGGGTCAGGGCGCCTGAACCTGCCTTGACGAGCAGGGCGTCGGCGTGGCCATGGTAGCAGCCTTCAAATTTCACTATGCGATCGCGTCCGGTATAGCCGCGCGCCAGTCGGATGGCGCTCATGGTCGCCTCGGTGCCCGAGCTGACCATGCGCATGCGCGCCATACCTGGGAAGAAATGCTGAACGAGTTTCGCCAGATGTGTCTCAGACACCGTTGGCGCGCCGTAGCTCAAGCCGTCGAGAGCGGCTTCGCGCACGGCGTCGATTACGGCGTCGTCAGCGTGCCCCAGAATCATCGGGCCCCAGGAACCCACGTAGTCGATAAACTCGCGGCCGTCGGTGGCCGTGATTTTCGAGCCTTTGGCTTTGGCGATGAACACGGGGTCGCCGCCAACGTTACCAAAGGCGCGTACGGGCGAATTCACGCCGCCTGGAATGTAGTGTTTGGCTTCTTCGAACTCGGCGTGACTCAAGATGGTCTCCTGCAATGATTCGGGGGCTGTGGGTGCTGGCTACAGCGGCCCAATTGTCGCACAGAGTGAGGCAGCAAGCAGCGATTTGGGTGCGCGCGATGCGGTCATTCGTGCGGGGTTGTTCAGTGCGACGCCGCGCCCTGTTACGATGGGCGTATGAAAGCCTACATGTGCGTAATTTGCGGCTACGTTTACGAAGAACGCAAGGGTGACCCGGAAGAGGGTATCGAGCCTGGTACCCGCTGGGAGGATGTGCCGCTGTCGTGGCGTTGTCCAGACTGCGGCGCGGGCAAGGAAGACTTCGAGATGGTCGAGATATAAAAAAACGGCCGCAGCATGACGCTGCGGCCGCTTGTTGCCTGATTCGGCGAATCGTGACTAGTAGCGGTAGTACTCGGGCTTGTACGGGCCGGACTTGTCCACGCCAATGTAGTCGGCCTGATCGTCACGCAGTTGTGTAAGTTTCGCCCCGATGCGATCGAGGTGCAGACGTGCCACTTTCTCATCGAGCTGCTTGGGCAGCACGTACACCTTGTGCTCGTAGTTCTCGGGGTTCTGCCACAGCTCAATCTGCGCCAGTACCTGGTTGGTGAACGAGTTGGACATCACAAAGCTTGGGTGTCCCGTGCCGCAACCGAGGTTCACCAGGCGACCCTGAGCCAGCAGGATAATGCGCTTGCCGTCCGGGAAGATCACGTGATCGACCTGATCCTTGATGTTTTCCCATTCGTACTGTTTGAGCGACGCGACATCGATCTCGTTATCGAAGTGACCGATGTTGCAGACGATGGCCTGGTTTTTCATACGCGTCATGTGGTCGTGCGTAATGATGTGGTAGTTGCCGGTGGCCGACACGAAGATATCGACATCTTCCACCACGTCATCGAGCTGAACGACGCGATAGCCTTCCATCGCCGCTTGCAGCGCGCAAATCGGATCAATCTCGGTGATCCAGACGGTGGCGCCGAGGCCGCGCAGCGACTGAGCTGAGCCTTTGCCGACGTCGCCAAAACCACAGACCACAGCAATCTTGCCAGCAACCATGACGTCGGTCGCGCGCTTGATGCTGTCGACCAGTGATTCGCGGCAGCCATAGAGGTTGTCGAACTTGGACTTGGTGACCGAGTCGTTGACGTTGATGGCGCGCGTCAGAAGCTCGCCGCTGCGTTCCATGTCGTACAGGCGCTTCACGCCCGTGGTGGTTTCTTCTGTGACCCCGTTGATGTCCTTGAGCAGTTCGGGATATTTATCATGCAGCAGCTGCGTAAGATCACCGCCGTCGTCGAGTATCATGTTCGGGACCCAGCCGTCCGGGCCGTGGATTGTCTGCTCGACACACCACCAGTACTCGTCTTCGGTCTCGCCCTTCCAGGCAAACACCGGCACACCGCTGTCCGCAATCGCAGCCGCCGCGTGGTCCTGCGTTGAGAAGATATTGCAGGAGGACCAACGCACTTCGGCGCCCAGTGCCACCAGCGTTTCAATCAGAACCGCCGTCTGAATCGTCATGTGCAGGCAGCCGGCGATCCGGGCACCTTTCAGCGGTTGTGAGGCGCCATATTCCTCACGCAGGGCCATCAGACCCGGCATTTCGGTTTCGGCAATCGCAATTTCCTTGCGTCCGAGTTCAGCATCGGCAATGTCGCGGACCTTGTAGTCAGGTCGCAGCTGCTTGGCTGGTGTGCTCATTTTCTATCTCCATGGGTATCAGTGAAATCAAAAGCGTTGGTTAAACAATCGAAAAGTTGTCAGGCGGTTTTCAGATTCCTGGCTGCATCGCGCAGTGCATCGGCGCGATCAGTTTGCTCCCAGCTGAAGCCTTCACGTCCGAAGTGGCCGTAGGCGGCGGTGGGGCGATAAATGGGTTTGACCAGATCGAGCATTTTCAAGATTCCGTAGGGGCGCAAGTCAAAATGCTCGCGAACCATGGCCGTCAGGCTGTGTTCATTCACAGTGCCGGTACCAAAGGTCTCCACCGTAATTGACGTAGGCTCGGCTACGCCAATGGCGTAGGACACCTGAATCTCGCAGCGTTCGGCCAGACCTGCGGCGACAATGTTCTTGGCAACGTAACGGCAGGCGTAGGCCGCCGAGCGATCTACCTTGGATGGGTCCTTGCCCGAGAAAGCGCCACCGCCATGGCGGGCCATGCCGCCGTAGGTGTCGACAATAATCTTGCGCCCGGTCAATCCGCAGTCGCCCTGCGGGCCGCCGACGACAAACTTGCCGGTCGGGTTGATGTGGATGTCCTTGTCCTCGCACGTGGCCAACCATTCGGCCGGCAGTACCTTTTGGATGATTTCTTCCATGACGCCATCGCGGATATCTTTATTGGAGACGTCGGGATCGTGTTGGGTTGACAAGACTATCGCTTCGACACCAACAGGTTTGTGATCTTCGTAGCGAAACGTGACCTGGCTTTTGGCATCCGGGCGCAGCCAGCTGAGCGTACCGGACTTGCGGACGTCGGCCTGTTTTTCCACCAGGCGGTGGGCGTAGGTAATGGGCGCCGGCATCAGCACACTCGTCTCATTGCTGGCGTAGCCGAACATCAGGCCCTGGTCGCCCGCACCCTGACTCTCGTCGGTATCCCGGTCAACGCCCTGGGCGATATCCTCGGACTGCTTGCCGATGGCGTTGAGCACCGCGCAGGTTTCACCGTCAAATCCTACGTCGGAGCTATCGTAGCCTATATCCTTGATTACGCTACGGGTAAGATTTTCGAGGTCCACCCAGGCCGAGGTCGAAATCTCGCCGGCAATGATGGCCATGCCGGTCTTGACCATGGTCTCGCAGGCCACGCGAGCACTGCTGTCCTGCTCCAATATGGCGTCCAGAATGGCATCGGAAATCTGGTCGGCCATTTTGTCCGGATGGCCTTCCGAAACGGATTCAGACGTAAATAGGTAGCGATTTGACATAGTGTAAAGAGTCCGATGTTAAACTTAACTCCCTATTGTATCAGACTGAACACTGCTTCATAGGATTCCCGCGGTGCCGGTCCGGTTGCCCCGCTGCCATCGTTAGGCGACAATCCGCGCTCTTTTTGCAGTGTCCGACGCCATGCCAAATAAACGAGATCTCGCCAACGCTATTCGCGCTTTAAGTATGGATGCTGTACAGCGCGCCAACTCAGGTCACCCGGGCGCGCCGCTGGGTATGGCCGACATTGCGCAGGTCTTGTGGCAGGAGTATCTGCGCCACAATCCGGCAGATCCCAACTGGGACAATCGCGACCGCTTCGTGCTCTCCAACGGGCACGGTTCCATGCTGATCTATTCGCTGCTGCATCTGAGTGGTTACGATTTGTCACTTGATGAACTCAAGAACTTTCGCCAGCTGCATTCGAAAACCGCCGGTCATCCCGAGTACGGCATCACGCCGGGCGTCGAGACCACCACAGGACCGCTGGGACAGGGGCTCGCCAATGCAGTCGGCATGGCCATTGCCGAGCGTACGCTGGCGGCACATTTCAACCGGCCGGATTTCGATGTTGTTGACCACCGCACGTATACGTTCCTGGGCGACGGCTGCCTTATGGAGGGCATCTCGCACGAAGCGTGCTCGCTGGCCGGCACGCTCGGCCTCGGCAAGCTGATCTGTCTTTATGACGACAACCAGATATCGATTGACGGTGATGTCAGCGGCTGGTTTGCCGACGACACGCCCGCGCGCTTCCGGGCCTACGGCTGGCACGTGCTCGAAGACGTGGATGGCCATGATCCCGAAGCCGTTTCCCAGGCGATCGAGGTTGCCAACGCTATCAGTCATGCACCATCACTAATCTGCTGCAAGACCGTTATCGGTTGGGGCTCGCCGAACAAGCAAGGCAAGGCATCGAGCCACGGTGCGCCGCTGGGCGAAGAAGAAATCGAGCTCACACGCAAGACGATTGGCTGGACACACGAGCCGTTTGATATTCCTGATGATATTCGCGAGGCGTGGAATGCTCGCGAGAAGGGCGCCGCCATGCAGTCGTCGTGGCAGAGTCTGTTTGAGCAATACGAAGAAGCCCATCCCGAGCTTGCAGCGGAATACAAACGCCGCATGAGCGGTGAGTTGCCGCAAAATTTTGCCGATCACGCGGACAGCTTTGTCGCCTCAACGGCCAAGGCGGCGATCGACGCCGCGACGCGTAAATCCTCGCAACACGCACTCAATGGTTTTTGCCCCGTGCTGCCGGAGATGATCGGCGGTTCGGCCGATCTGACTGGCTCCAACAACACGCTGTGGTCGGGTTCGCGGGCTATTACCAAAGACAACGCAGATGGCGACTACCTCTATTACGGGGTACGCGAATTTGGCATGTCGGCAATTATGAACGGACTTGCGCTGCACGGTGGCTTCAAGCCCTACGGCGGCACGTTCCTGACCTTCTCGGACTACGCGCGCAATGCCCTGCGTATGGCAGCGCTAATGGGCGTACCCAGTATTTTTGTCTACACCCACGATTCGATCGGGCTGGGTGAAGACGGTCCGACGCATCAGGCCGTCGAGCATTTGGCCAGTCTGCGGATCATGCCCGGCCTCGACGTGTGGCGCCCGTGCGACGCGGTCGAGTCTGCGGTCGCCTGGCGGGCGGCAGTGGAGTCGCGCAAGAAGCCGCACTGTCTGGTTTTCTCGCGTCAGGGATCGCCGCATCAGCCGCGTAGCCCTGAGGTGATCGACAATATCGCCCGCGGCGGCTATGTGCTGAGCGACTGCGAAGGCGAGCCGGACGTGATCCTTATTGCCACTGGCACCGAGGTGGCACTGGCCACCGGCGCGGCCGAAGCGCTCGGTGAGCGGACCAAAGTACGCGTTGTGTCCATGCCTTCGACCTGCGTGTTCGAACGCCAGGACGCGGCCTATCGCGAGAAGGTGCTGCCCAAGGCGGTGACCCGACGCGTGGCGATTGAAGCTGGTGTGACTGACGGCTGGTGGCGCTACGTGGGCGCGCGAGGCAAGGTCATGGGCGTGGATCGTTACGGCGAGTCTGCGCCGGCGGCACAGGTGTACAAACTTTTCGGACTGACGGTCGAGCATGTTGTTTCGACAGTCGAATCCCTTCTTTAATAACGCGAGTCAGGAGCAAGAACATGGCGATCAATGTTGCAATTAACGGATACGGCCGTATTGGCCGCATGGTGCTGCGTGCGCTGTATGAGTCCAACCGGACCAAGGAAATCAACATCGTTGCGGTCAACGATCTGGGTGATGCCGAGACCAACGCGTATCTGACCTCGCGCGACACGGCCCACGGCACGTTTGATGCCGAGGTCAAGGTCGAAGGTGATCACATGATTGTCAACGGCGATCGCATTCGCGTTTGCGCTGAGCGCGATCCGTCGAAGCTGCCGTGGGGCGAGCTGAATGTCGACGTGGTACTCGAGTGCACCGGGTTGTTCCGCACGCGTGAAAAAGCCGGTATGCATATTGCTGCGGGCGCCAAAAAAGTAGTGATTTCGGCCCCGGCCGGTGACAAGGTGGACGCCACGATCGTCTACGGCGTTAACCACGACACGCTCAAGTCCTCAGACACGATCATTTCCAATGCTTCGTGCACGACCAACTGCCTGGCGCCGATGGTCAAGCCGCTCAACGATGCCCTGGGCGTGGTCAATGGTCTCATGGTCACCATTCACGCCTACACCAATGACCAAACGCTGACGGACGTGTTTCACAAGGACCTGCGTCGTGCACGTTCGGCCACGATGTCGATGATCCCGACCAAAACCGGCGCGGCCGCCGCGGTTGGTCTGGTGCTGCCGGAGCTTGCTGGCCGTCTGGACGGCTACGCGGTACGCGTACCTACCATCAACGTGTCGCTGGTGGACCTGACGTTCGTCGCCAAGCGCGACACGAGTATCGACGAGGTGCACGACATCATGCGCAAGGCGGCCGATGGCCCGCTCAATGGCATCCTGACCTATAACGAGGCGCCACTGGTCTCGATCGACTACAACCACAACCCGGCCTCGTCGAACTTTGACGCAACGCTGACCAAGGTTGATGGCAACCTGGTCAAAGTCTGCTCGTGGTACGACAACGAGTGGGGCTTCTCAAATCGAATGCTCGACACGATGCTGGCGTTGTCCAACGCCTGAGCAGGGGTCACCGATGCGCCGTCTAGTTGATCTGGATATTGCGAACCAACGAGTGCTGATCCGCGAGGATCTCAACGTGCCGATTCGCGATGGGGTCATCACCAATGAGCGCCGACTGCAGGCGGCGCTGCCTACCATCCGTCTTGCTCTGGACAAGGGCGCGGCGGTGTTGGTGATGTCGCATTTGGGCCGCCCGAAGGAGGGCGAACCCGATCCGAAGCTGTCGCTGGCGCCGGTCGCCGCGGCCATGAGTGCGGCGTTGGGCGTGCCGGTGCCGCTGCTGCCCGACATGGCTCTGGCCTCGAACGTCCAGGCCGGCGAGGTAGCGTTGCTCGAGAATGTCCGCTTCAATGAGGGCGAGAAGAGCAACGACGCGAATCTCGCGGCGCGCTATGCGGCGTTGTGCGATGTGTTTGTTATGGATGCCTTTGGCACCGCGCATCGTGCGCATGCCTCAACCGAAGGCGTTGCGCGAGCAGCGCCGGCGGCGTGCGCTGGTCCGCTTCTGGCCGCCGAGCTTGATGCTCTGGGCAAGGCACTGCACGAACCGGCGCGTCCGACAGTGGCTGTCGTTGGGGGCGCCAAAGTCTCCAGCAAGTTGACGGTGCTCGATGAGTTGGTGACGCGGATGGACCGCGTAATTGTCGGCGGCGGGATTGCCAACACGTTTATTGCGGCGGCGGGCCACGGCGTGGGTAAATCGCTGTACGAGCCTGATCTGGTTGATGAAGCCCGACGGCTGCTGGATCAGGACGTGGAGATTCCGATTCCGACGGACGTTGTGGTGGCCACCGAGTTTGATGCCAATGCCGCCGCGACCGTGCGCGCCGTCGGCGAGGTGGCTGACGATGAGCTGATTCTTGATGTCGGGCCGCAGACTGCACAATATCTGGGCAGCCTGATGTCCGACGCCGGCACCATCGTGTGGAATGGGCCGCTGGGTGTGTTCGAATTCGATGCGTTTGCCGCTGGCACACGCGTGCTGGCCAAAGCTATCGCGGCCAGCAGCGGGTTCTCCATCGCGGGCGGTGGTGACACACTGGCCGCCCTCGATCGTTTTGATGTCGGGGCGGACATTTCCTACATCTCCACCGGCGGTGGTGCGTTCCTTGAATTTCTGGAAGGAAAAACGCTGCCGGCGGTTGCGGCGCTCGACGCACGCGCGTAATGTCCGCGCATGCTTAGACGAACCAAGATTGTTGCCACGCTCGGGCCGGCAACCGATAGTGACGAGGCGCTTCGCGCCTTGCTCGAAGCAGGCGCAGACGTTCTGCGCATCAACTTTTCCCATGGCAGCGTTGAAGACCACGAAAAGCGCGTGACGCGTGCGCGTGCCGCCGCGGCGCAACTGGGTCGCGATGTGGGTGTGCTCGGTGACCTGCAAGGTCCCAAGATTCGAATTCGTCGGTTTGAAAACGGCAGCGTGACGCTCGTCAACGGCGAACCGTTTGCGCTTGATACCAGCCTCGAGCGCGACGCCGGCGACCAGACACAGGTCGGGATCACCTACCCGTCGCTGCCCGGCGACGTGAAACCTGGCGACAAGCTGCTGCTCAACGACGGCCACATAGTGCTCGAGGTTGTCTCATCCGCGGGTACGCGCGTTGACTGCACCGTGCTGCAGGGTGGCGTGTTGTCGGACAACAAGGGCATCAATCGTCACGGTGGCGGACTGTCCGCGGCGGCACTGACCGACAAGGATCGCGAAGACATTGCGCACGCGGCACGACTGAAGCTCGACTACGTGGCGCTGTCTTTCCCGCGCGACGCTCGCGATGTGATCGAAACGCGTCGTTTGTTGCGCGAGGCGGGTGGCGATGGATTTATCGTCGCGAAGATTGAACGCGCTGAAGCGGTAGAGAACATCGACGGTATCCTGCAGGCCTGCGATGTGGCGATGGTGGCCCGCGGCGATCTGGGTGTGGAAATCGGCGACGCCGAATTGCCCGGCGTGCAGAAAATGATCATCGATCGAGCGCGTCAGTTTAATCGCGTGACCATCACTGCAACGCAGATGATGGAGTCGATGATTCACAGTCCGATTCCAACGCGTGCCGAAGTCTCCGACGTGGCCAATGCAGTCATTGATGGCACCGACGCGGTCATGCTCTCCGCTGAAACCGCCGCCGGCGAGTTTCCTATCAAGGCGGTTGAGTCCATGGCCCGCATCTGCAAGGCGGCGGAGCGTCAGCGTGTCACCCAGGTGTCGCAGCATCGGGTTGAGCGCTCGTTCGATCTGGTGGATGAGGCGATCGCCATGGCCACGATGTACACAGCGAATCACTTCGACGTTAAAGCGATCGTCGCGTTGACCGAGTCGGGCTCGACCGCGCTGTGGCTGTCGCGTATTCGCTCGGGCCGGCCAATTTTTGCGCTGACGCGGCACGAATCGACGAGACGGCGCGTGCAGCTGTATCGCGGTGTCTATCCCGTGCCGTTCGATGTCGTGAAAGTGGATGAGGAAAACCTCGCGCGACACATCTCGGAGGAGATGATTGCGCGCGGTGCGCTGTCTCGCGGCGAGCGTCTTATCCTTACCCGTGGTGAGCTGTCGGGCATTTCCGGCAAGACCAACACCATGAAGATCATCGAGGCCTGACGAGGCCTTACGTCCGAGTAGCGCGATGAGCGGTGCCAAACGGATCGGACTGACCCTCGTGTCAGTGGTCCTTACGCTTGCCATCGCAAGTGCCATTGGGCTCTGGCTCTACCTGCGCGCATCATTGCCTGAACTCGACGGTCGCGTTGGCGCGCCGGTTTCAGCAGCGGTGACCATCGAGCGCGATGAATTAGGCGTACCCACACTGCGCGCTACCTCCCGCACGGATCTGTATTTTGCACAGGGCTTCGTGCACGGGCAGGAACGGTTTTTCCAG
The DNA here is from genome assembly GCA_964639265.1 of uncultured Gammaproteobacteria bacterium. GTDB lineage: Bacteria > Pseudomonadota > Gammaproteobacteria > Steroidobacterales > JBCCMA01 > JBCCMA01. The sequence continues at coordinate 5,699 of CAZXCL010000068.1, read as the reverse complement.
ATGGACCTGTCGCGGCGCGTAGCAGCGGGACGCCTGAGTGAACTGTTTGGCGCACGAGCGCTGGAGGCCGACAAGGCCATGCGTGTGCACGGGCTTAGCCTGGTCGCCGATGCGGCGATTGCCGGATTGCCGGCTTCGCATCGCCAGCAACTCGATGCCTACGTCGCCGGCGTGAATGCCGGTCTCGCAGAGCTTGGTGCCCGGCCGTTTGAGTATGCGCTGCTGCGGTCGCAGCCCGAGCCCTGGCAGGCGCGCGACAGTCTTCTGGTGCTGCTGTCCATGTTCAGGGAACTCACCGACGAGGAGGCCGATCTCGATCGTCAGCGCGGCGCGATGTTTCGTGTTTTGCCCCCAGAGGTGTATCGCTGGTTGACGGCGCCGGGCAGTTCCTGGGATGCGCCGCTCAGCGGCGATGTCGTAACGCTACCGCCGCTGCCCGCCGAGCGCTGGTACGACAAACCGGGGGCGACGTTACCGCTGCCACAGGCCGAGGCCGACGCGCTTGGCAGTAACAGTTTCGCCGTTGCCGGGAGTCTCACGCCGCACGGCAGCGCAATCCTCGCCAACGACATGCATCTGGGTTTACGGCTGCCAAACATCTGGTATCGACTGCGTTTGTTGCAGTCGCGGGGTGACGTGGTCCAGTTGGACGCGATCGGCGTGTCGTTGCCCGGCGTACCGGGTGTGGTCGTGGGCAGCAACACACATATCGCATGGGGATTTACCAACAGCTACGGCGACTATTCAGATCGCGTGGTGCTGCGCACGGCGGGCTCGGCCGGTCGCTACCGTGTGCCTCGCGGCGGTGACACGCTGCGCGTGCGAGAGGAGCTTATCGCGGTCCGGGACGCCGCGCCGGTCGCCTTGAGCGTGCCCATGACGCGCTTTGGCCCGGTGATCGCCGAGGATGCAGAGCGTCGACCGGTTGCCGTGCGCTGGCTGGCCCATTTTGAAGAAGCGATCAATCTCAATTTGCTGGACTTTCTGGATGTCACCGAAGTTGATTCCGCGGCGGCGCTTGCCCAGCGCATGGGTATTCCACCGCAGAATATCCTGCTCGCTGGTCGCGACGGACGTGTAGGCTGGACGATTGCCGGGCGCCTGCCGCGCCGTGTTGGTTTTGATCCGACGCGTCCGGTGATGAGCGACCAGGACGGCGGCTGGCGCGGCTGGTTGTCACCGGCGGACTATCCGCTGGTGCTCGATCCGCCCAGCGATCGACTGTGGACGGCCAATGGTCGTGTTGCGGACCTTGCCAGCGCGCCCCTGATCGGCAGCAGCGACTTCCCCCTGGGCATTCGCGCGTTTCAGATTCGCGAGCGATTGTTTGCGGCCGACACGTTTACAGAAGAGGACCTTCTGGATATTGCACTGGACACGCGCGGCTTGTTTCTCGAGCGCTGGCGCGTACTGATGCGTTCGATGCTGACGACCGATGCGGTGGCAGCGCGAGCGAGTCGCCGGGAACAGCTCTCGCTGCTTTCGCGCGGGGCGTTGCAGGCGACGGCCGATGATCAGGCCTACCGACTGGTGCGCGCGTTTCGTTCGCGCATCGAGTCTGATCTGATGGCGCAGTTTCTGGCCCCGCTGGACGAACTGCCGGATATCAGACCGGGACTGCTGCGCCAGCGCGAGGGCCCGCTGTGGGATGTGATGCGCCGGCAGCCGGTGCACCTGTTGCCGGCCGGTTTTGCAAGCTGGTCAGAGTACTTTCTGCACGTGCTCGATACTCTTGCCGACGAGATACCCGCCGCTGCGACCTGGGGAGAGGCCAATCGGCTCGCCATTGCTCATCCTATGGCCGGCGCGCTGCCCTCGGCGCTGCGCGACTACCTGAGCGTGCCCGCGACGCCGATGCCCGGCGACGTCTGGATGCCCCGGGTGCAGTCCCCGTCATTCGGCGCGTCGCAGCGCATCGTGGTGGCGCCCGGGCGCGAGAGTGAGGCGCTGTTTCATATGCCCGGTGGGCAGAGCGGTCATCCGCTGTCACCGTTTTTCCGCGCCGGTCACAGTGACTGGGTGGAAGGGCGGCCGTCGCCGTTGCTGCCGGGCCCGACGCGGTACACTCTGACCCTTGAACCTGGACTTGAGAATTAGATGAGCAAGCAACGTTTTGACGGCACTGACAGCTATGTGGCCGACGAGGATCTGAAGTCGGCGGTCAACGCGGCCATCGTTCTGGAGCGTCCGCTCCTGATCAAGGGTGAGCCGGGCACCGGCAAGACGCAGCTTGCTATCGAAGTGGCTCGGTCTTTGGGCTTCCCGCTCATCGAGTGGCACATCAAGTCGACGACCAAGGCACAGCAGGGCTTGTATGAATACGATGCGGTCTCGCGTCTGCGTGACTCGCAGCTCGGCGATGAAAAGGTGGCCGACATCAGCCACTACATCAAGCGCGGCAAGCTGTGGGAGGCGTTTGAGTCAGAACAACAACCGGTGCTTCTGATCGATGAGATCGATAAGGCCGATATCGAGTTTCCCAATGATCTTCTGCGCGAGCTCGATCGCATGGAGTTTTATGTCTACGAGACACGCCAGACGATTCGCGCGACACAGCGGCCGATTATCATTATCACCAGCAACAACGAGAAGGAACTGCCCGACGCTTTTTTACGCCGCTGTTTCTTTCACTACATCCAGTTTCCCTCGCAGGACGTCATGACGCAGATCGTCGACGTGCATTTTCCGCAGCTCAAAAAAGAGCTGCTGTCCGAAGCGCTGCGCGTGTTCTTCGAGGTGCGCGACGTGCCGGGACTCAAGAAAAAACCCTCGACGTCGGAGCTGCTCGACTGGATCAAGCTGCTGGTCGCTGAAGACATTGATCCGGACGTGCTGCGCGCCAAGGATGACAAGACGCTGATTCCCGTGCTTCACGGCGCGTTGCTCAAAAACGAGCAGGATGTGCATCTGTTTGAGCAGCTCGTGTTCCTGAACCGGCGCAATGCTCGTTAAGTTCTTTTTTTTCCTGCGCCACGCGGGACTGCCGGTATCGTTGACCGAGTTTCTGGCCCTGCTGGACGGTCTTGATCATCGTTTGGTAACCGGGCGCCTGGATGATTTCTATCGCCTGGCGCGCACGGCGCTGGTCAAGGACGAGTCGCGCTACGATTTGTTCGATCGAGCGTTCGGTGCTTTTTTCGAAGGCGTGGAGGCACAGTTTGATCTGATTGCTGGCGAGATACCTGACGACTGGCTTAAGGCCACTGCGCGCAGACTGCTGAGCGAAGAGGAGCGGGCGAGGATCGAAAAGCTCGGCGGCTTCGACGAACTCATGAAAACGCTGGCCGAACGACTGCAGGAACAGGAAGGTCGCCACGAGGGTGGCAACAAGTGGATTGGCACAGGCGGCACGTCGCCATTTGGACACTCCGGGTTTCACCCTGAGGGCGTGCGTATCGGTGGGCGCGGGCAGCACAAGAAGGCCGTCAATGTCTGGCAGCGTCGCGAGTATCGCAATCTGGATTCGGACCGCACGCTTGGAACGCGCAATCTCAAACTCGCGCTACGCCGACTGCGCCGCTTTGCCAGACGCGGCAGCGCAGATCAGTTTGCTGTGGATGACACGATCGATGCGACGGCGCGCAATGGAGGTCTGCTGGATTTGAAGTTTCGAGCGCCTCGGCGCAACGAGGTCAAGGTGCTGCTGCTGTTTGACGTGGGCGGGTCTATGGACCCGTACGTGCGCACCTGCGAGGAGCTGTTTTCTGCGGCCCGCACCGAGTTTAAAAATCTCGAGTATTACTACTTTCATAATTTTCTGTACGAGCGCGTCTGGCGCGACAACCAGCGCAAACGCAGCAGCGTGAAAACGCTGCTCGAGCTCACGCGCACGTACTCGCGTGACTACAAGCTGATCATCGTTGGTGATGCGACCATGAGCCCGTATGAGATCACGCATCCGGGCGGCAGCGTCGAGCACTTTAACGAGGAGGCGGGGGCGGTCTGGTTTCAGCGACTGCTCAAAGCTTTTCCGAACGTTGTGTGGCTAAACCCTGAAGCGCGCGAAACCTGGGGCTACACACCGTCGATCAAACTTGTGAATGAACTGCTTGATCAGCGCATGTATCCGCTCACGCTGCGTGGTCTGGACGAGGCGATCAAACGCCTGCGCCAGACCGGCGTCGGGGCGCCGGCATGAGCCGCCCGCATGTGGGCCTCGTGCTGCCAGGCGGCGGTGCGCGTGGGGCATACCAGGCCGGTGTGCTCAAGGGTATTGCGCAGATGCTGCCGCAACCGGATGTGCACCCGTTTCCGGTGATCAGCGGCACGTCGGTGGGCGCGATCAACGCGGTGGTACTGGCGAACAACGCGCTGCGGTTTGCAAAGGGTATCGCCGATCTTGAGCAAGTGTGGGCGGGGTTTCACTGTGGGCAGGTCTACCGGTGCGACACCTGGCACGTGGTGCGTTCAAGTCTGCACTGGCTGGCGGCACTGACCCTGGGCGGGCTTGGACCGTCCAACCCGCGCTCGCTGCTCGACAATGCGCCGTTGCGCGATTTGCTCGATTACTACATTCGCTTCAACGATATTGGTCGCGCCATCGACGCCGGGGTGCTCGATGCGGTGGCCATCACGGCATCGGGCTTTGGGCGGGCCAAGGCGGTCTCATTCTACGAAGGCAAGCCAAGCCTGGCGCCATGGACACGCAGTCGGCGTGAAGGTATCCCGGCGCAGCTCACGCTGGATCACCTGATGGCGTCGGTTGCCGTGCCGTTTATTTTTCCGACGGCGCAAGTGGGCAACGAGCACTTTGGCGACGGCGCGCTGCGTGAAGCCACACCGCTGAGTCCCGCGTTGCACCTGGGGGCCAACCGTTTGCTTGTTATCGGTGTGCGAGACGAGCGTCCGCCTTCAATCGTGCCGACGGACGCCGGACCGGCGCCCGGGTTTGGCGAGATTGCCGGCTACATGCTCGACACCGTGTTTCTGGACGGGCTATACGCTGATCTGGAGCGCATGATGCGGGTGAATCATCTGTTGGCGTGCAGCGGCCCGGTGCTCGATACGGATACGTCGCGCGAACTCAGGCCCGTAGCGCTGCATCTGATTGTGCCGAGCCAGGATATCCGCGAGATTGCAGCGCGCCACGCGGGTGCGTTCCCGCGCGCGGTACGAGCGCTTCTGCGCGGTACCGGCACGCTCGGCGCCAGTGGTTCGCAGCTCATCAGCTACCTGCTGTTTGAAAGCGCCTACACGACCGAACTGATTGAGCTTGGTTATCGCGATGCGCTTGATCAGCGCGAGTCGCTTGTGAAATTCTTCTCACAACCCGATGTTCCGATGCTGACGGCGCCGCCCTATCTGGAGAAGGCACTGCATCAGGCGCAGTAGGCTCTGCAGTCTTGACTTGGCGGCGGTTTCGCCCGACAGTCGCGTGCTCCATCTCGACACATTCCAGACACGCACCATGATTATCGTAATTTCTCCGTCCAAGGCGCTCGATTACGAGACGCCCGGCACAGTCGCGAAACCGACGCAGCCTGCGTTGCTCAAACGCAGTCAGCAACTGGTCGATCAGCTCAAGAAAAAATCGTCGAAAGACTTGCAGAAGCTGCTCGGCATCAGCGAGAAGCTGGCCGATCTGAACGTAGAGCGCTACGCGCAATGGTCGCGGCCATTCAGGGCGTCAAATGCCAAGCCCGCCGTACTTGCTTTCAAGGGTGACGTCTATCTGGGCCTTGAGGCCGACACGTTTACGG
>CAZXCL010000067.1:0-23653 GCA_964639265.1 uncultured Gammaproteobacteria bacterium | reverse complement strand
CTCGTCGGGCTCATAACCCGAAGGTCGTAGGTTCGAATCCTACCCCCGCTACCACTTTGGTAGAAAAGGCCCCCGTGAGGGGCTTTTTCCGTTATCAAAGAGTGTCGACGAAAGGCCGCCGACGCGATGGACGCATAAAAGGTCTGCCCTCGGGCAGGCACGGAATGAGGGCCTTGGGGCCCTTTTTTTGTGGGCAAACCTTAGGTTTGAGGCGAGAGATTTAGGTGTCAGCACGCGAGCGCAAAGTTCTTGAATTGCTTAGCCCCAGCGTGGAAGACATGGGTTATGAGCTGATCGATGTGGAGTATCACACGGCGCCCAAGAGCGGCACGTTGCGTCTTTACATAGATCGGGAAGAGGGCATTGATATCGAGGACTGCGAGGCAGTTAGCCGCCAGGTAAGCGGCATTCTCGATGTCGAAGATCCGATCAACGGGATGTATCACCTTGAGGTGTCATCGCCAGGTCTGGATCGCGTGCTGCGTACGCCGGCGCACTTCGCGGCCTTTATTGGCAACGAGGTCAACGTGCGGCTGCGGCGGCCGGTGGATGGACGGCGCAAGATGCGCGGCGTGCTGACCTCGGCGAGTGAAGAGAAAATTGAGGTGAACGTGGATAACACGACGATCACTGTGGAGCTGGCGCAGATTGAAAAAGCGCGTCTGGTTCCGGATTACACGGAATTACTTTGAGCAATGGGTGTTCAAATGAACAAAGAGATTTTGCTGGTTGCCGATGCCGTCTCCAATGAGAAGGGTGTTGAGCGCGACATCATTTTTGAAGCCATCGAGCTGGCGCTGGCCTCGGCCACGCGCAAGCGTCATGGCGAAGACATTGATGTACGCGTCGTGATCGATCGTGAGAGTGGCGAGTATGAGACTTTCCGCCGCTGGCTCGTGTTCGCCGACGACTCCACCGAACTCGAGACGCCGGATCGCGAACTGCGCATGATTGACGCGGTGGACTACAACCCGGACGTGCAGCCCGGCGAATTCGTCGAAGAGCCAATGGAATCTGTGGAGTTCGGACGTATTGCTGCCCAGACGGCCAAGCAGGTCATCGTGCAGAAAGTGCGCGAAGCCGAGCGCGCCAAGATGGTCGAGGCCTATGCGGGCCGCGAAGGCGAACTGCTTAGTGGCATCGTCAAGCGCGTGGATCGCAACGGTGCGTATCTGGATCTGGGCGGCAACGCCGAGGGTTTTATCCCGCGCGAGAATCTGATTCCGCGCGAGGCGATTCGTACGCAGGATCGCGTGAAAGCCATGTTGCGTGAAGTGCGCTCAGAGCCGCGTGGTCCACAGCTTTTCATGACGCGTACGTCGCCGAAGTTCCTGATCGAGCTGTTCCGTATTGAAGTGCCCGAAGTTGGTCAGGGCCTGATCGACATCCTCGGTGCCGCCCGCGACCCGGGCAATCGCGCCAAGATTGCGGTGCGCAGCAACGACAACCGCATCGATCCGGTCGGTGCCTGTGTGGGCATGCGCGGCAGTCGGGTGCAGGCCGTTTCCAACGAGCTGTCGGGCGAACGCGTCGACATTATTTTGTGGGACGACAACCCGGCCCAGTTTGTGATTAACGCCATGTCGCCGGCCGAGGTGGTCTCCATCGTTATGGATGAAGACAAGCACAGCATGGACATTGCGGTCGAAGAAGAACGCCTGTCTCTGGCTATTGGTAAGGGCGGCCAGAACATTCGTCTGGCCAGTGAGCTGACCGGCTGGGAGCTCAACGTCATGGACGAGGCTGATGCCGTTGCCAAGAGCGAAAGCGAAGCCCGCGAGCTGGTGGAGCTTTTCACCAAGCAGCTGGATGTCGACGAGGAAGTCGCCACCATCCTCGTGCAGGAAGGTTTCTCGAGCATTGAAGAGGTGGCCTATGTGCCCACCGCTGAGCTGGTCGCGATCGAAGAATTTGAGGAGAGCATCGTCGAGGAGCTGCGCAACCGCGCCCGCGACGTACTGTTGACCCAGGCCATCGTCAGCGAAGAGAAACTGGGCGACGCCAAGCCGGCGGAAGATCTGCTCGAGCTTGACGGAATGAGCACCGAGCTTGCCTACGAGCTGGCCGGCCGCGGCGTGGTCACGCGCGAGGATCTGGCCGAGCAGGCGGTGGACGATCTGGAAGGTATTGAAATTCTCGACGATGAGCAGGCGGCCAAGCTGATTATGGCGGCCCGTGCTCACTGGTTCGAAGACGAAGGCGATGAGTCGCCGGCGCAGGATAAAGCGTCTTAAACGGGGTTCCCAATGGCTGAAATTACGGTCGAACAATTTGCTGATGTGTTGAAGGTCTCGGTTGAGCGTCTTATCGCCCAGCTGGCTGAGGCTGGTATTTCGGTTGATGGACCGAAAGACACGGTCAGCGACGATGACAAAATGAAACTTCTCAGCCATTTGCGACGTTCGCATGGTCGCGAAGGCGAGCCTACGGCGGCGCCCAAGAAGATCACACTCAAGCGCAAACAGCAGTCCGAGCTGCGTTTGTCCGGTGGCCAGGGGCGTTCGCGTACCGTGAGCCTCGAAGTACGCAAGAAGCGCACGTATGTGAATCGGGGCGTACTCGAAGAGCAGGCCAAGCAGGCGCAGGACGAGCTTGATCGCGAGCGCGATGACGAACGCGCCAAGCGTGAGGCTGAAAAGCAGGCGCAGGAAGAAAAGCGCCTGGAGGCCGAGCGCGCAACGCGCGAGCGCGAAGAAGAGCAGGAGCGCCAGCGCGCCGAAGAGCAGGCACGCAAAGACGCCGAAGCCAAGGCTCGCGCCGACGCCGAAGAACAGCGTCGCAAGGCTCAGGCAGCCACGGCGGCTGCCAACAAGAAAAAGGAAAGCGAGCGTCGCTCGTCGACCAAATATGGTCGCAAGGAACTGCACGTATCCCAGGACAAGAGCGGCCGTCGACGCAAGAAGCGTCCGGCGCGTCGTCCCGTCGCGGTATCACGCGATGGCAAGCACGGTTTTCAGGCGCCCACCGCGCCGGTTGCTCGCGAAGTGGTGCTCGGTGAGACCATCACCGTGTCCGAACTTGCGCAGCAGATGGCCATCAAGGCCAACGAGGTCATCAAGTCGCTCATGAAGATGGGCATGATGGTGACGATCAACCAGGTGCTCGACCAGGACACGGCTCAGCTGGTGGTCGAGGAAATGGGGCACTCGGTCAAGATACGTAACGAAAACGAGCTCGAAGATGCGCTGGTCGTGTCCGGTGAATCGCAGGGCGAGGAAATACCGCGCGCTCCGGTCGTCACCGTCATGGGCCACGTCGATCATGGTAAGACGTCGCTGCTCGATTACATTCGCGAAAGCCGCGTCGCTTCGGGCGAGGCGGGCGGTATTACGCAGCACATTGGCGCCTATCGTGTGAACCACGATAAGGGCACGATTACTTTCCTTGATACACCGGGCCACGAAGCATTTACGGCCATGCGTGCCCGTGGCGCCCAGGCTACCGACATTGTGATTCTGGTGGTGGCGGCCGACGACGGCGTCATGCCGCAAACCAAAGAAGCGATCGCTCATGCCAAGGCGGCCGAGGTGCCGATGATCGTGGCGATCAACAAGATGGACCGACCCAACGCCGATCCTGACCGGGTCAAGAACGAGCTGTCGGCCAACGAAGTCATCCCTGAAGACTGGGGTGGCGACACGCAAATGGTTCCGGTATCGGCGCTCAAGGGCGACGGCATCGACGAGTTGCTCGACGCCGTGTTGCTGCAGGCCGAAGTGCTGGAGCTGACGGCATCCGACGAAGGCCCTGCGGCCGGTGTCGTGCTTGAGTCTTCGCTTGAGAAAGGCCGCGGCGCGGTTGCCACGGTTCTGGTTAGTCGTGGTCGCCTGTCCACCGGCGAAGTGCTGCTGGCAGGTGAAGAGTTCGGACGTATTCGCGCGATGTTTGACGAGAAGGGTGAGTCCATTGAGACCGCCGGACCGTCAACGCCGGTTGTTGTGCTGGGTCTGTCCGGCACGCCGTCGGCTGGTGACGACATGATCAGCGTCGAGAGCGAGCGCAAGGCGCGTGAAGTGGCCGAGCATCGTCAGAGCAAGGCGCGTGAGAAGAAGATTGCCGAACAGCACATGTCCAAACTCGATAACGTGTTCTCGCAGATGGAGCGCGGCGAGCGTGACAGCGTCAATCTGCTGATCAAATCCGACGTGCAGGGTAGTGCCGAGGCGCTGCGCGACGCGCTGGAAAAACTGTCCATGGACGATGTTGAAGTGCGCGTCATACAAAGTGCCGTCGGTGGCATCACCGAGAACGACGTCAACATGGCCGCTGCCTCCAATGCCATCATCATTGGCTTCAACGTGCGTGCCGACAATGCGGCGCGCACCGCGATCAAGGAAGCCGGTGTCGATCTGCACTATTTCAGCGTGATCTACGAGGCCATCGATCAGGTCAAGCTCGCGATCAGCGGCTACCTCAAGCCGGAGATCAAGGAGCAGATCGTGGGTCTGGCCCAGGTGCGCGAAGTATTCAGCTCACCGAAGTTTGGCGACATTGCCGGCTGTATGGTGACCGAGGGTTACGTGCAGCGAAATCTTCCGATTCGCGTGCTGCGTGAGAACGTGGTCATCTATGAAGGCGAACTCGAGTCGCTGCGTCGCTTCAAAGACGATGTCAACGAAGTGCGCGCCGGCACGGAGTGCGGTATTGGCGTCAAGAACTACAATAACGTGCAGGCCAACGATCAGATCGAGTGCTTCGAGCGAATCGAAGTGCCGCGCACGCTGTAACACGAGTTCGTTTTATGCCACGTGAGTTTCATCGCTCGTCTCGCGTCGCGCAGGCCATTCATCGCTCGCTGGCATCCGTGCTATTGCAGCAGACGCGTGATCCGCTGTTGCAGCAGGTCACGCTGACGCATGTGGACGTTTCGCGTGATCTTGGCGTGGCCAAAGTGCATTTCACGGTTCGCGATCCCGAGCAATCCAGGGAGGCGCTGGCGGCGCTGAGCGAAAGCGCGGGTTATCTGCGCCACGAAGTTTCGCGTGACGTAAAGCTCCGTGCCACACCGCAGCTGCGTTTTTTGTATGACGAATCCCTCGAACGTGGTGAACGACTGACCTCGCTGATCGATGAAGCGCGGGCCAGCGACCGCGCAGCGAGTGACAGTGATTCGGACCCGTCGAGCGGAGACGACCAGAGCTGATGGGGCGTCGGGCGCGGGGCCGGCGCGTAGACGGCATCTTGCTGCTGGACAAGCCGGGCGGACTGACCTCCAACCAGTCCTTGCAGCGTGTGAAGCGGCTGTTCGACGCTCGTAAGGCGGGCCATACGGGCAGTCTTGATCCTCTGGCCACCGGACTGCTACCACTGTGTCTGGGCCACGCCACCAAAGTTTCCGCCTTCCTGCTCGATGCCGACAAGCGCTATGAGGTTACCGCAAAGTTTGGTGTGAAAACGGACACCGCAGATTCGCAGGGCGAAGTGGTTGAAACCTCATCCGTACGACCCGACGCGGCGTCGGTCGAGGCGGCCATCCGCGCCCTGACGGGCCCGATCGAACAGATTCCACCTATGTACTCCGCGCTCAAGCATCAGGGCCGCCGGCTGTATGCGCTGGCTCGGGAGGGCAAGGAAGTCGAGCGGCCAGCGCGATCCGTGGTTATTCACGAGTTTCTGTGCACGGAGTTCGATGGCGAAGCGGCGAGTTTCGAGGTCCATTGCTCAAAGGGCACCTACATCCGAACGCTGATGGAGGACCTGGCGGCGAAGTGCGGCACGCTGGCGCATGTGACGCGTTTGCGGCGGACGCTGGTCGGGCCATTTGATGGCGCCAATATGCTGACCCTGGAGGCGCTTGAGGCCCTCAGCGAGCAGGGAGGACACGAAGCGCTGGATGCCTGTCTGGTCCCCGCCGACGCCGCCCTGGGCCACTGGCCAGCGCTCAAACTCGATCAAAGAGCCGCATTTTTGGTTAGCAACGGCCAGAGCGCAGCCGTGGCGGGCGCACCCGCCGAAGGGACCGTCCGATTGTACGACCAGAACGACCATTTCATGGGGCTTGGCGAGGCCGAGGGCGGCTCCCGGGTGGCCCCGAAACGCTTGTTCAAATAGGCGGCCATTTTACTGGTGCAGCGCCACACGAACGGGTACAATTCGCGATTATTTTCGGGCAGGGACCTCTGATCAACCCATTGGTTTTGCACCAGTGGCCTGACCAGATGTTCCTGCAAAACAAACAGCCCCGAGCATCAGGCGGGGCAAAGCAATGCAAGAGAGCAACATCATGCCTTTGACTACCGTGCAAAAAAGCGAAATTGTTCAGGACAATGGCCGCGCCGGCGGCGACACAGGATCCACCGAAGTTCAGGTGGCTCTGCTCACCGCCCGCATCACGGGCCTGACCGAGCATTTCGGCAAGCACAAAAAAGATCATCACTCGCGTCGTGGTCTTCTGAAGATGGTGAACCAGCGTCGCAAGCTGCTGGACTATCTGAAGCGTAAAGACCTCAAGCGCTATCAGGACCTGATCAAGAAACTGGGACTGCGTCGATAGTTGTCGTTGATTTCACTTTCGCGCATTCCTCTTACGAACAGGTTCAATACAATTCATGTTTAAGAAAATTCAAAAGTCGTTTGCCTACGGCAATCACACCGTCCAGCTGGAAACGGGCGGTATCGCGCGTCAGGCCAGCGGCGCCGTCGTCGTCTCTATGGGCGACACACGCGTCCTCGTCACAGCCGTTGGCAAACGCGAGGCGGAGCCCGGAAGACCCTTCTTCCCGCTGACCGTGAACTACCAGGAAAAAACCTACGCCGCCGGCAAAATCCCCGGCGGTTTTTTTAAGCGCGAAGGTCGCCCCAGCGAAAAAGAAACGCTGACCAGCCGCCTGATCGATCGTCCGATACGTCCGCTGTTTCCCAAAGGGTTCAATAACGACGTGCAGGTGATTGCCACCGTTATCTCCGTGGATCCTGAAGTCAACGCCGACATCCCGGCGCTGATCGGTGCCTCGGCCGCGCTGTCGATCTCCGGCATGCCGTTCGCAGGTCCCATCGCGGCAGCGCGTGTTGGCTACGTCAACGAAGAGTACGTGCTCAACCCCAATGCGGCGGAGCTGGAAAACTCGAAACTCGACCTGATCGTCGCCGGCACCGCCGACGCGGTGTTGATGGTGGAATCCGAAGCCAATCGTCTGCCCGAAGACGTGATGCTTGGCGCTGTGATGCACGGCCACGAGCAGATGCAGGTCGCAATCAAGGCCATCAACGAACTGGCGGCCGAAGTCGGCACGCCTTCTTGGGGCTGGGAAGCACCGGCCGCCGATCCGTCGCTGGCCGAAGCGGTCGAAAACATGATCGGCGACAAGCTTGGCGCCGCCTATCAGATCACCGAGAAAACCGAGCGCTACCAGAAGGTCGGCGAATTGCGCGACAGCGTGATGGACGCTTTGGCCGGTGGCGATGAGCCCAAATATGAGTCCGATGCGGTCAAGAGCGCATTTGGCAAAGCTGAGAGCCAGTTTGTGCGCCGTCAGGTGCTCGACGGCAAGCCGCGTATCGACGGTCGCGACACCTCAACGGTGCGTCCCATCGACGTGCAGGTCGGCGTGCTGCCTCGTACGCACGGCTCGGCGCTGTTCACGCGTGGTGAGACCCAGGCCATCGTGGTCACGACGCTGGGTACGGCACGTGACGCTCAGATCATTGATGCGCTGGAAGGCGAGTACCGCGAGCCGTTCATGTTGCATTACAACTTCCCGCCGTACTGCGTTGGCGAGACCGGCTTCATGTCCGGTCCCAAGCGCCGCGAGATCGGTCACGGCAAACTGGCCAAGCGCGGCATCTCCGCCGTCATGCCGGATATGGAAGCCTTCCCGTATGTGATTCGCGTGGTCTCCGAGATCACCGAGTCGAACGGCTCGAGCTCCATGGCCTCGGTCTGCGGCACCTCGCTGGCACTGATGGACGCCGGTGTGCCCATCACGGGCGCTGTGGCTGGTGTGGCCATGGGTCTGGTCAAGGAAGGCGATCGCTATCAGGTGCTGACCGACATTCTGGGTGACGAAGATCATCTCGGCGACATGGACTTCAAAGTGGCCGGTACTGATGACGGCATCACCGCGCTGCAGATGGACATCAAGATCCAGGGCATCACTCGCGAGATCATGAGCAAGGCGCTGGATCAGGCCCGTGACGCACGTCTGCACATCCTGGGCGAGATGAACAAGATCATCGAGAAGCCACGCGAAGAGATGTCCGACTGGGCACCCACCATCATCACGATCAAGATCGATCCTGAAAAAATCCGCGACGTTATCGGCAAGGGCGGGGCGGTCATTCGTTCCATCACCGAAGAGACGGGCGCCACGATCGACATCGACAACGACGGCACCGTACGGATTGCCTCAGTGGATGCTGCGTCAGGTCGTGAGGCACTGCGCCGCGTTGAGCTGATTACAGCAGAAGTCGAAGTGGGTCAGGTCTACGAAGGCCGCGTAGCTCGTCTGATGGACTTCGGTGCGTTTGTGACCATCCTGCCGGGCAAAGACGGTCTGGTGCACATCTCGCAGATCTCCGAAGAGCGCGTTGAGAAAGTCAGCGACAAGCTCTCCGAGGGCGATGTCATCAAGGTCAAGGTGCTGGAGGTGGATCGTCAGGGACGTATTCGTCTTAGTATGCGGGATATCGAGAGCTAAACGCTCAAAAGCCAGGCACGAGTTGCCTGCGGCGAACGACAAAGGCGCGCTTCACTTGTGTGGCGCGCCTTTTTTTGTTGTGGAGCAAGAAATAACGAACGCGCTCGGTTGAGCTCATCATGACAATGCAGCAGTTGATCCGAAAAAATGTGCTAGTTGCCTGGTGCTTGCTCACCATTGGGCTTTTGGGTTCAGTTATTCGATTCTACTTCGCTGTCTGGGACGAAAACGCAACGACACGCCCTTCATTGCTGATGTTTACGGTCGGACGAGCAGTGGTGTGGGTCTTCTGATGTATGCCTACGTATCCGGCTCATTCTTTCTCTATGCGCTCGGGTACCACGATGAAGGGCGAGTGCACCGAAATGCCTGGGTTGCCTGGGTGAACACGCAGTTCGACCGTGTAAAAAATTTTGGCTTTGGCAAAACGATTCTGCTCTGCGCGACCCTCTACGGTCTGGTCACGTTGTTGCGAGTCAATATCGAAGACCACAAATGCAAAGTGCATTGCGAAAGCATTGGCGCAGCAAAATACCTTTTTGAGCCCGCATTCTGTGATCGATTCAACTGCACTCAAGTGGCATGCACGTGCACGACGCAAGAGGAACTAGACCAAAGCAACGCTATCGTGGACAAAATGATGGAGCGGGCGCGTGAAAAACGCGCCAAGCGGGAAGAACTGCCGTAGCCAAAGCGCTTACGAAACAACGCCAAGATAACAACTTACGGTGGCGTGAAGTGATAGCCTTTTCATTTTTCAGATGAGGAAAACGAACTGTGGACCTTCTTGTAACTATCGTAGTGTTTGTGGCGATTCTCGTTGGCCCGGTCATGATCGCAGCACGCATGATCGGCGCATCCAAGACGGGCTTCGGGTCTGCATTGCTTGCGGTGATTCTCGCCGCGCTGCTATCGTCGGCTGCCGAGAGCGCTATTCCAAACGATCTTGTCGCTGTGGTGGCGTCAATTGTAGCTGGCACATTCGCCTTTTCGTTTGCGCTGGGGGCCACGTTCCTTGGTGGCTTCGTTATCAGCGTGATATCCGCAGTGATTCAGGTTGTCTTGCTGCTTCCGGTGGCTGCGATGCTGGGTGTCGCGATTGTTTGATTGGCGTTACTGGTCCGATCCTGTCTCGGCCTCAAGCGACGAGCTAGTGAGGACTTCCTTTATCTCAGCCGCCAGCGGAATCGCCTTGACGTAGCGTTTTTGCCACATGAATAGCGTGATCTCAATCGTGATTCAGCTTGTGTTGCTGGTTCTGCTGCTGAGTTAACCGCTACTGCGATGTTCTCGCAGCTCAATCGTCGTCGTCATCCCCGTCGTCGTCGCTGTCATCAAGAACGTCGGCGAATGTCGATTTAATGTGATTGGGGATAGCGGCCATCCACCGGGCCTGAACCTCACGTGCCTCGGCTTCTTCAAAATCACCGCTTTGGTCTTGCGCCACCTCGAAGAATTTCTCGCCAGCCGCGTTCAGCGCATAGCACTCAATGTAACCGTGCTCGTGAAAGATGTTGCCGTACAGCTCAATTCCTTTGCCATTGCGCAGCAGCGCTTTGGCAATGTCCATCCAGGCGTCGCCAAACACTTCTGGTAGTACCAGGTAGCCGTCCTTTACGTAGGGCTCATCCTCCAGCCAGAATTCGACGTTCTCAGGATTAAAGGTGAGGCCAAGACTCGAGGCGGTTGGCTCTTCAATGCCACAGGCTCTGGCCAGACGTACGATGTCAGTCCAGGCAAGATGGTCCTCTTCGCCCAAATCCAGACGCATTGCCGAATCTCCAGTTCGAATGATGAGACCGCCCCATGCTTCCGACATTTTTCAATCTCCTTTTGAACAGTGCCCCGAGAGTACGACGCCGCCGCGGTGGGTACAAGCAACCTGCATCCAGGCGCTGGCATGTCATTTCTCCATGCACAGCGACCTGCGTAACGACCGCAAGGCTCGTGCCGTTGTCAAAGGCCTGTCGGGACTGATTGAAAGGCCCTGACAACCTCCGGGCGATGGGCTGGCGCTACTGACTAACGTTACAGCGCGCAGCTCGGTCCGGGAGGGTTAAAGAAACCCAAGCGAAGCAGCCCAAGATCCGGAAAATTGATGACGCCGTCATTATTGAAGTCGGCGCCCGGCTCCCAATTGCCGCTGCCCGGGACGCTGAAAAACGCCACTCTGAGTAGCCCCAGATCCAGAAAATTCACTGTGCCGTCGTTGTTGATATCCTGGTCGCAAGCGCTACCAAAACCGTCGCCGTCGGCGTCAAACTGGTCAGGATTGGGAACGAACAAGCAGTTGTCGGTGCCATCGGAAACACCGTCATTATCGGTATCCGCATCGGCGGTACAGGGAGTCACGGTCACCGTTGTGCTTGCTATACCCGAACCGGGGAAAAAGCTCCGATAGTTGATACGAAGAAAGTTGCCGAGTTCCGGTGTATTGCCAAAGGTGACCTCAGGTTCGCATGGCGCACCGCCTACGGTCATACATTGAACCGTGACCTGAGCGATCGCTTGGTCAAGTCGAGCAAACTCAAAGCCGTTGAACTCAGGGGAAAAGAAGCCAGCCCCGCCGTTCCAGTCAATCGTCACTGTATTTGCAGCTGGGTCCAGATCGATGAAGCTCAAAAAGACATTGTTGAAATTGACGCTACATACGTCGGCGCCCGGGCAAACGAGCTCCGGGCCGGCTCCGATGGTCAGATTGTTGTTTGATTCAAATACCGTGTCAGTGTCTGGAAACAAGTAGCGAATGTCGAACGTGTCGCCGTCGAGGAATGCGTAAGCAGGGGTGCAGGTCAGTGTCATGACCGAAGAAACAACCGCGATCTTAAGGTTTTTCATGTTGTGCCTTTTCCCGAGTGCCTCATGTGTCAACGATGACGGACTGCGGCTGCAGGAGTGTTTTGGGTGCATACAATATTCACCCTTGTTTTCTTAAAGGCGCAGAGATTCCTGCAAAGGGGTCAGAGAAGTTAAATGAACGTGTTTGCGGGCGTTGGACCGCTGAGGTCGGACAGTGACGCTCTGGCAAGCGTTCAGCATAGCCATGAACAACCTGGCGCGAGTGTGGAGAGTCCCGTTATCGATATCGCTGAATTTTGCTGACTCAGGGCGACGGTCGAGTGGTTTGAGTAGCTGGGGTTGAAGATGCCGGCTCAGCGCCCGCCTGAAATGAAGCGTTGATGACAATCTCTTTGACTTCTGCACCCAGGGGAATAGCCTTGACGTAGGTGCCTTGCAACAGAAAGAGCGTGTTGTCGGTCTTGCCGATCATGAGCCCGGTTAGTGTCTCGTCGTTCGTAAAGGCAATCGTGATGGATTGGCTCGCCAGTATTTTCTCTTTTGCACGGTCGCCATAAATCTGTGCGTAAATGACGAACAGCAACACACACGTAATGAGCCACGACACCGGCTGCGATTTCTCAAACCACTTCGATCTGTTGGTGCCAAACGCAAACACCGTATAGAAGCGCGGCATTTTCTCCCTGAGGAAGCCGTCAAAGGCGTATATGGCCAGAAAAAGCGCAACCGCTACAAAGCACAGCAGGAGGATAAACGGGTCCTCAAACGGGGCAACCAGAAAATAGAAGATATCCGCATACTGAAAAATGTTGATATCAAACTGGGCGTATTTCTGCTGATAGAACAGCATCCCAACGCCCACCATGGTCAGGTAGGCGAGGGTCAGGAAAGTTTGCGCCTGCCTGAGCAAGGCGCCAAGCGCCGAGCTCTGCTCAGGCACAGGTGTCTCTTCGTGATCGGACAAAAATCAGCCCGGTCGAACCGGCTCGTCTTCTTCCTTGTCTTCCGCGGGACGCGAAGAAGAACCCGTGGCGGCGCCGCTCAACGTGCGAAAGATATCCTCCTGGGCCGACTTCCAGCGCGAGAAATTCTTCATAGCCACGTTGGCCACCATGCCCACCGGGTCGACGCCCACAACGCTTTTCACGCGGTCACGGAACTGCTGCTGCTGATTCATGAACAGCTTCAGGCTTTGCTCCATGTAGTTGCCCACGAAGTGGTGCATGTTGCCGCCGTAGGAGCGAATGATCTGCGACAGAAACTCTGTGCTGAAGATGGGCTCGCCGCTTTGCTCCTGCTCACTGATCACCTGCAGCAAAATGCCGTGCGTGATGTCTTTCTGGGTCTTCTTGTCGATCACCACAAACTCCACCTTTTCCATGACGAGGCGGCGGATGTCAGAGAGGGTGATGTAACGGGATTCTTCGGTATCGTAAAGGCGTCGGTTCGGGTACTTCTTGATGGTACGGGGGCCGCTCATAATTCACCTTTGTGTCTGCGTTGGTATTGCAATGCAATGTAGTAATCGTTCCGAGTGTAACCGCGCGCTATGTTGCTTTGCAATCGGACGCTTAAGGCGGCGCTACGAAAGGTATCTTTCGCTTATTTGTCAAACGTTTGGCATCCCAATATCGAATGGCCCAAAGCCACAGGTCATCAAGCTCATCCGGTGTTGACGCGCTTGATACCGGCATATCCAGCGCCGCAAATGCTGCGCACAATTGGGCGACCTCTGCGTCGGGTTGCAGCGCGGGCGCCTGTGTCTGCTTGCTGAGTTTCTGTCCGTCTGAATTGACCAGCACGGGCACGTGCGCAAAGTGGGGAACCTTCCCCCCGAGCGCACGCGTCAGCGCAATCTGACGTGGTGTGGTCGCGAGCAAATCCACCCCTCGCACCACATGCGTGATCCCCTGTGCAACGTCATCCACACTGACGGCCCACTGATACGAGGGTAAATGATCTTTGCGCCAGACCACGAAATCATCGCTCGTAGCGGTGACGGCAAACGCCCCCTGGATGGCGTCTACAAATCCCTCGGGTTGATCGAGCCGAAAACGCAGCGCGCCGTCCTCGAGTTTCAGGTCGCGACACGTGCCGGGATACTGGTCGCCGCCCAGCCCCAGTCGCTCGCGTGCGGCGATCAGTTGCTTGCGGGTGCAGGCGCAGAAAAACGTATGAGGGGAGACATCGGCCAGAAGCTCACGATAGCGCTCTAGGCGCTGCGACTGGAACACGACGTCGCCGTCCCACTGGAACCCGAAACGCTCAAGGGTATGGAGAATGTCGGCGCTGGCACCTGGGAGTTCACGCGGCGGATCGATGTCCTCGATGCGCACCAGCCAGCGGCCGCCGGCGGCGCGTGCATCGAGGTAGCTGGCCACAGCGGCCAAAAGAGAGCCCGCATGAAGCGGGCCGGTGGGAGAGGGGGCAAATCGGCCGACGTACTCGGCACCGCTCACCCTTATCCCCCCATTTGCTTCTCGCGGATCTCGTCCAGCGTCTTGCAGTCAATGCACTGCGTGGCGGTGGGGCGGGCCTCGAGGCGGCGCACACCGATCTCGATGCCGCAAGATTCGCAGTAGCCGTAATCGCCCGAATCCACCGAATTGATGGCTTCCTCGATTTTCTTGATCAGTTTGCGCTCGCGGTCACGCGTACGCAGCTCGAGGCTGAACTCTGACTCCTGAGTCGCGCGGTCATTGGGATCGGGGAAGTTGGCGGCTTCGTCTTTCATGTGGCCGACGGTACGATCCACTTCCTGCATCAGCTCCATCTTCCAGTTCAGGAGAATCTGGCGGAAGTGATCGCGCTGGTCTTCGCTCATGAAGTCCTCGCCACGCTTGGCCTCGTAGGGCTGAATCGTGGGAGCGTCCAGCGCGCTCTTGCGTGTGGACTTTTTGGCAACGGCTTTCTTCGCCGTGGCCTTTTTGGCCGGCGCTTTTTTGGCAGGTGCTTTTTTCGCCGCGACCTTCTTCTTGGTCGCGGTTTTCTTGGCGACGACTTTCTTCTTCGTCACCGCCTTTTTCTTGGTCGTTTTCTTGGCCGTCACCTTTTTCTTGGCGACAGCTTTTTTCTTTGCGGCAGGCTTGCTCGCGGCAGTCCGTTTCACGACCTTTTTCTTGGCCGCGGTCTTCTTTTTGCGCGTGGTGGAACCGGCTTTCTTGCGTGCTGGCATTGTCTGCTCCTGCAGAATCACGGATTTTGAAGGCGCTCGATTATAGCTATCGGGCCGAAAATGTATACAACCGGCGCCCCAGAATCGTCTATATGGGCACAACTAGTTGTTTTCAATTGGAAATACGAAGGTTTCCTGGCCAAAAACAGGGTTTGATCGACGTTTCGGCCGATCGCGGCGAGGTGGCCCCAAACCCTGATGCATTTCATCGCTCTAGGCTTGGAAGGCTTGAACTGACTCGAACAAGCCATCGCAATTTCCCGTCCATGGGACCGTTACGGAGCAGGAAAGTTGCCCACCGATGTGGCCTTACGGCCATCGTTTTTTCGTTACCAAACAGGGGCGCATTACATTAAACTACCGCGCTGTTATCGCTAACCTCCTTAGGCCGCTTTATTATGCGCTTGAGCAAGATCAAACTTGCCGGTTTCAAGACCTTCGTTGATCCCACCACTGTCACGCTGCCCCGCAATCTTTCGGGTGTCGTCGGCCCCAACGGCTGCGGCAAATCCAACATTATTGACGCCGTGCGCTGGGTCATGGGCGAAAGCTCAGCCAAAAACCTTCGTGGCGATGAACTCACTGACGTGATTTTCAATGGCTCGAGTGCACGCAAGCCCGTGGGTGCGGCGACCATCGAACTGGTCTTCGATAACTCTGATGGCACCATCGGCGGCGAATACGCGGGCTTTAATGAGGTGTCGATCAAGCGCGTGATGTCACGTGACGGTACATCGCAGTACTCCTTGAACAACACCCGCTGCCGACGCAAGGACATCACGCGTGTCTTCCTCGGCACCGGTCTTGGTCCGCGCAGCTACTCGATCATCGAGCAGGGCATGATCTCGCGCGTAGTGGAGGCCAAACCCGAGGAGTTGCGTGTCTACGTCGAAGAGGCGGCCGGCATCTCCAAATACAAGGACCGCCGACGCGAAACCAGCAACCGCATTCGCCACACGCGCGAAAACCTCGAGCGTCTGAACGACCTGCGCGACGAGGTCACCAAGCAGTTGCGGCACCTGCAACGTCAGGCGCGCGTGGCAGAGAAGTACAAGACTTTCAAAGACGAGCAGCGCCAGCTCAACGCGCAGCTGATCGTTTTGCGCCTGGCGGAAATGCAGAACCGCGAAGAAGTGGAAGCGCGACTGACGGCCGAAAAGGAAAACGAGCTCGAGGAGGCGATTTCCCGCCAACGCGCGCTGGAGTCAAAGATCGAGAAATCGCGTGCGGCGCATGCGGATCAGACGGACGTCTTTAATGAGGTGCAGGAGAGCTACTACAAGCTTGGCGCCGAGATCGCCCGCATCGAGCAGTTTATTCAGCATACGCGTGAGCTCAAACAGCGACAGCAGGCCGATCTGGACGAGTGTACGCAGGCGCTGGCGGAAATCGATCAGCGATTGGAAACCGATTCGAACCGCGTGCAGGAGCTTGACCGTTCGCTCGGCGAGCTCTCACCCAACTGGGACGTGCTGCGCACCAAAGCTGGCGAATCCGAGAAGGCCTGGAAGGAAGCCGAGCAGGCCATGGCGACCTGGCGCAGCGAATGGCAGGAGGTGCAAAAAGAAGGCAGCGAACTTGGCAAACGAGTGAGCGTGGAACAAACGCGCATCGAGCATCAGGAAACGCAAATCGCCACATTGGTCTCGCGCCAGCAACGCCTTGAGGTGGAGCGCCGCGAGCTGTCGGTCGATGAACTCAATGCTGAGATTGCCACGTTCACCCAGAACGAGGTGGGTACACGGTCAAAACTCGAGGCGGCCAAGCAGGCGCTTGCCGTCAGCGTGCAGGACATTGCCAAAGCCAGGGATGCCGAACGCGAATTGACCTCGAAGCTCGATCAGGCCCGTGCCGATCAGCAGCAGCAAAAAGGTCGTCTGGCCTCGCTTGAAGCGCTTCAGCAGGACGCATTGCAAAGCGGTCAGGGCAGTAAAAACTGGCTAACCGAGAACGACTTGAACGAGCGGCCGCGTCTGGCCACCCAACTCAAGGTCGAGTCCGGTTGGGAGCGTGCTGTGGAAACGGTGCTTGGCGACTATCTTGAAGCCGTCTGCATCGATCGTCTCAATGACGTGCAAGGTGCTGTGAGTGCATTGGACAGCGCTCGCGTCACGCTGGTCGAGGCCAGCGGCCCACCGCATGCATCGTGGGCCGGCAGTCTGCAGGACAAAGTTCGCGGGGCGAACGTTGCGCGCTCGCTGCTGGCACCCGTACAGGTCGCCAATTCGTTAGGTGAAGCGCTTGAGCGACGTTCAACGCTTGGCACCGGTGAGTCGATCGTGACCGCCGACGGCATCTGGGTGGGCCGTGACTGGTTGCGGGTCAATCGCGACGAGGCTTCCCGCGAGGGTGGCGTGCTGGTACGCGAGCAGGAAATTCGAAGCTTGACGCAGGCGTGTGAGCGGCTCGAGCGCGACGTCTCTGCGCTTGCTGAGCAGCACGAACAGGCCCGTCTGCGCGTCCGCGAGCTGGAAGCAAAACGCGATGAGCAGCAGGACGGCGTCAATCAGGTGCATCGGGCACACGTTGATCTTCTGGCAGGGCTTGATGCGCGACGCCGGCAATTTGATGATGTGACCTCCCGCGTGACGTCGCTGGCCGCCGATGCCGACGAGCTGGCCGCGCAACTCAAGCGCTCGGAAGAGGCGCTTGCCGAGGCGCGAGCGCAGCGCGATACCGCACGAACCTCTTTGACCGCGATTGAAGACCGACGGGCGCGTCTTGAAGATCGTCAGGCCGGCACGCGTGAGGCCCTTGAAAGCACCCGTGCAACTTATGAAAACGATCGACGGGCCGCGCATGAGGTAGAGGTGAAGCTTGAATCGCAGCGTTCCTCACACGCGTCACTGTCTGAGAATCTTGAGCGCCAGAAAGAACAGAAAGCCAAGCTGACCGAAAAGCGCGACGCGCTCACAGAAACCATCCGCAATGCCGACCAGCCGCTGGCCACGCATCAGGAAGAGCTGACCAAGCATCTCGAGCAGCGTCTCACTGTCGAGAGCTCATTGGCCGATGCGCGTCGTGAGCTTGAGGCTATCGACGAACGTCTACGCGGTGAGGTGGAGAAGCGCAATGCTGCCGAAGCGGAGGTCGGCGATCGCCGCGAAGCTGTTGCCGCCGTGCGCATCTCGGCGCAGGAGATCAAGGTTCGCCGCGACACGCTGATGGAGCGTTTTGCCGAGACCGGGCTTGAGCTTGAGGCGGTGCGCGGGGAGATTCCTGAAGACGCCAACGTCGAAACCTGGGAGACATCGCTGGCCGATGTCGAACAGAAAGTCGGTCGCCTCGGTCCGATTAACCTGGCGGCGATTGACGAACACAAGGAAGCCTCCGAGCGCAAAGAGTATCTGGACTCGCAGTACAACGATCTGACCGAGGCCCTTGAGACGCTCGAAAAAGCCATCGCCAAGATCGACCGTGAGACGCGTACGCGCTTCAAAGAAACCTTCGATCAGGTTAACCAGGGTTTCCAGCGACTGTTTCCAAAGCTCTTCGGTGGTGGCCAGGCGTATCTCGAGCTGTCAGATACCGATCTGCTCAATGCCGGCGTGACCGTCATGGCGCGTCCACCGGGCAAGCGTAACAGCACGATTCATCTGCTGTCGGGTGGTGAGAAAGCGCTGACGGCCGTGTCGCTCGTGTTTGCGATCTTCGAGCTCAATCCGGCGCCGTTTTGTATGCTAGATGAGGTTGATGCGCCGCTGGATGACGCGAACGTCAATCGTTTCTGCAATATCCTGCGCGAGATGTCGGATCGCGTTCAGTTTATTTTCATCACTCATAACAAATCGACCATCGCGTTGGCCGATCAGTTGCTCGGCGTGACCATGCAGGAGGCGGGTGTGTCGCGGCTTGTGGCCGTGGACGTCGACGAAGCGATCGAGATGGCTGAGGCATCCTGATCGACGCTGGATACTAATAATGACCGAACTGCGCTGGGTTCTGATTCTTCTTGGTATTGTGCTGCTCGTCGGCATCATCTGGTGGAGCCGTCGAACACCGGCGGCGCGGCCCGATTCGACCGGCACGCGGCGAGAGCCCGAACTAGGTGATGTGACGTTGGCATCTGGCGAGCCGACCCAGGCTGATGCGCCGGAGCATATCGACGATGACGTGGTGCCCGAACCCGCACCGATCACCGCGCCGGCGCCGAGCATGACGTATGAGAGCGGTGATCAGCTCACGATCCCGATGCCGGGTGAAGAGCCCGAAGACCTGCCGCCCGCCGAACCCGAACCGATTGTCGCAGACAAGATTGTGAAGCTGCATCTGGTCGCCAGAGAGGGCGAGCCATTTGTCGCGGCAGACGTGGTCGCCGCGCTGCGCGCCGAGAAACTGCGCTTTGCGCACTACGATCTTTTTCACCGCTTCGAGAGTGAGGGCAACCCCGCACCCACGGACCGGCCGCAGTTTAGCGTCTCGGATATGCTCAAGCCCGGCACCTTCGATCTTGAAACGCTGGCTGACAAGCAGCTCAAGGGCATCAGCCTGTTTTTGGCATTGCCGAGTCCGAGCGACGGTGTGGCGGCGTTCGCGGACATGCTGGCCACGGGACGACGCCTGGCTGCAACGTTGGGCGGGCAGCTTGTCGACGAGCAGGGCTGCAGCGTGAGTCGGCAGAGCGCCAGCCACATGCGTGAAGACATCATCAACTATCAGCTCGCGGCGCGCGCTCAGGCTGACGAAGAAGAATAAGTGACCGCGTCGAACAAGGTCATCAAGCGTGTTGAGGCGTTGCGAGCGCAGATCAACGAGCACAATCACCGCTACTACGTTGATGACGACCCGGTTATTCCGGACGTCGAGTACGACGCGCTGTACCGTGAGCTTCTGGAGCTCGAGGACAAACATCCGGAACTTGTGATTTCGTCATCGCCGACCCAGCGCGTCGGGGCGACGCCCATCGGGCAGTTCGAGACGGTTACTCACGCGCTACCCATGCTCTCGCTGGCCAATGCGTTTGACGCTGAGGAAGTTGGCGAGTTTGACCGACGTGTGCGCGAGCGCACCGAGCACGACGACGAGCTTGCCTACGTCGCCGAGCCGAAGCTCGATGGCCTGGCGATTAGCATTCGCTATGAAAAGGGTGTGCTTGTGCAGGCCGCCACGCGTGGCGACGGCCAAACCGGCGAGGACGTTACGCACAACGTGCGCACGATTGCCTCAGTGCCGTTGACGTTGCGAGGCGATCCTCCCGACGTACTGGAAGTGCGGGGCGAGGTGTTCATGCCACGCAAAGGGTTTGCTGCCATGAACGACGCGGCACTCAAGGCTGGCGAGAAGACCTTCAAAAATCCGCGCAATGCCGCCGCCGGCAGTTTGCGCCAGCTCGATCCGGCGGAGACGGCCAAGCGCCCGCTCGACGCGTTCTTCTATGCCTTGGGTGAAGTGTCCGACGAGGTTCAGCCTGAGTCGCAGACAGAGCTCTTGTCGCTATTGCGTGGCTTTGGGCTATGCGTTTGTCCTGAAGTTCGGACTGTAACGGGCGTGGCCGGCTGCCTTGCGTTTTATGAAGACATCGGGCGCAAGCGCGATGGGTTGCCCTACGATATTGACGGGGTGGTGTACAAGGTTGATAGCACGTTGCTGCAGCGGCGCGCCGGATTCATCTCACGTGCGCCGCGTTGGGCGCTGGCCCATAAGTTCCCGGCTCAGGAGGTCACCACCACGCTCCTGAACGTCGATTTTCAAGTGGGACGCACTGGCGCGGTGACGCCAGTGGCTCGCCTCGATCCCGTCGATGTCGGTGGAGTGACCGTGAGTAACGCCACCCTGCACAACATGGACGAACTCGTGCGCAAAGACGTGCGTCCCGGCGATACCGTGATCGTGCGTCGTGCTGGCGATGTGATTCCGGAGGTTGTGAGCGTTGTCCAGGCTGGCACGTCGGGGCGTCGTGGCGAGCTTCCGACACTGCCGACCCGGTGCCCTGAATGCCAGTCACCGATCGAACGTATCGAAGGCGAGGCGGTGGCTCGCTGCACGGGTGGTATGGCGGTATGCCCGGCGCAAAAGAAATTCGGCGTCTGGCATTTTGGCTCACGCAAGGCCATGGATATCGACGGGTTGGGTGAGCAGGTCGTCGAACAGCTCGTGGCAAACTCACTAATTGAGCAAGTTGCCGACTTATACACGTTGACCGTGCCTCAATTGATCGAGTTAGATCGTATGGGTGAAAAGTCGGCAACAAATCTGGTTAAGGCCATTGCAAAGAGCAAGGAAACCACGTTTGCACGTTTCCTGTTCGGTCTCGGCATCCGGGAAGTCGGGGAGTCCACGGCACAGACGCTGGCCAGCCATTTCGCATCGGTCGATGACCTGATGGCGGCGACCGCTGAGGATCTGCAGGCTCTACCCGACGTTGGTCCAATCGTTGCCCAACGCATAGTCGACTATTTCTCATTGGAGACCAACCGCAATTTGGTGAACGAACTGGTGGATGCCGGAATCCACTGGCCGGAGCACCAACCGGTATCTGCCGGAGATCAACCGTTTGCGGGTAAGACGTTTGTCATCACTGGCACATTGCCTTCGATGACGCGCGAAGAAGCCAAGGCGATGATCATCGCCAAGGGCGGCAAAGTGACGGGAAGTGTGTCGAAGAAGACGGATTATCTCTTGGCTGGGGAGAAGGCGGGGAGTAAGTTGGAGAAGGCGGAGAGGTTGGGGGTTTTGACGATTTCCGAATCAGAGCTTCAAGAACTAGTGTAGATTGTCACTAGCTAAAACCCAAGTCACAAAGGCGCCCCTGCGTACATCGATGAACGATACTCTCAAGCGTTCTTGCCGTAGCATATTTGTAGAGGTTGCGCGATTCTTCCTAAGGTACGGAGTTACGTATCAGGAAATGCGTGAAACTCTGAAAGAGGCGATGGTCGAAGCCGCAATTCTTGATCTTGAGTCGAAGCGAGCGCAAGTTTCGAACGCAAATGTTGCAGACAAACTTGGATTGTCTAGACGCACCGTTTCAGATTTGCGTAGTAAGTCAAAGCCCGTGAGGTTGCGGACGGAGAGCTCAGTGCCGGCCGGAGTTCTACTCAAGATTTGGCACAATGATCCACGATATCTAGATGAGAACGGTCGCCCGAAGGATCTGGATATTGAGCCAAGTACTGAGGGGATATCACTTCTAAGTCTCGCTAAGGAAGCTAAGTGTTCCGCAGAAATAGATGGGGTAATTGAGTCACTCGAGAATGCAGGCGCGGTCGAAGTGGATGGTGGCAAGGCCCGTGTGAAATCTCGGACCTACATCATGAACCCCGTCGACGAAAACACCGCGACGTACTTTGGTATCGCGGGATCAAACTTGCTGTCCACTCTCGTTCACAATACGTCGAGCAATAATGACGCGCCGTTCTTTGAAAGAACGACTTGGGTGTCTGGTTTGAATCGCTCAGTGTACCCAAGGTTTTCTGAACTGGTCTCAGAAACGTCTGTTCCATTCCTAGAGTTGCTCGACGATTGGCTGACGCATCGACAGGGTCAAATCGGTTACAGCCAGAAAACAAACGACGACGAGGTTCTAGGAGTAGGGATATACGTTTTCAACCGAAAAGATAAGGCAGGCTAGTCCGCGGTCTTCCTTTCCGCAGACTAGCCCACGCATGTGGTGCTTTTGAGTACAGAAACTAGGGTGATCCCGTTCCCGCAATTCCCGTTAGTGGCGCCCCCGTTCCTGCGATTCCCAGAATCGGTGCTCCTGTCCCGGCGATGCCAAGTGTAGGCGCTCCTGTACCTGCAATTCCCAACGTTGGTTGGCCCGTACCGGCGATTCCCAGAGTTGGCGCGCCAGTGCCCGCAATGCCAAGGGTGGAGCTACTGAATGACTTAGATGGCGAGCCAGTTCCCGCGATGCCGAGAGTCGGTGCGCCTGTGCCTGCAATGCCAAGTGTCGGCGCGCCTGTCCCGGCAATGCCAAGTGTAGGTGCTCCGGTGCCCGCAATGCCTAAAGTTGGCGAGCCGGTGCCGGCAATGCCAAGCGTCGATGAAACAAGCTTAATGCCTCCGGTTGTTGATGACTTTGCTGCGGAAAGGCGTTTCGCATTTGTAGCTTGTCTATTGAAGGCTACGTTAGGCGTGGACACACTGTTAATGTTTGATTCAGCGAGGTTCACGGCCGCGTAAATGGACTGGACTTGCGACGACGATGCTGTCGGACTGACGCTAACCCATCGGCTTGCGCCCCGGCTAATCATTGCCGATCGATCCATCGAAGTTGAAATATTATAGGTTCCAGAAACGAGGTTCTGGGATGCTGTGCTCTGGTAAGAGTTGCTAAAGGCGGTATCAGCAAGCGCTGGAGCGGAAAACGCCATTGCGCAAGTGCTCAATGCCGCACCGAAAATCGAAATAAACGAAGGCTTGTTCATTGCTTTCCCCCAATAAGAAAGGCTATTCCGTGTCAACGTAGTGGTAAATCTCTACACCTGTTTTGACTGCGTTCTTTTTGTTATCCGCACTGGATTGCTCAATTTCATTCGCAGCCAAGAAATGATTGAGCGTTTCTAAAAACTGTTGTCCTTTTTCTTTTACTAGTCTTGAAAACTCTTCAGACGCTTCCTCAGGAATTCCGACTTGAGTGAACACATTCCGTTCGAACCGCTTGTCGCTTGTACCGCCTTCCGAGAAAAAATTGTGGTCGAGGGTTTCCGCAAGGTTGCCGATTACAGAGCCCATTCTTTCCAATACAGCGGGATCCAATAAAGCCGAGATATAACCTTTCGAGAGTACCCGTAGCTCGCCGTCTGGGAGTTGCTCCACCGCATCTATTCGCAGCAGCTCATCGAGCATTGCTCGCGCGGACATGTCGCCGCTGTGACGGCGAACTAGCTCGCTAAAACTTGGCGTCTCTCCATTCGGCTTGTCGAAAAAAACCTCAAGAGGCAGGCTGTACGGCCCTGTGAAATCCGGGTCTTTATGCCACCCATCCAAAACGCGAGTAACGCGATGGACGTCCGGGGGGAGAGACTCGCTTTTAACGCCTGCACTGCGCTCCAGCTGCCTCTTAACCTCTTTCCGAGTCAACCCAGTAAGAATCGCCACC
>CAZXCL010000066.1:0-23913 GCA_964639265.1 uncultured Gammaproteobacteria bacterium | reverse complement strand
CGTCGACGTCGCGCGATCGCCAGCGTACCCATTACCAACACCAAAGGCAGACCGAAGGCACCCCCGCCTCCACCGCCGGATGGACGCGGATTGCGGTACATCGGCTGGGCCTGATCAGCACGCCGGTTTTGCACCGGCTGTGTCTTGCGCTGCGCCCGGGCCGCGCGATCGGCGTTCGTCCGGTCGCGATTCGTGCGCTTGATGCCCTCGGCCTCGAACACTTCGTCGCGCACCACAATCATCGACGTATCGTTGGTCACAAGACCAAACTCGACCGCCAGATCCACGATCGCCTGGCGTGTATCCGCATCTTCGCCAAAATAGTCCAGTTTGTTTTCAAGGTTCTCAATCGTCGCGTAGGCCCACAGTCGCTCAAGCTCCGGATTAGTGATTGCACGTTCGGGAAACTCGAACTGCGTGGCGTAGCGCACGTCCCGAC
This sequence comes from uncultured Gammaproteobacteria bacterium, assembly GCA_964639265.1. GTDB lineage: Bacteria > Pseudomonadota > Gammaproteobacteria > Steroidobacterales > JBCCMA01 > JBCCMA01. The sequence continues at coordinate 23,474 of CAZXCL010000066.1, read as the reverse complement.
CCTGCACTTTACCGGTCAGAACAACACTTGCCGGACCCGAGCGAAAATAGTGCCCCAGCAGGTTGAGCTGTTCGCCGTGGTAGAGCGATCCGATACGGGCCGGCGTTACGTCCGCGACCTTCACACCATCAATGCTGACCTGCACATCATGCAGCGCTGCATGACGCACCTTGCCCATAGCCAGAGTAAGCTGACCGCTGATGTCGTCACTGTTGGAGGTTTGCATGGCAAAGCCGTTGGAGACCTCTGTCATCGCCTCCAGCAGAGGACGATTCGCGCTGTTGCCTAAAATAAATGTGAACAGGCGCACGTCGCGCTTGGCCAGCAAGTCGAGGAATGCTTTTTTCTCTGTGATACCTACGTTTGCGACCCCATCGGTGATGAGCGCGATGCCGGAGGTGCGATCACTGTCAAGCGCATTGAGTCCCGCGCTCATGCCCGCATGCAGATTGGTGCCGCCCTGTGAACGCAGCGTTCCAACCTTGTCGACAAAAAATCGTACGCGGTCAGCCGTGGCGGGCGTGAAGCCACTGGTTAGCTCGGCCGTGCCGTTGGAGAAGGTGAAGATCCGAAACCGGTCATCGGCATTGAGTTTGCCAAGCGCCTGTTGCACACCGTCCGCCAGTGTCGCGAACTTACCCTGCATGGAACCGGACACGTCCAGCACAAACACCCAGTCCCGACCCTGCTCGATCAGCGGCAGGTCATCGCCGGGGGTAAAGGTCATCATGAAGGTGCCGCGCTTGCTGTTTTGATCGCGGTGCGCAACCAGATCCACGGCGCCGGGCAGACCCGCTGCGTGGCGCCAGTAGATGACGACGTCCTTATCAAGCGCAGCGACGCGTGTGGGCGCCACGGCAACGGCCGCCGCATCTTCGCCATTTTCGAGCGCTGCGATTTGGACATCGAAGTCCGGGGCCTGCGGCATCACCTCGGCCGTTCCGGTCGCCGTCGCGGCCGAGCCACCGTGATGAATCAGAAACTTCCAGTGACCATCGGCGATTTTGGTTGCGTTCAGATTATCAATGCCGGGCACGCGCACGGCATCGATCGGGTAGGAAGATTTGAGTTCGAACTCGAACGAAAAGTTCTGAGTCACCTCCGAGCGCACATCCCAGAAGGCATTGCGCTGCTCGTCAACACCGCCCTCCTCCAGCGGATAGAGATATCGGCCAATGCCGGTATCAACATGGGCGCTTTGCAAATAGACCAGACGAATGCGCACATCACTGTTGGCGCGCACAGGTGAGACCGCAACGTCGAAGGTTCGGTAGTCGTCCTTGCTCGCGAGCGCGGCTTCTCGGCCAGCAGCTCGCTCCTGCTCGTAGAGCGTGCGTGCGGCCTTTTTCTCCAGGACCTCGCCGTGCACGGGCTTGCCGTCTATCCAGTAGGTAAACTCCGAGACCGCAGCGTGGGCAGGCACCGGAAAACTGTAGATGGCCTCGGCATCGCGCGAGGCAGTGTTCACAAAAACCTGATCCACCTCCGTGACAACGTAACCGTCTTCTACCATCACAGAAACCTGATGATCCCGTATTGCGAGCGATGACTCGCTGCCGGCTGGAACCAGAAGTCCGGCCGCATGCGTGTGAATTGACGCAAAGAGCACTGCGATCAAAAGAACCAGTGCCTGAAATTTGAAATGGCGCATCGTGCACCTCCTAATTAAACGATGTTTAATTTGAGCCTAAAAAAAGAGCTAGCGGCTGCCGAATTGAACGACGTTTAATTTATAGCGCATAATTGAACGCCGTTCAATACCTGCTATGCTCTTTTTTCATGTTCAACGATTACCGTTAAATCAGGAGCCGCCGATGGGGCGTCGCAGCGATCACAGCCAGGAACAACAACGGGATATGGCCATCGAAGTGGCCTCGAGTATCGTGGAAAAAGACGGCGCTCAGGCGCTTACGGCACGCAAAGTCGCAAGCGGCATGGGCTACACGGTGGGCACGCTCTACCATATCTTTAAGAACTTTGATGACCTGGTGGCCCATGTTAACGGACGCACGCTTGAGGAAATGGGCGCGCTGATCGCCAAACAAGCGCGCCGCCGACGCTCACCCGGCGCGCGCATTCACGCCATGGCCGACAACTACGTGCGCTTTGCCACCGACCACCCAAATCGCTGGCGACTGATTTTCGAGCACACGTCAGCCCCGGGACATCAAAGCCCCGAGCACATCAAAAAGCGTCGAGACGCACTGTTTGAAATGGTGGCCGACAACCTGCGCGATCTCGACCCCGAGCGCGCGCACAATGACGTGGCACACACCGCGACAGCGCTTTGGAGCGGCGTGCACGGCATCTGCATTCTCGCCCTGACCGGTAACCTCTACCTCGGCGGCGCGTTCTCAATGAATAAACTGATTGATACGTTGCTGGAGTCGGTGCTCGGTCACTATGCGCAATAGCGCCCTACTCTGAGCTAAACGGAATGCGCTGGGTCACACGCACGGGTGTGCGGCGGCGGTTTTTTTGTGCCGGGATAAACGTCCAGGTGCGCAGCAACACCATTGCCGCGTCTTCATAGCAGCCCTCGGGCTCGGCCTGCACCACGTCGGACTCGTAGATATGCCCGTGCGAGTCGATCACGTAGCGCAGCACGACATGGCCGTCAGGGCAGTCTTCACGCGGCGCCGGTGGCGCGTCAAACGACGATTCGCTTTGACGCACAATCCAGTAGCGGCCCAACAAACCACCGTCGATGTCGACAATATCGCGACGAAAATGCGGGTCACCCGACGCACAGCCGGCCAAACCCAACAGCAACAGAGACAAACACAGCATTCTGGACATCAGGTCTCCAATGCTGCCATAAACTTCGCAACCGGGGGACGGAATCGATCCATATCGACCAGAAACGAATCATGTCCCTGGATCGAATCCAGGCCCTCAAGGGTCACGTCGAGTCCCGCCTCCCGCAACAGCTCGCCCAGTTCCTTTTGCTGCCAGTACGGAAACAGAAAATCAGAATGCACGCCAATAACGAGCGCCGAGCTAGCTTTGATCAAGCCCACACCAGCGGCCAGCGAGCCACCGTGCTCCGCCGCGTCAAACAAGTCCATGGCGCGTGACAGATACAAATAGCAGTTAGGATCAAACGCGCCAGTGAATTTGTTGGCATGCGCCTGCAGATACGATTCGATTTCGAATTCCGGCCCAAACATTTCGCCGCTACTCGCGCTTTGCGCGATGCGCTCACGACCAAAACGCGCAACCCATTCGTCGGCGCTGCGATAGGTGATCATGCCCAGCTTGCGCGCAAGTCGCATACCGCTGACCGGCACGCTGGTTTGATCGTAGTGACCGTTTTGCCACTGCGGATCGCTGCGTACCAGTTCGCGCTGCAAAGAACGCAGCGCAATCGCAAACGGCATCGCCCGTGCCGCCGAAGAAATCGAGACCAGGTGCCGCGTACGCTCGGCGAACATCATTGAAAACGCCAGCGCCGTCATCCCGCCCATGGATGGCCCCACAACGGCGGCCGCCTGTTCGACACCCAGAGCATCGAGCACAAGCGCACCGACGGTAGCGTTGTCTTCGAGCGTCAGCATCGGGAAGTCCAGACGCCAGGGTTCGTTGGTCGCAGGATTGGTCGACGCGGGGCCGGTGCTGCCAAAGCAACTGCCCAGGGCGTTGTAGCACACGACAAACCAGCGCTCGGTGTCGATGGGCTTGCCCATGCCGACCATGTCTTCCCACCAGCCCGACGACGGATCCGCCGCCGATGAGGCAACATGCGCCGAGGGCGACAGGCCCGTGCATATCAGCACGGCATTGCTGCGCCTCGCATTGAGCTCACCCCAGGTCTCGTACGCAACGCGCACCTCGGCCAACTCGCCACCGTGGCGCAGACGCAGGGGCGCCAGATCTAGGTATTGACGGGCGTCAGTCATGATTAGCTCGGCGGCGGGGATCCGCAGTATTGTTCATAGACGTTCAACGCCTCGGGCATCCATTGCGTAAACTGCTCGATGCGAGTTTGCGGCGAGGGATGCGTCGACGCAAATTCAGACGGCGCCTGGCCCTCGCGATTAGCGCCCATGCGTTCCCACAACAGCGGCGCCTCACGCGGGTCGTAACAGGACTGGGCGAGCAACAGCAGACCAATGCGATCAGCTTCGGACTCGTGCTTGCGTGAGAACGGCAGCAGGATGCCGTACTGAGAGCCCACGCCAAGCGCGCCCTGGATCATTTTCTGCCCCTGATAACCGAGGTCACCCAGCGCAAAAGACGCCGCAAGCGCACCGATACGGGTTAGTTTTTGATAGGCCATGCGTTCGGCGCCGTGACGCGCGATGGCATGGGCAATCTCATGGCCCATGACGGCGCTCAGACCATCCTCGTTCTGTGCCACCTCGATCAGCCCGGTGTACACGGCCACTTTGCCGCCGGGCAACGCAAACGCGTTGGCCTGATCCGAGCGAATCAAATTAAATTCCCACTCGTAACCCGGATCGATGCCCAGTTCACGAGCAGCGCCGACCAGGCGCTCGCCCATCTGCCGGATCACCTGCAGATTGCGCCCGTCGCGCACCAGGTCCGACTTCGACAGAATGTCCTGATACGACGCAAGACCCAGAGCAACTTCCTCATCGCGGGAGATATCCACGAGCTGCTTGCGCCCGGTAACCGGCACGGTTTCCCGATTGGAGAAGTAGTAAAACAACAGATACAGCGCAAACAGCGCAATCGGAATCAAACGCAGGCTCAGGCCCATGCGTCCTCGGGAGCGGCGGCGGCGGGTGGGATAGCGGCGCATCGAAATCTTCCTGTCAAAAAAAACCCCATCGACGCGCGCGCCGACGGGGCCATTCGCTTAGGCGACGTTACCGTTACATGAGTTTTTTGGCAAAACCCATGACGTCGTCGAGGACGCTGCCGTCATTGTCGGCGTCGAGAAATTTGCCCAGCATGCCGCCGGCACCGCTGCCGGTGATGGCGCTGAGCGCGCCGCCGAGGGCGCCCTGGTCCTGAACTTGCTTGCTCATGCCACCCATGGTCATTGCGGCGACCATCGGCAACATCTTTTTGAGCATGCCGACATCCAGACCAGTGTTTTGAGCGGCCTGCGCGGCCACGGCGCGGCTGGCGTCCTTGGAGCCAAGAAGGTGGCCGAGAATACCGTTGCCGTCGCTGACGGCTTCTGGGCGCAGCAGTTCTTCGGGCTTCTCGAGGTAACGCGAGTGGTTACCCTTTTGCAGCGCGCCCATCAGCGCACCGAGACCATCCGTTGAGGCCATGTTTTTCTTCAGGCCACCGGTAAGCGCCGGCAGCAGCTGCGTGACGGCCTGACCGGCCTGCTCGGGGTTGAGATTGAAGTTACCCGCGAGTTGCTTAAGCACGTTGCCGCCCTGGGCTTCGATGATCGATTTCAAAAGACTCATGTACTAAATACCTGTTGCAGAGTGAGAACAAGGTCACATTATCGCAACCGCACGCTGCCTTGTCGCTGCTGCGATGCAAAACATTATGTCATTTCTTCTTTACGTGCTTAATCATACGCTTGCGGCTCTTTTGTTGGCGCGGAGTGAGCTTATTCTTCTTATCCTTGTATGGATTCTTCCCGGACTTGAACTGCAGGCGCACGGGCGCGCCGGTCAGACGAAACGCCTTGCGCACGCGCCCGACAAAGTAGCGTCGCCAGGCTTCGGGCACGCGCTCTGTCGCCGTGCCGTGAATCACCACGGTCTGTGGATTGCGCCCACCCTGATGGGCGTAACGCAGTTTCGGACGCCGCCCGCCTTTGACCGGCGGCGGATGCGCCCGCACCGCTTCCTCGAGCATCTCGGTCAGCACAGGTGTGGGCAGATCGGCATAGGCCGAACGATGGCATTCACGCACCGACTTGAGCACGTCGACAATGCCGCTGCCGTGCAGCGCTGAAATAAAGTGGGTGCGTGCAAAATTCAGAAACGGCAGCTTGACCTCAAGCTCGCGGCGCACCGTATCGCGCTGATCACGATCCAGCCCGTCCCATTTGTTCAATGCAATGGTCACCGCGCGACCACGATGGAGAACCAGGCCCAGCAGCGTGACATCCTGTTCGGTGACGCCTTCGCTGGCATCGAGCATGGCAATCACCACGTCCGCGCTATCCACGGCCTTGAGCGCCTTGATGACGCTGAACTTCTCGATGCCATCGTGCACGCGGGCACGACGTCTAACGCCGGCGGTATCAATGAGCGTGTACTCCACGCCGTCGCGTTCGAATGGCACAAACACACTGTCGCGAGTGGTGCCCGGCTGATCAAAGGCCACCACGCGCTCCTCGCCCACGAGGCGATTGACCAGCGTGGACTTGCCCACGTTGGGTCGCCCGACAATGGCAACCTTGATGCCGCTGTGCTCCGCTGTCTCTCCCTCTGGGGGCGGCAGCGCCTCAAACACCTCGTCCATGAGCGAGCCGACGTTGTGACCGTGGGCCGCTGACACGGCCAGCGGCTGGCCGCTGCCCAGTTGATGAAACTCTGCCACCACCACATGAGGCTCAAAGCCTTCGGTCTTGTTCACCACCAGATAAAGCGGCTGTTGCTGACGACGCAGCATTTGTGCGATTTGCTGATCAGAGGCCGTCAGGCCCTCGCGACCGTCCACGATAAACAGGATGGCATCAGCTTCCGAGATGGCCGCCTGCGTCTGTTTGGCCATGAGCCCATCGAGCCCGTCCTCATCGCCCGACAGGCCACCGGTATCCACCACCAGGTAAGGATGCGGACCCACAACACCGAAGCCGTACTGGCGATCGCGGGTGAGACCAGGCTGATCGGCAACGATGGCGTCGCGCGTTTTGGTCAGCGCGTTGAAAAGCGTGGATTTGCCGACGTTGGGCCGGCCGACCAGAGCGATGACCGGCAGCATGACTGATCCCTCAGGGGGCGGACGGCGGAGTGGGTGACGGCGGGCGCAGCGCGGTCAGCGAACCATCGGTGGCAAGCACGTAGACCACATCCGACACCACCAGCGGCTGCGCGACAATGGCCGCCCCGGCCACTTTGACACGCCCGACCATCTCGCCGTTTGCGGCCTGGATAAAGTGCACGTAGCCCTCAAAATCGCCGACCACGACGTAGCCACCGGCGACGGCCGGCCCGGTCACGCTGCGATTCTCTAGCTGCGGCTGCTCCCAGGCGATCACGCCGCTGGATCGATTCAGTGCCACGACGGCGTTGTCGTCACGCGTCAAATACATACGATTCCAGTCAACGGCCACTGCCTGGGCAGTGGACATGTCCTGACGCCAGACCGGTGTGCCGCTGACTGCCGACAGCAGTGATGCCGAGCCCTGGAAACCGGCGGTGAAGACATCTTCACCGACCACGGCAACGCGGCCGTCAACGTCGGCCAGGCGGTCAAGCTCGGTGCGGCCACGACGTTCAGATGTCGTGCGCTCCCATTTGACCGTGCCGTCGTCGAGGTTGATCGCCAACAGCGAACCGTCATCAAAACCCGAAATCACCACGTCACCGCTGACCACCGGCGACGCATTGCCGCGCAGCGTTAGCCCCTGCACGCGCTTGAAGACGTCCCACAGCGGCTCGCCGCCATCGAGACCGTAGGCAAGCAGTCGGCCGTCGCCTGTACGCACCAGCATGCGATCTGACGAAAACGCCGGTGCGGCCAGAATTTCACTCGCGATATTGGATTGCCAGAGCACCTCGCCGCTTTCGATGGCCAGCACAATCAGATCGCCCTCGCTGCTGCCGAGCGCGATGCGATCGCGACCGACACCGGGGCCACCGCTGAGGGGCAAGTCGGTATTGGTCCGCCACTGCTGCTTGCCGGAGGTTGCATCGAACGCATAGACACGACCATCGGACGAGGCGGCAAAAACGCGCGCGCCGTTGGTTGCCGGCACGAGTCCAAGACGTAGCCCCTTGGCATCGCCACCAAGATTCTGACTCCACAGATTGTCGACCTTGATCGGCGCTGCGATGGGAATCAGTTCGGCCGGCTTGGTCTCATCATCCTTGCCGGAAAAAAGGGAGCATGCGCCAAGAACCGTGCAGCATGCGGCGATCAGCAGACTACGCATCAGGGTGTTTCGACGCCCAGACCCAGCGCATCAAGCTTCATCTGAACGAAGTTGCGATCAACCGCCCCTGCCTCACTGTCCAGTGCCGCCGCGTAAGCATCTTTTGCCTCAGTGGCCTGCCCCATTGCGGCGTAGGCGTCGCCTCGCACTTCATCAAACAAGGCCTTGTACTGACCCGGCGCATTGGCCAGCAGCGCGACAGCATCCGAACCGCGATCCTGCGCTATGCGAATGCGGGCAAGACGCAGTCGCGCAACAGCCGCAATCTCCTGCGGTCCGTTCAGGGCATCGCCCAGAGCCGTTGCGGCCGCATCCAGATCGCCGTTGTCAACGTGCAGTTTGGCCACGCTGAGCGGCGCCAGCGACGAGTAAGGCGTCGCGCTGTAATCGGCCGCCAGTTGCTGTGCGGCAGCCGATACCGCATCGGCGTTGCCGGCGTTAACGGCTTCGACCAACGACGAATGAACCGTCGAGGCATTGTAGGCTCGCGTCAGCTTCTGGTTTTTGTAGTAGTTCCAGCCGAACAGGATTGAGGCGCCCAGCGCGAGGCCGGTGATGACGAACGTCTTGTTCTCATCCCACCATTTGGCAAGCTCTTCAATCTGTTCTTTTTCTGTCAGGTTCTCATCCACAACTTTGGTCCTTTAATTTGCGCGGCTGCCTTCGAGCTCGCGCGCCATCGTCGTCGGGAGCTCGTCCCACGACACCTCAATCTGTTCTCCACCGCGCAGTGGTTTGAGACCGGCCACGCGCCTGGATGTTTCATCCTCGCCCACAATCAGCGCCCAATCGGCGCCACTTTTGTCTGCGGCCTTCATCTGGGCCTTGAAGCCGCCTTCGTTGCCGTGGCAAATCACGCGCAGCTGCGGCGTCTCGCGCAGTTGTTCAGCGAGCGTCATGGCCGCCGCTGCCGCCTCATCGCCCACGCTGACCACGTACACCGCGGGCAGAGGCGGCGGGATTGTAGCACTGCAGGCGCCAAGCAGCGCCACCAACCGATCCAGTCCCACGCCAAAGCCGAGCGCGGGCGTCGCACGGCCGCCCATATGGCCGACCAGACTGTCATAACGCCCGCCGCCGCAAATCGCGTTTTGCGCACCAAGCGCATCGGTCTGCCATTCGAATACGGTTCGCGAGTAATAGTCGAGTCCGCGCACGAGTCGCGGATCAATGTCGTATTCGAGGCCAGCCGCATCCAGTCGACGACGCAGGCCATCAAAATGCACGCGTGAGTCGTCGTCCAGCGAATCAAGGAGAGACGGCGCCGCCGCGATCAGATCGGCCAGCTCCGGATTCTTGCTGTCGAGAATGCGCAGCGGATTGGTGGTCAGCCGCCGCTTCGAGTCGTCGTCCAACAGCTCGCGCTGCGCGCCGAAGTAGTCGACCAAGGTGGCGCGATAGCGTTCGCGGCTGTCCGCATCACCCAGCGTGTTGATTTTCAGCGAAACGCGCGAGAGGCCCAACGTGCGCCAGACTCGCGCCAGCATCACGATCATCTCTGCATCGATATCGGGGCCGTGAAAACCGAAGGCCTCGGCGCCAAACTGATAAAACTGACGATAGCGGCCAGCTTGGGGTTTTTCGTAACGAAACATCGGGCCGGTGTACCAGAGGCGTTGGCGCTGATTGTGCAACAGCCCGTTACTGATGCCCGCGCGCACGCAGCCCGCCGTACCCTCGGGGCGCAACGTCACCGAGGTGCCACCCTGGGTGTCGAACGTAAACATCTCTTTCTCGACGATATCGGTGGTATCGCCGATTGAGCGCTTGAACAACTCGGTGCGCTCGATAAGTGGCAGCCGGATTTCCTTGTAGCCATAGCGTCCCAGCACATCCCGGAACACGTGTTCGACGTGCTGCCAGACATCGGTGTGCTCAGGGGTCAGGTCCGGAATACCCTTGACCGGTGGGACGCTCTTGCTCATGACAATCTAGAGGGATTTGGCGTCGACGTAGAAACGCGCCGTCCCAAGGCGGGAAACGCGCGGTACGGCGTAAGGCCGTCCGTTGACCATGACTTCCACGTCCACCGCTTTGCCCAGAAACACCTGCAATGGGCCCGGCCCACTGACCGACCGTCGCGTGCCCGACTCGCCCATGTCGTAGATCAGCTTGGCGCGGTTGGCGTCATACACCTCAACCCACGACTCACCTTCGAAGGACAACGTTACGCGCACCTCATCCGGCGATGACAGACGTGTGGACAACCCGCCGCGCAGCTCCGGCGCGACCTGGTCGCGTTGCGTGGCGCGCGTCTGTGTCGGCGGCTCCGACTGAGGTTCAGGCTCCGGCGCGCTCGCGACTCGTACCGGTTCAGGTTCGGGTTGCGACAGTGGCTCGGGCTCCGGCGCGACTGCGGGCTCCGGCATCGATTCAACTGGCTTGGGTGCCGCAGAAGATGACGTGGCGGGCGCGGATTCGGCGGCAGGCTCGGTGCGCGACAAAGGCAGGCTCAGCGTGCGCTCGTCGGACGACGTTTCGATCGGCTCCGCGACCGGCACGACGGCGGCCGCACGTGCTGACTCCGCGCTGTCATTGGGCTGAAAATACAGGAATAGCACGAGCGCGATCACGGCCAGCGCAAGCACCCCTGCCGCCGGAGCCAGCCAGTTCAGGTTTGCGCCCTGGTTGCGCTCGACACGCAGAATGGACTCGGCGACCAGCGGCGGCGCTTCTCGCGTACCGTCGCGCTGGTAGTAGGCCACCATGACGTCACCCTCATCCAGACCGAGGGCTTTGGCGTACTTGCGCAAATGCCCCTTGGCGAACACCGGCGCACCCAGTGCGCCATACTCGTCATGCTCAAGCGCGTCGAGCATCCACGGATCCACGTTCATCGTGGCCGCTATTTCCTTGGTATCGAGCTTTTTATCCTGTCGCGCCTGGCGCAGCATGGCACCGGGCGTCGGGCCATCGGCAAAGCGACGCTTCTGAACGTCCTTGTCCTGCTCAAGGTCGGTATCATCCGCCATTTCGCTGGGACTCCAATAGTTGTGCCGTTTCCGGAGAGTCCGGGAATTTCTCTCGCAACTCGCGGGCGTAGCGGTCGGCATCACGGCGATTGCCGAGGCGTTGTTCTACCTGATGGGCCAGATAGAGCGCATTGGATGGCAGTGGTTGTGCCTCTGCCAGACGCGCGATGAAGGCGCGGGCCTGCAGGTGGCGGTCGCGCTCATAGCTTAGCGAAGCCATCTGCCACAGGGCGCTGGCATAGCGCGGATTGATACGCAGCGCCGAGCGGAAAAATTCCTCGCCCTCTTCCAGGCGTTCGTCGCGCACGGCGCAGATACCCGCGTTGACGTAGGCGGCCTGCGGCGTGGCGTAGCGCGGGTTGCGTGCAGCGCGCAGCAGATAGGTCTGTGCGTCCTGCAACTCTCCATTGCGACACAGATAGGCCCCGTACATATTGTCGATGACCGGGTCTTCATTGCTGTAACGCACCGCTTTCAAATAGTGCTTGTTGGCCTCGTCCGCCAGACCCATGCGCTCGTAGGCCAGTGCCAGCGTGGAATGCGCCTGGGCATTGCGCTCATTCAGGTCGACGGATTTCTGTAACTTGGAAATCGCCGACTCCAGATCGCCCTGGCGCAGATACGCCGCACCAAGATTGAGATTTGCCGCCGATGCGTCAGCCGCCGACGGCTTGGGCGTTTTGTCCGCGCCCTCGGTAACGCAGGCCGACACCCCCAACACGAGCAGCAGCACGAGAAGTCGAGTCATGAGGCCTCCTGGACCAGCGTAAATTGACGACTGCCGAGCCGCACCCGTGTGCGATCAGCGACCTGACCGGCCAGCTGGCCGCAAGCCGCGTCAATGTCATCGCCACGCGTGCGGCGCACCATCGTTCGAATACCACGACGGTGCAGCGTGTCGTTGAAACGCTTGATGGCCGCGTCCCCTGAACGTGTGTAGCGCGTGCCGGGAAACGGATTAAACGGAATGAGATTGACCTTGGCCGGGCGATGACGCAGCAGCGCGGCGAGTTTCGTCGCATGCTCCACCGAATCGTTCACGCCCTCGAGCAAGGTGTATTCAAACGTAATGGACTGCGCGCCGGTGTTCTTCGCGTAACGCCAGCAGGCGTCGAGCAACGTCTTGATGTTGTGGCGATGATTGATCGGCACCAGCTCGTTGCGCAGCTCGTCGGTGGGCGCGTGCAGCGACACCGCCAGCGCCACGTTGGCCTGCTCGGCCATCTTGTCGATTTGGGGGACCAGGCCCGAGGTGCTGACCGTAACGCGACGTCGCGACAGCGCGTAGCCAAAATCATCTTGCAGAATGTTCAGGGCCGGCAGCACCTCGCGGTAGTTGGCCAGCGGTTCGCCCATGCCCATGAACACGACATTGGTAACAGCCCGTCTCGTCGCATTCGGGTCGTGCAGCGTGCGTGCTGCGTGGAACACCTGGGCGATAATCTCGGCCGTGGTCAGATTGCGGTTGAAGCCCTGTGCGCCCGTGGCACAGAACGAACAATCCAGCGCGCAGCCCACCTGCGATGAAATGCACAGCGTGCCGCGCTTGGGCTCAGGGATGTAGACGGTTTCGACCGCCTGTCCGGCACCAACGTCAAACAGCCACTTGCGCGTGCCGTCGGTGGCCGTGCGATCGGAGATGACCGGCGGCACCGTCACCGCTGCGCGCTCGTTGAGTCGAGCACGCAGCGATTTGGAGATGTCGGTCATCTGGTCAAAGTTGTCGACGCCGCGCTCGTGCATCCAGCGCATGACCTGACGACCGTGGAACGGCTTTTCACCCATCTCGGCAAACCACGCCTCGAGCGCGGCACGCGGCATGCCGAGTAAGTTGTCCCGGTTCGAGACTTGTGCGCTGGATGAGCTCACCGCGATCGAGCCCTAGCTGATCGTGCGCGGGCAGACGCCGTCGTCGCCGAAGAAATACTTGATTTCGACCGCGGCGGTTTCCGGCGCGTCCGAACCATGTACCGCGTTGGCATCGATCGAGTTGGCGTGGTCGGCGCGGATGGTGCCCGGATCGGCTTCGGCCGGATTCGTGGCGCCCATCAGATCGCGGTTTTTCAGGATGGCGCCCTCGCCTTCGAGGACCTGAATCATGACCGGACCCGAAATCATGAACGATACTAGATCGTTGAAGAACGGACGCTCGGCGTGCACGGCGTAAAACCCTTCGGCCTCTTCCTTGCTCAGGTGCGTCATTTTGGCAGCAACGATTTTCAGGCCAGCTTTTTCGAAACGGCCCAGAATGTCGCCAATGACATTTTTGGCCACGGCATCGGGTTTGATAATTGAAAGTGTGCGTTCGATCGCCATCGGATCCTCCGGTCAGCCGCCTGTGATAAAAAACCGCCTGGTCGCGGCGATCCAAGGCGGCTTCTGGTTGTTCTGTCGGGACGGTGCGACCGCAGGCCTGCGGCGCAGGTTTAAGTAAAGGGCGCAGCCGATGCCACAACCCCATGATTTTACGCTTTTAAGGGGCCGTGGTGCAATCGTTTGTCAGCACCGCCAGAACGGGCGTTTCTAGACGCTGAAGCTCTCGCCGCAGCCGCACTCACCGGCCACGTTGGGATTGCGAAACTGGAAGGCTTCGTTGAGACCATTTTTCACAAAATCGACCTCGGTTCCGTCGATCAGCGCCAGCGCGTCGCGGTCGACCACGATCTTGAGCCCTTGAGACTCAAAAACCTCGTCGTTTTCAGCCACTTCGTCGGCGTAGTTCACCAGATAGGCGTAGCCGTTACAGCCGGTTTTGGTGATCCCGATGCGCAGTCCAATGCCCTTGCCCCGCGCCTCGAGGCGCTCGCCGACGCGGGCAGCCGCGGCGGCGGTCAGATTAAGCGCCATTGCAGGCCTCCTGTTTGGCCGCGCAGGCGCGCAGCGCATCTTCAGCCACCAGCACGCTGGCGAGTTTTTCCACAGGAAGATCAAGCGCTTCAGTGATAACGTGACGATCGAGCATGAAGTTGTCCGACAGCTTTCGTCCCGGCAGATATTCGGTCAGCCATGACGACAGCGCAATCGTGTGAGGGCAACCATAGGCGCGGAACGTCGCGCTTTCGACGGCGTCGTCCTCATCCATCGTGAGCTGGAACTCGATCCACGTGCCGCGCTCGACGCTGCCCGCCCGGCCGCAGACGGCCCGATCGCAGGGTCCACCGGCCGGGTTTCGCGGGTTGCGGAAGTGGTCTTCCACGAGCGCGTTGTAACTTAGCATTTCCATAATGAACTGATTATAACATCCTGATCTTGAATACTTATCACGTCCGCCCTAGCGCGCGACCGGATCACTGTAGTTGTTCAGCGCACGAATCCGCGGGATCTCCGTATGAAGAAGCTTGATGGCCTCATCCACGTCCTGCTCGGTCGTGAACCGGCCCACGCTGAAGCGAAGCGAGCTCTGTGCCAGCTGGTCGGACAGGCCCAACGCGCGCAGCACGTAAGACGCCTCAGCGGTCGCGGAGGTACAGGCCGATCCGCTCGACACCGCCAGACGACGCAGGGCAAACAGCAGGCTCTCGCCTTCCACGCCCTCGATGCTGATGTTCAATATGCCGTTGACGCGTCGTGCCTCATGCCCGTTCATGCGGACGCCGCCGAGTTTTTCAATGCCGGCCCACAGACGCTGGCGCAACGCGTCGAGCCGCGCGCACTCCTCGTCCATGTGCTCTGCGGCCACTTTGAAGGCCTCGCCCATGCCCACAATCTGATGCGTAGCGAGCGTACCGGAACGCAGTCCGCGCTCGTGGCCGCCGCCGTGGATGATCGGCGCCAGATTGGTGCGCGGTGACGAACACACGTACAGCGCGCCGATGCCCTTGGGTCCGTAAATCTTGTGCGCTGAGAAACTCATCAGACATACCGGCAGCGCCTCGAGGTCGATGGGCACCTTGCCGGCGCTCTGGGCCGCATCCACGTGGAACATGACGCCAGCCTTGCGACAGATGTTGCCGATGGCCTCGATGTCCTGCACCACGCCAATCTCGTTGTTCACATGCATGATCGACACGATGACCGTGTCATCACGAATGGCATCGGCCACTGCCTGCGGATCAATCAGGCCGTTGGCCTGGGGCAGCAGGTAGGTCACGTCAAAGCCTTCGGACTGCAGCTGCTTGCACGTATCGAGCACCGCCTTGTGCTCGGTGCGCGCCGTAATAATGTGACGACCGCCGCGGGCTGCGCCGTAATGCATCGCACCCTGCAGTGCCAGGTTGTTCGATTCGGTGGCGCCGGAGGTCCAGACTATCTCGCGGGCGTTGGCATTGACCAGCGCCGCAACGTCACGACGCGCCAGCTCGACCTGCCCTTTGGCGGTACGACCCACCTGATGCGACGAGGCCGGATTGCCAAAAATGCCGTCGACCGTCAGGCACTCGGCCATGCGCTGGGCCACACGCGGATCGACCGGGGTCGTGGCCGCGTAGTCAAAATACAGCGCCGGCGGGATAAACGTGGCGACGTTGTCGGAGGGGGATCGCTGTGCTTTAACCAAGATGTCTCTCCATGGCGCTCAAAAGACCGCGCAAAATGTTGACTTCGTTGTGGTCGGGATAGGCGCGGTTGAACAGGCGCTTGATCCGACGCATCAAGTGTCGCGGATTTTTCGGATTTAGGAAACCTGTGGCCAACATAACGCGCTCGAGATGCTCGTAGAAATACTGCATTTCGTCGCCAGTGGCGGGGCGTGCTTCGGGCTCTTCGGGGCCCTTGGGCGCTGGGGTCACCAGCGCACCTCGGGTCTCGTAGGCCAGCACCTGCACCGCCATGGCCAGATTCAGCGACGAAAACTCAGGGTTGGTGTCGATATTGACCAGCGCGTGGCAGCGCTCAAGCTCCTCGTTGGTAAGGCCCGTTTTTTCGCGCCCGAACACCAAGGCGGCCTTTTGACCATCGGGCATGTCGCGCACGGCCAGGGCGGTTTCGCGCGGATCGCGGATCGGCCAGGGCAGCGAGCGCAGCCGCGCGCTGGAGCCAAACGCTCGCGACACGCCGGTCAACGCGTCGTCAAGCGTCTCGTGGACCGTGGCCACGTCGAGCACCGAATCAGCGCCCGACGCGCGGGCCGTAGCATCGTCATGGGGAAAGTGACGCGGGGTCACGAGCCGCAGGTCAGTCATGCCCATGGTTTTCATCGCCCGCGCGGTGGCCCCGATGTTGCCGGGGTGGGTGGTGCCCACCAGCACAATGCACACGTCCTCAAGTTTCAATCGATTCGCCTTTAGCTTGCCGCAGTCATTCTGTATTCTACCGCACGCTTATATACAAGGCCGCAACGCTATGTCCCAACCGCTCCTGAATATCGGTGTCAAAGCCGCCCGCCGTGCCGGCAGCATCATCGTGCGCGGCATGCAAAATCTCGATTCGCTGACCATCGAGACCAAGGGCAAAAACGACTTTGCCTCGCAGATCGATCGCAACGCCGAGGAAGCCATCATCGAGGTGGTGCGTGAGGCCTATCCCGATCACGCGTTCCTGGGTGAGGAGTCCGGCGTAAGCGGCGAAGGCGACGTGGTCTGGATCATCGATCCGCTGGACGGCACCTCCAATTACCTGCACGGCTTTCCGCAGTTTTGCGTCTCGATTGCGTGCGAGGTCAAAGGCAAGCTGGTCGCCGGCCTGGTCTACGATCCGCTGCGTCAGGAGTTGTTTACCGCCACGCGGGGCGACGGCGCGCAGCTCGACGGGCGCAAGATTCGCGTCACGGCGCGACGGGGTCTGACCGGTTCGCTGCTTGGCACAGGTTTTCCGTATCGCGTGTTTGGCGAATGGGCCGATCGTTACTGGGCCATGCTCAAGGACATCAGTGAGCAGGCGGCGGGCATTCGTCGCCCCGGCTCGGCGGCGCTGGACATGGCCTACGTCGCGTCAGGTCGGCTCGACGGTTTTTGGGAGATTGGCCTCAAGCCCTGGGACACCGCCGCCGGTGAGCTTCTGATTCGAGAAGCCGGTGGGTTGATCAGCGACTTCGAAGGCGGTGAGAACTATCGCAAGAGCGAGACCATCGTGGCTGGGGGGCCGAAGGTGTTTCGTGAGCTTCTCAAGGCAATCAAGCCGCACGCGAAGCTTCCCGACGACTAAAGATCAAACCATCGCGGTGGGCTTCAGGGTGGACCCATCAAAGAAATCTGATCGAGCATCGGGCCAAGTCCTTCGCTCGCGCCAACCTGGGTCGATTCGCTGAAGCGCAACCGATCTGTCCCACCACTGCCCGTCAACGTAAGAGTGTGCTCGGTCCACTGGCCCGCACTCGCCGCCGTGAAACAGCCCTGCCCGGCTGGCGCACCGCGCCACTCTACACACACCATTTCACTGGCCGAGGTAAACGCGCCACTGCGAGAGCGCATGCTGAACGTCAGCGTGTAGCTAGCGCTGGCGACCGTGTCGATGTCCTGCCACAGATCATCCACTGCACCTGCGCCGTTGAAATCCATCTCAACAATGTTGCCGCCGTCGAGCGAACTGATACCGGCATGGCCGCTGGCCCACACTTCAACGCGATTGGTGCTGCCCCAGCCATCCAGCGCCGCCACGGTTCCCCATCCTGCAGCACGACCTGCCTCCAGCGCGCCGTTGGTTAAACGCTCCACCGGTGCGACGGTCGCCGCACCGCGCAGCGAAATCCGATCAAGCAGCGGCCCGGTGCCGTCGCTGGCGCCGGGTTCACTCGACTCGCTGAACATGAGTCGATCCAGACCACCGCTTCCGGTCACGGTAACCGAGTGCTGGGACCAGACGCCGACAGCCGACGCGGTGAAACAGCTCGGCTGCACCGCCGCCCCGCGCCACGACACGCAGATCGACTCATCGGCGCTGTTGATGGCACCGCCGCGGGCGCGCATCAGGAAGGCCAGTTCATACGTCGCACCGGACGTCGTGGCCACGTCCTGCCACAGCTGATCGATGGCGCCCGCGCCGTTGAAATCAATCTCGACCAGATTGCCGCCGTCCTGTGTGGCGATACCGGCATGACCGCTCGCCCAGACTTCAATCGGGTTGGTGCTCGACCAGCCGTTGAGCGAGGCGGTGCCCCAGCCGCTTGTGCGGCCCGCTTCAAGCTCACCGTTGACCAGCAGCTCGTCGCCGGTTGGAGGCGGCGTTTGCGCGCCCGGGCGCAGCTCGTCCAGATAACGCGCCACCGATGCACGCTCGGTGCTGCTGAGCGTGACGCCGTCGTGCGCCGCGATCGCCGCTTCGATGGTCTGCGCGGAGCCGTCGTGAAGATACGGTGCCGTGGCAAACAGGCCGAGCAGTGTTGGCGTGTCGATACCGTTGAGGGTGCCGCCCAGACGTTGGCCGCTTGCGCTCGTGATGGTGCCAATGTTGTGCAGCATCGAGTCGGTAAACTGATCACCGCTGTGGCACGTCGCGCAACCTGCCTGCGCAAAAAGCGCCTGACCGGCCTGAGCCTGACTGCTCAGAGAGCCGTCGGCAGAGGCCGCTGGACTCAGGGGCGAGTCTTCGAGGCTGGCCAGATAGGCCGCCAGCGCATCGAGATCGTCACTCAAAAACGCCTTGGGATCTCCCAGTGGCACAGCGCGTGTGCCGCTGAAAAAGTCGGCATCGCTCATGAGGCCGAGGCCACCGGCGAAATCACGTATCTGGCCTTCGAAGTCCTGCACCTCGTCGAAATTGCCGGTCCAGTGCAGCAGGCCGTGCGCCAACCCGCCCTTGCCACGCAGCGTCGTCGTGTTACGCAGACCCTCTTCCAGTGATGTGAAATCCCACACACGACCGTCATCGCCGCCTTCGTTGTGACACGATGCGCAGCTCATGTAGTTGAGCGCGGCCAGACGATCATCACGCGCGTCATAGAAAAGCTGTTTGCCGCGCAGCACCGGCGCGGCCAGTGCCTCGGACATCACCGTTGGCACAACGGCGATTTCGGTCACGACTGGCTCGCCATTCTCGACCACGCGACTGACGTCGTAGACGCCCACACTGCGTGCCATAAAGTTGTGCACGTACAGACGCTGGCCATCGTCGGAAAGCGCGAGCGACTGCGGCGCCAACCCGACGTCGAAGCGTGCGTACTCAAGGTTGGTGGTGGCATCAGAGATGGCGATCTGGCGATTGCCTTCCAGCGAGGTGAACAGGCTCACACCGTAGCGCCCGAATACCGCATGGCTGGCAACACTGGCATTGTCATGATCGATGCGCGCGTAGAGATCTTCGCTCATCGTGCCCATGTCCACACGCGAGGTCACGGCGCGAACGGTCTGATCAAAGGTCATGCCGTCGCCACCGCGCAATGCGCCAGCGAGGATATTGTCCTGCTTGGACGGCACGAACGCCTGCGTGCCGTCCGGCGACACGGCCATCGGTCCAATGTAGTTTGGCAGGCCCGGCCCTTCATGTTCTGACGCGTCACGATCGATGTGGCGCAACACGATGTTCGAGATGACCGTCATCGACTGCGGATCAAGCCTGACCACCTGGCCACCCACCGGGCCGCCGACCGACGGCGCACTCGTGTGCTCGTTGGGCACCGGCGGCGTGATGAAGCGCGATACAAACAGCTGACCGTTGGCATCGACGGCCAGGTGACGCGGCGTAGCGCCCACGTTGGCCTGACCGGTTTGACTGCCGCTGGCCACAGCAAGTCGAATTACCTGGCCCGCGGCCTCGAGCGCAACATAGGCCGAGCCGCCGCTAAAGACCATCCCGTGCGGCTGGGAATGTGCCGGCAATCCAATCGTGCGCGTCACACTGTAGGTGGCCGGGTTCACAACGCTGATGGTGGCATCGGCCTTGTTCGTGACCCAGACCGTGCCGTCCGGCGCCACCGCGAGCGCGCGCGGTTCGCGACCCACCTGTACCTGAGTGGCAGGACCCGGGTTTGAACTTGCAAAGGTGCTCACCGAATCGTTGTCCGGATTGACCACCCACACTTGGGCTCGAGCAGCCAGCTCCGCTATTCCGCTGGAGGCCTTTGGACGGGTTCCGGTCAGCGGACGATGCACCACATGCGTAAAAGTCTCGCGCGTCTCAAGACCCGACGGGCTGATCGCCGTCACGCTGACCACGTAGCGGCCGGGCGAGGTGTAGGTGTGGGTGATCGCCGAGCTGGATGAGGCTGGCGTATCGCCCGAACCGTCGCCGAAGTTCCAGCTGTACTGGGTGCCGCTGGCCCCGCCCTGCGTTTGCACATCAAAACTCACCTGCGCGCCGTTGGCGCTCGGCGCCACCGGCAGCGGCGTCAATCGCGGCCCGCCCGGTGCGAACACCTGCACTTCAGCCAGCTGCAGGTAGTTCGTGCCTGCCAGCTGCACGCGCACGTAACGACCGCTTCGGCCAACGGCCAGCTGCGTCGTGCGGCCCGCGGTGCCCGGATAGGCGATATCGGTGACACCCGCCTGAGCCTGCGTCTGGCCGAGAGAAGTGGACGTAAACGGCGTGTCGGACACCAGCACGTGGAAATTGGACAGACGGCTCGCGCAGCAGTCCGCGCGATTCCACAGCACAATGTTGTCGATCTCGAAAGTGTTGCCCAGATCGAGCTCCCACCAGGCCTGTGCATCGTTTTGCGTGTGCGTGATCGAGCCAGAGGTGCTGTTGCCGGCCGTGTTGTCGTCGATGGCGTTGGCCGCCTCGAAGCTCAAACCCGATACATAGGTGGATGACTGTGCGGCCGTGCCAAGCGGTGCGACGTTGACCAACTCCTCAACGAGGTCGTCGCCGAAAATCTGCACCTCGGCCAGTTGCAAAAAGTTGCGACCGCCGAGCTGCACGCGCAGGTAGCGAACGGTTCGATTGATGGCCACGTCCGTTGTGCGTCCCGCTGCACCGGCTTCGAAGAAATCACTGACGCCCGACTGAGCCTGCGTGCCCGCAAGATCGGTGGACACAAACGGCGCATCGGACACCAGCACGTGAACATCGGCCAGACGTGACGCGCAGCAGTCGGTGCGATTCCACAGGCGCACGTTGGTCAGGTCGTAGACCGCGCCCAGATCGATTTCCCACCATGCATTCACATCGTTTTGCGTATGCGTGATTGAACCGGACACGCTTTGCCCATCCGTGTTGCCATCGATTGCGTTGGCCGCCTCAAAGCTCAGCCCGCTTGGATAGGTGGAGGACTGACTCGCGCTTCCCCCTGGGGCCAGATTGCGAACGCCGCCGTCCGCCGCGCCGTCGCGCGCGATGCGAATTACACTTGCCACGGATGGCACACCACTGGTGTCAACGGCAAACAGCATCCAGTAGCCGGGCACCGAAACGTTTGGATTGGGGTTCACGTCGATCTGATAGGTGTTGGTTCCGGTGGCCGTGAACTGCGGTCGATACTGCCGCGCGCCGGTGTTCAGCGCGTGCGTCGTGGCCGACATCTTGATCAGGCTGAAGTAAGCGATATCACCCTGCGTGCTCACGTTCAGCGCGTTGCCAAGCGTCACGACGCCGCTGGCGCTTGTGACCAGCGGCCGCGACGCGAGGTTGCCGTTGCTGTCAAAAAGGTAGGGCGGCGAGTAGATCTGCGCGTCCTGATGCGTACCCGGCGAATTCGGGTTGCCGGGGTGATAGCCGCCGCCGGCAGTGATTACCCGTCCGTCCGTCAAAAGCAACGCGGTGGAGTGATAGTCACGCGGCACGGTCAGCGCCGCCACGGTGCGCCACTGACCGCTGTCCGGGCTCCAGATTTCCGCCGGCATCACGCTGCCGTTGTCCTGAAACTTGGCGCCGGTCGTGTTGCCGCCTACCACGAGCACTTCGCCGGTCGGCAGCGGAATCATCTGGTGAAACTTGCGCGGAAAGCTCATCGGGTTGGTGGATTCGATGACCGGTGCGGAGCCGTTCAGATCAACGGTGAACGCATCCGGGAAAATCGCAGACGAGTTACCGCCCCAGCTGCCGTCGTTGGCGCCACTGATCAGCAGCTTGCCAATGTCATAATTCACCTGAATGCCACCAGCATGATTGACGCCATCGGTGAGCGGGTTGGCGGTACGCGCCGTGCCGTTACCGCTGGCGTCAATCAAGTGGTTCTCTTCGACGTCCCAGAAGTGGAACACCTCGCCGCTCGGCGTGAGGCTCAGCAGCGGAAAAACGTTTTCGCGTCGAATCTCGTTGTTGTTCTGACGCAGGCTGATGAAGTCGATGCCGTTGAGCACGCGCCAGCCGGTCGCAGGATCCCAAAGATCCGGATTGCGCACGTTGGACGAGTTGCCCATGGCGGTCATGATTGTGCCGTCGCCAAGCGCAAGCGTCGTCGGATACCAGCGCCCGCCGCTGGCCATGTTGGGCAGCACTTCCCAGGCGTTGTCGGTGTAGTTAAACAGACTGGTCCACGGACTGTTGCCCGAGTTGCGCCCGCCGTTGACGAACACGCCGCCCTCTTCGGTCATGGCCAAATGCGCGCAAAACATGTTGTGGCCTTCAAAGAAATACTCAACGAACTCGTTGGTCGCCGGGTCCCATGTACCGCTGTAGGTTTGCTCCGTGGACGGCCACGTGCGTCGCTCCGATCCCGACCAGGTCAGGATACGACCATCGGGCAGATTCGCCATCGAGACCGCCACGTGTGGCCAGGACATCACCGGGCCCCACTGACCGACCACGTCGGGCGACTGGGCCAGAACCGCGTTAGAAGAACTCAGCGCAACGGCTGCAGCGACGGACGCAAGCGCCATATGGGCGCGTTGGAGGGCAACGATCATGACCTGCCTCGATTGTGATTATTGTTATTTAGCTATGGCGTTTGGGACATCGCCAAACGTTTGTTTTGGTCCCCACAGTAGCGCTGGGTGTCGGAAGCTGTCAATTTAACCGCGCGTTTCCAGACACTCTTTACATTCTACAATCAAAGATGGATAAAAATACCAGCAATTATTGACAAATGCTGGTATGTTTATCCAGAGATGCAAACGGCAAATCAAAAACGAGTGGAAGCGGCCCGCCATGTTTTTCGGCGTAGCGGTGGAATCCTGCGAACCAAAGACGCGATCGATAGTGGCGTTCACCCGCGCACGCTGTATGCCATGCGCGACGCTGGCATCCTTGAGCGCCTGGATCGAGGTCTCTATCGCCTCGCTGAACTTTCGCCGCTCTCAGACCCGGATCTGGTGACGGTCGCTAGCAAAATCCCAAAGGGTGTCATTTGCCTGATCTCTGCGCTGCATTTCCACGACATGACCACCCAGATTCCGCACAAGGTCGACGTCGCGGTTGCGCGAGGGAGCGAACCGCCCAGACTGGAATATCCACCGATCCATCTCTATTGGTTCTCAGGGCCAGCCTTCACAGCAGGGATAAAGACCCACCAGATCGATAGAACAACCCTACGTGTATACAGCCCAGAAAAAACACTCGCGGACTGCTTCAAGTACCGAAACAAAATCGGCATGGATACTGTGCTCGAGGCACTAAGCCTGTACAGCGACAAACACAAGCCGAAGCCAAGAAGACTTGTCGAGTATGCGAAAGTATGTCGAGTCGAGAAGATTATGCGCCCTTATCTGGAATCG
>CAZXCL010000065.1:0-24596 GCA_964639265.1 uncultured Gammaproteobacteria bacterium | reverse complement strand
GCGACCAAGGAAACGGTCAATCTCAGTCGACGTCGCGGCGAGAAAACCAAGATCATCCACGGTCTTGAATGCAAGCACACCGTTGGCGTCAGTGTGAAAGTCGGCACCGCGATGCCGTTGGTGAGCACGCTAACCGGCATGGTGCTGTTGGCGGGGCTGCCCGAGGCCGAGCAAAAACGCCATCTGGATAACTACTCCAGTGATGAAGCCGAGCGCGCCCAACGTGTGAAGGTGTTTAACGACGTGGCCGCAGAACTGGCGACGCGCGGAACGGCCTGTCGTTGCGACCAGTATGTACGCGGAATCGGTGCGGTATGTATTGCCGTGCGTGCGTCCGTGTCGCGTGAACTCATGGTGATCGGCGTTGTAGGGCCCAGCGACCGGATCGAAGCGCATCAGGAAGAGCATCGCCAGGCGCTGGCCACGCTGGCGCAGGACTTTGATATCGACTGCGCGTTTGAATTTGCCAACTAGGCGCAATGCCGCAGCGGTCGAGTTGCGGGGATATGCCCACTGTGCGAGCATCTATACATATTCGCAGATTTTCTGCACATATATGTTTAGCCTATGCCCACAGCCAAACGTGAATTCATCGATGGTGTCTACGGACAGATCCACCTGAGAGCCGCGCGTTGCGATAGCGCCCGGGCACGGCCGCTTCTGTGCCTGCATATGTTTCCCCAGTCCAGTCGTGGACTGCAGCCGTTGATCGAGGCAGTCAGCACCGATCGTACGGCCATCGCCCCGGACTTCCCCGGCTATGGCGAATCCGATCCACCTCCACAACCCATCGATGCGGCCGCCTACGCCGACGCCATGTGGCGAGTCGTCGATGAGCTCGAACTGCTTACGTTTGATGGACGCATCGATCTTTTCGGCATACACGCCGGGGCGAAAATCGCGGTCGCCATGGCGACGCAGCGCCCCGCGGATGTGGCGCGCATCGTGTTGTGTTCGGCCGCCATTTTGACCGACACGGAAATCGCGGCCATCGAAAAGAGCATCGGGCATATTGACCTCGACACCACCGGCACTCGCTTCCGCTCGCTCTGGGAGATGCTGCTGCGCAACCGCGGCGATACGACGTCGCTAGAGTCGCTAGCCACGACATTTGCCGAAATACTGCGCGCAGGTGAAGGCTACGGCTGGGGCCATCGCGCCGTGTTTGCCTACAACGATGAGTTTCCTGATGCACTGAACGCGCTGCATCATCCCCTGACCATTCTCAACCCGCGCGACGACCTCTACGAGATGACGCCGCGCTCGGCACCTTACCTGCGCAACGGCACGCTGAAAGACAAACCGGACTGGGGTCCGGGTTTTCTGCAGCAGCAGGCTGACGATGTGGCGGTTGAGATCCAACAACTTTTAAGCGCCTGAACAACGAGGTTCCCATGGCTACATTCATGATTATTGCGGCAAAGATTCACGACCGCGACAAATTCCGTGCGGGCTACGGCGCGGCCGCCGCCGAGCTTTGCGCCAAACACGGTGGCGAGTATCTGCTTGTGGCGCCCGGTGCCACGCTGCTTGAAGGCTCCCTTGAGGGATACACGTCGGTCGCGATTTCAAAGTGGCCGGATCGACAAACCGCGCTCGGCTTCTGGGAATCCGACGAATACGCCGAAATCAAGAAACTGCGGGAAGGCCTCGCCGACGTTGAAGTCCTGTTAGTGGATTCTGTCTGAACGCAACCGACATCGAGAGCACGCCATGTCCGAAGATATTTTCGTTGCCAAAAGCCGCCCCGCCGACGCACTGGTGGGTCCGCTGCATACCATTACCTACGTTACCGCGGACCTGGACGGTCTTCATCAGACACTGACCGCAGGCCTTGAACAACAGGTCGGCGATTCGCTGGACGCGGCGCACTGCAGGGCGAGTACCGACTACCTCGGACTTGGCGAGTGCGGCGACTGGAGTGCGCGCTGTTATCTGGGACCGGGTGATGTACGCAATGTGCAGATTCGAACCATCGCGGTGACACAGCAGCAGGCTGTGGTTCGTCCCAGCGTGCTGGGTGACTATCTCGGTGGACTGTCCATTGGCTTTCCAATGGCCAATATCGCCGAGCGCGACCAGCGCATGGCCAACATCGGCGTCAAATCCACCGTTGGCCTCAAGGAGCTCGAGTTTGCCGGCCCCAACGGTGAGGTGTATGTCTCGGGCGAAATTCACTTTCCGGCTGCGGAGAACGTGTTTCTTCTGGGTGTGCAACGACCCGGCGTGTTTGTCCCCGTAGGACCCATCGATGGCGACATCGGTGCAGCGGCCTACTCGGCAAGGTGCACCAAAGACGCCGACGCTCTGGTGGCGTTTTTTACTCAAGCGCTGGGCTTTGAATGCCGTCGCGACATGGCCATGACCGTCGGCGATAACTCGGGACTGCGGCAAAAAGAGGGCACACCCGAACGCTTTATCCAATTGTTCGCGCCGGGCGCCAACACCGGCTACCTCGTGCTGCTCGAACACGGCGACGCTGCGATCCCAAGCCCTGCGCCTACGCTGGGTCCACCGAGTCGTGGCATGGTCATGTGGTCATTCCCGACCTCGGATCTCGATGAGGTGCTAGATCGTGCACAGAAGCACGGCGCAACCATCCGACAACCCGCGCAACGCCGAAGCAGCCCTTTCCTTCCTCATGCGCGCACGGCTATTGTGGACGACCCAAACGGTTTTCCACTTGAATTTTTCCAGACCTGAGGTGCCTGTCACGATGATAAAGCGCGCACTATTTATTGCAGCGGTCGCCGCCGTGGTACACCAGGCGTGGGCACAGGGCGAGGACAGTCTTCCCTCCGAGCGCGACCTGGCGGTGATCGCCACCATGCTGCCGGGCATTTACGACAACAACAATCAGACCTATTTTGAAGGACGCACCGGCGTCGATGAGACACTGCGCCATGCTCGACGGCGCATTGACATCGAGGATCTGCCGGAGCCTGCCGCGGCCTTCGACGTGCGTCTTAGCACGCCGGGAGACAATACGGCGTCAGAGCCCACGATGCTCCGCGCGCAGCTTGGACATGACGACGCCCTCGGGCAGGTGACGATGACGCTCACCGGCGACGACGGCGCACCCTGTCGCTACACCTGGTCGCGCGAACCACAGCAGTTTCGTGCACAGCGGGCAGGCGCCTGCCCCGACGATATGCCGCAGTCCATTATTCTTGGGCAACAGCAACTGTGGTGGTATCCGTCTGCAGAGGGCGCAGGCGCGCTTGAGTTTCATCGAGCCCGACAATTTGAATGCTATGTGGATATGCCCGGTGTCGGTGGCGGCCGTGACATACCCTACACACGTTACGACGGCATCGTGCTGCACGACCGCGGTGCCACGCACTGGTTCATGACAGACGAAGACCCCTCACGCGAAATCGGCATTACGCTGTGGCAGGTTGACTGGCCCATCAATAACTATAAGGGCGTGTTTACACGCGACTCGCTGGTCATTTACGTCAGCGAAAAAGTGGACGAAGGCAGCAAGGAGCATGGCTATGCGTTCGTTGAGCCCGACGCCGAACGCGTGGGCATTAATCTCAAATGGCTGTTGGCGACCTGCTTTATGGAATCCAACTCGGTAACGCGGCCGAGCATGTGAGCACTGAGCGCAGATATGACTGAACGGCGCATACTGCAGACGCGCAATCCGCGTACCGGGCAATTCGATTACTCATTTGAGGCCACATCGGCCGCTCATCTGGCGACAATGGCGCGCTCATTGCGTCAAGCTCAAGCGCGGTGGCGCGAAATCGGTGTGGTCAAACGCGTCGCGGCGCTGCGTGAGTTTCAGCGTCAGATCGGCCAACACGAACAAACCATCGGCGCGGCGCTGTCGACAGACACCGGTCGCGGTACGCTCGCGCGCGGCGAGGTCGGCGGCCTGAAGCGAAGCCTTGATCGCTGGTGCGACGCGGCGCCACAGCTCATACCCGCGGTGACGGCACCCTCCAGTCTGCCCGGCGTTGATATCGAGCAGACCGCTCATCCCTATGAGCTTGTTGGCGTGATCTCACCGTGGAATTTTCCGCTGCTGCTGTCGTTTATCGATGCCATCCCTGCGCTTTTGGCCGGCTGCGCCGTGCTGATCAAACCAAGCGAAGTCACGCCACGCTTTGCCGCAGCCGCGGCTCAGGCCGTCAACGACGTGCCCGAGTTGCGCGATGTGCTCAGCTTCTGTCCCGGCGACGGCGCAACCGGGGCAGCACTGATCCCGAACGTCGACGCCGTAGCGTTTACCGGCAGCGTGCGCACGGGCCGCAAGGTGCTGGAGGCGGCCGCGCAGCAATTTATCCCGGCGTTTCTTGAACTCGGCGGCAAGGACGCGGCGGTGGTTCTGGCAGGCAGCGATCTTGATCGAGCCTGCACATCGTTGCTGCGCGCCTCGGTCATCGCCACCGGTCAGGCCTGCCAGTCCATTGAACGCATTTACGTCAACGCCGCCCAGCACGACGCCTTTGTCGACAAGCTCAGCGCCAAAGCTGCTGCGCTCCCCCTGAGCTATCCCGATATCGAGCAAGGCATCATCGGCCCGCTGATTTTTGAACAGCAGGCGCACATTATTGAAGCGCAGATACACGATGCCATCGCCAAAGGAGCGACGGTGCATACCGGCGGCAAGATTGAACGCCTCGGTGGCGGCTTGTGGATCAAACCAACCGTTGTCAGCGGCGTCACTCACGACATGCAGCTGATGACGGAAGAAACGTTTGGCCCGATCATGCCGGTCATGGCGTTTGATCACGAAGACGAGGCGATCCGACTTGCCAACGACAGCACCTATGGATTGTCCGGCGCCGTATTCGGCCCAACCATCGGCGATGCCCAGCGTGTGGCCAGGCAACTCAAGGCTGGCGGCATCAGCGTCAACGACGCCGGCATGACGACCATGTTGTTCGAAACGGAAAAATCGGCATTTGGTTTGTCCGGTCTTGGTCCTTCCCGAGTTGGTCCGAGCGGTCTGACGCGTTTCCTGCGGCGCCAATCCATTTATCTTTGTACCGGCGACGTTATGCCGATTGAAGCTGTAACCGAAGGTCGGTAGCCGAACACCCGCAACCTGAATTCTGGATCCAAATCATGAGCACGTCTGAAGAGTCCGTTCGCAACATCGTCAAGCGCACCACACTCATGGTGCGCGACATGACGATCGCCAAACGCTGGTACGAATACGTGATGGGCATGAGCACCTATTACGACAGCGAGTTTATTCTTTCGGGCGAAGGACTGGCCGCGGGCAAGGCGGGCGACAAAACGCATCTTGTGATGATGAAATGCGAACATCCCGAGATCGGCATGATCGGACTCCTGCATTGGATTGATCCGCCCATGCCCGCACCCCCGGTGCCCACCAGCATCACCTACGGCAATCCGACATTTGTCGTGGCCTCAAAAGATGTGAAGCTCACGCATGAGCGCGCACTCGAGATGGGCACGCATGTGCACTCAGCGCCGCACGAGTGGTCTACGCGTGGGGCCAACGGCAAGATGAAACACTTCCTCGGATTGTCGCTGTTCGATCCTGACGGCTATTTCTACGAGATCAATCAGCTCGTGCATGAAGACGACTAGTCTTGAGTGATGTACGCATAAACGACCAGTGGTGCGTGGCACGTCGCCCGCAGGGCAACGTTGAGGCCGCCGATTTTGAGCGTCGCCAGTGTTCTGTCGGTGAACCGGGCGACGGTGAGGTACTGCTGGAGACCATGTATCTGAATCTTGCGCCGGTCATGCGGATGTACATGTCGGGTGAATCAGCGGCTGGCGAAACGCCGCTGGCAATCGGCGATGTCATACACGGGCGCGGTGTCGCCAGAGTCGTCGCAAGTCGCCATCCCGACTACGCCGCGGGCGACGTCGTGCAAGGTCAGATCGGTTGGCAGACCTACAAGATTTCGCGCATGAGCGTGCGCGAGAAGATGCGCAAGATGCCCGACCGCGGACTGTCGTACTCGCTCGGCGTGAGCGTGCTGGGCATGTCCGGTTTCTCGGCCTATTTCGGTTTTGTGGCGCGCGGGCAGCCCAGAGAAGGCGATACGGTGGTGGTATCCGGCGCAGCCGGTGGCGTGGGTTCTATTGTTATTCAGTTGGCAAAGATTCACGGCTGCCATGTAATCGGCATTGCGGGCGGTCCGCAAAAGTGCGGCGTCATCAAGCGCTGGTGCGATGAGACGATCGACTATCGGAAGGGCGACATCGAGGGGCAGATACGCGCCGCGGCTCCCGATGGCATCGATCTGTATTTTGACAACGTGGGCGGCGAAACGCTCTGTGCCTGTCTTGAGAACCTGGCGTTCGGTGCGCGTATCGTGCTGTGCGGATTCATTTCAGAGTATTTGCTGGATGAGCCCTATGGACTTACAAACTACGAACGTCTGCAGGTGGCCAACGCAACCATGCTGGGATTTTTCGTTTACAACCATGCCGCGGATTTTGACCAGGGCGAGCAGGCGCTCGCCGACTGGGTGCGCCGCGGGCAGCTTGAGCCAATGGAAGATATTGTCGACGGATTCGACGCCATGCCCGAGGGCCTTGCCCGCCTCTACAGCCATCGAAACGTCGGCAGTGCAATGTGCCGTGTGCGACGCGGCCCTTACGACTCCCTGTAAACCGGAGACTGAAAATGAGTGATTCACAACGTGACCCGGTGCGATTTCAGCGCGCCAACTTCTGCGTGCAGAATCTCGAACGTTCTTACAAGTTCTACTGTGATGTGCTCGGCATGTCGGTCACGTTCGAAAAAGACTCCGAGCCTGATTCGTATTCCTACCCGGTGTTTGGCATCGACAAGAAGCATGTGCTGCGGTTTTCAATCCTGAGCACGCCGTCGCAGCCGCGCGTTATGGCGCTGACCGAGATACAGGACGAAAAACTCGGCACGGCGCCGCTGCCGCGACGCGCCGCAATTGTTCTGGATATCGTTGACATCGACGGCGTGGTGGCCGGGTCAAAGGCGCTGGGACTTGAGGTGTTCGAAGAGGATGCCCTGGAGACCCACGACGGGCGCACGGGTCGCGAAGTCGGCATTGTCGATCACGACGGCAATCTGGTTGTGATCTACAACATCCCCGCCGCATGAGCACGCCAACCACCGATCAGCCAGACATGCGGCGGTATCCGAGCTCGGGCTATGCCTGGTACATGGTGCTGCTGCTCACGGTTGCCTACATACTCTCGTTCATTGACCGCTACGTGCTGGGACTTCTGATCGAGCCAATCAAGGCGGACATGGCGCTGAGCGATTTTCAGATCTCACTGCTACTCGGCCCGTTTTTCTTTATCTGTTACGCGCTGCTGGGGCTGCCGCTGGGCTGGCTGGCCGATCGCAAGCGCCGCACCTGGATTGTGGCGGCCGGCGTTGGCCTGTGGTCGCTGGCCACTGCGCTGACCGGCGCGGCCAAAAACTTTGTGCATATTGCTCTGGCGCGTACCGGCGTAGGCATTGGCGAGGCCACGTTGAGCCCGTGCGCAATGTCAATGATCTCCGACAGCTTTCCGGCCGCCAAGCGCGGACGACCTATAGCGTTTTACACCGCCGCGCTGTCGCTGGGTGCGGGTGCAGCGTCACTGCTGGCATCAAAGGTGCTGGACTGGGCCGACCGCAATGCGGGGCTGGTGCTGCCATTTTTTGGTGAGGTCAACGCGTGGCAGCTGGTGTTTATCACTGTCGGCCTGCCGGGCCTTGTGGTGGCGTTGTTGTTCTTGTTTCTGCGCGAACCCAAACGCCAGGAGCGCAAGGCTGACGGCGGTGACGCGCGCTTTATCGACATGCTGCGCTATGTGGGCAGGCACTGGCCGGTGTACGTTGGCATCGCGATGCTGGTGAGCGTGATGACCATCACCGCCTACAGCCAGGGCTGGTACGCCCCGGTGTTTGAACGCACGTGGGGCTGGGAAGGCAAGACCTACGCATTCTGGAACGGCATTGTGTTGCTCGCGGTTGGGCCACTGACCGTGAATATCGCGGGCTATCTATCGGACAAGCTCTATGGTCTGGGCCGACGCGACGGGCCGCTTTTGATCGTCATGATGGGCGTACTGATTCTCGTGCCCACGGCCGTTTTGATCCCTCTGATGCCGAGTCCCGAGCTCGCCATGATCTTGATTGGTGTGAACACGGTGGGTATCGCCATGGCTTCGGCAACCGGCGCGACGGCGTTGCTCAACGTGACGCCGGGACAGATTCGCGGTCAGACAGTGGCGCTATATTACATGACCATCAGTTTTGCAGGGATGCTCGGGCCGCTCACGGTTGGCTTCTTGTCGGATCGGGTATTTGGCGAAGAGGGCTTGCGCTATGCCGTCGCTGTCGTGCCGTTGGCAGTGGGTGTGCCGGCGATACTGTTGATGGTTTGGGTGCGGCGGCATTATTTGCGGGAGCTTGGAGGTGACGGTGAGGCTGTCTAGCCTGCAAGGGCTCGCATGACATGCGATGAATCACGCGCATTCGCCCAGAATTCCATGCCACTGCAACCCAATCCGAGACTTAGCCAAGCGCCCGCACAACCTCCCGCGCCACCATCGCATGCACCGCATCGGCCCCCGCGCCCATTGAGTCGGGCACGTTGGCGAAGCTCACTATAATCAGCGGCCCGGGCACAACCATGGCCTGCGAGCGCGACACGGCAAACGCCACATCATTGCTTTGATTATTGATGCTGGTCCCGGTGCGATTGCCCACCTGCC
Organism: uncultured Gammaproteobacteria bacterium; assembly: GCA_964639265.1. GTDB lineage: Bacteria > Pseudomonadota > Gammaproteobacteria > Steroidobacterales > JBCCMA01 > JBCCMA01. Next base: position 15,911 of record CAZXCL010000065.1, on the reverse strand, counting down.
AGATGTTGCCAAGCCCCGCGCGCAGACGATTGCGCCCGGTACGGTTGTCGAGCATCCACTCGCGAAGCTGCAGCAGCGATTGCGGCTTGAGTATGTCCCCGAACAGCACCGTTTGCATCAGACGCGCCATGGCGTCGGGTGTGGTCGTGTCCTGCGGGTCGTTCTTCTTGTTTTCATTGAGCTCGGGCTCAGTGCGATCAAGACGCGTAATCGAATCGCCCCATGCCCTCACGCCCGCCGTGAAACCGGCCGGACCACGGATTCGCTGCAGCAGCAAATTCGCCGCCGTATTGTCGCTGAGCGTGAGCATCGCACTGCACAGCTCGCCCACACGCATGCCGTCGCCCGCAAACTTTTTGGTGACCGGCGAGTACGAGACAAGCTGCGCCTCACCAAAATCCACATGGCGATCCAGCGACTCTTTGCCGGCATCGACGCGCTGCATGATTAGTGCACCGAGTATCCATTTGAACGTTGAGCACATGGCGAAACGCTCAGCCGGACGGTGAGCCACGCGCGTGCCGGTCGCAAGGTCCAGAGCCACCACACCGATACGCCCGCCAGCGGCTTTTTCAATGCGATCAAATTCAATGGTCGAGGCGCGCTGGCGCAGCGAGCCCGCTGGCGGCGACACGGATGTGGTGGAGCAACCGGCAAGACTAACGGCGCCAGCGATGGACACCGCGAGAAAATCGCGCCGCGTCACGCCAACCGAGACGTTTGAATCTCTGCTGTTTTTCACATCAGCCAACTTCTTCGCCCTCGATCACATGGGTTTCGGTATGCGCCCCGGCCATCCAGTCCGCGACGTCCGGTTCCCCCAGCACCCAGTCAACGTAGGCCTGATCCTCGGCATTGAGATCGACGCCGTAGGTAACAAAGCGCAGCGCCACGGGGATATACATCGCATCGGCCATGGTGAAGCCGCCAAGCAAGCCGCCGTCGTGTGAGGTGCGCCGGCGTCGGCACTCGGCCCAGATGTCTTTTATGCGTGCAATGTCACGGAGCGTTGCTTCACTGGCATTGGCATTGCGCCCGGTGGCACGGCAGTTCATGGGCATCTCGCGGCGCAACGCCGCAAATCCCGAATGCATCTCGGCGCAAATGCAGCGCGCATATGCACGCAAGGTCGCATCGTCTGGCCACAGACCGGCCTCGGGATAGCGTTCGGCCAGAGTTTCGCCGATGGCCAGGGAGTCCCAGATGATGTCGCCATCCAGGTGCAGCGCGGGCACGGTTTTCGACGGCGACAGCGCGTCGATTCGCGCATAAAAATCGGGCGTATCGAGATCGAGCGACGTTTCGTCGAACTCAAGCGGCGTCTTTTTGGCCATGAGCCATGCGCGCAGCGACCACGATGAATAATTCCGATTGCCGATAATCATGGTCGCGCTCATGGCGATGCTCCCCTAGCGTTGAACGTGTAGCGTTTTGACAAACGCCACGGCATCTTCTCCCGACTCGACCAGTTCGATCAACCGCGACCCCACGACCACGCCGTCAGTATGCGCGCTCAGGCCCGCGACCTGCTCGGGACCGCGAATACCAAAGCCTGCGCAAACAGGGATCGGACTGACTGCGCGCACGCGATCCAGATACTCGCCGACGCTTTCGATATCGGGCGTGGCATCACCGGTAGGGGCGCCGGCTTCGCTGCCGCCGGTGATACCGGTAACGGTGACCGCGTACACAAAACCGCCGCTCGCCTTGCACAGGCGCTCGAGCCGTTCGGCGGGCGTTACCGGGGTCACCAGCTGCACCAGCGCCAGGCCCTGCTTCTCCAGCGGCTCGCGCATCGGCGCGCTTTCTTCAAACGGCAAATCCGGCACGATGAAGCCCGACACGCCGCTGTCTTTCGCGCGCGCGGCCAGCGTGTCAAAACCCATCGCCAGCATCGGATTGAGATAGCCCATGAGAATAATCGGCGCATCCCAGTCGCCCGCCGCCACGGTGTTCAAAATCCAGTCGAGCGACACACCGTTTTCAAGCGCCGTGTGACTGGCACGTTGAATCGTCAGTCCGTCGGCCATCGGGTCGGTAAACGGCACGCCGATCTCAACCACGTCGGCGGCCTGTGACAATGGTCCGAGTGTCTGAACGAATTGTTCTTTCGACGGAAACCCGGCCGTCATGAACGCGACCACGGCCGGACGATTGTCATTGTTGGCCGAACGGATCGCCGCCTCAATCGCTGCGCCGCTCATGCCCGCGGCTCCAGGCTGCGCAATGTGGGCAGGTCCTTATCACCGCGACCGGAAAATCCGATCAGCATGTGCGCGCCCGGGTGTTGTTGCGCGTAGTGACGGGCACCGGCCATCGCGTGCGCGGTTTCGATCGCCGGCAGAATGCCTTCGGTGCGACAACACTCGTCCAGCGCGTCGAGCGCTTCGTCGTCGCGAATTGAAACGTAGCGCGCACGCTCGGTAATTTGCAGCAGCGCATGTTCGGGGCCAACACCGGGATAGTCGAGGCCGGCCGACACCGAGTGCGTCTCCTGAATCTGTCCGTCCTGATCATGCAGCAGCATCGACATAGCGCCGTGCAAAACGCCCGGGCGACCCGACACCAACGATGCCGAGTTGTCGCCCAGTCCAGTGCCACGTCCGCCGGCTTCCACGCCCAGAAGCTCGGTGTCTGTGTCACCGATCAGAGGATGAAACAAGCCAATCGCATTGGAGCCGCCACCCACGCAGGCAATCGCCACATCGGCTTTGACGCCGGCGCGCTGCATGAGCTGATCGCGCGCCTCTTCACCGATCACCGATTGAAACTCGCACACGAGTTTCGGATAGGGATGCGGCCCAACGGCCGAGCCCAGCAAATAATAGGTATCCATCGGCGAGGCCACCCAGTCGCGCAGCGCCTCGTCGATGGCCGAACGCAGCGTTGCATCACCGTTGGTCACAGGAACAACTTCGGCGCCGAGACGACGCATGCGATCCACATTCGGCGCCTGACGTTCCACGTCGACAGCGCCCATGTACACCCGACACGGCATGCCAAGGCGTGCGCAGGCCGCGGCGCTGGCCACACCGTGCTGTCCTGCACCGGTCTCCGCGATGATGCGTTTCACACCCAGTTGTCTGGCCAGCAATGCCTGGCCGACGGCGTTGTTGATCTTGTGCGCACCGGTATGCGCGAGGTCTTCGCGCTTGAGCCACACGTGCGCCCCCCACGCGTCGCTGAGCCGGGTGGCGTATGTGAGCGGCGTGGGGCGTCCAACCCAATTGTTCAGCTCGTCTTGAAACGCTTCGCGAAAAGCGGCCGTGCTGAGCGTATCGCGCATGCCATTTTCCAGTCTTTCCAGTGCCGGCACCAGCGTCTCGGGCACATAGCGCCCACCGAACGGCCCGTAGCGTCCGCGCTTGTCCGGAAACTCGCCCGCAAGCAGCGAGGTGCGAAGCGCGGCGGCATCGTATTGCATCATGATGTTGATCCTGTTTCTGCTTTCAGCGCTCCTGCGGCTCTGGCCGCCCGAACAAACGCCTCAATTTTCTGAATGTCCTTGACGCCGCGCTGCGACTCCACGCCGCTGCTGACGTCCACGCCGAATGGTTGGACCCGAGTAATGGCCGCCCCCACGTTGTCGGGGTTCAGTCCGCCGGCCAGGACCACTTCGGTTTGCCTGGCAAGCGCAGCGGCCTGCTCCCAGTCCGACAGCTCCCCCGCGCCGCTCACGGCGCCCTCAAACAAAACCCGCTCGGGCAAGGGTTCGGGACGCCCGTCACCGCGCAACACGCTGAGCACGGATGTGCCCGCAGGAAGGCTCAGCCCTTTGAGGTCTTCAAAGTCGGTTTGCAGCACGTCCGGCTCGACCACGCGCAGAATCTGATCCACCAGCGACTGCGCGGGATGGCGCATGACCGCGATCACCTGCGCGCGCCCCGCAATGTGTTTTTTTAGCGTGCGCGCCGGCTGTAGGTCGATCTGCCTGGGTGAGGGGGCAAACACAAAGCCGATAGCGTCCACGCCGGCATCGAGCGCCGCATCCACAGCGCCCTGCTCGGTCAAGCCGCACACCTTCAGCCACACGCTCATGCGTGACCCGGCGCCATGTGAATATTCTGCGTGCGCCCGTTCCAGAGCATGGCCTGCAGAAGCTCCATCGGCGCGGCGGACTTCATGAGTGCCGTGCCCACCAAACCCACGCGGTAACCGTAGCTCGCGACGCGGCCTGCATCGTCGGGCTCGACAAGACCGCTCTCAGCCACAGCAATCACGTTGTCGAAATACTGTGCTGCCAATGCTCTGAGGCGTGTCGGATCGATTTTTAGCGTGGTCAGATCGCGCGTGTTCACGCCCACCATCGGCGTGGCGTGACGCGCCGTTGCAATCGCCTGGCTGCGATGCAGATCATCTTTATCAAAAGCCTCGACCAGAACAAACAGTCCCAGCTCGCTTGCCACATCAAACATCTCGCCAAGCTGCGCGTCGCTAAGCATGCGGGTAATCAACAGCACGCCGCCGGCACCGGCCACGCGCGCTTCAAACACCTGATACGGATCGACGAGAAAATCCTTGCGCATGACCGGCACGCCCAGCGATTCAACCGCCGCCGAGGCCACCGACACGTGATTGAGATCACCATCAAAGCGCGACGGTTCGGTCAATACAGAAATCGCACACGCTCCGCCGCGCGCGTAGACGAGCGCGCGTTGTGCAATGGTCTGGTGCACGTTTTCATCCGCTGCGGCCAGCGGCCCCTCGGCGGGCGAACGACGCTTGATCTCGGCAATCACATCAAATCCCTCCGGGCTGATATGCAGTGCCGGCGCCGATGGCATCTCACGCGCACGGCTTTCGAGCTCGCTCAGCGGTCGCTCGGCTTTCGCCTGCTTGCAGCGCTCGATACTGGCAAGGCGCATCTGCTCCAGGAAGTCGCTCATGACGACGCACCCAGTGCGGCCAGCGCGTCGAGCACGCGTCGACCTCGTCCTGCGTTAATCGCTTCGCGCGCCGTGGCAATGGCCGAGCGACGCGAGGCGCTGTTGCCGGTGACTTCCAGCGCCAGCGATGCGCCCAGCACCAGTGCGTCGTAGTGCGGTCCGGGTAGTTCACCGCGCAGCACATGGCGCAGCTCTTTGGCGTTGTAGGCTGCGTCGCCGCCGGCCAGATCTTCGGGCGAGCAACGTGCAAATTTCTCGTTGCGCGGATCACGCCGCTCGTGAATCACGCTGCCGGGCCGCACGTCAAACAGATCATAAGCCCCGACCGGCGTGGCTTCGTCCCAGCCCGGTTCGCCATGAATCACAAACGCCCGCTCGATGGGCATGCCCGACAGCGCTTCGGCCATGAGTTTGGCCATCGGGCGGCTGAACGCGCCGATCAGCAAATACGGCGGCGCGGCCGGATTGGTCAGCGGACCGAGGATGTTGAACACGGTGCGAATGCCCATACCCTGGCGGACGGGGGCCACGGCCTTCATGGCCGGGTGATAAAACGGTGCAAACAAAAATGTGAAACCGCTGTGGGCAAGCGCATTCGCCGCACCCTGTTCGTCCAGCGGCATAGGCAAACCCAGCTCTTCGAGCACATCGGCGCTGCCGCTCTTGCTCGATACCGAACGATTGCCGTGCTTGATCACAGGGATGCCGCAAGCGGCAGTAAGCAGCGCGCTGCCGGTGGAAATGTTAACGCTGCCTGAGCCGTCGCCGCCGGTGCCAACAATATCGATGGCGCCGTCGGTATCACCTATGGCAGGGTGTCGTGCGAGCTCACGCATGGCCGTGGCAAACCCTCTAATCTCTTCGGCCGTTTCTCCCTTGGCGCGCAGTGCAGTCAGAAGCGCTGCGCCGAGCACCGGCGCAACATCCTCATCGGTCAGTGCGCGGAGCACGTCCTGCGCCTCGCTGACGCCCAGATGCTTGCCCTCCAGCACACGCTCGAGAGCCGCGCGCAATAGTCTGGTCGATTCGCTCATGAACTCATGCCCATTGTGTTTTCACCCTGCGCTCATCTTGAGAAAGTTGTTCAGCAGCGTGTCGCCCTCGGGCGTCAAAACGCTCTCGGGATGAAACTGTACGCCTTCAATGCAGTGCGACGCATGACGCACGCCCATGATCTCACCGCGATCGGTTGTTGATGTGACGTGCAGGCACTCGGGCAGACTCGGCGGCGCCGCGATCAGCGAATGATAGCGGCCGATTTCCATCGGGCTGTCGATACCTTTGAACACGCCGTCGCCATCGTGCTCGATGTTTGAGGTCTTGCCGTGCATTTGCCGGTCCGCGCGCACGATGTCACCGCCAAACGCACTGACGATAGACTGATGCCCGAGGCACACACCTAAAATGGGCACGCGCCCGGTAAACGCTTCGATCGCCGCAACGCTGATGCCGGCGCCGCCGGGCTCGCCTGGCCCGGGCGAGATCACCAGGTGCGTGGGCTCAAGTGCCAGCGCATCATCAACGGAAATCTTGTCATTGCGATACACCGGCACCTCCGCGCCCAGCGCACGAAACGCCTGCACCAGGTTGTAGGTAAACGAATCGTAGTTGTCGATCAGCAGTACGCGCGCGTTCACAGTCCGGCCTCCGCCATGCTTAAGGCCTGACGCAAGATCTGCGACTTGGCGAGCACTTCGTTGTATTCACTTTGCGGGTCACTGTCGGCCACGATGCCGGCGCCCGCCTGAAAACTGAACCGGCCGTTGTGCAAAATCATCGTGCGAATCGCAATCGCCTGATCCATGGTATTGCCGTGACCAAAATAGCCGACGGTGCCGGCGTACCAGCCACGTCGCACCGGTTCGGCCTGCTCGATCAGACTCATGGCCTTGACCTTTGGCGCGCCGACCAGAGTGCCCGCGGGAAAGGCCGCCGCAAACAAATCAAATGCATCGTGCGGCGCTTCGAGCGTGCCGCTGACGCCGCTGACCAGGTGCATCACGTGACTGTAGCGCTCGATCACGCGATACGGGTTAACCGCCACACTGCCCGGGGCCGCCACGCGCCCCAGATCGTTGCGCGCCAGATCCACGAGCATGACATGTTCGGCGATCTCCTTGGGATCGGCCAGCAGATCTTTTTCATGCTGCACGTCCTGCGCCACGTCCACCGCGCGCGGTCTCGTGCCGGCGATCGGTCGGAGGCTTGCAACGCCCTCGTCCGACAGCTTGACCAACGCTTCGGGCGACGAGCCCACCACGTGTACGTCGTCGAGCTGCAGAAAGTACATGTACGGAGAGGGATTCAACAGCCGTAACGCGCGATACACCTCAAAAGGCTGCACATCGCACTCACCGCTGAAGCAAATAGACAGCACTAGCTGATACACATCGCCGGCTGCAATGTGCTCCTGGGTGTCGATCACGTTTTGCAGGTAGTCGGCCTCGGAGACGCTGGCGTTGATCGGCCCAACACGCGCCGGACCCGGGCTCGGTGGCAAAGGGCCGCGCAGGGCAGCCGCCACATTGTTGCGCAGCGCGCGGCGTACCACATCGCTACCACCGTGCAGCACACCAGCACGGCGCGTCAGATGATCAAACACCAACACGGATTCCGGCGCGACATAGGCCATGTCGGGCAGGTCGTCGATCGGCGCGTTGTCGTTTGGCAACGACTCGAAGTAGCGTACGACATCGTAGCTGGCCGCGCCTACGAGTCCGCCGCGAAACGGCAACGCCACATCGTCCGGGCCGAGCACCGGTGCCTGGGCCAGTGCACCGCGCAGCGCCGTCATGAGTTCGTCCTGGCTTTTGGGCCTGGGCATAGTCTTGTCGCCAATGCGCAGCCCGTCCGCATCAAGTCGAACCTTGAGCCCCTCGCCGAAGCCAATGAACGAGTAGCGCCCGACCTGCTGCCCGCCGGTCACACTTTCGAGCAAAAACAGCGGATTGAAGTCCTTGAGCTTCAAAAAAGCCGAGACCGGCGTATCCAGATCGGCCGGTATATCAAAAGGCGGCGTCATGCTCATGTTGTTGTTTACCAAACCTGTATGCATAAAAAAACCCATCTTCATCCAGTGTGAAGATGGGTTTCGAAAAACGTATGAACGCGTTGCGCGCGGCCTACCTACCCATCACTGCCCGTTCGCCACCACCAAAGGTCGTGTGCGGTCGTGGATGTGTTGGCGCGGTCGCGGTTCATGGCGTTGTTGTAACCCGTCGCCCGCAGCGGGTCAACCCTTGGTTTCGGTTATGTAATCGTTGACCAGATTTTCGAGCACGGCCAGAGGTACCGGTCCGTTCTTGAGGACCACGTCATGGAACTCGCGAATGTCGAACTTCTCGCCGAGCTGCTCTCTGGCGTGGGCGCGCAGCTCGAGGATCTTGATCATGCCGATCTTGTAGGCCGTGGCCTGGGAGGGCATCACGATGTAGCGCTCAATGGCCTTGACCACATCGCCGTAGGGATTGGGCGAGTTGGCACTTAAATACTCGATGGCCTGCTCGCGGCTCCATGTCTTGTCGTGAATGCCGGTGTCCACGACCAGACGGCAGGCGCGCCACAGTTCCATGGCCAGGCGGCCGAAGTCGGAATACGGGTCTTCGTAGAATCCAAATTCCTTGGGCAACTGCTCGGTGTAGAGACCCCAGCCTTCGCTGTAGGCGGTCACCCGGTTCCATTTGCGGAACATCGGCGTGTCTTCGAGCTCAAGTGCAATCGCAATTTGCATGTGATGACCGGGGATGCCCTCGTGGTAGGCCAGCGCCTCCATCTGGTAAATCGGCATATCGGACATGCGATACAAATTGGCGTAGTAGGTGCCCGGGCGTGAACCGTCCGGAGCGGGGCGATTGTAAAACGCCTTGCCGGCCGAGGCTTCGCGGAACGGCTCCACAGCTTTGACCTGCAACTGCGCTTTGGGCTTGACGATGAACATGCGGTCCAGGTTGTCGCGCATTGTGTCGATCAGCGCGGTGGCCTCATCAAGGTAGCGCTGACGACCCTCGGGCGTGTCATCGTAATAGAACTGCTTGTCGGTGCGCATGAACTCGAAGAACTCGTTCAGCGTACCTTCGTAACCCACCGCCTTCATGATCTCTCGCATCTCATCATGGATGCGCGCGACTTCGCGCAGGCCCAGCTCGTGAATCTCCTCGGCCGTCAAGTCGGTCGTCGTCGTGCGCTGCAGTGCATTGGCGTAGTACGCATTGCCATCGGGCAGCTTCCAGGCACCGTCGTCGGTGGTCGCGCGCGCCTCAAGGCTGCGCACAAACGCAATGAGCTTCTCATAGGCCGGTTGCACGCTCTGAAGCAGCGCTTTGCGTGCGTCCTTCAACAAGGCTTCGCGTGCGCTTGTATCGATGTCAAGTTTGCCGACCTTCTTCTTGAAGTCGGCCCACAGGGTGCTGTCAGGCCCGTCGTCGAACGGCGCTCCGGTGATGATCTTCCGACTGTCGCCAATCACGTAGGCGTAGACAAACTTTGGCGCCATGATGCCTTTGTGCTCGCGGCGCTCCAGATTCACGATGAGCTGATCAAACAGGTCTTCTACGCCCTGCAGCCGTTTGATGTAGGCCTCAGCGTCGGCCGTTGACGTGACGCGATGGATGTTGATCAAGTGTGTCGCAATGCCGGCGTGCAGACCCCGCATCTGACTGACCGGATAGTTGTGATCGCGCCAGCGGTAGTCGTCGATCTGCTCCATAGCGCGACGCTCGAACAGTTCATAGCTCAAGCGCGTGGACTCATCCAGCTGATCCACATCGATGGACTCGCGCAGGCGCTTGAGATTGTCTTTGGTAATTTCGAGTCCTTCCGCCGCAAACTCAGGCGTCAGGTTGGGCCACTTGTCGTTGTCTTTCCGGATGCCCAGAAATTCCGCGAACATGGGGTTACGTTGGACACCGGCCATGAAGGTCTCGTCAAAAAAAGCGCGTGCCCTGGCCGATTCGGCGCTCGTATCGGCGGCCGGTTGCGCGGCAGGCGTCGGCGTCGTCGATGCAACGTCCCGGGCGGCTTCCAATGCTGGCTCGGGTGCAGATTGCGCGACGGTCTCGGATGCCGAATCCGGCTCGGCGGGCGTCGGGCCCTCGCAGGCGACAAGTAAAAACGATGACAGGACCAACGGCATCCAGTGACGCATGATTGGGCTCTCCAGCGGCAAGTCCGTTTTGGACTACAGGTTGTACATGAACGGCAGCAGCAGTGAGAAGCTGAGCCACATAATAATTGTGAGCGGAATTCCGATGCGCAAAAAGTCGGCAAATTTGTAGCCGCCAGCGCTCATGACCAGAAGGTTGGTTTGATAGCCCATGGGCGTGGCAAAGCTCATATTGGCGCCAAACAACACGGCCAGAAAAAACGGTTCGGCTGGCGCCCCGATCTGGTTGGCGACACTCAGCGCAATCGGTGTCCCGATGCCGGCGGCCGCCGCGTTTGAGACCACGTTGGTCAGCACGGCCATGACGAGCATCAGCCCGCTCAGAATCATCGGGGTGGGCAGACTCTGTGTGGAGGCGACAAACACCTGAGCGATGTATTCCGCACCGCCCGTAGTCATGAGTGCATGGCTGATAGCAAGGCTGGTCACGATAATCATGATCACCGGCAGACTCAGCGCACTGAGCGCATTGCGCCAACTCAAAGTGTTGGACAGGATCAGCAGACCGACGCCGATGATCGCGCTGACCGAGATAGGCAGCAATCCGAACGCGGCCGTGCCGATCACAAAGCTCGAGATTAGTGTCGCGCGGTTGGCGCGACTGCTGTGGGGCAGCTCCGAGCTGCCGTCGAGTACCAGCAATTCGCCGCTGCGCTTGAGATCACCGACGACCTCGTTGGAGCCCTGCACCAGCAACACATCGCCAGCACGCAGCGTGACCTCGCCGATGTCGCCGTCAGTTTCCACGTTGCTGACCTTGGCGCGATGGATGGCCAGCGGCAGCAAACCGTAGCGTTCGATAAAGCGTACGGCGTTGAGCGTGCGTCGGTGCAGGACCGATCCACGAGTGACCACCACTTCCGCCAACGACTGGCCTTCGGCGACCAGCGGGTGACCTTCGTCGATCGGATTGGCCGTGTCCTGATCGTTCACGTTGTGCAGTGTGACCTGCAGCGTCTCTTCATATTCCTTGAGTCGGTCCGGCGTGTCTTCCACATACAAAAGATCACCCGGCTGCAGCTGCACCGACGGCAGCTTGGTGATAAACAACGCCTCGCCATAGAGATCTTTGCCGCGCTGAATGCGGGTCACGCGCATACGTTTTTCCGTCTTGGCCAGCACCTCGGTGAGCGTTCGACCTGAGGCAAAGCTCTGCTCGGTGACGTGCAGCATCGCGTTGAACACACGCGGCGAGGTGTCCTCCATCGGCACTTCGCGTGCCGGAAGCATCTTTGGCGCGACGTAGGTCAGAAAAAGAATGCCAACGCTACCGGCGGCCAGCACCGGCAATGTGAAGTGAAACAGGCCGCGCAGATTCAGCCCGAGATCGGCGGCAATATCCACCGCCATGAGGTTGGTGGACGTGCCGATGGTCGTGGCCATACCTCCGATAATCGTGGCAAGACCCATCGGCATCAGCAGCCCGGACACCGACTGATTGGTACGCAGCCCGGCCGCCACGAGCACCGGCAGCATCATGACCACGATGGGCGTGTTGTTCAAAAATGCACTGGCGACGGCGCTGGTCCACAACGTGAGCAGCAGGGTTGTGCGTGGCCTTCGCTTCCAGCCACTGGTCATGATGCGCACAAGAGGTGCGAGCGCTCCGGTCATCTCCATGGCTTTGCCGATGATCATCAGGCAGCCGATGGTGACCACGGCCTGGTTGCCGAAGTAGTCCAGAAACTCCCGTACATTTATAAGCGGTCCGTTGCCCTTGTCGTACGGGAAAAGAAAGAACACCGTCACCAACGCCACAAGCACCGCCAGACAGGACGTCTCAAGCGGGATGCGATCGCGTGAGAACAACACGAGCGCAACGATGGTCAGGCCCATCGTAAACAGGGCATGGGGATCAGGTAACGGGGGCAAACTCTACGTATCCGGGCTCAACGAATAGTGATGCTAGCGCAAGCTGCGCGCGCTGGGCAAAGTTGCGTCGTGTTGCGCGCTATGCTTTGGTTTCAGGAGCTTCCGCAGCGCAACAAACAGGCTCAGGCACGCGCGGCGTTGGCGGCTCGTTTTGTTGCGGCCCCAAGCCGGCAGCAGGCGCATACGGACCTGGAGGCCGACAACAAGTCGTAGACAAACTGCCCCCCGCAGTGCGCGCAGCTCGTCAATGCCACTTCCTCATGGCGATGCAGTGCCAGACACAACGACCAGGCTTGCTCAAAGGACAACGCGGAATCAGGGCAAAGCGTGCGAAAAAGCGCAAAAACACGGCAAAGCCGGCGGCCAAAGCGCACGCTGTGGCGCTGAAACGCCAGTGTCAGAGTACCGTCAGCCGCGAGCGCAAAAATGCCGTAGTGGACCATCAGCAGCGCCAACGTCGTGGACTCCATCTGCATGCGCGGCGAGCGGAAAAACACCTCCACGCGGCGCGGTGACTTGCCACGCTGGCGTCGCACGACCTGCTTATTGCCGGCGTGTTTGAAATAGGTGCTGTAGAGCTTGCGGATGCGATCGTCCGAGAGCCCGGTGCAACCGCGAATCGTGCGTGTACGGGCCTCAAAACCAATCATTTCGAGCGCCAGTTCAAGTTGAGAGCGCTCTCGTGCATAGCGGGTATCGGTAACTCTCATCGCTTCCCCATTTTGCTGCAGTGTGTCAGTTGAGATGCTCAAATTGGTACAAATCAGCACACAATTGAGCGAAAAACTAGCATATTGGCTCGTCATGAACCAATTTCAGAAAAACTATACGCTCCATGACTGACACGAGCGACCTCCATTTTATGTATAATTTGGACCAGTTTTGGATCGTGACCGTGGCCATATCCGGCGCGACACTAAAGCTCGGACACCTGCCCCAAGCAAAGAGAACACTATGGACGAGCTAAGCTATTTGAGTCGGCCTGCGCGCGGCGCTCAGGGATCACTGCTCAACGATCTTCACAGCCTTAACCGCCAGTTTCTGGAGTTGATCCTTGCCGCCGAACCGGCGGATCGAATATGTGGGCTCGATGCTCACACCGTGCAGTCCGTGCAACAACTCAGCGAGCGTGAGCGCGAGCGTATGGCCAACTGCCCGTATAGCCTGTTCGATCTGAGCTTCTCCAATCCGGCGGTTTGGCGCAGCGTATTGACAGAGCCGGCGCAAGACCACGACCTGCCTGACGATCCCGCGTCCGGCGCGTTTGCGCTTGGGGCGCTCCTTTTTGCACGCCAGCTTTGCCAGTATCACGATGACATGGCGCGACTGGTGCTGGGTATGACCGAAGATGTCGTGCGACTGCTGGCCACACCTGAACTCGCCATCCTCACGCACTGTGCGCTCACCGGCCAGCCACCGTTGCTGGCAAGGCTCGCCGACCATCCCAACTTCTGGTCTGACATCTGCGACTTCGTTCGTGACGGCACGCGCGAGCAACATCTGGCCGCACACACGTTGGGCGTGCAGCAGTCTGCCGCCAGGTTCTGATCTCCCATCCGCGCTATGCTGGCGCGGATGCAACAGCGCTACTTTCTTGGCTTGCCGGCATGGGCTTTTCCGGGCTGGAAGGACCACTATTTTTTCGACCGACCGAGTCGGTTGGCAAGTTACGCCAGCGTGTTCAGCACGGTGGAAGGCAATACCAGCTTCTACCGGGTGCCCGATGCGCAGAGCATCGAGCGCTGGCGCGCGGCCGTGGACGGCACCGACTTTCGGTTTTGTTTCAAGCTGCCGCGCGAGGTCACGCATGAATCTCATCCGGATGAAGCGGTCCTGAAGAAGTTTGTTCGCTGCCTGCAGCCTCTGCGCGAGCACCTTGGTCCGCAGCTGGTTCAATTTCCCGAAACCGTTGCACCGGAGCACATTGGGCGCTTCCGAGGCGTGTTTGATACGTTGCGCCCACTTGGCCGCTTTGTGATTGAGGTGCGCCACCCGGGTTTTTTCAGTGAGACAGACGCATTGGATCCAACTCTCAGTGATTACGACGCCGACAGAGTTGTGTTTGATTCGAGGCCGCTGTTTGAAGGCGACCTCGATCATCCAGAGGTGAAGGCCGCACGACACAAAAAGCCTGACGTTCCGGTTGTCGATCGCAATGCCAACGGCACCACGATGGTACGACTGATCCTGCATCCCGACATTGAATCCAACGAACCTTATCTGGCCGACTGGGTGGAACGCAGCGCAGACAAACTACGCGCCGGCGGCACGCTCTACATGATGATTCATTGCCCCAACAATCAGCACTGCCCGGAACTGGCGCGTAGGTTTGATGAACGACTCAAAGCCAGACTCGACGACGCCCCGCTCGCACCGCTGCCGCCCTGGCCGGTGCCACAGCAACCCTCGCTACTCGATTTGTTTTAGACGCGCCTGAATCGGGATCGAGTCGCTATTGATTGGCGCGAACGACACCTGCTTCTGCCAGCGCCGAGCGCACGGCTTCCAGCCGCTTTTTGTTGGCGCCGAGATCTGAGTAGCCGACACGTGATGCAGACCGCATCGCGATCTGCCGCTGTTGCGGACGCAAATGAAACTCCACGTCGTCGGTGAAACGCATCAGGCGCGTGCGTGCTTCAATATGCAGGTAATCGTCACGACTCGAGATGACGGTAAAGCGCGGCTGCTTGTCGACGTAACCTTTCAGCGCCTCCCATGCGGCCGGAATATCGCCTTCGATTTCCAGCGCTGCGATGCCGTGATCCTCACCGCCGACATCGCTGCAGCGACAGTTGGGTTTGTCCGGGCATGCCATCAGCGTGCCGGCGTCTGTTACTCCAAGAGAACGCGTACTCACGTCACCGCACCCCGCAAAAGTTATCGCCACCAGAATCAGCGGCACGCTCCAACGCATCATTGCTTCGGCGTCAGCTTGAGCAAGCGGCCCTGCGAACCCATGCGCTCATCTTCAAGCACCCACAGCGCACCGGCCGGACCTTCCACCACACTGCGGATACGCGCGCCCATCGGATAGCGCTCGACCTCTTCGGCGCTTTCGCCATCAATCGCGACGCGCACGATCGCCTGCGACGACAAACCCGCGATGATAAAATTGCCGCGCCAGGCTTCAAACAGCTTGCCACTGTACACGGTCATGTCGCCGGGCGAGATGACTGGCGTCCACCAGAGTGCCGGCTTGGAAAACTCAGGGCGTGTGTCGTGATCGGGAATCTTGCGACCGTCGTAGTGATTGCCGTTGGACACCGTCGGATAACCGTAGTTGGCACCGCGCTTGACCAGGTTCAGCTCATCGCCTCCGGCAGGCCCCATCTCCACGACCCACAGACGATCGTCCAGATCAAAGCTCAGGCCCAGAGGATTGCGATGGCCGAGCGACCAGATCTGGTTGTAAACGCCGCGCCGATCCACGCTGGCGTCCTGATCGCGGTACTTCGCAAACGGGTTATCGTCGGCCGCGCTGCCGTCTTCGTTCAGACGCAGGACCTTGCCCATGTTTGACTGCATATCCTGCGCAGGCGTGAATTTCTGCCGCTCGCCTGAGGACACCCACAGATTACCATCTTTATCGAACACCATGCGGTGACCGTAGTGGCCGCGACCCACGACCTTCGGGTACTGCCGCCAGATCACTTGAGCGTCGGACAGACTGCCGCCTCGTTGATCGAAGTTGAGCTTGGCGCGTGTGATGGCGGCACCGCGCGTTGAGCCCGGTCCGCTCTCGGCGTAGCTCAGGTAGATGTAGCCGTTTTCTTTGAAATCCGGATGTACGGCCACGTCGCCGAGACCGCCCTGACCACCGTAGTCCACGTCCGGTACGCCCTGAATCGGACGCGAGCGTTTGCCGTCCTGGGTGACGATGTACAACGTGCCCTTCTTCTCGGTGACGAGCATACGACGGTCGGGCAGAAACGCCAGCGCCCAGGGCTCGTCGAAGGCCAGGATCGGCGTGGCCTCGAAGGGCTGGCTGCGTT
>CAZXCL010000064.1:0-25735 GCA_964639265.1 uncultured Gammaproteobacteria bacterium | reverse complement strand
CGCCGGGCAATCTCATGGCGTATTACCCGGAGGCCAACGTGTTGACGTCCACGGAGGTGGACCCAAGAAGCCATACCCCGTCGTTCAAGCATACGCGGGTGTCGGTGCGGATCTGACTAAGCTTTTGCACCGGGGTGCGAAAAGCAGTCGTCATCGTCGCCGCCTGGACGGGGTGTCAGACAGGCGAAGTCCTTTTCAATCAGGATAGCGAGCGAGGTGCCCTCACTGATTGGCTGCGCAGCTTCAATAGAGACCTCGTCGCTCTGGTACCAGCGTTGAACGAGATTGACCGGTACAGCAATCACTATTCGGCTGGCATGCATCGAAGCTCGGACCTGCGTTTGCGCGGCCGCGACAAGGCGAAACTCAAGATCGTTGTCAGAACCAAAGCCCGTCACGCTCACAACATCATGACCCTGACCCAATGCGTCCACTTCGCTTTTGGTCAGGCGCACACGAACGCTGTGATGACGAAGTCTGACTTTCATAGGTCTGTACGCTCGATCGAACGGGCCATGTGCCGCGCGCTATTCTCAAGCCACCATTCTAAAGAAAAAGATGGCAGACTGTTGCGGTGATACCAAAGTCCCTCATCTGTCTGCTCGTCCTGGTTTGCGCCGGTTGTCTGCCAACACAACCACGGCATGCGCCCACGGCACCGACGCTTGTGGTGCTCGGCGTGGCTCAGGATGCCGGTTACCCTCAAGCCGGCTGCTTTGCGGAGCACTGCATGGCTGGATGGCGCGGGGAGCGCGACGCAGCGCTGCCGGTGTCGCTGGGGCTGTTCGACCCGGCGGACAAGTCGCACTATTTGTTTGAAGCAACGCCCGCCATTGGCCAACAGCTCTACGCTTTGCACAGCGCATCGGGCGCCGCGTCACTGCGGCTCGATGGCATCTTTCTGACCCACGCCCACATGGGCCACTACACCGGTCTGATGCAGCTGGGTCGTGAAGCCATGGGGGCCAGCGGCGTTGCGGTCTACGCCATGCCGCGAATGACGAAGTTTCTCGAGACAAACGGCCCGTGGTCGCAGCTCGTGCAACTGGGAAACATCCGGTTGCAGCCGCTTGCTGCCAATACGGCCACAACCATCGGGCGGGTGCGCGTGGTGCCTTTGCAGGTGCCACATCGCGACGAATATTCCGAAACTGTCAGCTACCGGATCGAAGGACCTGAGAAGACCGCATTGTTTATCCCCGACATCGACAAATGGTCCAGATGGGAGCGCGATATTGCGGCCGAGGTCCGACGTGCGGACTATGCGTTTATCGATGCGACGTTTTTCGATGGCAACGAACTGCCGGGCCGGGACATGAGTGAAATTCCCCATCCTTTCGTGGTCGAGTCGATGCAGGCGCTTGAGTCGCTCACGGCCGCCGAGCGGGCTCGCGTGTTCTTTATTCATTTCAATCACACCAATCCGCTGCTCAAGCGCAACAGCGCCGCGCTGCAGCAGGTGCGTGCAGCGGGTTTTGGCGTGGCTCGTCGTGGAATGCGGGTCGAGCTTTAGCGCGTGCGGGGGCGGTGAGGTTATTGGTCTGGCTTTCTCGCTAATGAAGACAGGACACCACTAAAAACCACTGGAGAAGCCCATGCGCATACCCGCCCTGGCACCGACGTTGTGGTTCTGGGTCATCGCGCTCGGCGTAAGCCCCGCTGCCCAGGCCGATGTTGTGGAGGCCACATTCCGCATACAGGCCACGCAGTTCGAGGACAGTGCGCTGATGCCACCGATGGCGCCCACCTCCGATTCCATTGACGCGCTGGTCTCGCTCACCTTCAACTCGGCGATCTTTGAGCAGGAAAATCTGGCACTCAACGCGATCTCGGGTCTTGAGATCGACGCCAATGATGGCGCGACCAATAGCTACGATCTGACCAATGCAGGATTCAACTTCCGACGCTTTGCCGCGGACAACAAAATTCGTATCACCGTCGGCGGGCTGCAGAGCACGGTTGCCTTTATGGGCGGGCTGTCCAATGATTTTCGGGTGGGCTTTGAGCTCTCGCTGACCGACTTTTCATTGCTTGAGGTTAACGACAACTTCGTTTTTGTCACGCCTGCTGATCCGTTTTACACCGCGCAAAACACGATCATCACTATTCTTGATATGACGGTCTTTCCTGATAGCGATGAGGACACTTTAATCGACAGCCAGGACAACTGCGTCGAAGCGGCCAACACCGATCAACGTGATACCGACGCTGACGGCATCGGCAATCGCTGCGACGCCGATTTCAATCAGGACTGTGTCGTGAATTTTCTGGATCTTGGCGTCATGCGCGCACAGTTTTTCACTACCGGCGATCTGGATACCGATCTTGATGGCGACGGTAACGTGAATTTCACAGACCTGGGGATCCTCAGATCGCTGTTCTTTGCGCCGCCTGGACCGAGCGGCGTGGCCAACGTGTGCGCGCTGCGCGCGTTAGCGCCGCCGAACGCGCGCGCCAAGTAGCATCAAGCCAGCCAGCCCGAACGCGCCACCGCCACCGCCGCCTCCACCCGATGCAGGTGGGGCGGCCGGCGTGAACGACAGCGCAACGCTACCCCCGGATTTGTTGTTCAGATGGTCTGGATCGGCGTTCATTGCCGAGGCGCGTACTTCAAAGTCTGCGCTGGTGGTGCCGGGGAGATCCACATCGACGGTAAAGGTGATGTCGGTGCCTGCGGTCAGCGTACCGACCAGGCAGTCGACAAACCGGGCGCGTTGCGTGCAGGTGGCGTTTGAGTCAACGCTGATCGTCGCCAATTCCGGCAGGATATGAGTGACCTGAACATCTTCGAGGTCCACTGCAGAAGGATTGGTGACCGTGGCGGCGTATTGAAACGCGCTGCGCTGCGTTGCGGCGGTTTGCTCAGTGGCCGTGCCGGTATCGACCTGCAGATCGCCTTCAGGCAAATCCGACTGCATGAACATCGGATCAAGAATGTAGAGTCCCTCATTCTTGTCTGTGACGGCAATGACGCCGCTGGGAAAGTATGGATAGTTGCTCCACGTGCCGTTAAAGCCGCCACCATCGTTGGCAGGGAACGTGTCGAAATGGGCGATCTCAAGCAGCTCGACCGGATCCTTGGTGCTCAGCACGCGCAGGCCGGTGCTGTAATTGCTCTGGAACAGATACTCGCCGTGCGTGTAGTTGTTATGGTCGATGCTGCTGGTAATGCCCATGTGCTCCTTGACCATCTGCGGATTGTCCAGATCGGCCAGATCCCAGATCAGCGTGCGCGTCTGTGCGATACCGCGCTGTTCGTCGAGCTCGTCATTCTGGTAGAAGTAGCGCTGGTCGAGACTCAGCCAGCCCTGATGAACGTACTGGGTGAAGCTGTAGCTGCCGCGCGAGATCATTGTCGGATTGGACTTGTCGGTGACATCGACAATGGTCAGCGTATCTTCATTGCACGCGAAGCAGATTTCACGGCCCGCGTAGTCCGCGTCGGGACCCTGGTAGATCACGCACTGCACATCGTGCGTGTAGCCATCGCCGCCGTAGCCGCCAAGCGACGTGGTCTGCTGCGGGTCGCTGATATCGAAGAACATCAGGCCGCCACTGAACGGACCGGCGCCGACCACGTAAGCGATTGCAGACTGCTCGTTGATGGCAATGTTGTGCGCATTGCCAAAACTCGCTATGTGCTGGTCTTCGTCATAAATCGTGTTCGCCGTGCCGTCGCGCAATCGCGTGAGATCGAAAATCTGCAGCCCGTGACCGGTCGACTCGCTGACCACAAATGCATGATTTGCGTGTACCTTGATGTCGCGCCAGGCGGAACCCTCACCGTCGTCGCAGCCTTCGTCATCGTGGGCCACGCCCGCGTTGCCACCGCTTTTTGCGCGACCGACCGCACAGCTTTTGTTAGCGTCGTCGGTGCTCGTGCCGGCTGCAACCAGGTCTTCATGCGCAGGCAAAAAGCCGACTATCTCGGGCATGTCGGGCCAGGTGATGCGCACGAAACTGGTACCGTTAAAGTGGCCAACGATGACGTACTCGTCCTGCGTGTCCGGATCAACCCAGCCCCACACGTCACTCAAAGAGCCGGAGTTGAATTGGCTGGTGCTGATATAGCTGATCAGATTGATTCGGCTGCATGCGTAGTCGCCGGCCACGCCGTTTTCGCACGCCGATGCGATGCTGTAGCTGTGTTCGTGAGAGCCATGATCGTGGCCATCATCGGTGGCCTGCGCGGGCAACGACAAGGCCATTGCTGCGAGCGCCATGGGTGCAAAGTGGTTCATCGTTGATCGTCCCTGTTTGTCCAGTGCCTTTGACCCGCAAGCTACGATGGCTTTCGCAGGACTCTACAGACGATAGACCAAGTGTTCACCGGCGATCAATGTAAAGGAAAACCAGAAAATTGTGCCGAATCCCACGTTGCGCAGATCGGACGCCTGCGCCGCCGGTCAACGCGTCTTGTCGATCTGGATATCCCCGTTCAGGGTTTTCAACCGAATCACCGGCCCACCCCCGTTTATATTGGCCACGATAAGATTCTCCACGGCAATCTCCACGCCGCCGTTGTCCCTGGAGCGCGTGACCTTGGGCTGACTTGGCTGCACCTCGATCTCAAAATCTGAAGAAATTTCACCGCGTGCGGTATCGATGTGTACCTGCACAGCGGGACGGTCGGGCAGTCCGAGAAACAGATCGCCGTTCAATGAGGTCAGCGCGGAGGCCTCCACCCCTTTGAGACTCGCAAAGCCGATCTTGATGTCGTCGTTTACCGACTCTGCGATCACAGCCGAAGCAGCGCCGGTAACGGTAATCGGACCGTTAACATTTTGCAGTTGCATTTCACCTGTGACATCGCGCACGACGATCGTGCCGTCATTGGTGGTCCACAAATCCAGATCGGCGTTCGCCGGTACGCGCGCCACGATGTCGATTGTGCTGCGTCGCCACTCGGATGAGATTTTGACGACGTTGTCTTCCTCGGTGGCCGATACCCGGTAGCTGCCGCCGCTGATCTGACGGCTGCCGTTGGGCGTGATGATGCGCCGGCCGCTCTTGCCGCCGTCGATCTCGAGCGATACGTCGCGGCGCGACTCACCAATGATCTGAATGTTGGCCGATAAGATGCCGAGCTTTAGTGTCATCGGCTGATCCGGCTGTGACAGCTCAATGGCGATGGGCGCCGATTGCGCGTGCACGTCATTGATGAGCCCGACCATCAAGCATGCGGTTGCCAGCGCGCAGAACACACCGCGTCGCAGGTTGAAGCATTTAATACGCATGATTACTGACTCCCCGCGACGGTAATGTCGCCGTTGAAACTTTTGAGTTTGAGCAGATGCCCGCCACGACCGAGCTGCAGGCCAGCGGACTGTTCAATGTTGTAAACGTGACGACCGCCGCGAACTTTGTGTTGGACCTCGGCCGGTAGCGTCTGCGGTGACAGATCCAGCGCGCTGCGCAACCGGCCGTTGCCGACGTCGACCGCGAGGTTCACATCGCTGTCATCGGTCAGGGTCAGATCGATGTCGCCGTTGAGGGTCTGGATACGGCAGTCCGAGCCGGGCGCATCCACAAACTGCACGTCGATGTCGCCGTTGACGGTTTCGATTTCGTCGCATTGCGTGAGTCCGCGACTCGATACCGAGCCGTTGACGTTGGTCGCCGCAATACGACTGCGCACGCCGCTGACAATAATGTCGCCGTCATTGATGGTGCGCAGAGTCAGCGCCGTGTTCTGCGGCACACGGACCACGAGGTCGACATGCACTCGGCAGCCGTGGCAGCGCGGCGCGTTGCGCCAGTTCTGCTGTTTGCCAACCACAAGCGACACCGCGTCACCATGGTGCTCGATCTTGAGTGGAATCTGCTCAAGCGACAGATCGAAGCTCGCCTGGTCATGGGCGCGGCGCACCGATTCGATGGTCATCTCGATGCGATCACTGCGACCTTTCGTGACCGTGACGTTGCCCCAGATGTTGCTGACTTCGAGCGTGGGCGCGCTGCCCACGTCGAACGATTCGATCCAGTTGCGTTTTTGTTCTATCGGCGCCGCAAAGGCCTGCGCGCTCAGCAGGCCGCAAAGACCCATCAGTGTTGTGACGTATTTCATATCTCCAATGCTCCCATCGTGTCCTGAACGTAGCCGGCCAGTGCCGGATGAAGGGTCTGTTGATTGGCGCGATCCTTGAGTGTTTTCAAAAGGTCGTCATCGCCGTGGCGCAGGATCAGATCGATGATCGCCATCTGCACGATCGGTGAGTCACTGCCCGCGAGTACATCGAGCAGCTGACGCGCGGTGCCACGCTGATTGATTTCGGCGCCCAGAGCGCCGATGGCCGCCGAACGGACGGAAGGCACGTTATCGATCGCGGCGCGCTGCAAAAGCGCGGCGGCGATGTCCGGATCGCGCTGCTCCAGCATGGCCGCCTGCAACGCCGCCGCCAGACGCTCGCCGGGCGCTGCGGCCGTCAGTCGGCTCATGAGCAGCTGGTGATTCATGCCCTCCAGCTGCGTTTCGAGTTGCGCGAGGCGCTGATCGACGCGCGCTTCACTGCCATTGAGCAGTAGCCCGCTGCACAGCCCAAGGACGGCAGCGGCCGCCACGCCCGCCCACTGTGCGGGCTGAGCAGGCAGCAGTGCCCGCCACCATGGCAGTCGCGCCCGGGTGTGTTGATGCAGGTCGTGCAGGACCTGGTGGCGCAGTCGCGGACCGGGATCGACCCGGGCGGCGTCGCCAAGCTGGCGCCATAGTCCGCGCTGGTCGTCGAGTTCGGACAGCGCCGGGTCGTCGTCAATGCGATCAGACATGGCTGGCTACTCCTGTGAGTTGGTCGAAGATATCGTTCAGCGCCTTCATGGCGCGGTGCATGCGTACGCGCGCGGCAGCCGGCGTGCAGCCCACCGCCGTGGCGAGCGACTGATAGTCGGGAAATTCAAAACGTGCCAGCCAGATGATGTCCTGCTGGTCCAGCGGCAGCCGCGCCAGCGAGCGCATCAGAAGCTGCAGCGACTGCTGACCGGCGGCGCTTTGCTGCGCACAGCGCTGGTCGATCAGTTCCTGCTCAAGCACTGCCTCGGCATCGGTATCCGTCTTTTGGCGTTGAGCGCGGCGCAACTGATCGAAGGTAAGATTGCGCAGAATGTGAAACGCCCAGGACTTGAAACTGGCATCGCCGCGAAAGCTGCTGGCCTTGCGCAGCAATCGCAAGAAAAGCTCCTGCACCAGATCTTCGCTCTGACTGGCGTTGCGGGTGAGCTGCAGCGCGTAGTTGTACAGACCCATGTAATGACGCTCGAACAGCGTGCCCAGACAGGACGCATCGCCCTGGGCTACCCACTGGATCAGTTGTTCGTCGGATACTGCGTGCATGCGAATTGTCGCCTCCTGCCACTACAGACGTCTGGCCGACGAAAGTGTTACAGGATAAATGATGGCGCCGAACTAGTTCGCTACACTACGCGTCTGCTGTCATTTGCCGCACAGGATATTGCCGTGGCCAAAAACTCCCGACTTGTGTACTCAACCGACGGTGGCCGTGTGGGCGCCAGCAAGGTCGAGCAGACGCCGCCGCCCTCGGACGGCATCGTGCGGATTCATCGCGAATCCAAAGGTCGTGGCGGCAAGGGTGTAAGCATAATCAAAGGTCTCGGCTTGCCTGCCGACGAGCTGAAGACTCTGGCCAAAGCGCTCAAGAAGCGCTGTGGTGTGGGCGGCGCCGTCAAGCAATGGAACATTGAAATCCAGGGCGATCAGCGCGAGGTGCTCAAGGAGGAGCTTCAAAAGCGCGGTTTTGAGGTCAAGCTGGCGGGTGGATAGAGGCGACTAGCTCCGGCGCTTGAGAAAAAACAACCAGCCGAACGTGCCCTGATTGTGGTTGGCGTTGACCAGTTCCCATCCCTGACGCCCCAGATCGTTGAGCTGCTTGTCGATCTCCTGGCGAAAACCTTTGCCGAGAAATTTCGGTTTGACTTCGATGGTCTTGTATTCCCAGTTGTGGGCCATGGCGTTACTCCGTCTTGTTGTGATGGTCGTCGATGGGGGGCTCGTCGATCGGTGGTGTAGCATTTGTCTTGAGCCGCCCAGCGCGGCGCAGGGCATCGCGCAGGGCGTATTCGATCTGGGCGTTCACACTGCGCAGCTCGTCATCCGACCAGCGTTTAACCGCGTCGAGAATCTCGGCGTTAATGCGCAGCGCGAAGCCCTTTTTTGGCATGCCTTTATCCGGTCAGTACAGCGAGCCGGTGTTCACAACCGGCTGGGTGGCCTTGTCGGCGCACAGGACGGTGAGCAGGTTGCTGACCATCGCAGCGCGGCGCTCGTCGTCGAGCTCCACGATGTTCTGGCTCGACAACTCGGCCAACGCCATTTGCACCATGCCGACGGCGCCCTCAACAATCCGTGAACGCGCGGCGATGATGGCACTGGCCTGCTGACGCTGCAGCATAGCGTTGGCAATCTCCGGCGCGTACGCCAGGTGCGAGATGCGCGCTTCAATCACTTTGACACCGGCGTCACTGAGACGCTCCTGGATTTGAGCCATCAAATGCTCTGAGATGATCTGCGGATGACTGCGCAGTGACGGTTTGTCGGTGTGGTCGTCCTGATCATAGGGGTAGCTCGTGGCCATGGCGCGTACGGCGGCTTCGGACTGAATCTGCACAAAGCTCTCGTAGTCGTCCACGTTGTAGACCGCTTCGGCGGAATCCACCACCTGCCACACGATGACCGCTGCGATTTCAATCGGGCTGCCGTCGAGATCGTTGACCTTGAGTTGCCCGCTTTCAAAGTTGCGTACGCGCAGCGAGACCTTGTTCTTTTTGAACAGCGGGTTGTTCCAGCGCAGGCCCGGCGTCGTGACCGTGCCGATATAGCGACCGAACAGACTTAGCACCGCGGCCTGATTGGGCTCCACCTGATACAGGCCGGCGAGCATAAAGATGGTGGCGCCGATAAACGGCAGGACGGTGAATACCTGAATCTCCGAACCAAATTTGGCGCCATTGACCAGCAGGTAAACCAGACCGGCTCCGACGGCCAGCCCGATCAGGAACACCGGAAAGCCGCTAACGGAATTGACTGCGCGTTCTTGCATGGTTGTTCTCCTCTTCTGAGCCAATACAATATCATTATGATATCAAATTGAGCAAATGGCGCAGAATCTGGCGCTATATCCCCCATTTAGGGGATAGACAGATACCAGATATCTGAACAACGCTGCTCACGATTGCTGTCTCAATCTCTCCCTGGGGGGCACCTGTTGCCCACGGCGACCCATCCGATTCGGCCCTGACCCCACGGCCGGATCGGGTTGGTTGCCACTTGTGAACCTGCTATAACCTTGCGCCCCGATAACATCTGGAGCGCAAGATGGAATACCTGCACACGATGGTCCGCGTCACGGATCTGGATGCCTCTCTCAAGTTTTACTGCGATCAGCTGGGTCTGGTGGAGACCAATCGCTATGAGAGCGAGAAAGGGCGCTTTACGCTGGTGTTTCTGGCCGCACCGGGCGATGAAAAACGGGCGCGTGAGGCCAAATCGCCGCTGCTCGAACTGACCTACAACTGGGATCCACAAGACTACGATGGCGGCCGCAATTTCGGTCATCTGGCCTTTCGAGTCGGTGACATTTACCAGCTGTGTCAGAGGCTTATGGATGCTGGCGTCACGATCAACCGTCCGCCGCGCTGTGGCCATATGGCGTTCGTACGCTCGCCGGACAATATCTCGATTGAGCTGTTGCAAAAGGGTGAGTCGTTGCCACCCGCCGAGCCGTGGGCGTCGATGGAAAATACCGGAAGCTGGTAGCGCTACGATCCCTCGCGGTTCTCCTGCACGAGGATAAACGGCGGCACCGTGACCGCCCACACCTGGGCGTCCGTCTCAAACCATCGTCGCGCCTGATCATCGCTGACCGGTCCGAGATGACCGTCGTTTTTCCAGCTGCTCACTTTGCTGGTGTCGTCGTCGGCGATGGCCGCGGCGACCCCGGGCAAATCGAGCCCGTCTGTTACCCGCAGTACGGCACCTTGCGCGAAAAAGCGGGTCAAATCGCTCCAGGCTATTTGCCCGGTTTCCTGACAAAGCTTGAAATACGTGTCGTTTGGGCGCACAACAGGAGACTCCGGCATCAAAAACGAAGCAAGAGTGTAGACGAACCGTCGCTATGACCGAAAAACCCCCGCGCGTAGAAATTTTGCTCAAAGACGAGCAGGGCCCGCCGCCACGATCGAAGTTAACCGCCGCGCAGGGCGGTTACGGGCGTTATTTCGCCATTGGCTTTCTGGCCCTTCTTTATTTGATGCTTCTCAACGTCTTTCAACATTCGTTCGAACCGCGCGTGGAGTGGGTGGATAGCGCCGGACGCACCATGCTCGAGGACCGCCCGGTGTTCTGGCCGCTGATTGTGTTTGCCTTGTTCGGTCGCCTGGCCTCGGCCATGGTTGCCTGGTACCCAGGTTTCATGGATCCGACCAAAGGCCTGCTGCGCGTCCCCGATTCCCCCGATCTGCAAAAGCGCCGGGTGCTGTTTCGTGTGCTCTACGTGAGCGGTCTGGTGCTCGCTACGTGGACGCTTTTCAATAATCTCGCGTTCGCCGATATTCTCGGCATTTTGCGTGCGGTCGCGATTATTGGACTTATTTTAGTCGGCGTTACGCTCTTGTTCCGCGTGGCCCTCCTGTCTATCCTTAGTCGCATGAGCGCCAACCTGAACATTCGGCGTCCCCCAAACCCCTAATACTCGCCACAGGCGGATCTCATGCCTCTGACTCAACAGCGGCTTCGCACCCGCCTGACCGACGGGATCGCGACGCTGGGTCTGACCCTGAGCGACGAGCAGGTCGATACGCTGATGGCCTATCAGGCGCTGCTTGAACGCTGGAATCGGCGTTTCAACCTCACGGCGATTCGCGATCCTGATCGCATGGTCACCGAGCATTTGCTCGATGCGTTGAGCATCGCCACGGCCGTACAGGGTCCTCGTGTCATCGACGTGGGTACCGGCGCGGGGCTGCCGGGTCTGGTGCTGGCCATTTATGCTCCGGATATCTCCATGGTGCTGCTCGATTCCAACGGCAAGAAGACCCGATTCCTGCGCGAGGCCGTACGCGCGCTTGAGCTTCCCAACGTGGAAATTCAAACGACTCGCAGCGAGGACTATCGTCCGGACGTCGCCTTTGATACCGTGATGTGTCGGGCGTTCGCTCCGTTGCCGCGTTTAGTTAAAGTGGCTTCGCATCTGCGCGCGCCACAGGGGATTTTGCTGGCTCAGAAGGGTCAGTATCCAAGCGCTGAAGTTGACCAGCTCGGGGATGCCTGGGATGTGCAGAGCACGTCGCTAGTGGTGCCCGGGCTTGAGAAGACCCGGCATCTGTTGATTTTGAGGCCGACGCAAACGTCATGACCAAAATTATCGCTGTCGCCAACCAGAAAGGTGGCGTTGGCAAAACCACAACCTGCGTGAATCTCGCAGCATCGCTGGCCGCAACGCGGCGCAGCGTTCTTTTGATCGACATGGATCCGCAGGGCAATGCGACCATGGGCTGTGGTATCGACAAACACGAAGCCGAGGCGACCGCCGGTGCCGTGATGCTGCGTGAGGCCAACATCGCCGAATCGATTGTGCGCGCCGAGGAGCCTGGCTTCGATGTGCTCCCCGGCAACGACGAGCTGACGGCGGCCGAGGTTACGCTGCTCAACGAGTTCGGCCGCGAAGTACGGTTGCGCCAGGCGCTGGAAACCGTCAGCAGCAACTATGAATACGTGTTGATCGACTGCCCGCCGTCGCTGAATATGCTGACGGTCAACGCGTTGACCGCCGCCAGCTCGGTGATGATTCCAATGCAGTGCGAGTATTACGCGCTGGAGGGCTTGACGGCCCTGCTCACTACCATCGAACAAATTCGTGCGGCGGTTAATCCTGATCTGGAGATCGAGGGCATTGTGCGCACGATGTTTGATCCGCGAAACAATCTGGCTAACGATGTCTCCGGCCAGCTGATCAAGCACTTTGAAGACAAGGTGTACAACACCGTCATTCCGCGCAACGTGCGTGTGGCCGAGGCGCCAAGTTTTGGCCTGCCCGTGCTGCTGCATGACAAATCATCGCGCGGCGCTCTGGCCTATCTTGCTCTGGCCGGCGAAGTCAATCGTCGACAGGGTTTTCCGGTGCGTGCGACCGCCTGACGTCCACGCGCACAGATGCAACGATCGGAAATATAGAATTTCATGGTGAAACGAAAGAGTCTCGGTCGCGGTCTCGACGCCCTCCTGGGGCCGGGCAAAACCACGTCGCCGGCTGCTAACGCCGGGTCCGAGAAAAAGGCGTCCGCCGCGGCGCCGTCTACCGATGGTGTGCAATCGCTGGCTGTTGATCTTCTGCAGCGCGGCGCCATGCAGCCACGCCACGACATGCGCACCGAAGAGCTTGAGGATCTGGCCGAATCGATTCGAAGCCAGGGCATCGTGCAGCCGATCGTTGCGCGGCCGCTGACCCGCGGGCGTTACGAAATTGTCGCCGGTGAGCGCCGCTGGCGCGCCGCGCAGCTCGCCGGGCTCGAGAACGTTCCGGTGATTGTCCGTGAGCTGACCGACGCCGATGCCGCGGCCATCGCCATCATCGAGAATATTCAGCGCGCTGATTTGAACCCGATGGAAGAAGCACGCGGACTGTGGCGTCTCAAGGAAGAGCACGAGATGACGCACCAGGAAGTTGCTGACGCCGTGGGACGTTCACGCGCCGCGGTCAGCAACCTGATGCGTCTGCTCGATCTTGAAGACGCGGTCAAAACCATGGTCGACGAACGCCGGCTCGAAATGGGTCATGCGCGTGCGCTGTTGGCATTGTCGGGAGCCGCGCAGATCAACGCAGCGCAGGAAGTTGCGCGCAAGGGTCTGTCGGTGCGCGCGACCGAAGCGCTGGTCAAGCAGCTGGCCGCAAAGCCGGGCAAAAAACCGGCAGCAACCTCGGGCAAGGACCCCGACGTCCAACGTCTTGAGTCGTCTTTGAGCGAAACGCTGGGTGCGGCGGTGAGTCTTGAGCAGGGGCGTGGCGGCAAAGGCAAACTCACGATCCGCTACAACAGTCTGGACGAACTCGACGGCATCCTCGAACACATCAAATAGGCTGTCGCGCCAGCGTTTGTTCGGCCAGCCTGTAGTCGACTAGAACAGCTCACCGAGAAAGTTTTCCAGCGCCTGCCAGCTGCGCCGGTCGGCATCGGCCTGATAGACGATGCCCGACGCCGCGTCGTTGGCTTCGGGATTGGTGAAGGCGTGCAGCGTGTTGCCGTAGGCATGGAGTTGCCAATCGCAGTTGGCATCTGACAACTCCTTGCTGACCTCAAGTACCGACTCCGGCGTTGCCATGGGATCGTCCCAGCCGTGCAGGATTAACACCTTGGCACGGTAGTGGTCTGCGGTTTCCGGGGGCGACGCAAACAATCCGTGAAGGCTGACAACGCCGTTGAGCTCGTCGCCACTGCGCGCGAAATCCAGCGCGCACAGTCCGCCAAAGCAATATCCGATCGCGGCCGTGTTGCTGGGGTCTGCGACGGCGTGCTTGGCCCCCGCGGCAAGACCTGCACGCAGTCGACCCAATAGCTCGGCGCGATCTTCCAGAAGCGGCGTCATCAGCGCGGTGTTCTCTTCGGGTGAGCTGCCCGTCACACCGGCGCCGTAGACATCAATCGCAAAGCCTGCGTAGCCAAGCTTTGCCAGTCGCTGAGCCTTGTCATTCTCGAACGCACCGCGACCTCCCCAGGCGTGGCTCACGGTGACCAGGGGGCGCGGACCACTCCGGGCATCGTCGTAGGCCAGATGACCTTCAAATTCCTTGCCGTTGTGCGAATAGCGGATTGATTCTGTCACGATGCTCATGCTGCGCCGTCCTCGTTGTTCAATGGAAGTTGATCGTCTGAGTATATGTCAGGAGAATTGATCCTCGACACTTTCGCGCAGGGACACCACCACATGGGTCGATGGCGACCACCTCCACCGGCCTCATCGCCGTACATCACACCAGAGGGTTTTGAGGCTCTGCAAGAAGAGCAAAAATCGCTGTGGGAGCGTCGTCGTGATGTCGTCAAGGCGCTGTCTGCGGCGGCGGCTGAGGGTGACCGCTCGGAAAACGCGGAATACATCTATCGCAAAAAAGAGCTCGGCGGCATTGACCGACGGATTCGCTATTTGCAAAAGCGTACGCCCAAACTCAACGTTGTGCGCACCTCCCCGTCGCCTGACAAGATTTTTTTCGGCGCCTGGGTCGAGCTCGTTCGCGACGACGACAAAACGCTGTGCTACCGGATTGTGGGTCCGGATGAGACGCGCGCCGCCGACGGCTGGATCAGTCTCGATTCGCCCATGGCCCGCGCGCTGCTGGGCAAGGCCGTCGACGATGAGGTGGCGCTTGACCTCGAAGGTAAACGGCGTACGTTCGACATCACCTCCATTCGCTATGAGCAAGACAGTGACTAATAATTTCGTAACGCATCTCGAATGTGCGATGACCGGTGAGACGCATCCGGCGCACACACTGCACAACCTTTCCAACGAGGGCTGGCCTCTGCTGGTCCGCTACGATCTTGATGCACTGGCGGCAGCGTTCGGGAAGTCTGCGCTGGCCGCCCGGCCGGCGACGTTGTGGCGCTATGCGGAGATGCTGCCGCTGCGCGACGCGGCAAACCGCATTTCGCTGGGCGAGGTCATGACGCCGTTGATCGAGCTGCCAGCAACGGCGCGGGCGCACGGCGCCGCCGGTATCGTGGTCAAGGATGAAGGACGCCTGCCGACCGGTTCATTCAAGGCGCGCGGCATCGCAGTGGCGCTGAGCATGGCCTACGAGCTGGGGGTGCGGCATGTCGCAATGCCGACCAATGGCAACGCCGGCGCCGCACTGTCGGCGTATGCGGCGCGTGCGGGCATCAAGTGCGATGTCTTTTGTCCGAGCGATACGCCGTCGATCAACATCGAAGAGACCGCGTTGCAGGGCGCCAACGTGTACAAGGTGGATGGTTTTATCAACGACTGCGGTCGTATTGTGGGCGAGGGCAAGGCGACTCACGGTTGGTTTGATTTCTCAACGCTCAAGGAGCCCTACCGAATCGAGGGCAAGAAAACGATGGGGCTGGAGTTGGCGGAGCAATGCGAATGGACGCTGCCTGACGCGATCTTTTATCCCACCGGTGGCGGCACCGGGCTGATTGGCATGTGGAAGGTCTTTAGCGAGCTCAAGGCCATGGGCTGGGTGAAAGGGGCGCTGCCGCGCATGATCGCCGTGCAGGCCGAGGGCTGCGCGCCGATCGTCAAGGCCTTTGAGTCGGGCGAACGCCACGCCGAGCTGTGGCAGGACGCGCACACGGCGGCGGCCGGAATTCGTGTCCCGGCAGCTATCGGCGATTTTCTGGTCCTCGACGCGGTGCGTGAGAGCGGCGGGTTTGCCGCCGCAGTCAGCGACGAGCACATACTGGACGCGCGGGCGCGCGTGGCCGCGAACGACGGTCTGTTGCTTTGTCCCGAAGGCGCGGCAACGCTTGCTGCCTATGAGGATGCGCTGGCGGCCAGACGCGTCACTCGGTCCGATCGCGTGGTATTGTTCAACTGCGCAACGGGGTTAAAATACCCGTTGCCAAAGGCCGGGGTCAGTTACAAGGGCTGACAGACCAACCTGGTCGGTTTTCTTCAGCGCAGCAACAAGGATGTTGGCATGGACACGACCCTCGTACGATCAAAAAAAGTGGATACCCTAACGCCGCACTATCAGCTGTTGGCTCAGTACAACCGCTGGATGAATGAACGCATTTACGCCGCCTGCGCAGCACTGCCGGACGACGAGCTGCGTGAAGACGTTGGTGCGTTTTTCAATTCCATCATCGGCACGCTCAATCATTCGCTGGTTGGCGACATCATCTGGCTGCAGCGCTTTTCAGGTCATCCCCGTCAATACTCGGCGCTGCGCGATATCGCCGGTGAGCCGCTGCTCACCCAGCTCGACAAACGGCTGCACAATGAATTTGCGGCACTCTCGCGTGCACGCAGCGACATGGATCAGTTGATTGTGTCGATGTGTCGCGATTTTCAGGATGCCGACTTTGCGGTCGGGCTGCACTATTCGAATACCGAAGGTGAGAGCATGACGCGTAACTTTGGACTTCTGGTACAGCACTTCTTCAATCATCAAACGCATCATCGCGGTCAGGTCACAACAATGTTGTCGCAGAAGGGCATCGATATCGGCGTGACCGATCTTCTGGCGCTGATTCCCAGGATCTAGCCCGCGACGTCCTGCTCGCGAGCGCGCTCGAGCATACGCGTCAGAAAGCGGTGGCCGAGCTTGCCGGCGCTCTTCTCGACGGTCTTGTACAGCACATCCATGTCGCCGTCGCGTACGGCGTTTGCCAGTGCAGTCGCCGCCTGCATATAGGCATCAATCATTTGCGGGCCGTGCTCGTTGCCGGTTTGAATCTGGGCGAGCAGATCAAGATCGGTGTGCAGCACGCGACCCATGGTTGCCAGTGACGCGCGCGAATTCGGTGAGCTGTATTGATCGAGCTCGTCGGGCTGTTCAAAGTTCTGGCACACCACTTCTGCCAGCACGAGCTTCGTGAAATGCTCCAGATTCTGGTGCAGCGCCATTTGTTTGTCGTGATGGGCGGGGTCGGTGTAGGTGATGCGCGCGCCGTGCTTGTAGAAAATGTTCTCAAACTCGCGGCACAACCCGGCCGAGCGCGGCGTGCGGGTAAACACTACATTTTGCGCATGCAGCGACGTTACCTTTGGACCAAAGATTGTGTGCATGCCCAGCACCTCAACATCCGGCGGAGCGTGTTCGAGCATCGCCGCGACCGGTCCCGACTTTACGGACGTGTTGTCCACAAGTACCTGACCAGACGTCATCATCGGGGCGACTCGCGCAATCGTGTCATCGGTGTGGCGGATCGGCACATTCACCAATACGGCGTTGGAGTGGGCGACGCATTCCTCATAGGTCAGATCCGTACTGCGTCCTGCAACGAGGATGTCGAAACCTGCGCTACCGAGTTGCTTTTTAAACCACTGGCCCATTGCACCGGTGCCACCGATGATGCCAATGGTTTTGATGCGTCTGGTCGAAAAACTGCTGCGCGGAAAACTGCCCAGCACGGCAAGATTAATGCGGTGTGGCCGCAGTCGTGTCTCCAGTGCACTCAGACAGCTTGCGACGGCCTCGTCTTCCACGTGGCCTTCGAGATCCAGAAAAAAACGCAGTCCACCGCGCCGGTCCGGGCGCGAGAACAGCGCGCTTACGTTGAGACCAAACTGACCATTGATGATGTCCAGCGCCTCGCGCAGCAGTCCGGCCCTGTCGGCAGGCGGGGCAATCAGCACCGAGGTGGTGTCGCGCCCCGTTGGCGCGCGCATGCCCTGATCGCGACGCGCCAGCAGCACGAAACGCATCTTGTTGTTGTCGTTGCTGATATTGCGCTCGAGAATGGGCAGTCCGTAACGCTCCATGGCTCGCGGATTGCCCACCGCAGCCAGAGATTTGTCGCGGGCTTCGGCCACGTCTGCGATGGCGCGACTGGTGCTGCTGACCGCCTGGCGCACAACGTTGGGATAGTGTGCGCGCAGGTAGCGATCGCATTGAGCCAGCGTATTGCCGCGAGATCGCACTGTGCGAATACTGGCCTGAGTACCGAAGCTGCCGAGCGCCTGATGCACTGGCATCACGCACATGTCGGCAATGACCAGCGACTCATGATGAGTGGCAATCGCATCCAGCGTTTCGCCCACCGATCCGGCAATCACGTTGTCGATGGGCAGCAGCGCCAGGTCGGTCTCGCTGTGCAGCAGTGACTCAATGGTGTGGCTGATGTCTGTGCAGGGCATCAACTGTGCTTCGGGCCTGCTGGCGCGTGCGGCCTCTTCGCCAAACGTTCCTTCCGGGCCCAGATATCCAACTCGCATGGGCACACTCCTTGTTGTTATGCGCCAAGCATGCCAGAAAGTTGACGCGTGGTGCTACGTACGGGGAAGTTTGTGCACGACAAGCACCCAGTCCCGGGCCGCTGTCACGGGTGGTCTGCCGGTGTCGCGGCGTGCGCCGCCCTCTATCACGGCGACACTGCCGCGTTGCATCTGACCACCGCGCACGGGATCGAACCAGCGAAGGCCGTAACGGCCGACGGCATCAGTCAGATCGAGGTTGATGGTCGCCTGGCCATAGCGATAGATGATCAGAGCATTGTCGAGATCGCCGAAGCAGTAGGTGTCTGGCCCCGAGCGCGCATTGCACGGTGCAAAACGCGGCAGCGCATACGCCTGCACAAAACGTCGCGCAATATCGGTCTGTCGCCACAGTTGATCATAGTCGCGCCAGTTGTCGGCACTCAGATCGTTGGCCGGCTGCCGCGCACCGAAATACCATTCCACACCGCCGGCACCAGCCAGCAGCGCCCCCCATAGCGCGTGGCGACGCAAAAGGTCGTGCTGCGGATCGAGCGCATCGGGCGTGGCGCCGGTATGCCATGGCCCGACCTCATCCATGCTGATCCACCAGGGCTGTCCGGCCTTGATCGAGCGCTCGCGCCATCGGGCCACATCGTGATTGACCCGCGTGGGGTCATCCACCTGCAGAGATATCCCGGTTAGTGCAGTGTGCCCGAGCAGCGGCGTCAGTATGTCGTCCTGACCGTGCCCGGTTGCATGGGTGTGAAGCACAACGGGGCGCCCATACGGATCATGCTGCGCGAAAAAATCCAGCATGGCGCGTCGCTGAGGATCGGTTTGCCCGTTGGGAGAGAAATCGGCCGGACCGTTTTCTTCGCCAAGATTCCAGATCAATCCCGGGTGATGGGCGAACCGGGCAATGAGTTCGTGAAAGTACAGCTGGCGCAGGCGGCCGGTATCACCGTCGTCGAGCCAGCGTTCGTTCTCGGTTTCCTGCAGCACCATGTGTAGCGCGACGCCGCGCCGCTGCATGTGGGTGAACAGCCGGTCCCACTGGTCAAGCTTGCTGCAGTCGAAGCGCGTGGGATCATCCGGATGTGCGTAGGGCCATACATCATTGCCATCGCCGCCGATATTCATCGTCAGGAAGTAGATGCTGTTCATGCCGCGGTCGGCCAGATAGTTGACCGCACCAACAATGCCCTTGCCGCGTCCGTCGCCCCATGTTGTATCGCCCGCCCGCCAGTCGCCCCGATGGGCCGCGAAATCCCGCAACTGCGGTCGTGCGCTTGCCTCGCCATCGCGCCGCGCGGAGGGTCGAACGCGCGTGCCGTCAAACTCCGAATAGGCCAGAAAATTCTCCGGACTGTTGCTGCCGGCCTTGATCCAAATTGAGCGCTCTGCGCCACGCATCGCATAGCCGTCGTGTATGCGCATCGGACCGGCCGTGTGCCAGTCTGTCTCAACACGCTGATTGGGCGTGACCTCAAACACGCCGCTCGACGGAGCGAGCAACACGTCCTGACCCGCTTGTGGGTTGTCGCTCAAAGCGATGTCCGGGCCAGTGCGCAGCACCGCGTCGTAACGCCACTCGCCGCTGGTTGGCGGGGCGAAACGTACGCGCCACACATCGCCGCCGTTCGCGCCCGTATCGGCGGCATTGCCGTCGGCAGCGTAAAAGCCGCGGATCACCATTCGCGAATCGCCCTGCTGAAACGTTACGTCAAGCCGGCTGTCGGTGAATGGATTGAAGGCACCGCTCTCATCGCTGTGCGGGCCGCGAAAGGACAGTTCAACCGGGTGATGCAGGCGCCGGGCGGGAGCGTTGTGACCGCTCTCCGCCCTTAGCGCTTTGGGCGCGGCAGTCTCAGTCGCTCGATGCTTGACAGTTCCGGTTCACCGCCGCGATTGCCACAGCCGGCGGCCGTGTACAGATAGCCATCGGCGATGGCAAAGCCGGTGCCATGGCGACCGCGTTGAAGCGCCGGGTGCGAAAGCCAACGACCGGAAGTGGCATCGAACACGTCCACCTCGCTGTGGGCGGCGACCTGCGTAGCACTCTCACCGCCGGCAACAAAGATCTGGTCGGCCCACGCAATGGCCATGTGGCCGGCGCGTTCGGTCGGCAGGTTCAGGGCGTCGCTTGTGTCCAGCCATGCGCCTTGCACAAAGTCGTAAACGTCGCCGTGCTTTTCGGTCAGTTCGAGTACTTGACCGGTTGCCTGCGAGGTGCGGCGCCCGCCGAAGACGTAGAGACGATCACCGGCAACCGTCGCCTGCACATGATCGCGAGCGTGGGGTGCATCGCCGAGCGCGCGCCACGTGCCGGTACGCGGATCAAACTCATCAAACCAGCGCTGCGTGCCGTCCACATGACCATTGGTTATGCCGCCGATGACATAGATACGCTCGTTGTACACCGCAACGCCCGCCGCGCCGCGCCGACGATCCGGTGGTATTGAAGCGCCCCATTCGAACCGGTCCTCGGCCGGCAGATACTTGAGCACGCGCTCTAGTGGCGTTTCGTTTGGATACGGACCGGTCATGGCACCGATCAGATAAATGGCATCTGCATGCGACACCGCCTGCACGTGATGCAACTCCAGCTCGGGTGTGGATTTCTGCGTCCAGCGACGCGTCGCAGGATCAAAGACATCGACCGGTTTGATACCGCGGCCGCCGATCAGATAGAGCTTGCCCTTGTGCGCGACGAATGCTGCTTCATGACGTGGTGTGGGCGCACCGATCGTGGTCAGAGTTTCGAAGCTGGCAGGGGACGCGGTTGCGTTTTGCGGCGCCTGTGTCATGCAGCCTGTCAGCACAGCCAGAACGGTGGTGGCGATCATCGCGCAAAGCGCAGGTTGGGTGGGTGGTGACATCATGGTGTTCCTGATTCAGAGTCATTCGCGCACAGATGTACGCAGGTGTTTGACCAGCCTTCGCGCCGTGCGTCGTACGACGTCAAACGAGCTGCTGGCATCAACTGTGTGCACGTCGGCTTCTTGCTCTGGCGTCTCCAGCGTTGCAAGTTGACTGGGCAGCAGAGCGGCGTTGGCAAAGTGACCTTGTCGCTGCGCGAGTCGCGCCTTGATCACCGCAGGCGGCACGTCCAGATAGACAAAGAGGGTTTGCATGTCGCACTCTCGCAGCCGTTGGCGATGGCGAGCGCGCAGGGCGCTATGGGCCATCACGCAGGACGCGCCGCGCCCCGCGGTGGCCCGGAGCCGTTGTTCAATGCGCTGCATCCAGGCATCGCGCTCCTCATTGTTGAGCCCCTGGCCGGCCGCCATCTTCTGTTGGCTTTGTGCCGTGTGCAGGTCATCTGCGTCGAAAAACTCCACCTGCAGATAGGCCGCCAGATCCTGAGCCAGTGTGCTCTTGCCCGAGCCACTCACGCCCATGCAGATCACCAGATCCGGCTGGCTCATTGAGGTGATGCGGGCAGAATTACGTCAACCGCATATTGCCTGCCGGCCTCGATATCGCGAATGATCGGGTCGCTCTGATCGACACCGTCAACGCGTAGTCTCATATTTGTGGCCGCCGCATCGCGCGCGTACGACACCACAAACGTGGCGCGGCGAAACGCGCGCTCGACCTGTGCCGATGGCCAGTGCGCCGGGAGCTGGGGTTGAATACGCAGTCCGTTTGCACAGCCACACAGACCAAACAACGACTCAATCACGATGCGATAGAACCAGCTCGAAGCTCCGGTATGAAAAAGATGACTGGAGCGCCCGGCCGTGCGCGGAAACTGGTGTACTGCGCCGCGATAGTAGTTGGGGATGTAGATCGGCAACTGGCCCCGGCGAATCAGATCCTCATTGCTGCCGGTGGGAATCGCGCGTCGAAGTGCTTCGAAAGCATGATCGCCCTGGCCAATCTGATACAGGGCATAAACATAGAACATGGACGCGTGGTTGTAGATGGAGCCGTTCTCAGCACTTCCGGGGTGCTTTTGCGTTACCCGCCCAACGTCTTCTCGCATGCGCGTGTACGCGGGTGCCAGCATCATCGTGCCGTAGGGTGTGTTGAGCTGCTCATCGATTGCATTGATCATGCGCTCGCATTGATCCGGCGTGGCGATGCCCGCGAGCATCGACCAGCTCTGAGGATTCAGAAAAATGCGTCCCTCGGTATCCGTACTCACGCCGAACGCCACACCGTCATCCGTGATACCGCGTGCAAACCAGTCACCATCCCAAAGGTGGCGCTGCACCGCCTCGGCAATCAGATCCGCCTCGCCGCGCATTTGCTCTGCGATGTCCGTGCGACCGGCGTGGTCGCAGATGTCGGCCCATTCACGCGCGGCGTACACCGTGGCCATTGACAGCCACGCCGATACACCGCGACCTTTGTGGCCGACCATGTTCATTGGGTCGCACCAGTCGCCCTGCGCAATCAGGCTCAGATTACGGTCATCGCGCACACTGAGCTGCCAGCGCATCGCAGCGCTAATGCGCTCAAGCACGGTCGCGCTGCTGCCATCGCTGCGCCCGGCGATGGTCTGGTGCAACAACGCGTCGTCACCGGTTTCATTGAGATAGGCACGCAGCGCGATGGGCAGCCACACGCAGTGATCGGCATGCGGCACCTGATTGATGTATTTGAGATGACTACTGCCATTGAGCAGGATGCCCTCGGGCATGCGGCCGTCCGCTTCCTGCTGGGCGAGCGCATGACACAGCGCGGCTCGTGCGTCCTGCTCTGCAACGTAAGCGCTGCCCATGTTGTCCTGCAGATAGTTGCGGGTCTGCGGATCGGTGGTCAGACGATGCGCGCGGGCGATGTAAAAAACCTGCCGCGGCAGCCAGCGGTTTACAAAACTGTCGAGGCCTGAGTCCGGTGTGGCCATGGTCAGGCATCCCTGACCCGCGGTGGCCATCGCCA
Source organism: uncultured Gammaproteobacteria bacterium (assembly GCA_964639265.1). Taxonomy (GTDB): domain Bacteria; phylum Pseudomonadota; class Gammaproteobacteria; order Steroidobacterales; family JBCCMA01; genus JBCCMA01. The sequence goes on along the minus strand of CAZXCL010000064.1, from coordinate 2,961 downwards.
GATAGGCGCGGTGCGCGCGTTCGAAGCCCTGCGGACTCAAGTATTTTTCGCGCGCCGCCGAAATCTCGGCATCGTGATTCGCCGGGCCGAACACGAAGCGATAGCTATGCCGTTCTCCCGGTGCCAGCTTGAGTTGATAGTGCAGAGCCGCGATCGGTGTTTCGTAGAGCGCGTCGCCATTCCCCAATTTGCCGGCCATAATGCCGTCCGGTCGCTGAATACCGCCTTCGCCTTCAAACGCCTCTCGCGACGCCTCATAGGATGTTGGTGTCTGATCATGGATCAGATAGGTGCAGTCTTTGAGCTCACGGATCTTTGGATAGTCGTCGAGCTTCTGATACGGGGTGACCGAACAGGCCACAATGCCCCCAAGGTCCGGCCGATAGCGCGCCGACTGATTCATCCAGCTCATGTAGCCAATCGAAAAGCACGGATACAAAGACAGCTCGCGCGTCGTGTCCGAGGCGTTGTGCACGCTGATTTCCCACAGCTCGGCAACATCGTCGTCCGGCAGCGCGACGCTCATGCGCGCCTCGATACCCCGATTGTCCACCTCCCAGCGAATGTCGTGGCGGCCGGTCGAAAAAACAAAGCGCTCAGGGCTCGCACGTACCGGCTCGTGCGGTAGCGAATAGAGGTGTCCGTCGGTGTGGTCGCGCACATAGCAAAAGCGCCCCGGATGATGGGCGTAAAACGGATACTCAGGCTGAAAGAAGGTCTGCGCTTCGAGCGTTGGCGCATGCGAATACTTGCCGGGCTCGGGCTGCATATGCTGAGCAACCGCAAAGCCGCGACAATTTATCTGCAACAACATGCGCGGGTTCCACAAAAAGCCGCCGGCTCTGGGCAGACTCGTGGGGCTGTACAGATCGACCCGTTCGCCGCCCGCACTTTCTCCAATAATTTTAACCGTCATCGCGGCGTTCCAGTGTTCTTTGAATATCTTGTAGTTGGTCGCCCGTCAGGGGATAGGCGCGCACGATAAGCATCGCTATGAGTGCAAACGCGCCGGGCACCACCGTTTGCAGAAGCGCGATGCCGGTTTGCGATGCGTCGGTCTGGGCCTGCCTGGCCGTGTAGCCGATGGCCGCCAGCACCCACAGCATCCCGGCAGAGCCCAGTGAGCCACCGATTTTCTGCGCGAATGTGGCGGCCGAAAAGGTCATTGCCGTCGCGCGACGACCCAGCCGCCACTCGTTGTAGTCGGCCGTATCGGCGTACATCGACCAGGTCAGCGGCGATTTGGGACCCAGCGCCAGACTGATCAGAATGTTCAGCACAAACATGGCCCAGACCATATCTTTGGGCACAAAGTAGAACGCGATGGACAGGACGCCCACCGTTCCCATGAGGATCATCAGAAGTCTGGCCTTATCGACAAAGCGCGTCAGAACCGGCGCAAGAAGCGCGCCGGCGGCGTACGCCAGCATCTGGACAAACAGATAGTTCGGCAGCAGATCGGGCCGCTGCACGTAATAGGTAAAGTAGTAGTAGGCCGAGCCGGCGCGCATGGTGATCGTGAGCATGATGACCATGGCCAGAAAAAACAGGATGATCCACGGGCGGTTGCTGATCAGATCACGAATATCGGCCAGTGGATTGGTGGTCTGCGCCGCATCAGGCGCAATTCGCTCCTTGGTCGACGCGAAGGTGGTCATGAAGATGGCCGCGGCGACCAGACCGTACAACCCCATTGTCAGTTGCCAGCCGCGGGCGTCGTCTCCGCCGCCGAAATAGGCCACAAGGTCCAGCGTAAACTTGTTAACCAATGCGCCGCCGGCGAAGGCAAAGAAAAAGCGCACGCTGTTGAGCGTTGTGCGCTCCTGCGTGTTTGCGGTCATCACGCCGGACAAGGCCGAGTAGGGAGTGCTCAGAATGGTGTAACCCACCATCATCAGCGTGTAGGTGCCGTAGGCCCACACGAGTTTGCCGCCGGCGCCGAGATCCGGCGTGGTGAAGGTCAGAACGGCGGCCGCGGCCATCGGCACGCCGGCGAGCAACAGATAGGGGCGAAACTTACCAAAGCGTGTGCGCGTGCGATCGGCCACAGCGCCCATCACCGGATCGGTGAAGGCGTCGACAATCTTGGTTGCAAACAGCATCGTGCCGGCGGCCGCGGCCGATAGTCCAAATACATCGGTGTAAAACGCGGCCAGAAACGAGGCAATCGTGGTCCAGTAAAGGTTAAAGCCAAGATCGCCAAAACCGTAACCAAGCTTCTCACCCCAACCGAGCGTGGTGGTCCGTGTACCGGTCACGGTGCTACCTCGGACGCCGCGCAGTGGCGGGCAATGAACGCCTGATGCGAGGGCATGGTCTGCGCCGATCTGGCAACGATGTCGCGCAGCTGCTCAAGACGTGCGTGCACTTCCTCACTGCCAAGCGCGGAGACCAGAGGATGATGACCGACCGGCTCCATTCCCTGACCGTGCATGACCGCCAGCCAGCTTGTCTCGGTAAAAAGCTCGTCGCGTTCACGAACGATGCGGCCGTTTGCCGCATACAGATCGAGCTTGCGCTGCAGGTGTTCGGTGACCGGAAGGGTCTGGCAATGGCGCCAAAACGCAGTGTCGTCGCGTTCGGTCTGGCGATAGTGGAGCACCAGAAAGTCGCGTACATATTCGTATTCGGCGCGCGTTGCCCGGTTGTATTCCTCGCGGTCGGCCGGAGCGATGCGTCGCGACGGAAAAAGCGTCATCAGTCGCGCCAGCCCGGTCTGGATCAGATGAATGCTGGTGGATTCCAGTGGCTCGAGAAAACCCGCGGCAAGTCCAAGTGCCACCACATTGCGCTTCCAGACCTCACGACGAAGCCCCGTCGTGAAGCGCAGGTGAATCGGATCGCGCAGCGCAGCACCCTCCAGATTGTCGAGCAGCGTCGACGTGGCCGCATCTTCGCTCGTGAATTCACTGCAGTAGACGTGGCCATTGCCGGTGCGATGTTGCAGCGGAATACGCCACT
>CAZXCL010000063.1:24740-26297 GCA_964639265.1 uncultured Gammaproteobacteria bacterium | reverse complement strand
TGGCCAATGGTCAATTCGCCCTGAATGACCAGCCAGCCGCCCAGGCCGAGCAGGCTGGCGCTGGCCAGTGCATAAATTAGGAGGAACGCGATGGTCTGACCGAAGTGATGGCGGAAGTGGGTAATGTGCTCCTTCATATAGTCGGCGGTGGCCTGCTCAGTGCGCTCGAGTGCTTCGGCGATGTGACGCTCGGTTTTGAAAAAGCCGTTGGACGATCCGAGGCTTTCGAGCCACGCGGCCGTCTCATGTTTTTTGTGCGACATGCGCATGGCGCTTTTGATTGCGGCGCGGCCCCACACCAGCCAGGTAACAACTACGAGTGCAATGATGACGATATTGAACGCAAGGAACGCCGGGTGGTACAGAGATACCAGCGCAAAGCCGACGATCGCCTGCAGCATGATCGAAAAGCCGCCGACCAGCAGATACGGAATGCGCTTCATGACCACGATAATGTCGAAGTAGCGATTGAACAGCGGCCCGGTGCTGTGATCATCAAAGAAAGGATTGAGGGCGTAAATCGACCGCAGCGCGATCTCCGAGACCATGCGCGCGTAGAATCGGCGCCCAAACACGTCGACCAGGTGAATGCGCAGCGCATTCAAGATGCCCGCGGTACAAAGCAGCGCAAAAAGGGTAATCGACAGCACCACCAGTGGCAGGGTCAGTCCGGTGTTGACGATGGAATTGACGAGCATCTGCACCGAAATCGGCGTTGCCAGCGACAACAGGCCGATACCGATGCCGTAGATCACGGCCAGCGTGTAGAACTTGCGCTCCGGTCCAAGAATCTTGCGGAAGAAAACAAACAGCTCCGGGATGGTGCGTTTGGTGCCGAGGGCGTTTTCAGTCATTCAGATCGTCCGTTGAAACCAGATGGTAAGGGATGGGAACGTCAGACACTGGCGCTTTCGCGGCGTTCAACCAGATTGATGCTCTCACACGACCATACACAGATGTTGTCCTGATTGAGCAGACCGTAGTCAAATGTCACGACGCCACGCGACGGATCGGAGCTGGACACGCGCTTGTGGGTGCAGCGCGAGCGGGCCCTCAGCCGGTCGCCGGGGCGCACAGCCTTGTGCCATTGCACGTTGTTCCAGGCCACACCGCAAATCCAGGCAATGTCATGCGCGATCTGGTGATCCAGTGCTCGCCAGATGGCCATCACCTGGATGCCCGAAGCGATTACCGTGCCAAAGCGTGAGTCTTTGGCCGCCTGACTGTCTGCGTGGAAATACTGTGGGTCGTACAGCGCGGCGAATTCTACTATTTCCTTCTCGCTTACGGGGCGTTCAGTTGATTCGGAATATTCGGCGCATACTTCGAGATCTTCGAAGTAGCGTGTGGGCGGGTTCATGACGGATCAAGATCCTCGACGTCCAGTCCATGAGCCTTGGCTCGCGCACGCCAGGTCGCTCTCGCGTGCGACTGCATATCCTCGGCGTGGTCCGACTCATCCACAATCTCAAAACCCAGAAGCGTTTCGATGACATCCTCCATGGTGACGATGCCGGCCAGGCCACCGTATTCATCAACGACGACCGCGATATGCTC
>CAZXCL010000063.1:9541-24640 GCA_964639265.1 uncultured Gammaproteobacteria bacterium | reverse complement strand
GTCATGATGTCGGCCGCCGTGACTTTCTCGAAGCGCATCAGATTGCGAATGATCTGCGACTCGTTTTCCTCGAGCGCGCCCTCGTCAGCGCCAATACGCGCCATCGCTACGAAGTCCGAGCGCGACAGAATGCTGGTCTTCTCGTCGCTCTTGAACAGTCGGGTGATCAGGCGGCTGACCCAGACCAGCGGCGCGAACACGACCACGATCATCTGCAGGGACCGCACGGTGAAAGGCACCAGCTTCTGCCAGTACACAGCACCCAGTGTCTTGGGAATGATCTCGGACAGGAACAGGATGGCCGCCGTCATCGCAGCGGGTACGGCCAGCTGCGTAATCCATGGCGCTGAGTCAGCCCAGATCTGCGAGGCCTGAGCGCCCACGCCGATCGCCCCAACCGTATGCGCAATCGTGTTTAGCGTGAGGATCGCCGACAGTGGTCGATCGATATCCTTTTTAAAGGCGCTCAGAAGCTTGCCGCGCGCGGTGCCTTTCTGGTTCTGAATTTCCGCATAGGCCGGCGTGATGCTGAGCAAGACTGCCTCCCACATAGAGCACAGAAACGAGAACACCAGAGAAATTGAGAAAAAGACGATTAACAGGGTCATTGGGCTGGTCGGTAGTAAACGTGGCCGCTACTTTAGCGCATCGCTCAGGGCTTTCGCGATGCGCCAAGCATGTAATTGACACTTTTCGACGCACACAGCGAAAAGCGCCGCGTGATCGGGTTGACCTGTACGCCCGTGCTCGCCACGACCTCAAGCCCGTCTTTGGTAAGCAGCTCGTCTATCTCCGCCGGCGTTCGAAACAGCGACCAGCGGTGCGTTCCGCGCGGCAGCCAGCGCATCACGTATTCGGCACCGACAATGCCAAACAGCCACGATTTCGGGGTGCGATTGAGCGTTGCGACAAACATCATGCCGCCATCGCCCACCAGTGTCGTGCAGGCCGTCATGAAGCCTGGCAGATCCGCAACATGCTCGACCACCTCCATATTAAGCACGACGTCGAAGCGCTCGTTTGTCGCGGCAAGATCTTCGGCAGTCGTGCAGCGGTAGGCAATGTCGAGATTGCTGGTCGTGGCATGGCTCTGCGCAATGCGGATGTTTTTCGTGACCACATCGATGCCGGTCACTGACGCGCCGTGCGCGGCCATCGATTCGGCCAGGATGCCGCCACCGCAGCCAACGTCGACGATCCGCAGTCCCCGCAGCGGCGCATCCGACGCGGCATCACGGCCGAAGTGCTCAGCGATGCGTTCGACCAGCCACTGCGTGCGCAGGATGTTAAGTCGGTGCAGAGGCCAGAACGGGCCGCTGTGGTCCCACCAGGTCGCCGCCAACGCGTCGTAGTAACTGACCTCGCGGGCGTCGACGCTCGCACCCGCGGCATGTTCAGGTAGTGAATTCATGACGCAATTTTAGCCGGGTAAGTCGTTGAAAGTTGTAACACAAGGTATGCATCGATGCGTGACGCCGTTCTCGGAACTGGCCATCCCCGAGTCGCTCGCCCGCGACTTGCAGTCGGACCACGCGGGTGAAACTGGCGCGGTGTGGATCTATCGCGGTGTGCTGGCCGTCAGCCGCGATCCCGAGGTGCGCGAATTCGCCCATCATCATCTTCAGACCGAACAGCAGCACCTGGCGTTTTTCGAACAGTGGCTGCCCCGCTCACGTCACAGTCGGTTGATTCCGGTCTGGCGTCTTGCCGGCTTTGTGCTTGGCGCACTGCCGGCCCTTCTCGGCGCACGTGCCGTGTGGATCACGATTGAAGCGGTCGAGACGTTTGTGGAATCGCATTACGGCGAGCAGATCGAGCTGCTTGCCCACGAGTCGCGCTGGGCGCAACTGCGTACCACCCTCATCGAGTTTTGTGCCGACGAAGTGGCGCATCGTGATGACGCGGCCCACAGGCAAAGCGACAGCGCCGGGTGGCTGGCGCGCTGGTGGTCAAGACAGGTGGATCTTGGCTCGCGCGCAGGTGTCTGGATGGCCCGTCGCATCTGATTCGCGCAGCGTTGCCTTCACGTCCGCGACGCGGCACTCTGCGTCCATGGAGCACTCAGCGCGTAATGATTCGGTAACTGACTGGCTCGCGCGCAGTCAACGCGTTGTGATCAAAATGGGATCCTCGCTTCTGATTGACGCGCCCAGCGGGCAGCTGCGCGAGCGCTGGCTTGCCACTATCGTCAGCGACGTCTCGCAGCTGATGGCAAACAGCACGCAGGTGACGCTCGTCGTGTCCGGCGCCGTTGCGCTGGGCCGCGAGGTGCTTGGTCTGGGGGCGGGTCCGTTGCGACTCGATGAAAGTCAGGCGGCCGCTGCGGCCGGTCAGGTGCAGCTGGCCAACGCTTTTGCGCGCGCGTTCGCGACCCGCGACATGCCCGTCGCTCAAGTGCTTCTGACCTACCACGACACGGAAAACCGTCGTCGCCACCTGAACGCCAGACGCACGCTGCACACGCTGCTGAACGTAGGCGCTGTGCCCGTGGTCAACGAGAACGACACGGTTGCCACCGACGAGCTGCGCTACGGCGACAACGATCGCCTGGCCGCGCGTGTGGCGCAGATGATTGATGCGCAGACGCTGGTGCTTCTGTCCGACGTCGATGGTCTCTATGACGCCAATCCGGCGCTTGTCCAGAGAGCGCAACACATCCGTGAGGTGCCGGTGATTGGCGATGAGATATTGAATATGGCCGGTGGCAGCGTCTCATCCGTCGGCACCGGTGGTATGCGGACCAAGATACTGGCCGCGCGCATCGCGACCGCTGCGGGCTGTCAGGTGGTGCTCGGAGATGGACGCCTGGACCATCCGCTCAGTGCATTGCAGGCCGGCGCCCGCTGCACACGATTTCCGGCGCAGGGCACACCAGGCAGTGCGCGCAAGCGCTGGATTGCGGGCACGCTGCAGCGGTGCGGTGCGCTGACGATTGACGATGGCGCGCGTCGGGCCTTGCTTGCCGGCAAGTCCCTGCTCAGTGCCGGCGTTGTCGGCGTCGACGGTCAGTTCGAGCGCGGTGATGCGGTTGCCATCCTTGGTCCTGACGGTCGGGATGTTGCGGTCGGGCTGTGTGCCTACGATCACGACGATGCGCGCAAAGTGTGTGGTGCGCGCAGTGATCAGATCGAGTCGCGTCTTGGCTATCGCGCCGCAGCGGCAATGGTGCATCGGGACGATATGGTCATTCTGGAGGCGGCCGATGTCTGATCTGTCCAGTCAGTTAATGGCGATGGGGCGCAGCGCGCGCGAGTGCGCGCACGGGCTGGCGCTTGCATCGCGCGATACACGAGACAGGCTGCTGCGCCGCATGGCCTGTCAACTGCGCGAGCAAACGGACGCCATTCTTGCCGCCAATGCGACCGATGTGAGCCGTGCCAGGAAGCGTGCGTTGCCGGCGGCGATGATTGACCGTCTGGCGCTTGATGCTGCGCGTGTGGCGTCCATAGCGGCAAGCGTTGAGGCCGTCGCGAAGCTGCCCGATCCGGTCGGCGTTGAGATGGCCCGATGGCAACGTCCTAACGGCCTCGAGATTTCACGGGTGCGCGTGCCGCTCGGTGTGATTGGCATGATCTATGAGTCGCGGCCCAACGTCACCGCGGATGCGGCTGCCTTGTGCATTAAGTCCGGCAATGCGGCGATACTGCGCGGCGGTTCGGAGAGTTTTGAATCCTCCAGAGCGATCTTCGAGTGCATCGCTCATGCGCTCGCCGAGGCGCCGACACTGGCCAACGCCATCCAGATGATCGACACCACCAGCCGTGATGCGGTGGGGTTGCTTTTGCAGGGGCTCGATGGCGCGGTCGACATCATCGTGCCGCGTGGTGGCCGCAGTCTGATTGAGCGGGTGCAGAGCGACGCACGTGTGCCGGTCATCGGTCACCTTGAGGGCTTATGTCACGTCTTTGTGCACCGCAGTGCGGAGATCGACATGGCGTGCGCGATTGTCAGCGATGCAAAAATGCGCCGCACCGGTATCTGTGGCGCTGCAGAAACCCTGCTGATTGATGCTGCGGCCTCCGACGAGTTCAAGGCAGCTTTGCTTGCGACGCTGCTTGACGCCGGTTGCGAGGTGCGGGCAACGCCTTCGCTGCGTGCCCTCGATCCGCGCATTACCGCGGTGTCCGAGGCGGACTGGACGTGTGAGTATCTGGCTCCGATTATCAGTGTTTGCGAGGTAGCAGGCGTAGAGGCCGCGGCGGCGCATATCGCCCGCTACGGATCAGGTCATACCGAGGCGATCGTTGCTGAGGATGATGCCGCGGCGCAGCGATTCCTGCATATAGTCGACAGCGCTATCGTGCTGCATAATGCGTCGACGCAGTTCGCCGACGGCGGCGAATTCGGCATGGGCGCGGAGATCGGAATTTCCACCGGCAAGCTGCACGCGCGGGGGCCGGTTGGGGTGGAACAGCTCACCAGTTACAAATACGTGGTTCGGGGGTCCGGACAAATCCGGGGATAGTGGCCGCGCGATATCTTCATACCTAGGAATATATGGAGATAGACATTTGTTTCTGGTGATTGAGTGCGTATAGTTGGGTTGACAGTTACACAAGCGGAGAAGAAGTAATGGGTACAGGCGGCAATGATTGGACGTTTCTGAGCAACTACGCGCACGTTTTGGTGTGCCTGGCACAGAATTCTCACATGCGCCTGCGCGACGTGGCGGATCGGGTTGGCATCACCGAGCGTACAGCGGTGCGCCTGGTAACACAGCTCGACGAAGCGGGCATTGTCATTCGCGTGAAGGACGGCCGTCGCAACCGCTATTTGATCAACGTGCACAAGCCGTTGCGTCATCCCATTGAGTCGCACTGCTCCATCGGCGAGCTGCTGGAAACGATTCTCGGCCCTGAAGCGGTGCGTGAGCTGGCCGCGACGCTGGCCGCCCACACCTCGCTCGCACCCCACGGCGGTGGTCTGGCTCCGATCTAGTGCGAGGAGTCCGCCGGGCTCCTGATACATCCTGCTGCTTTTTTGTTACGGCAATAGCTGTAACGATTGGTTACCATGTCAGAGTGTCTTTACACTCTGTCGGAGTAACCCATGTCCGATCTCGCTGAATCCCTGCACGCCTCGCGCGCCGACGTCACTGCGCTGCGATCCGACGACGCTCGCCCTCATGCTGTCATCATCGGCAGTGGTTTCGGTGGACTGGCCGCCGCGGTCCGATTAGGCGCCCGCGGTTATCGGACAACCATCGTCGAGCGACTCGACGCGCCGGGCGGCCGCGCCTACACCTATCGCAAGGATGGCTACACTTTCGACGCCGGTCCCACCATCATCACGGCGCCCTATCTGTTTGAAGAGCTGTGGGATATTTGTGGCAAGAAGCTGTCGGACCATATCGAGATAAAACCCTGCGATCCGTTTTACAAGATTCGCTTCGACGATGGTTCGGTGTTCAATTACACCGGCGACAAGGAGCGGATGGAGGCTGAGATCGCGCGCTTCAATCCTGACGACGTGGAGGGTTATCGTCGTTTTATGAAGCTCAGCGGGCGCATCTTTAAAACCGCGTTCACGGATTTGGCCGACAAGCCGTTCCACAGTCTGGCGTTCACGTTTCAGACCATGGTCGATCTGGTCCGGCTCGGCGGTCAGCGATCCGTGTTTCATCGCGTGAAAAATTTCTTCAAGGATGAGCGCCTGAAAATTGCGTTCAGTTTTCACCCGCTTCTGATTGGTGGCAATCCTTTCAACACGACGTCGTACTACTGCCTGATCGCCCATCTCGAGAGCAAGTACGGCGTGCACTATGCCGTTGGCGGCACCGGCGCGCTGGTACGCGGCCTGGTCGAACTCAGCGAAGGACAGGGTGGCACGATTCGCTACAACGCTGACGTCAAGCAAATCGAAGTCGAAAACGATCGCGCCTGCGGCGTCCGACTGGCATCGGGTGAGCGCATTGAAGCAGACCTCGTGATCTCCAACGCCGATCCCGCGTGGACCTACGGCAAGCTGTTGTCGGAATACCCAAGGCGGCGCTGGAGCGACGCGAAGATTGAGCGCGCCAACTACTCAATGAGTTTGTTTGTCTGGTATTTCGGTACCAACAAGCGCTTCGACGATGTCTATCATCACACCATGGTGCTCGGTCCGCGCTACCGCGAGTTGCTGCGCGACATCTTCAAGCGCAAGGTGCTGGCCGAAGACTGCAGTCTTTATCTGCATCGCCCGACGGCCGCCGATACCTCGCTGGCGCCGGAGGGTTGCGATGCGTTCTACGTTCTCTCGCCGGTGCCGCATCTTGGTAGCGGCACAGACTGGGCAACGGAGGCCGAGCGCTATCGCCAGCTGGTTCAGGAGCGCCTCGAAAGCACGGTGATGCCCGGTCTTGGGGAATCGATCGTCACGTCGCACGTGCTAACGCCGCAAGACTTTCAAGATCGGTTGTGTTCGCACACCGGCGCGGCGTTTTCACTTGAACCCGAGCTTCTGCAAAGCGCATGGTTCAGACCGCACAACCGCAGTGAAGAGCTCGACGGGCTCTACATGGTGGGCGCAGGAACACATCCGGGCGCCGGTATGCCGGGCGTGCTTTCCTCTGCCAAGGTACTGGAGCGGTTACTGCCCTCGGGTGCTGAGTTTGCGGCCAACAAGCGCACGGCGGGCGTCTAGCGCAGGTTCAGCTGATCAGCCACCTGCTCGGCGGCCAATCGTCCTGACATCGTCGCCATAGGGATGCCCGGCCCGGGGTGGGCCGAACCGCCGGCCACATAAAGGCCTGGAATTTTCGTTGCGGCGCCAGGGCGTTCGAAGGTCGCAAACGGTCCGTGTGTTGCGCGTCCGTACAGTGCACCGCCACTGGCGGGAAAAAGGGCCTCGAATCCTTCGGGCGTGGTGGATTCGCGCTGCTCGTGAGCAAGCGTCAGGCCGCACTTTCGCATGACCGTCTCGGCGCGTGCGTCGATCGACGCGACAAAGTCTTCTGCAAAATTCTGGCTGTCGCCGTCGGCAGGCGCATTGACCAGCAGCAGTATTCGTTCGGCGCCGTCGGGTGGGTTGCCCGCGCCGCGATCCTGGGCGCACAGATAGACGGTGGGCGCCGCCGTGACGCCGCGTTGCTTGAATATCGCATCGAATTCATCGTCGTAGTCGTCGCCGAAGAACACATTGTGATGGACCAGGTCGAACCCCGAGGGTTTGGCGCGACTGCACCAGATCAGCGCCGACAGCGACCGCTCCGCGGGTGCAACGCCCTTCACGGCGCGCTCTACTTGCGCACCCAAACGGCCGCTCGCCAGTGCGTTCACATCGCCGTTAAAGACCACGGCGTCGGCATCCACCCGCTTGCCGTCGGCGAGCGTGATACCGCAGGCCGCGCCTCGGTGCGTGCGAATCTCGGCAACGTGCTGCTCAAACGCAAACTCGGCGCCGTGACGCTCTCCAAGCGACTGCATGGCGCGCGCCACTTCGATCATGCCGCCCTTGACCTGCCACACACCTTCCTGTTCGACATGTGCCACCAGCATCAAGGTTGCTGGCGCCAGCATGGGCGACGAGCCGCAATAGGTTGAGTAGCGTCCAAACAACTGGCGCAGTCGGGGATCGCTGAAGTGCTGGGCGAGTGATTTCCAGAGCGTTAGCGTCGGCGGCGTGTTGAGCATGACCGGCAGGCCCTTGATCCCCATGCGCATGGTCAGTGACGCGGCCGACGGGCGCTGCGCTGCGATGAAGGTGGACTTCAGGGCGGTGAATACCCGCTCGCTGCGGGCGCAAAAATCGAGATAGCCCTGCGCGTTCTTTTTGTCACTAAACGCCTCGATGGCGGCGGCCGATGCATCGAGGTTTGCGTGCAGATCCAGCGCACTGCCGTCCATCCAGCCGTGACGGGCGAGCACATCGGCGCAATGAAGCTCGAGCAGGTCTTCAACGCGCGCGCCGGCGGCTTCGAACAGGCCGTCGAAAATCCAGCGCATCGTAAAGACTGTGGGGCCAGCGTCAATGCCGTGCCCGCCGACCTCCACCTGACGCATCTTGCCGCCGGGATTTTCGGCTCGTTCAAACACGCTCACGCGCGCGCCGCGCGCGGCCAGATCAGCCGCGGCCGACAGCCCGCCCATGCCGGCACCAATAACAATAACGTGCGGCGCACTCATGCCAGTCGGCGGCGTCGGAGTCGCTGGCGAACCTGATGCTGGTGATAAATGATCAGACCAAGGCCCGTGATCAGCGGCACGGCCCACAGCGCCGGCGTCAGGGCCAGAGCGGGCACGTAGCGCACGGCGCCGAACGCAAAGAAGGCGGTGTAAACCGAAATACCGGCACCGACCAGCGCCTTGATGTGTTCGAGCTGCCAATCAAGCGGACCGGTTTTGGGGCGGTAGAGAAAAAAGAGGTTGGTGGCCACGGTGGCAAAGCCCACCATTGAGATGCCGATCATCAGCGGCTGCTCGACGCGCCATCCCTGCCACAGGCAGTTTGCAGAGGCGATCGTCAGTAACAGCTGCAAACCCAGATTGTGCCAACTGCGCTGCGCACTTCGACTGCGCCGATGAATCGTGCAGAGTCTTCCGTACCAGGCAAGGTTAACGGTCAGCGTTGCCAGGTAGAGCATCATCCAACCGAAAATTGCGCGGATCGACTCGGCGCTGCCGAAGTCCGGATGCGACATCAGATGCGGATGGGTTTCTACCGGCGCAACGATGGTTGTGGTACTGATGCCTACCGCAACTGTACCGGTAATAATCATGAGCCAGACAAAGCGCTTGCCCCAGACCTTGTGCGACGCGCCGCCTTTGCGAGCGAAAATCGGCACCCAGAAACTGATCAGTCCCATGGCGCCGGTCACAATATGAACCGACACCAGCGCGTGAAAAATCTGCGAACTCGTCATGAGTTCATTATGTTCTAATAGCCGCCTGCTTTGAAATCCGGATGTAAATCACAAGCGTGAGTTCGTGTTAATCGTTCCACCAAGGCCGACTCCTCTGTGGCCGATTGCGGCTTTGCTGCGCACGATGTGGCGTGGTGGTGGCGATCTTTTGAGTTTGCTGCCGGCGGCTGCCTACAAGATGGACGTGGGCAAACTCGGTTATTCAAGACGCACGATTCTTCTGATAAATCGCCCGGATGTTTGTCGCACGATTCTAACCGACCCTACCGGTATTTACCCCAAAAACGACCTGATGACGGGGGCTCTGGCACCGCTTGTCGGTGATTCGATCTTTGTCTCCAGCGGTGCAACGTGGCGTCGACAGCGCGACATGGTCGATCCGGCGTTCTCCCACATGCGCATCAACACCGCCTTCGATTCGATGATTGCGGCAGTCGATGACTACGAGGCTCGGCTGGATGCAGGAGGATCGGCACCCCGCTCACTGGACCTGGCGATGAGCGAGCTGACCGCCGACATCATTTGCAGGACTGTTTTTTCCACGTCGCTGGCGTCGGATATGGCGCGCGAAGTGTTTGACGCGTTCACCGTGTTTGAGCGCGAAGTGGCGCAGGTGGAACTGCGCCGGCTCATTTTTGAACCGGCGTTTGCCGATGTCCCGCAACCTGAGCTGGTGCTCAAGGCCTGCGAGCGTATCCGGCTTCAGTTGGGCAAGCTGATCGATCGTCACGGCCAGGCGGCCTGTCCGCATGCGGACATCGCGCGCGCTGTCATGGACGCCCGCGACGCGAACACGGGTGAGGGCTTCTCACGCGAGGAACTTGTCGATCAACTCGGCGTGTTCTTTCTTGCTGGCCATGAGACGACGGCCAGCGTACTGACCTGGGCGTTCTACATTCTGGCCACGCAGCCGTCCATTCTTGCGCGCGTTCGCGCCGAGCTGGATGAGACCGTCGGCGACGGCCCCGTGGCGTTCGAGCACATCAAGAAACTTCGCTTTACGCGCAACGTGTTCAAGGAAACGCTGCGTTTGTATCCGCCGATCACGTTCATTCCCCGTGTGGCCGCCGAGGACACCACCATCGGTCGTTACAACGTAAAACGCGGCGCCATGATCATGATTGCGCCATGGACCATTCATCGCCACCACAACCTGTGGACCAATCCGCACGCCTTTGACCCGGATCGTTTTTCTCCCGAGCGCCAGGGTGAGCTGACGCCAGGCGCGTATCTGCCGTTTGGTGTCGGGCCTCGTGTTTGTGTCGGCAAGGCGTTTGCAACGATCGAGGCGACCCTGATTCTGGCGCGACTGGCGCGGCGCTACGATTTTTCAGTGGAAAACGCGGCGGCGGTGCGCCCGATCGCGCGCCTGACGACGCGGCCGGCGCACCAGATCATGTGTCGTTTTTCTGCGCGGTCGGCGGCCAGATGATGTCGCGGGTTGCCGCCTCGCCAAAGCCTACGCCTTCAAACAACGTTCGACGGAGAATGGGCCACGATGCCGGTGTCATCAAAAAAAACGGCTTGAGGTCGCGGGCGCTAAAGACCACATCGCGGGCGCTGAGCATGATTCGAGTGCGGCGAAAAAACTCGCGGGTGCGGAACACTTTCTTGTAGGTCTCGGTCAGCGCCGGATAGAACTGCTGAAAGTGGGTGCGCTCGCGCAGACGGATCGGTGTGTCGATCGATGGATCGAGTACGGCGCGGCCCAGGTCCTCACTACGCAGAAAGTGCGCGCCACTGGTCATGCGCGGATTGCATTCGATGGCCCAGGCGCGGCCGTCTGCATCAACAATAAAGTCGAACGAGACAAAGCCGCTCAATTGGCGCGCCGCGATGAAGCGCTGCACCCAGTCTTGGACAGCTGACAGGTCATCAACACGTCGAAAGCACACGGCGACCGAGCCCGAGAGCAACGTGGGCTCGTACATCGCGGTGATGCGCACGTGCCCTTGATGAGCAACCGAAAACGTACTGATTGCCCGGCCTTCGACGAAGCGCTGCACGATGTCCCCCGGGCCGCCACGCAGTGTGTCGCCGGCGCGCACGCGCCGTACCCCGACGCCGGAACAGCCGTGCGTGGGTTTGACGATGACATCTGTGTTTGCCGCCATTTCACTTGCCCGCGGGTCCTCTGCCGACAGGGTTTCCGGAACATCAAATCCCGCGTTGCGCGCATCGCGCGCAAAGCTGAGCTTGTCGTGCAAGGCCATGATCGTCTCGCGCGGCGGCGAGTAAAATCTAACCTGAGCAGGCGCATGTGGTTGCGTGTCCAGTACGTGCAGTGCCTCTTCGGATACGGGTACGACCACGTCAACGCGTTCGTGCTCGATAACGTCGAGGAGCGACTCGCGGTAGCCCAGCGGATCAGTGGTCGGGGCGGGCAGCGTGTAACAAGCATCGACACTGTTGGACAGACGGCAAAGATGCCAGGCGAAGGGCTCGGCAATCACCACGCGGCAGCCGGCTTGTTTGAGGCCGCGAGTCAGCTCCAGCGCTTTGGGCAGTCGGCCAAGAGTTATGAGGACGGTTTGGTTGCTCACACGGATAGTCTGTCGTCGCGCCAGGCGACCTGCCGTGTCAGTTTAGCCCGAAACCATGTGCGGTGACGGCTATCGCCGGGCGAAAAAAAAGGCGGCACCCGAGAGCCGGTGCCGCCTCAAGCGATCACAATGTTCGCTTTGCCTTCGAATTAATTGGGGATGATCACCGAATCGATAACATGGATAACGCCGTTGCTGGCAGCGATGTCGGTTTTCACGACGTTTGCGTTGTCGACTTTGACGCCAGCGTCGCTGACGGCAATGGCGACCTTGGCGCCGTTGACGGTCTTGGCTTCGCTGAGCTTCACGACATCCTTGGCCATCACCGAACCCGATACCACGTGGTAGGTCAGCACGGCTTTAAGCTGGTCGATGTTTTCCGGCTTGAGCAGGTTTTCGACCGTGCCTTCGGGCAGCTTCGCAAACGCGGCGTCGGTCGGTGCAAATACGGTGAAGGGGCCGTCGCCTTTGAGCGTGTCGATCAGACCAGCGGCGGTCAGAGCGGCGGCGAGCGTTTTGAACTGTCCTGCGCCCACGGCAACATCGACGATGTCGGCTTTGGCGGCGTGCATTTCGCCTTTTTCATGATGTCCGGCCGATGCCAGCAGCGCAAAGGCTGCCAGAGGCGCGATTAACAGGGCTTTGAACGAGAAGCGATTGGTGCGGGTCATTGAAGACCTCCTTGCATTCCATTGGTCCTAGAGTCAGCAAGGAGGGTATGCGTGCGGCGCGCCCAAGCGGTGTCCGCCGTGTTGCTTAATGTTTCAAGTTATGTCGCTACGGTGGTCCAGACCGCCAGTTCGTTGCCATTGGGGTCCTGGAAATGAAAGCGACGGCCGCCAGGAAAGGAAAATATATCCTGTACGATCGTGCCGCCGTGTTTTTCCACCTTGGTTTTGGTGGCTTCGAGTGTGTCCGAATACAACACCACCAGCGCGGCGCCTTTGCTGCTGTCCGACGCCAAGTCGGCTT
This sequence comes from uncultured Gammaproteobacteria bacterium, assembly GCA_964639265.1. Classification (GTDB taxonomy): domain Bacteria; phylum Pseudomonadota; class Gammaproteobacteria; order Steroidobacterales; family JBCCMA01; genus JBCCMA01. The sequence continues at coordinate 12,283 of CAZXCL010000063.1, read as the reverse complement.
TGAAAAAGCCGCCGTCCATGTTGCCGTCATTAAACGCCAGGTAGTCGGGGCCGTAAGATTCGAAGGTCCACCCGAAAGCGTCGCCATAGAAAACTCTGGCCGCGTCGATGTCGCGCGCCGGCAATTCAATGTAGTGGATTTTCTCGTGATGGCTCATATGTTTACTCCGGCTGCGGTGCGGCGCGTATCACCTCGCCACTGATGATATCGATGATGGCACTCGGCCCGGTCGCGCCGCCCAGCGGGCCGTCGACCACCATGTCCAGGTCGTCACCCAGCGCGTTCTGCACGGTGCGCGCGTCGCGGGCAGGTGCCTGCCCACCGCGATTGGCGCTCGTGGAGACAATTGGATGACCGAGCGTCTTGCACAGCGCGCGACTGAGTGGATGTTGCGTAACGCGTACAGCAAGCGTGGCGCGCCCGCCGGACAAAAGCTCGGGCACGACGTCGGCGGCGGGCACAATAAATGTGGTTGGGTGCTCACGCGGTGCGGTGATGGTGTCGATCATCGCCGCACTCAGCCCGGCACAAAACGGCTGCAGCGCGCTTGCGCTGTGCGCCATGAGAATGACCCCTTTGTCCCGGTCGCGTTCCTTGATGCGCATCACGCGCTCAAGTGCGACGTCCGAGTTCGGATCACAGGCCAATCCAAAAACCCCCTCTGTCGGGTGGGCAATCACGCCACCGCTGGCAATAATTCGGGCGGCGTGGGTAATCTGATCAGTCTTTGTCATGGAAGCAGGTGTATTGCACGGACCACAAGCGCGTATTATCTGCGCCATTCGCAACGCTTTCCAGATCATACGAGGGCATCAACGTGGACGCCATTGCCGACACTCCGTCGCCACCCTACTACGTCACTATTTTTACGTCGCTTCGTACACCAGGCGATCAGGGCTATGACGAGATGGCCGCACGCATGGCGCAGCTGTCATCCGAGCAGCCCGGCTTTCTGGGAATGGAGTCAGCACGCGATGGCTTGGGATTGACCCTGTGCTACTGGAGCGACCTTGAATCCATCGCCAACTGGCGACGACATGTCGAGCACACCGAGGCGCGGCGACTGGGCCGCGAAAAGTGGTACACGGAGTATCGGGTGCGGATCGCGCGCGTCGAGCGCGATTACGGTGAGGGCGCCTGATGCAGACTAAAATTCCGCCGCCGGTGATTGGCATCGGCTTTGGTGTTCTGATGTGGCTGGTGGCGCGCAATGCAGGTGGCATGCACTTCCCGGGACAGCCGTTGCTCGCGGCGCTGCTTATGCTGTGCGGCGTGGTGATCGATCTGGCCAGCGTGGCGGCGTTTTTCGGTGCCCGTACCACGGTCAATCCGCTGCGACCGGAGCGTGCACAGAAGCTGGTGGTGATCGGTTTTTTTCGCTACTCGCGCAATCCTATGTATCTGGGCATGTTGCTGATTCTTTGTGGCTGGGTCGTGTGGTTGGGGCAGCCACTGAACGTCGTGATGCTCATCGCGTTTGTGTTTTGCATCAACGAGCTGCAAATCAAGCCCGAAGAGCAGGCGCTGGAGGCGCGCTTTGGTCAGGAGTACCGGGACTACTGTGACAAGGTCAGGCGCTGGCTGTGAGAGATAGCTCCTGATTCGGAACCAAGAATCAGCAAGAAGCGCTTGTGCCGAAGGCTGTCGGCGCAATATGCTCAAGTCGCAGGCAGAACGCTCGCAGCATTTCTATCCGGGAGAGACCTCGATGAGACAGTACGATTTAGTGATGAAGTTTTCATTCGTAGCGGGAGTGTTGTTGCTTGCCGCCTGCGGTCAAGGCGGCGCAACCAGCGATGCGTCGGGCGATCCGGCCATAGGCGCGGTCATAGAAGCGCGGCAAAAAGCACTGAAGGACACTGGCGGCGCGTTCAAGGCAATCTCTGATCAGCTCAAAGCCGATAGCCCGGATATGGCCAGAATAAAAGCGGCGGCGGCCAGCGTACCCACGCTCACGGACAGCATGGCCGACTGGTTCCCCGTCGGTAGTGGACCGGAAAGCGGCTTTGAAACCGAAGCCCTGCCGGCAATCTGGGAAAACAAGGACGACTTCCTTACCAAAGTCTCCAATTTTCAAGAGGCGGCGGCCAACCTCAATGCCGCGGCTATGGGCGGTGATGCAGCAGCGATCAGCGCGGCGTTTCGAAACACCGGTGGTACCTGCAAAGCCTGCCACGACGAGTATCGCCTCGACGATTAACGCGCCGTGACGAGCGAAGCGTCGCAGCGGCTGATCTGGGACTGGACGATCCGTCTGTTTCACTGGTGGATTGTCTTTACCATTCCGATGATGTGGTGGACGGCCGAGCAGGGCCTGATGGACTGGCACAGGCGCCTCGGGATGATGCTGTTTTCGCTCGTCGTTTTCCGGCTCGTATGGGGACTGATCGGTGCGTGGACAGCGCGGTTTGTCCCGATGTTGATAAGCCTGCGGCAGCTCGGCGGCTACGTGCGCAACTTGACGAACGGTGCCCACAAAATCTCCTACGGTCACAGCCCGTTGGGCGTGCTCAGCGTGTTTGCGCTCCTGTTGGCATTAACCACGCAGATCAGCACGGGGCTTTTTTCTGTGGATGTGGACGGTCTTGAGTCCGGGCCTCTGGCCGTTCTGATTTCCTTCGATCTTGGGCGCGAGCTCGCCGACCTGCATGAATTGAATTTCAATATCCTGTGCGCACTGATCGTGCTGCACGTCGCCGCGATCCTTGGTTACAGATTCGTGCTGGGAGATCGCCTCATCAA
>CAZXCL010000063.1:0-9441 GCA_964639265.1 uncultured Gammaproteobacteria bacterium | reverse complement strand
ACGCAGTCTGGACTAGTCCGCCTTTTTTGCGACGGTCTTTTTCTTCGTCGCTTTCTTTTTCGTAGCCGTCTTTTTCTTTTTGGCTACCTTCTTCTTGGTCTTTTTCTTCGCGACTTTCTTTTTCGTTGTCTTTTTCTTCGTGGTCTTCTTCTTGGCAGCGACTTTCTTCTTCGCGGCAACCTTCTTCTTTTTCTTGCCGCGTCGCACCGGCGCCTTTTCAAGCATCTCGATGCAGGTTTCCAGCGTCAGCGTTTTCGGATCCACATCTTTGGGCACGCGGGCGTTCTTTTCCTTGTTGGTCACATACGGGCCGTAGCGCCCGTTGAGCACCTGAATGCCCTGTTCCTCGAAATCGAGGATCAGCCGGTTGGCGTCGGCGATCTTTTTCTCTTCGATGACCTCCAGCGCACGTTCAAGGCCCACGGTGTAGGGATCGTCTTCTTTCAGCGAGACAAACTTCGAGCCGTATTTGATGTAGGGGCCGAAGCGCCCGATGCTGGCCGAAACCGGTTCGCCGTCCGCGGTTTCGCCGAGTTTGCGCGGCAGCTTGAACAGCTCGATGGCTTCTTCGAGCGTGATCAGGTCCATTTTCTGACCCGGGCGCAGGCCGGCAAATTTGGGCTTGTCCTCATCGTCGCGGGTGCCGATTTGCACGAACGGTCCGTAGCGACCCATGCGCACGGAAATCGGTTTGCCGCTCTTGGGATCGGTGCCGAGCACGCGTGCGGCAACGGCCTCGTCGCGCGTGACCGACTCTTCCTTGTTCTCAACCAGCTTAATGAACGGATCCCAGAAGCCGTCCAGCAAAGGCACCCAGTCGGCTTCGCCGCGCGAGACGGCGTCGAGATCGTCTTCGAGCTTGGCGGTGAAGTCGTAATCGACGTAGCGCTCAAAGTGCTTGGTCAGAAATTTGTTAACGATGCGGCCCACATCGGTGGGGATAAAACGACGCTTGTCCATCTCCACGTATTCACGATACTGCAGCGTCTGAATGATGCTGGCGTATGTCGACGGGCGGCCGATGCCGAATTCTTCCAGCGCCTTGACCAGCGAGGCTTCCGAGTAGCGCGGCGGTGGCTCGGTGAAGTGCTGCTCGGGACGAATGGCCACAAGATCCACTTTCTCGCCTTCTTCGAGCGGCGGCAGAATGCGGTCCTTGTCGTCCTCTTTCTTGCCGCTGCCGCCTTCCTGATACACGGCCATGAAACCCGGCTTGACCAGGATCGAGCCGTTGGCGCGGAAGCGGTGGCGTTTGTCACCGTCGGGTCCGGCCAGAAGATCGATGGCCACGGTATCGAATACGGCGGGCACCATCTGGCAGGCGACGGTGCGTTTCCAGATCAGCTCGTAGAGTTTGAACTGATCGGGTGTCAGGGCCTTTTTGATATCGCCATTGGGTACGCGCAGCGCCGAGGTCGGGCGAATGGCCTCGTGGGCCTCCTGTGCGTTTTTGGCTTTGGTTTTGTAGGTGACCGGTTCGTCGGGCACGTTTTCCTTGCCGTAGCGATCGGCGATCACGGTACGAATCTCGTCGATCGCCTCCTGTGCCAGCGTGACCGAGTCGGTACGCATGTAGGTGATCAGACCAACTTCGCCCTCGCCAACGTCGATACCTTCGTACAGTTTTTGCGCGGTGCGCATGGTGCGCTGAGCGCCAAAGCCCAGCTTGCGCGAGGCTTCCTGTTGCAGCGTGGAGGTCGTGAACGGTGCCGTCGGGCTGCGACGACGCTGTTTCTTGTCGATCTTGGCTACCAGCAGCTTGCCGTCGGCGGCATCGGCCAGCGCCTTTTCAACCTTGCTCGCGGCGTCTTCAGATTCGATGGAGAACTGCTCGACCTTGCTGCCCTCATACTCGACGAGGCGGCCGATGAAGCTGCGGGTTTCCTTTTCGAGCTTCTTGGAAACGTCGGCCTCAACGGTCCAGTACTCGCGCGGGTTGAACGCTTCGATCTGCGCTTCGCGCTCGCAAATCATGCGCAGGGCAGGGCTTTGCACCCGACCGGCGGACAGACCGCGGCGAATCTTCTTCCACAGCAGTGGCGAGAGATTGAAGCCAACCAGATAGTCCAGTGCGCGTCGCGCCTGCTGCGCATTGACCAGGTCGTTGGACAACGCCGACGGCTGATCGATGGCTTCGCGAATCGCCTTTTTGGTGATCTCATGGAACACCACGCGATGCACGTCTTTGTCTTTGAGAATGCCGCGCTCGCGCAGCAGTTCGACCAGATGCCAGGAGATGGCTTCGCCTTCGCGATCCGGGTCAGTGGCAAGATACAAAGCGCTGGCTTTTTTCAGCGCCTTGACGATGGCGTCAACGTGGCGTTCATTTTTCTCAATGACCGCGTATTTCATGGAAAACGCGTTATCAGGATCGACGGCGCCTTCCTTGGGGATCAGGTCGCGAACGTGTCCGTAAGAGGCCAGAACCTCGAAGTCCTTGCCCAGATATTTCTTGATCGTCTTCGACTTCGCCGGTGATTCGACGATAACCAGATTCTTTGCCATTACTCGTTGTCCTAAAGCGAAAAAACCGCGGTCGTAACCGCGGCTTGCTTAATCCTTAATGTGATGCACGGGCAACCGGTCAGTGCACGACCCCCGTGCGATCTTCAAACACCAGATCTTCCATGCGCGCGTAGGCCGCTTCCTGACCCGGCTGCGTGAACAGCACCATGAGTACCACCCACTTGATGTCTTCAATATCGATATCGCGAGCGCCCAGTGCCCAGATGCGGTCGAGGACCAGCTCGCGCTGGCTTGCCGACAAGATGCCGATCTGCTCAAGATAAATAATGTAGCCGCGACACTCGATGTCCAGACGCGCCTGCTCGCGACGATTGAAGACGCGAATAGAGCGGTCATGGGGCGCTATGTGCTCGTCGCTTTCCTCGGAATCGAGGCCGTCGAGCCATTCCAGCGCGTGTTCGATGGTGCGGTTGTTGAACCCGGCTCGTTCGAGCTCGTCTCGCAGGATATTGCGATCAGGTTCCGGTTCCATTTCGTCCCCGATGTAGGTCTCAAACAGATACATCAGAACGTCGAGCACCGATTCTTTCATGGATTGTCTTTCCCCTCGCGTGCCCTGACAAAGCGTCCACCGGAGACCGGGGTCACATGACCCTGAAGCTCCAAGATCAGGAGCATGGAGGAAACGGCATCGGGCGTCAATCCGCTTCTATTAATTAGTGTATCCACAGTCGCCGGGTCGTAATCCAGGGCATTTAACAAGATATGGTAGTCGGGATCGAGCTCGTCTTCCTGCTCTTTGTCGGTGCGTTCGCTGGTCGCCGTGGTGTGCAGGGTGACCAGAGCGCCAAGCTCGGTCAGGATATCTTCAGCCGACTCAACCAGTTTGGCGCCTTCGCGCAGGAGCTGATGGCAGCCCCGAGCGAGCGGATTGTGGATTGATCCGGGCACGGCAAACACCTCGCGGCCCTGTTCTATGGCCTGGCGCGCAGTGATCAGCGATCCGCTGCGACGCGCCGCCTCCACCACCAGCGTGCCCACCGACATTCCGCTGATCAGGCGATTGCGCTGCGGGAAATGATAGCGGCGTGGCGGTGTGCCAACGGGGTATTCGCTGAGCAGCAGGCCGCTGGCGGCAATGTCCGTGGCGAGTTTGCGATTGGAGGGTGGGTAGATCTGATCAAGACCGGTGCCGCAGATTGCCACGGTGTGGCCGCTGGCCGATAGCGCGCCCTGATGGGCCGCCGCATCGATACCGTTGGCCAGGCCGCTGACGATCGACAAACCAACCCCCGCCATGTGGTGGGCAAACGCAGCGGCGGTATCGCGACCGGTGTTGGTGGGATTGCGGCTGCCAACAATCGCAAGCTGTGGCAAAGCCAGAATCTCCGGATTGCCGACGCAGTAAATCGCCACCGGCGCGTCGACCAATGAGCGCAGCAGCGCAGGGTAGTGCGGGTCGCGGCAGGTCAGAAGGTCTCGGCCGTTGCGCTCAAGCCACGCAAGATCGCGCTCAATTGCCTCTTTTTCCGGATTTTTCAGCCTCTGGGCAGTGTTCTCGCCGAGCCCCAGCTGTCTCAACTGGTCCGCATCAAGGTCGAAAATCGTCTTCAAGCTGCCATAACGCGCCGAAACTGAGTCGAGCACGGCAGGAGTGATGCCGCGCGCGTGGATCAGCGTAAGCCACTCGTGGTGGGAAATTGAGGACGTGTCAGAGGTCATGAGCGCATCCTGAGGGCATCAGGGCGTGGTCACAAGTGGGTAAACGTGGCGATTGGTGGAGTTTGGTGGTGTTAGGTGGGTAGATTAAAAAAAAGGCTACCCGATGGCAGCCTTCCTTCCTGGCGACCCGAACGGCCACCGCTGTGATCGCCGAATCAGCTATTCGTGATGATGTCCGTCGTCATCGCTCTCGTTGCCGTGATGGTGTTCGTGTTCATTGGCGTGGCCGTCATTGCCGTGGTGGTGTTCATGCTCGTTGGCATGGCCGTCGTTACCATGGTGATGCTCGTGCTCGTTGGCATGACCGTCTTTGCCGTGGTGGTGTTCATGCTCGTTGGCATGGCCGTCATTGCCGTGATGGTGCTCGTGCTCGGTCGCATGATGGTGCTCATGCTCGCCCGGATTCACATGCTCCGCCAAAACAGACGGTGCATTTGCCACAAATGCACCGGCCATCAGTGCCGTTGCGATAATCAGATGCCGTTTCTTGTCGCTTGCTTTCATTGCCCTGATCTCCTTGCGCCGCGTCTGCCTTCGACCCGGCCTCTCGTAAACCTTTCCAGCCTTCAATCGTAAGCTACCGTATACCAACAATTTTTTCACTGGACACAGATATCCAGACTGATGCATCAGGCGACAGGCTAACCTTTTGTCTACCTCGCGCATCAGAACAATATGGAGTCACCACCGGCGCGGATCAGCGCGCCCACACAAGCCGAGTTTCACGCCGCAGTGGACGCCAGCGCCGGTCGCTGGCTGGCTGTGTCCGTGCGAATGACGCGGGATCAGGCACTGGCCGAGGACTGTGTTCAGGAAGCGTTGGTGGCCGCCTGGTCAAAGCGGGAGCAGTTTCGCGGAGGCGCTCAGCTTACGACGTGGATTCACCGCATCGTGGTCAATACGGCGTTGCAGGCCCTGCGCAAACGCGGCCGTTATGCCTTCGAGCCGCTGGATCGCGACACAACGGATGCGGCGCCACGGCCGGACGATGTGTGCTCGCTGGACCAGTTTGGCGCCGAGCTCGGCCGCGCGATGGAGCAGCTGAGTGAGCTGGAGCGCGTGTGTTTCGTGCTGCGTCATCTAGAGCAGTGGTCGCTCAAGGAGATCGCCGCACAGCTTGATGTCGGGACCGGCACGATAAAGCAGGCGCTGTTTCGCGCTCTGAAAAAACTGCGCGCAAGCCTGCGCGAGGAACAAACGGATCATGATTGATGATGAACAACTAACGCTGTTTTTCTATGGCGATGAGCTCGATCGCGAGCAGACCCGGCGCATCGAACTGGCACTGCAAGACGATGCTGCGCTGGCGGCTCGGTATGAGGCGGTGAGCAACGAGCTATCCGCGCTTGCCGTGGTGCCCGCGACGCCGCCATCGGCGCAGTTCAGCGCGGCGCTGCATGAGGCGCTGTGCGAGGCCGCCGAAACGGAGACGGCCGCCGCACCGGCGCCGCGATCGTGGGCCGGACTGGCCATGGCGGCCGGCGTTTGCGTTGTGGCGCTTGTTGCCGGGTTTGCATTGCGTTCGCCGACACCGGAGCCCGTCGCTGGGCAGGCCGCCGACGCACAATCGATTGCGGTCGCCCGCTCAGTGCAGTCGCATCTGGTTGCCAGTCGACTGCAGCTTGTGCGCTTCGAGAGCGCGGGTGCGCAAGAGCGCGGCGATCTTCTGATGGAGCTCATGGCACGCAATCGAGCGGCAGCGCGCAGCGCCAGCCGGAGCGGCAATACGGACCTGGCGCGCGTGCTGCGCGCGATGCATCTGCTGCTCGACGCGCTTGCCCAAACGCTCGACAGCGGCGGCGAACTCGACCCGGCGCTGCTGCAGCAAATTGAATTCGAGCTCAACGCGATGCTAACCAAACTCGACGTGCCGACGTCTGACCTTACAACCTCGTTTTGATTGCAGGTGACTTGAACATGAAGCACACGACTGTCTTTTTCAGATTCCTGATGGCCGTCGCCGGCCTTGCGCTGTGCGCAGGCTCGGCCGCCCAGCAACACCGGTCGCAGGCGGCCGAAGATGCCGCTCGCGATGCGCAGTACGAACGTGGCCGCGGCGGTTGGCGCGCTGATGACGACGATCTCGACGACAAGCTGGCGCTGAAAATCGCGGCACTGGAGGCGCTGATGAATGCGCCATCGGATCGTGCCATGCCGCTGGTCAAAAAGGTGCTCGAAGGCGATCAGGATGAACGTCTGCAGGCGCGAGCGATTTTTGTACTTAGCCAGATCGATCATCCTGACGCGGCCGATATGTTGCTCAAGATCGCTCGCGACGGCGCACCGACCTTGCGTGAAGATGCCATTCGATCAATCGGCATCGGCGGGAATGACGCGGCGCTGTCGGGACTGATGCAGGTGTATCGCGACGGCGATCTCGAGACGCGCAAGGCGGTGCTGCGCGCCTATTTGATCGCGGACGAGGATCAGCGAGTGTTCGAGCTGGCGCGTTCGGCTACCGATGACGAGGAGTTTGAAGTCGCCGTGCGCGTTCTGGCATCAATGGGAGCGACCGATCGGCTGCGCGAACTCAAGGAGCGAGCCGGCGATTCGGAGGGGCTTGTGCGGGCCTACGCAATTGCCGGGGATGTGGAATCGCTGACCGAGATTGCGCGCAGCGACGTGCGGCCGGATATACGTCAGCGCGCGATCCGCGCCATTGGCGTCACCGGCAGCGATGAAGGGGGGGCGATTCTCGCCCAGCTTTATCGCGAGAGCGATGACGAAATGGTGCGCGACGCGGTGCTCGAAGGCCTGATGGTGGCCGGTGACGACAAGCGCCTGCTCGAGCTGTTTCGCGCCAGCACCAACGACCGCGAGAAGCGTCGCATGCTGCGCATGCTTGTACACATGGACAGTGACGCTGCGCTCGAGATCATCGACAGCACGCTGCAGGGTCAGGACTGATGCGCCGGCACAAGAACTACGCCGTGTGCACACGTGCCGCCTGGGTCGTGGCGCTTGTCGGCAGCGGCGCCGCGGCGATCGCTCAGTCTTTGCTGCCAAACGACGACGGCTGGTATGCCTGGACGGTGGACGCCCGTGGCGACGATCAGCGCTGTTGCTACGAATGGAACGGCTCCGAGGGGCGGGCCACGGTATGCAATCTCGACGGCTCCGACGGCGGGCAGCGCGCGCAAGGCTTTACGGTCAACCCCACCGGCACAGCGGTGATCTACCTCAAGCAGGAGCAAGGCCATATTCAGCGCTCGCTCGCACTGAGCGCAAGCTGCGAGGTGCGCACCACCACACCGATTCGGCATCTGAGCGACATCTCAGCAGAGCGCAGTGTTGCGTTTCTCGGTTCGCTGTTGTCAGACAGTGACGAGTCTGCTGACGAGGTACTCAGCACGATCGCGGCGCATGCGGCGAAGACGGCGCAGAGTTTTATTCTTGAGACGGCGCAAAACCACGCGCAGGCAAAGATTCGTGGCAAGGCCTGGTTTTGGCTGGCACAAACGCGCTGGTCGCAAATGGAAGATGCAGCCATGGATGCTCTGCGTCGCGAACCATCGCGCTCGGCGCGCGAAGGCGCGGTGTTTGCGCTATCGCAGCTGCCTGGCGAACGCGCGGCCGATGCGTTGATTGAGGTTATCGAATCGCCCGATCTCGACCGGATTGATCGCAAGCAGGCGCTGTTCTGGCTCGCGCAGGACGAGTCGGACAAGAGCTACGATTATCTGGCCGAGATGCTGCGCTAGATTCAGCCCGTCTGTTCGATCCAGACGGGCACTTCAATACTGAACGTGAATCGTGCCGCTTGGGCCCTCGACCAATGCAGCGCAATCAGGTTGGATTGCGTACCGAGTCGCCCACTTTGATTTCACTTATGGCGCTCATGACCAGAGCAAAGCTCAGCTCGTTTTCGGTCTTGAACACCATGAGCTCACCCGCGTGTTCGTCCGGCAGCGTCACGCGCTCTTTCGGACCCAGGCCCCACAGGCTGCGTTTGCCGCCCCAGCGATCAATCGCCGTGCGGCCGCTCTGGAAAATGGACAGCACCTGGCCGGGCTCAATGCCGTCTTCCATGCCGCGGTTGATGACCACGATCTGGTACTGGCCAATCAGCTGCACACCGTCAACGACCGAGATAATGCTGCCGTCCACAAGCACGCCTGGAGGACGCGGCATGAAGTTGGCCGTGGGCGCTGGCGTTTCGAGCAGAAGACGATCGCCGCGCAGCGCTTCGCGCACCGTATCGGTCAGGAAAAGTCGCGACACGTCACCGGCGCTTTCGAGGCGGCCTGTGCCCACGTACAGCGCCTCGTGGCCGAGACGTTTGCCGGTATCGGGGTCGCGATAGACCTCGCCGATATTAAAGATGTTGAAACGGGTGCCTGCGGGGGCGTCGGTGCCGCGCACATAAACGGTAAAGCCCGAACCGGCCACAAGGTGGCTTTCCTTGATGTCGACGATGTAGGGCATACCGTCAAGCTGGTCATCGGCGATGACCGTCGGACGTGACAGGAAGCCGGCAATGGCTTCAAACGGAATGGTGTCGACGGCTTGTTCCAGAGACTGCACGCGAATCTGGGGACCCAGCCGGCTCTCGCCGCTGTCGCGCACAATGCGCGGTTTGCCGTCGATCCAGACCAGGCGCAGCACGTCGCCGGGGTAAATAAGGTGAGGGTTGGCGATCTGATCGTTGGCCTGCCAGATTTCCGGCCAGTACCACGGATCATTCAGAAACATGCCCGAGATGTCCCACAGCGTGTCGCCGCGCACCACCGTATAGCGATCCGGCGCATCGGGCCGTAGCCGCGTCGCCACCGACCCTTCTTCCACCACGCGCTGCTGCGAGCCGTCGGTCGGATAGGGTTGTCGAACGGGGAATTCGACCCCATCTTTATAGGGCTTGGGCTGAGTCACGCGTACTGGCTCAGGGCGCTCTTCGTCTTTTTTCGAAAACCAGCCTGAGACTGCGTCGCGCGCGGCGCAGCCTGAGAGAGCCAGGGCGATGCAGGTCAGCGTGATCACGCGACCGGCGTTTTTTTGGTGTGCAACCATGTGCAGATGTCCGTCCGTCATTGTCTGTGGAAGTGTTCGGAAGTGGGGGACCTGAGTCCGGCTTGGCGGTATACTGGTGACGCGACGCCAAACGCACTGCGCATGGCGATCATACCGGCCGGAAAGGGTCGTAACTCTCAGTAAATCCTCTGACTTGTCATAACTTTATCAACAATCGGTAGAAAATACACGACTGTGCGGGTGGCGCGATATGACCAAACTCACAATTCTTGAATACCCCGATCC
>CAZXCL010000062.1:0-26448 GCA_964639265.1 uncultured Gammaproteobacteria bacterium | reverse complement strand
ATTCGAAGCCCTCGGCGGGCATGCCATCGTGGCCGCACAGTGGTTTTATGCTTCGGCAGAACCGGACGAGGACATGCGGAATGAAGGTTCACTGCCGCCGCAAGCCGCGACCAACCGCGCGGCGCTGTTTTTCAACAAGTGGCTGGAGGCCTATCTGATTCCCATGCTGGGCATGACCCTGCAAATGCAGATGCAGTCCATCCAGCAAATGGCCAGCTGGAACAACGCCATGGCCGCATGCGCCGGCGAAGCCTCTTGCACCGTCACCCAGGATGGCGTTGGCAACTGGTCGGCGACCATCGAGTAGCGCCAGCTCCGACGCTCCGGCGGGCGGCGGCAAACGTTTGCATTGATCAGGAATTGACCATCAATGCACCGATTTGGACATATGTGATCTCACATGGTGCGTCCATTCGGCGCATCGGTATAATGCGCGCTCCAAATTAACGCCCGTTCGGCAGGCTGAGCGAAACATGACAAGCAACAAGAAACTCGCAAACTGGGTGGATGAAGTCGCCGCGCTGACCCGTCCCGACAAGATTCACTGGTGCGATGGCAGTGCCGAAGAGAACGACGCACTTGTTCAGCAGATGCTCGCAGATCAGACGCTCAAGACGCTCGATCCGGAGCGCTTTCCAAACTGTTATCTGCATCTGTCCGACCCGGGCGACGTCGCCCGCGTTGAGCACCTGACCTTTGTGTGCACGCAAAATGAACACGATGCCGGCCCCAACAATCACTGGATGTCGCCTGGCGATGCGCACGCGAAGATCGATGCCCTTTTTGAAGGTTGCATGGAAGGCCGTACGCTGTATGTGATCCCCTACTGCATGGGACCCATCCATTCACCGTTTTCACGCTGCGGAGTGGAAATCACCGACAGCCCGTACGTGGTTGCCAACATGCGCATCATGACGCGGATGGGCCGTGAGTCGCTCGAGCGTATTGAACGCGAAGGCACCTTTGTCAAAGGCCTGCACTCGACGGGCGATCTGGATCCCGAGCGACGATTCATCATGCACTTCCCCGAAGAGCTCACCATCAAGAGCATCGGGTCGGGTTACGGCGGCAACGCACTGCTTGGCAAAAAATGTCACGCGCTGCGGATTGCAAGCTGGCAGGCACGCGATGAAGGCTGGCTTGCCGAGCACATGCTGATTCTGGGGCTCACCAGTCCGGCTGGCGAGACCACCTACATCGCCGCCGCGTTCCCCTCCGCCTGCGGCAAGACCAATCTGGCCATGCTGGTGCCGCCCGACAGCCTGCCCGGCTGGAAAGTTGAGACCATTGGCGACGACATTGCCTGGCTGCATCCGGGCGAGGACGGTCGTCTGTACGCCATCAATCCCGAGGCCGGCTACTTTGGCGTGGTGCCCGGCACCAGCCCAAAAACCAACCCGCACGCCTATGACATGATCCAACAGGACACGATCTTCACCAACGTGGCCCAGACCGACGACGGTCAGCCGTGGTGGGAAGGCCGCCCGGACGGCAAGCCGGCGATCGACTGGCGCGGCGATGCGATTAACGGTGAAGTCAAAGCCGCCGCCCATCCAAACTCACGCTTTACGGTGTCGGCCAAGAAAAACCCCGCCTACAGCGACGCGGCGGACGCACCGGCCGGTGTTCCGATTTCAGCCATTGTCTTTGGCGGGCGCCGTCGCGAACTGGCGCCGCTGGTGTATCAGGCCCACAGCTGGGAGCACGGCGTGCTCGTGGGTGCCGGCGTTGCCTCGGAAACCACGGCTGCCGCCACGGGCGAAGTTGGCGTCGTGCGCCGCGACCCGATGGCCATGAAACCGTTCTGTGGCTACAACTATGGTGACTATTGGGCGCACTGGCTTGAGGTGGGCGCCAAACTTGACCAGGCGCCGGCGATATTCCATGTCAACTGGTTCCGTCAGGATGCCGACGGTCGCTTCCTTTGGCCGGGTTTTGGCGAGAATCTGCGCGTGCTGCGCTGGATTGCCGAGCGCTGCCAGGGCACGGCGCAGGCGCGCGAGACGGCGATCGGGCATCTGCCGACGCCCGAGAGCCTCGACACGACGGGTCTGGATATCGACGCCGATACGCTGGCAACCTTGCTAAGCATCGACGCGGACGCCTGGCGCGGCGAGATGGATTCGGTGGGTGAGTATCTGGCGACCTACGGCGATCGTTTGCCGGCGGCGCTCAAGGGTCAGCAGCAGGCCGTGGCCCGCAAACTGGCAAGCTAGTCTTCGTAGCTGAACTGAATCGACTGCGGTGAATCGGCCTGCGGCACACGTCCCAGGCCGATGCTGCCCTCGCCCAGAATCTGCAGGCTGTCTCTGCGCACAAACTGCTCTTCGCCCGAGCTCTGGACGATGCACGTACCGTTTGTGCTCTGATCCACGAGCATGAACTTGCCGCGCACAAACTCGATGCTGGCATGCAGTCGCGAGATCAGCGTGTCCTTGACCACCAGATCGCTGTCAACCGCGCGGCCAATGCTTACGTAGGGTCGGCTCTGATCCACGACCAACTCCTCGCCCCGATAGCGCAGGATCAGCTTCTGCTGGCGCGCGCCGGTGGCCTCGGCCCAGTTGATGGTCGGCAGCATGCGCGTGTTGTCTTCGCGCTGCCACAGCACTTCGAACAGGGCGATTTCGTCTTTTTTGCCTTTGACGGTGGCCAGATCAATCTGGCGCGTCCAGGTTTGCCAGTCCGCGTTCATGCGACTGACGGCCATGGCGGTCGTGATAATCTGTGCGGCCTTGGCTTGAGAGGTCATGCGGTTGGCAGTGTGCACTGCGCCGCCGAAAACGTCGCCTTCCTCCAGCATGACCGGCCCGAAATGAAAGCCCACGCGGATCGCGACCGGCACATCGTCAACATCAAGATCTTCGCTGATGTAGCGCTGCATGGCGGCAGCGGCCTCGACCGCATTGTCGACGCTCTCAAACGTTGCCATGATCTCATCGCCCATGGTCTTGATGACCTTGCCCTGATGACTGTCGGTGGCTCGGGTCATCAGCATGATGCAGCGCTGCACCGTGGAGCGGGCTTTCTGGTCACCCATCAGCTCGTAGAGCTTGGTGCTACCGACGACATCGGCAAACAGGATGGCCAATTCCGCGTTAGCTGGCATCGACGTGGACGCCTTTGACTGTTGACGACTGGATCAAGTTGAAATCCCAAAAATCACAGCATTTTCAGCCGAGTGTAACTTAACTATAAGGTTGTGTCGCGATCAGGATCTAAGGCTGTGCAACGATGTAGGCAATCCACGCAGGATCCGCTTCGCCACGTTCGGACGGCACGTAATCGCTGTCATCGTCATCGTCACTGCGATCCCACCACACGGTGGCATCCGAGAAGCCAGCCTCCAGCAACAGTTCACGAATCTCCGGCAACGTCCAGAAACGCCAGCGATAACTGAAGGCGCGCTTCATGGCCGAGCCGTCGGGAAACGTGAAATGGATATAGCACTGCATGTCGTGGGAGATGGGGTCGAAGCTCGCCTGCTCCCAGACGTAGGTGAAACCATCGTGCTCGGTTTCCTCTTCCATTTCGTCCAACGCCTCGGAACCACCGAACGCATCGCACATGAATAACCCGTCATCATTCAAACCCTTGCGTACGGATTCGAAATAGCTTCTCAAGGTATCGCGGGTATTGAAAATCCAGTAGCTGAAGTTAAACGCCACGGTAATGTCTACTGGATCGAGCGCCACGGCGAACACGTCGTCCTCGATCAGTCGCAGGCGCATGCGCGCGTCCTGATCCAGACGTGTGACATTGTTGTCACGACCCCAATTGAGAACCTCGGGATCGATGTCCACACCCACGGCGGTATGGCGCTCGTCTGCCTTCACCCACTCGCAGGCGGCCGCGGCCGTACCGCAAAAATCTTCGCGCAGCGATACGGCTGGTTTCTTGCGCACGCTGCGATAGGTGTCGCGCAGGAAATCGACTTCGGAGTCCACGCTCTGCACAGAACGTTCGTAGAGAACGTGGCGATCAGCAGAGTCCGCCATGGGACGCTGCCCCGACACCTTGTGATGCTTCTTGTCGCGTTTGGCCATTCGCCTTTGTGCCTCGTAGAAAAATCAGTGACAGGACGACCGGTCTAGCTGTGCCAGCGCGCTTTGCAAAACCTCCGCGGTGGCCGACCGGTGATGCATGCCCTCGCTGAGCGTGCGACGAAACCGTCGTGCTCCGGGCATGCCCTGGAAAAGACCGAGAGTATGACGCGCGATGGCGCGCAAGGGAATACCTTGGGCACCCTGTTCGCGAGCGTAATCAAGCAGTTTCTCCATGATTTCGAAGCGCGTCGGGAGTGGCGAATTTTTAACCAGCGCGTGATGCAGCTGCGCCAGAAAATACGGCGTCTGATACGCCGCGCGTCCAATCATGACGCTGTGCACATGCTTGAGCTGTTCGCGTACCTGATCAATGGTCTTCAATCCGCCATTGAGTGCGACCGTCAGGTCAGGTCGATCACTCACAAGACGATGCACTCGCGGATAGTTAAGCGGTGGAATCTCGCGATTTTGTTTTGGGCTCAGACCCGCCAGCACGGCGATGCGCGCGTGCACGATGAAGGTTGTGCAGCCGGCATCCGCCACCGTATCAACAAAGCGGCGGAAAAATTCGTTGGAGTCCAGATCATCGATGCCGATTCGGGTTTTGACCGTCACAGGTACGGACACCTTGGCACGCATGGCCGTGACGCAGTCAGCCACGACGTCCGGCCTTGCCATCAAACACGCACCGAACTGGCCGGACTGCACCCGATCGCTGGGACAGCCCACGTTGATGTTTATCTCGTCGTAGCCGTATTGCTCAGCGATAGACGCCGCCTGCGCCATCTGCGCAGGCTCACTCCCGCCCAGCTGCAGCGCAACGGGCCCGGACACACCGTCATTGCCGAGCAATCGGTCGCGATCACCGTGCAACACGGCAGCGCTATGCACCATCTCGGTGTAGAGCAGAGCGGAGGGCGCCAGCAGACGATGGAAATAGCGACAGTGCCGATCGGTCCAGTCCATCATCGGCGCCACGCTGAAAACAGGCGGTCTGTCCTTGGGCATCAGCGGTTCACAGGCGCGGGATAGGTGGCAGAACTCAGGCTTTCAAGAAACGCCACAAGCTGCTCAATTTCCGTTTCGTCGAGCGCCAGCGGCTCGAGCTCGTGCTCCTGATCGGTGGGCGGCTCGTTGTAGTGCGCAACAACCTCGGCCAGGGTCGCAAAACGACCGTCGTGAAAATACGGTGCCGTCTGCGCGATATTGCGCAGGGTCGGCACCTTGAACGCACCGGCCGTATCGCCGTGATCGTCCTGACTCAAAAAGCGCAACGCCAAACACTCGTCGGGCAGCGCATCGCTGAACACGCCAACGCAATTAAACGGATCGAGCTGCACCGACTGCACGCCAAACATGCGACCAAAATCCAACGCCTCGCCGCGGAAGCTGCCGCTGCCTACATTGTGAAAATCACCATTGGTAAGCAGCGCGCCGTTGTGACACTGCAGGCAGCCGGTCTTGTCGATATCAGCAAACAGTCTGGCGCCGGCCTGCGCCGCCTCGCTCAGATACTTTCCGGCGTCGTCGCCTTTGGCCACCGCATCCATTAACTGGTCGAACGCAGAGGGCTGCGGCACCAGCGTGCGCTCATAGGCCGCAATGGCCTTGCCGGCGTTGGCGTAAACGAGATTGACCTGAGTGCGCACCGTGTCGCTCAATCCATACCAGGCGGCCTGCGCATCGCCCTGGGTCAATGGACCGCCGTGGGGCGGCAGCGTGTTGCTGGTAACCGATTCGGGCAAGGGACCAAACAGCGCTTCATACTGCGTCCGATAGCTCTGGTCGCTCGCAATCAGACGCACGGTCGCCAGCCGGCTTCCGGCCATCTCGTCCGGCGCCTCAATCGGGATGATTGCCTGCGCCCACAGCGAATCGCGCCGACCGTCCCAGTAGAACCAGGTTTGCCAGGCGCCACCGATCACGGTGGGCGTGTTGCGACCGAGCACGTTAACGCCTTTGCCCGTGACGCGACCGTCGGTGAACTGCTTGTCGGGTTGGTGGCAGGTGGCGCAGGACTGATCGCCCGCTCCACTCAAACGCGGATCAAAAAAAAGAGCCTTGCCCAGAGCAGCGGCCTCTGCATTGTTGGCAACACGATTGGAGGGTGACGCCGGTACCGGCAGCAACGCCTGCAGCGATACCGACGTCAGTATGCCGCGCTCAGCCGGGCTGAAGACCGAACCATCCTGCACCGACTCATCCTTGGGCGCACAGCCTGCGAGCACCACGCTTGCGAGCAGTAACGCGCCGATGGCAAGCCGCAGCGTCAGATCAAAAGCCCAGTTCGATCTCAAACTGTGCACGATCTCGCCCCGGGGCCGCATCCACTCCCACCATCAGTGTCCAGGCGCCGGCCATATTGAATCGCACGCCTTCAAGACGATAGCGTCCCTCGCCCAGATGCTCGCTGACGCTCGGCGCCGTTGGCAGACCGTGGCCGTGACCAGGCATGCCACCGTCGAAAGACAGGCGAGCGGGATAGACACCCGCGCCAGTCTGATCGCGCACCTCAATGATCCACTCATGAAAAGCGCCAATCGGCGGCTTGCCGTCGCGCGGCGCAAGCGCGACCTCGTAGAGGCCGGCCTCGCTGGTGGTGGTCCAGCGACTTTCTGCCGCTGCCGATGGTTCAGGCGTGGCCGTGTCCCTGGCGTCTTCGGACGCGCCGCAGGCAGCGAGCAAACATCCCACCCAGACGTACAGCGCGCCGCGGCACACGATCGGAGTTGCGCAAAGTGAATTCATGGCGAGATTTTACATCAGCCGGAGCGATTTAGTCGCCGGGCGACCAGATCATCGACGACGGACGGATCAGCCAGCGTCGAGATGTCGCCCAGATTGCTGTAATCGTCTTCGGCAATCTTGCGCAAAATGCGTCGCATGATCTTGCCTGACCGCGTCTTGGGCAGTCCTGGCGCCCACTGCAACAAATCCGGTGTCGCAATGGGGCCGATTTCCTTGCGCACCCACGCGCGCAGTTCCTGCGCCAGATCGTCATCCGGTTGACGGCCTTCCATGAGTGTCACGTAGACGTATATGCCCTGCCCCTTGATGTCGTGCGGGTAGCCCACCACGGCCGCCTCGGCCACGGCGGGATGCGCCACCAGCGCGCTTTCCACTTCAGCCGTACCCATGCGGTGACCCGACACGTTAAGAACATCGTCCACGCGCCCAGTGATCCAGTAGTACCCATCCTCATCGCGGCGTGCACCGTCACCGGTGAAGTAGCGTCCTTCAAAGGTCGCAAAGTAAGTATCAACAAAACGCTGATGATCGCCATAAACGGTGCGCATCTGGCCCGGCCAGCTGTCTTTGATAACAAGATTACCCGACACGGCGCCGTCGAGTTCATTGCCCTCACCGTCCACAAGCGCCGGCTGGATACCGAAAAATGGCCGCGTCGCTGATCCGGGCTTGAGCGCCGTGGCGCCGGGCAGCGGGGTGATCAGAATGCCACCGGTTTCGGTTTGCCACCAGGTATCCACAATCGGACAGCGCGCCTCACCCACCGTCTTGTAGTACCACTCCCAGGCCTCAGGGTTGATCGGCTCGCCCACCGATCCGAGCAGTCGCAGCGTTTTGCGCGAGGTGCGATTCACGGGCGCATCGCCCTCGCGCATGAGCGCGCGAATGGCCGTAGGTGCCGTGTAGCATATGTTGACGTTGTGCTTGTCGCAGACCTGCCACATGCGGCTGGCGTCCGGGTAGGTCGGCACCCCTTCGAACCGCACCGGTGTCGCACCGTTGGCCAGCGGACCGTAGACACTGGAGCTGGGCCCGGTGACCCAACCCACATCGGCGGTGCACCAGTAGATATCGCCGGGTTGATAGTCAAACACGTATTCATGCGTTAGCGAGGCATACACAAGATACCCGCCGCTGGTGTGCAGCACGCCTTTGGGTGTGCCCGTGGAACCAGAAGTGTAAAGAATAAACAGCGGGTCTTCGGCATCCATCGGCTCGACCGGGCAGTCGTCATCAACCTGCGCCTCTTCCTCGTGCAGCCAGCGATCACGCCCGGCGTCCATGGGCACGTCACCACCGGTGTTGCGCACAACGAGGACACACTCGACGCTCTCGACGCCCTCCAGTGCGATCGCGGCATCGACGTTGGTCTTCAATGCAATGGCACGGCCACCGCGCAGTCCTTCATCTGCCGTGATCACCAGGTTTGAATCACAATCTCGAATTCGGCCCGCCAGCGCGTCCGGCGAAAAGCCCCCGAAAACCACCGAATGAACCGCGCCAATACGCGCGCATGCCAGCATCGCGATCGCCGCCTCAACAATCATCGGCATGTAGATTGTGATGCGATCGCCTTTGCTCACACCATTGCGCTTAAGCACATTCGCAAAACGACACACCCGTTGATGCAGCTCACGGTAGGTCAGCGTCATGTCACGTGCGGGATCGTCACCTTCCCAGATGATCGCCACCTGATCGCGCTTGTCCGCCAGATGGCGATCCACGCAGTTATGGCAGACGTTCAACACGCCGTCTTCGTACCAGCGTATGTGAAGATCGTCGCGCGCGTAGGACACATCCCGCACTTTGGTAAACGGTTTGATCCAGTCGATGCGCTGACCCTGTTCGCGCCAGAAGGCCTCGCCGTCGGACACAGAGCGGGCGTACATCGCGTGGTAGCCATCGTTATCGATCAGAGGTTTGCGCGCGGGATCGTCGCGCACCGGATACACATCGGTCATCGGGAAGAATCCTGTTGGTTTGATCAGACGTCGAGACGGGTGTGCTCAATGAGCATATCCACCACGTCACGCAGAGCCTCTTCATGCGATCGGCCCTCGGCCCGGGCACGCGCATAGCGCTCACGTTGCTGACGCGCACTGTTGCCACGACGCAGTATGTCGCGCGTGCTGCGCACCTCGTCAACACAGTTGAGCCGCTCGGCATCCTCGGCCACCATCTCGAGAATTTCGTCGAGCAGTTCGCGGTACTGCACGATGCGCGTTTGTCCGAAATCGACCAGGCCTTCATCGGTGCCGTAGCGCATCGCACGCCAGCGGTTCTCCTGAACCAGCATCGGCAGATACTGACGCCAGCGCATGTTCTGGCGCCGATAGCGATACAGTGCGCTCATCAGACAGGCCGTTAGCGCGGCAATTGCCGCCGCATCGTCGACCCGCGTACAAATGTCGGTTACACGCATTTCAAGCGTTGGATAGCGCGCACTCGGACGCACATCCCACCAGATTTTCGACGCGTCCTGCATGATGCCGGAGTTGATCAGCGTATCGACGTGGCGCTCGTACTCACCGAAGCTCGTGAAGCGCTCGGGCAGTCGCGTGCGCGGCATACCGTCAAACACCGTCAGTCGATACGAGTTCAAGCCGGTGTCGTCGCCACACCAGTAAGGCGACGAACAACTCAGCGCCAAAAGATGGGGCAGAAAATACGAGAACTGGTTCATCAGGTCGATGCGCAGATCGTCATCGTTAAGACCTACGTGAACGTGCATCCCGCAAATAAGCAGTCGTCGTGCGGAGGCCTGCATATCGCGATCAAGATCGTGATAGCGATCCTTGTTGGTACGCTTCTGACGGTGCCAGTTGGCAAACGGATGGGTCGAGGCGGCAATCGGCGCGATACCGTATTCATCGGCCGTCTTGATAATGCAGCCTCGAAGTCGCGCCAGATCTTCGCGCGCTTCGCTAATCGTGTTGCAGACCTTGGTCCCAACCTCGATCTGAGCGCGCAGAAACTCTGGCGTTATCTGCCCCGGCGCGCGCGCCTCGCAACGCGCGAGCATCTCATCAGGTGGCTCGACGCAGACGTCCCGCGTTTCGCGATCAACCAGCAGATATTCTTCTTCGATCCCAACGGTAAACGGTGGTGTTCCGCTATCGCTCTTCGTCTTCCCCATCGAGCAACCCCCATTTCACAAACAATTCCGGCTGCTTCAGCAAGTCACGCAGCCCGTCGGCTACACGCTCTGCCCACAGCGCTTGCGCATCGTTATCAAGCAACAAATCCTGACGAATTTCCAGCGATACGCACGGTCGACCTTGACGCTCCCCGTGATGATCCACGGTGTAGTCCGCCGGGTGTCGGCCTGAATAGGGTTGATTGTCGCCGACACACATGTGCGAATCGGCGCGAAAGTGCGCCAGCAACGGGTCAGCAAAACGCGGGTCCTGGTCCCACAAGACCCCCACGTGCCAGGGTCGCGCAAAGCCCTCCATATAGGGCGTAAACGAATGAATGGCGACAATGCCACACGTTTTCGATGGGCCGCTACGCGCGGTCAGCGCCTGTTCGATAGCCGCGTGATACGGCGAACGAATTTCGTCGACACGCTGCGCCTTGGCCTGTTCGCTGAGCTGTTGGTTGCCCGGCACCACAACACCGTCGCTGGTCTCATTGAACGAGGACGGATCGGCCAGATAGCGATTGACGTCGACAACCAGTCTCGAATATCCGCAATACACGGCGCACAGATTCAGTTCATCTGCGACCAGTCGGGTGACCGTGGCCGCACCGATATCCAGAGCAATGTGGAGTTGCAGCTCGCGCGGGCCGAGTCCGAGGTTGTTTAAAGCGCGAGGGATCGCATTGCTGGCGTGGTCGCAGACCAGAACAATGGGCAGCGGCGAGTTTTCATTCTGTACGGTAACAGCGGGACCGTCACCGGGGCCAAGCAGACCGTGGGGCGGCGCGAGCGCAGAATTGAGTGATCCCGACAAGAAGACTCCGCTTGTGTGTGGCGTTTCAGGGGTTGGCGCAGAGCCGATCACTCTTGCGCGTCGGGCCGACAATGCCGCATGTTGTCCTACACGGCAACCCGCGCCGGCAGCTTGTCCTGGCTGACCGGATTGAAGGCCAGACGATTGAGCAACTTACGCGGTCTTGCGTAGTAATAGCCTTGCGCGAAATCGACGCCAATCTCGGCCAAAATAGCCGCCGTGCGCTGGTCTTCGACACGCTCGGCGACCGTCTTGATGCCGAGTGCTGAGCCGATCTCATGAAAGGCCCGGATCATCGACGCACCGGCCGGATCACTGGCCAGCTGATGCGTGAAATGACCGTCGATTTTCAGAAAATCGACCGGCAAGTCCTTTAAATACGCGAACGAGGCCATACCCGTTCCAAAATCGTCCAGCGAAAACAGACAGCGACGTTCATGCAGCTCGTGCATGAAATGGGCGACCTGGTCAATATTGCCGATCGCTGCGGTCTCGGTGATTTCAAAACAAAGTGTGTGCGGCTCCACCGGCGACTGATCGAGCAAATCGCGAACGTACTGTCGAAATGACGCGTCATTAAGCGACGTGCCCGACAGGTTCAGTGACAGCATGTAGGGCTCTCTCGGCGCTCGGCCGGGACGCCATACGAGCTCCTCGAGCGCGTGGCGCACGGTCCAGCGGTCGACACGCGGCATGATGTTGTAGCGCTCCGCCGCATGGATGAATTCTGCCGGCATAATGACTTTGCCTTGACGACCAACCATGCGCAGGAGCAGTTCGTAGTGCGGACGTGCGCCGGCGACCGCCAGGGACGACGCCTGAAGCGGGGCGATGGGCTGTTGATAGAGCACAAAACGCTCTTCCTCGCAGGCGCGCATGACGCGTGTTACCCAGTGCATCTGCTCCTGTCGGTCGGGTCCGTCGCCATGCGAGTATTCCTCTACCCGATCGCGACCGCGATCCTTGGCGGCGTAGCACGCCACATCGGCCGCACTCAGGACGTCTGACACCGACGTGGTGTCCCCGCGCAGCTGCGCAACGCCGATGCTCACCGTATGCGTGTAGCGTTTGCCGTGCCAGATAAAATCGAGATCACGAATCAGTGCCTGCAGTTCGCCCGCCACATCCCGCGCGTCGGCAAGCGTACAGCCGTGCAGAAGCACGCCAAACTCATCGCCGCCAAGTCGCGCCAGAACATCGGTGTCGCGAATCCGCGTGCGCAGGGCTGCAGCAATACTGCGCAACACCTGATCGCCTGCATCGTGACCGCTGGTGTCATTGATGATCTGAAACAGATCAATGTCCAGATACAGAACCGCGCAGTGGACCTCAAGGTTTTCACGGCACGCCTGCAGCGCCAGCGCCACACCATTTTCGAAGACTTCCCGATTAGGCAGCTGGGTCAGGGCATCGTGGGTGCTTTGATGCACCAGTCGCCGTTCGAGACCCGATTCACGCGATTGGTCACGCAGTACCATCGTCCAGCCGCCTCCACCCCGCTCCGGCTCACGGGACGCAGTCAGTGACACCTGACGGGGCGCGCGTTTGGCCACGCGCAATGTCAGCGGCAGTGCCAGCCTCGTTGGATCAAACACTTCTTTATCGTCGGCGGGAAACGCGCAGCGCCCGTTGGCATCGAACACCGGAAGCAGGTGGCCGAGTGCAACGCCGCGCGGCAGATCCTCATCAATACCGGCGTAGCGGCGCGCGGCTTTATTCAGATAGCGCACGCCCAAGCAGGCATCGGTCACGACGACCGCATCAAGAATCTGATCCAGTGCTCCGGTTGCCGAAACAGCGGTCATACGAGCCTCGTCGGCTCGCGATGTGTGCACGGCCTGCAACGGGCCGGTGCGAATGTTTGCGCTCAAGCGTCACCCCTTCAAACGTCACGCTGCGCGCCTTCCGTGGTCGCTCGCTGTGACGAAGTCATTGGGAATTTTGTCCCAAATAGCCACTGAAGTGTACCCATAGCTTGAATTGTCAAATGTGACCGCCATCACAGTACTGTCCTGCGCTGTCCCAGGGACAAACAAAGCCAACGAACCTTGTTCCATTTGCGCAGTCCTATACAATGAACGTGTGTGAGATGCCGCTCAGCAAATATGAGGGTTTCCCTTTGAAAAACAATCGCCTGTCTGTTTTTTGGATGATGCTTGCCGGACTTGCTTTGACGGTTGGCAGTGGCTGTGCGTCCACCGGCAGCACGCGTGAAGCCGGATCGGATGCCGACAAGGCAGCCTTGGCCACACAGAAAACCTCCCCCCTGACAACAGATGAAGGCCATGTCGGTGGTGTGACGCGTTTCACCGAGGAATCGGTGGACGCGCTGATCGATGATGACTTCTGGGAGACCGGGATGGTCGCCCAACGCGCCGACGACGGGCGACTGGTCTACGTTAGCAACACCAGTGCGATCAATGATCCCGAACGGACGCGGCGGGAGCTGGCGTACTACAAGCTGCGGAGCGAACCGAACATCTGGGTGCCGCATGTCCGAGATCCGGTCACCGGGCAACTCGTGCCCATCACACAAAGCCAGGTTCGCCGCACCGGCATCGTACGCGTACCGCAGAGTGCTGTGCCGGATCAGCGGCGGGTAATACCATCGGCTCCGCGTATTCGCCCGCAACGTCCACTGGCGCCGCGCCGCACGACGCCGTCGCGAGACACGCAACGCCGTACAGACCGACGCTAGTAACCTGTCTAAGCTGAACGCGATGCGCGCTTGCGCTCGTACTCTTTCAGATGACGCTTGCGCAGTCGAATTTCGGCTGGCGTAATCTCAACCAGTTCGTCGTCCGCGATAAACTCCAGGGCCTGCTCCAGACTAAGCTCAAGCGCGGGCGTCAGACGAATCTTCTCATCACTGCCTGACGCCCGGATGTTGGTCAGCTGTTTGCCCTTGATCGGGTTGACCGTCAGATCGTTCTCCCGTCGGTTCCGACCCACAATCTGACCCTCATAGACCTGCGCTCCGGGAGCCACCAGCAGCCGGCCGCGATCCTGCAGATTGAACAGCGCAAACGCCAGCGCCTTGCCCGTGCTGTTGGAGATCAACACGCCGTAGTTTCGCTCGTTGTTGCTGTCGGCCTTGACCGGCGCATAGTGATCGAACACATGGTGCAATAGCCCACTGCCCGAGGTCAGTGTTCGGAACTGGGTTTGAAAACCGATCAATCCGCGCGCCGGCATCAAATACTCCAGACGAACGCGACCGCGGCTGTCGGGTGCAAGATCAAGCAGCTGGCCACCCTTGTCGCCCAGCGCCTCAATCACGGCGCCTTGATGCTCGGCTTCGACGTCCACAACCAGCCGCTCGACCGGCTCCTGCAGCTCGCCGTCAATTTCCTTCTGGATGACTCGTGGCCGGGAAACCGCCAGTTCAAAGCCTTCGCGGCGCATGGTTTCAAGCAGTACTGACAGGTGAAGCTCACCGCGTCCGGAGACGCTGAACGCCTCGGGGCTGTCAGTGTCCTCCACACGTAGCGCCACGTTGTGCAGCGTTTCGCGCTCCAGTCGTTCGCGCAGTTGGCGTGAGGTCACATACTGGCCTTCGCGCCCGGCGAACGGACTGTCGTTGGTCTCGAACACCATGTTGACCATGGGCTCGTCGACGGTCAACGACGGCAGCGCCTCGACATGCTCCGGATCGCACAGCGTTTGCGAAATACGCGGCCGCTCGATACCGGCGATGGCGACGATGTCACCCGCGTGGGCTGATTCGATTTCGCGTCGCTCCAGGCCGAAAAATCCAAGAATCTGGGTTACTTTTTGCGACTGCTGTTTGCCGTCGCTGTCAATCACGCGGATGCTCATGTTGCGCTTGACGCTGCCCCGTGCCACGCGTCCGATAGCAATCGCACCGACGTAGCTGGAATAGTCCAGAGAGGTCACCTGCATCTGAAACGGGCCGTCTCGGTCCACATCCGGCGGCGGGCAGGCCTCAACGATGGTTTTGAATACCGCGTCCATGTTGTCTTCCATGGCCTCGGGATCGGTGCCCGACAGTCCGTTCAACGCGGACGCATAGACGACGGGAAAGTCGAGCTGCTCCTCCGTTGCGCCGAGGCGGTCAAACAGATCAAACGTCTGATCCAGCACCCAGTCCGGCCGCGCCTGCGGTCGATCCACTTTGTTGATGACGACAATCGGGCGCAGGTTGTGATCAAACGCCTTGCGTGTCACGAAGCGCGTTTGCGGCATGGGGCCTTCGACCGCATCGACCAGCAAAAGCACGCAGTCGACCATCGACAGAATGCGCTCCACTTCGCCGCCGAAATCGGCGTGCCCCGGTGTGTCGACCAGGTTGATGCGATAGTCGCCCCAGTCGATGGCCGTGTTTTTCGACAAAATGGTGATGCCGCGCTCGCGCTCTAGATCGTTCGAGTCCATGACGCGGCTGGGAATCTCGACGCGCTGATCTACGCCACTGGCGTGGCGCAGAAGCTGATCGACGAGCGTGGTCTTGCCGTGGTCAACGTGGGCGATGATCGCGATATTTCGAAGTTGGGTGGACATGGCGGCGCAGTATACAGATTTGTGCGCCGCGGCGACCGACTTGTTGCTATCTGGTTTGCTTTGCCCGCATAACGCGAAGTTTGCGGCCGCTCGCATCTGTCTTGAGGCTTGTCTGGTTTATTGTGGCGGTCTTGGCGCCCGGCGTTGTCAGCGGCACGCTGAAACTGCGGAACATCTCGCCTCCGGGGCTTTGAACATAAACCGTCGCATTGAGCATACGGCGTCCTTCCTGCATGACGGTCACGTTGATCGACGGCAAATCCAGTGCGCCGGCAGACTGCGGCCCAAGATCAAATTTGAGCCACTGCTCAGACAGCGCCAGGCCCTTGTCCGCGTGCACTTCCACGCGCACGTTGGAGGCGTCCTGTTCGAGCATCAGCGGCAAGACAATGGCGACGCGTTCGCCTGCCTTCACTTCGTAGTCGGCGGTGTGAGTCAGTCGCACTGGCGCGCCGCGCTTGCCAACGCTTTGCACCACCCCATGATCGATATGCGGTTTACCTGCCAGCGCCAGCGGCGCGAGCAGAGCGAGACCAAAAATAACGGCCTTGTTCATGAGGCTCTCCTGTTTAACGACAATTCAAACCTGGCTGACGGTGACGGTCAGGCAATAGCGCCCGGCATCGTGGGGCGTATCTTCCGGGCGCAGATTCGCGTAGTCATACACTTCCAGAACATACTCGCCCGGGGTCAATGCGCGCGTAATCGCGTCGTTGCCCTCGTTCTGGGACACCGCCAGGAACTCGCCCTGGAACAACGCGATGTCCGGATCCTCCGTGCCGGTGACCGACATCCGATAGGTGCCTGCCGTATCTACGGTAAAGCGCAACAAACGACGATTGGACAGCTTGTTAAAGACGCCAAACTGACTGACCCCCGCTGCATTGCCACCAATACTGCAGACCACCTGGGGCACGCCGTTCGTCGCAATGGGGGTGTAAATCGGCAGGACGTCGTTGGCGTTGCGTGCGTTGTTGGTCTCTGTGGTGCCGTACTGGTCATTGCCAACACCTACGATATCTTTGGCTTCAAGCAAGCGATCGATCGCGGCGGCCGAGGCCGGCTCGCCAGCCTGCAGCGCCTCAACAAACGAGTAAATGCTGGTCACGGCCGTGTCCGTCGCAAAGTCGCCGCGCAAAGCGTCGAGAATAGCGCCAAAGCCCAGCGAAACCGTATCGACGCCATCTGAGTTGCTGTCATAAATGTCATACAGGATAAGCTGCACCGAACCCTCGCTGTACCAACCGGGATTGAGGTTGCCGCTCAAGTTTGTCGCGAAGTTGTCGTCCTCAACATCAATCTGGAAGCCCGAAGCCTGCCGTGCACCGCCGGAGTCGCGCGTGATCGGATTGTCGGTCACCATCCCTGCCAGCGCGTAGCCAAACCCTTCACTGAACGCCACTCGAAGATCGAGCCGGTCGCCGCCGCTGTGAGGACCGCCGACGCTGTCTGAACGCGCAAAGCGATCTTCGAAATAATGCCCCCATTCGTGAATCACGACGTGGGTGTCGTACTCATCGGTGTCCTGGTTTTGTGCACCGAGCAGGTAGATTTGGCTGTCCTGGTTGCGGCGGGTGTAAAAGCTCGTGGTGATTTCGCCGCGCGCCAGGTCGCCGGACACCGGACGGTTGTTTTCGGACCAGTGAATCGTCAGAGGCGGAAACTGAAGCGTTGCGTCTTCAGCCAGGACCTTTTGTACCGCGTCGTAAACCGAATCAAGAATGGCAAACGGCGCCGCCGAACGATCGGTCGTGTAGCTGCCGCCTCCCCAGCCCGACTCGGCCAGAAGATTGCGCGTTTCATTCGCGCCCGCCGTGACCTCTGCAGGGCCTTCGACCACGTAAAGCGCATCACCGGCCGTATTGTCCACCACGACGACATCCCAGCTCGGCAAACCGCTGGCAAGCAGTTCGGCGCGCACGCGCAGGCGCACGTTCTGTCCCTCTGCTACGGTCAGGGAGTAGTCACCGGTATTGTCGGTAACTCCCGATGCAAGGACCGCATTCGCCGGATCGACCAGTTCGACTGTGACCCCGCGAGCCGGGTCCTGACGTGTGGCGCCGTAGTTCAGCCCGTTGTTCTGGTTGTGGGGCACACGATCAAACGTGATCTTGCCCGAGACCACCGTCTCTCTGCCGGTTGGCGTGGCGCTTGGCCGCGGCGTCGAAGAAACCGCATCACCATCTCCGCCGCTGCCGCAGCCCGTCTGCAGGCTCAGCGCCAGCAACATCACGGCACGGTACACGTAAGCACCGAACATCTGGCGCGCCATCTGCGTCCATTTACAAGCCACGTCTGCGCCCCTCAACTGGAGAAAATCGAGATTCGTCGTCATGGGCGCTATTATCCTTCCTCGGACTGAATCCCACGTGAATACGCTCACAATTGTTGAATAACCCGCCAAAACCAGACGATGCGGCCCGCGCCTACGCGGACCTGAATCCTGATGCGATTATCGGTGCCGTTGAAAAGTCCGGTCATCGCTGTGACGGGCGACTGCAGGCGCTCAACAGCTACGAAAATCGCGTCTATCAGATCGGCCGGGTCGATGCCGCACCGCTGGTCGTCAAGTTTTATCGGCCCGGGCGCTGGCGCACCGAGCAAATTCTCGAAGAGCATCGCTTTTGCGCTGCGCTACGCGATGCCGATCTTCCGGTCATCGTGCCACTGACCGACGCCCATGGTGACACGGTCATCGCCGACGGACCGTATCGCCTGTCGCTGTACACCCAAACGATCGGCCGCCCGCCAGCGTTCGACAACGCCGAACACCGCAAGTTGCTCGGGCGTTTTGCGGCAAGGCTTCATAACGTGGCCGTCCTGGATCATTTCGACGATCGTCCCGTGCTCGATGTGGAGTCGTTTGGCCACGCCTCGATGGAGGATCTGTTTGCCAGCGGCCATGTGCCTGACGCGTTGGCCGAAGCGTTTGATGCCGCCGGTGCGCATGCCGTGCATCGGGCCGAACAACTCTTTGAACAGTGTGCGCCGCTCTTCGTCCATCGCCTGCACGGTGACCTGCACGCCGGCAATATTCTGTGGACCGATGACGGGCCAGTGGTCATGGATTTTGACGACTGCTGCACCGGACCGGCGCTGGCGGATTTGTGG
Organism: uncultured Gammaproteobacteria bacterium; assembly: GCA_964639265.1. Lineage (GTDB taxonomy): Bacteria > Pseudomonadota > Gammaproteobacteria > Steroidobacterales > JBCCMA01 > JBCCMA01. The sequence continues at coordinate 8,066 of CAZXCL010000062.1, read as the reverse complement.
ATGTTTTTGTCGGGCGAGCGGGACTATCAGGAACAGTGCCTCGCCGATCTCGTCGAGGGCTACGAACAGTTCCGTGCGTTCCCCTACGCCCAGCTGCCGCTGGTTGAGGCGCTGCGTACGCTGCGTATCGTGCACCACGCCGCCTGGATTGCGCGGCGCTGGAACGATCCGGCGTTTCCCCGTGCCTTTGGTTTTTTCGCCACAGAGCGCTATTGGCAGGACCTGATTCTCACTCTGAAAGAACAGCTCAGTGTGATGCATGACGACCCGCTTCGAGTCAATTTGTAGTACCTTCTTGTCCGGTTTTATGGTTAGCGAACGTTTAAGGAAAGTACCGTGAGCGCATCTTCCATTCTTGTGACCGGCGGCGCCGGCTATATCGGCAGCCACGTCGTTCGCCAACTCGGCGATGCCGGAGAATCCGTCGTGGTACTGGACAATCTGTCCACCGGATTTGAAGAAGCCGTACTGGCCGGCACCATGGTGCGCGGTGACACCGGTGATCGCGAACTCGTCAGCAAGCTGCTGCGCGAGCACAACGTCAAATCCGTCATGCACTTCGCGGCCCATACCATCGTGCCCGAATCTGTCAGCGACCCGCTCAAATATTATGGCAACAACACGTGTTCCACCCGTACGCTTCTGGAGTGCTGTCGCGACGCTGGCGTTGAACACTTTATTTTCTCCTCCACCGCGGCGGTCTACGGCACGCCGGAAGGCGACCTGATCAGTGAGGACACGCCGACGGCCCCGATCAATCCGTACGGCACCTCCAAACTCATGAGCGAGTGGATGCTGCGTGACCTGGGCACCGCCACGGATATGCGCTACGTCGCACTGCGCTACTTCAATGTCGCCGGCAGCGATCCGCAAGGGCGCATCGGTCAATCGACCAGAAAGGCAACGTTGCTTACCAAGGTGGCCTGTGAAGCAGCCCTCGGCCTACGCGACCAGGTGTATATCTTTGGCACCGACTACGCGACACCCGACGGCACCGGCGTGCGCGACTATATCCACGTCGAAGACCTGGCCAGCGCCCATCTCAAGGCGCTGGACTATCTGCGTGCGGCGGGCGACAGCGTCACTCTCAACTGTGGCTACGGCCACGGCTACAGCGTGCGCGACGTCTTGCAGACCGTTGAAAAGGTCAATGGCGCGCCCTTCCCCATCGTGGAGGCGCCGCGACGCGCGGGCGATCCGCCGTCGCTGGTAGCACGAGCCGATCGTGTTCGCGAGCTTCTGCAATGGACACCGCAATACGACGATCTCGAGGTCATCGCCCGTACCTCGCTCGAGTGGGAACGCAAGCTCAAGGCATTGCGCAGCGGCGCCTGATCCGCGCGCCATGTAGCGCACAGGCGGTAAATCAAGCAAAATCAGGGGATGCGACTATGGCGTCCCAACTCCTCCAGCGGCCTGACAATGGTGGGCTTTGTCTTCGTGGCCCTGCCGCTTCTGATCGCCATCGTTTTCGCCGGTATCCAGATGAACCGTTTGGCGTCTGAAAGCGAGGTTCTGGTCCTTGAGGGCGTACGCGCAACGCGCGACAACCAGAGTCTGACCGAGCAATTGCGCCTCATGGATCGGCGCGCACGTCTTTACCAGGTGACCGGGCGCGAAGACCTGCTGGTCTCCTACGCCGAACTTCACGAGGGCTTTGTGCAGCTTACCGAGAGGATCGCCTCGTTCGCGCCCGACACCAACGCGCGCTCCAGGCCCATCGCACTGCGCGATCAGGCCAATGAAATCTTCGACGCTCTGCAGCGCTACCCGCGAGAATCCGACGACCTTGCCAACACGCTCGCACAGTTCAACGATATGGCGGACACGGCCGGTACGCTTGCGCGGGAGAGCGCACGCCTGGTCGACGACGGCCTCAACGAACTGCAGCGCAGCGCCGCGGCCGGGCGTCGCGACCTTGCGATGCTCTCCGCATTCATGATCCCGGGCATGATTCTTGTCATCGTTTTGTTTTTTCTGTTCATCGCAAGACCCATGCGCGAACTCGATCGCGCAATCAGCTCACTCGGCGAGGGTGCGTTCTCACGCCCCGTGAAGATTCTCGGCGGCTCACGTGATATTGAATCGCTGGCCAAGCAGCTGGAGTGGTTGCGCCAACGTCTTCTCGAACAGGCCCGCGAGAAAAACAAGTTTCTGCGCCACATGTCGCATGAACTGAAAACGCCTCTGGCCAATATTCGTGAAGGTACCGAGCTTCTGATGGACGGTGCGGTCGGAGAGCTTCAAAGTTCCCAGCGCGAAGTGGCCGGGATCCTGCGTGACAATGGTGTTGCTCTGCAAAAGCTCATCGAAAACCTTCTGTCCTTCAGCGCCTGGCAGGCCAAACTTAGTGATCTTGACCTGAGCACGTTTGAAGTCCGTCCGCTTATCGTCGCGGCCGTCGAGTATCAGAAACTGGCCATCAGCGGCCGCGATATTGCCGTTAAGGCACAGCTTGCCGAATTCGAAATTCGTGCCGATCAAACAAAGTTACGCATGGCGGTCGATAACTTGCTCGCAAATGCCGTAAAATTCACGCCGGTTGGTGGAGAAATCTATTTGCGTGCCTCGAATCGAGACAACGAGTGCCAGATCGACGTGGCGGACACCGGCCCCGGTGTGCCAGCGGACCAGCGCAAGCTGATCTTTGAAGCGTTCTATCAAGGCTCAACCCCACAGGGCGGACACGTCAAGGGCACCGGCATTGGCCTGTCGGTCGTGATGGAGTGCGTACACGCGCACGGCGGGAGTATTGATATCATTGAGGGTGAATACAGTGGCGCACATTTTCGACTGCGCCTGCCACTGGAGCCTGAGGTGGCCAGTGCTTAGGCGCAGAGCGATCCAATTGGCGTGCGTCGGCTGCGCCACAATATCGCTTTTGGGTTGCGATACGCTCACTGGGGTCAGATCCAGCAATGGCGGCGACGACGTGCCACTGGCGCGCGCTCTGGATCGCCAGATTCTCGAAATGGACGTGCTCAGCAGCGCGCCTTACCAGGAACGTATCGATGCGTTTCGTCGCATCGAACTCGACTACGTCGACAACCCGAGCGATTCCAATCGCCTGCGACTGGCTCTGGCCAAAGGCATGGAAGGCCATCCTGCCAGCGATCTCGAAGGCGCCCTGACCAACCTGCAGGAACTGCTCGCAGGACCCAACACGCTGTCCCCCACCCAGCTGCGCCTGGCGCGCATGTCGGCGCGCGAAATTGAATCCAACATTGTGACCTCGTCACAGCTGCGCGAACTGCGCGCGCGAGTCAGCGACTATGAACGCTCCTCCAGCGACCAGTCTTCACAAGCGGGGCGCCGATTGCAGTCGACGCGCAACCGACTGCGCGAGCTCGAAGCGCAAAACACGCGCCTACAGGAGGAACTGGAACAGGCGCGTCGCCAACTCGACGCGATCATGTCGATCGAGACCTCCAGCGACCCGGAACCAGGCCAGTGAGCGACGTCGCTGGCATTTCAACGCCACCAGTCGCAGGCGATGCGCCGCCCGCGCGCATCCTGCTGGTCGACGACGATCCCGGCTTACTGCGTCTGCTTAGCATTCGGCTAATGACCGAAGGTTTCGACGTTGAAGGGGTCGAAAGCGCGATGGCCGCACTGGATGCGGCCGAGAACTTCCAGCCCGACCTGATTATCACGGATCTGCGTATGGATCAGATGGACGGCATCGAACTGCTGCAGTCATTGCAACGACGCTGGCCAGGCCTTCCGGTCCTGCTGATGACCGCGCACGGTACGATTCCCGACGCAGTCACGGCTACCCAGAGCGGTGCGTTCGGCTTTATCACCAAACCTATCGACAAGACCGAACTTCTGGACTACGTCGCGCGCGCACTCAGAGTGTCCCGCAAGTCGGTCAGCAACGAAGACTGGCGTGCCGGAATCATTACCCGCTCACCGCTGATCAACGAACGTCTGGGTCAGGCACGTGTGATCGCAGCAACGCCATCGCGTGTTTTGATTCGAGGTCCCAGCGGCGCCGGCAAGGAAATGTTTGCTCGCGCCATGCACAAGGTGAGCCCGCAGAAAAACGGTCCGTTCCTGTCGGTGGGCTGCAGTGCATTGTCCGAAGACGCGCTGGCCGCGGAGCTGTTTGGCCGCGCGGATCAGCCCGGTCATTTTCAGCGCGCCGAGGGCGGCATATTACTGCTCAATGAAGTGGCCGATTTGCCCCCGGCCCTCCAGGTTCGTCTGCTGCGGGTGCTCGAGGAAGGCGCCGTGCGACCGGTCGACAGCGACCAGACGGTGGCCGTCAACGTACGTATTTTCTGTACCACGAAACAAGACCTGTCGGCGCTGATTCTCGACGGCCGTTTTCGCGACGATCTCTACTATCGTTTGATTGAGGCGAGCCTTGAGGTGCCGCCGCTGGGTGAACATCGCGAGGATATTCCGATTCTCGCCGGCCATTTCCTTGAGCAAATCGTGGCCGAAATGCCGGGCCGCAATATGGTGTACGCACCCGAGGCGATTGAGATCCTGATGGGCGCTCCGTGGCCGGGCAACGTTCGCGAACTGGGCAACAAGGTCCGCCAGCACGCCGCCATGTGTCAGACCTCGGTGATCTCGGCCTCGCTGGTACAAGAATCGCTGGGCGGGGAAAAATCCGAAACGCTAATGTCGTTTGCCGAAGCACGCGACGAATTCATTCGCAATTATCTGGCGCAGCTACTCAAAATGACAGGCGGCAACGTCAGCAAAGCCGCGCGAATGGCACAACGCAATCGAACCGATTTCTACAAGCTTCTCGCCCGCCACAAGCTTGACCCGGAAGTGTTCAAGCACGGCCAGCCCTAGTCCCCGTTACGCGTCGAGCAGTTTCCTGAGCGACGCCTCGGCGCGTTGCGCCGTCTTGCCATCCCACAGGTCCGGACAGCGGCCGCTTGCGGAATTGCCCGCCAGCACATCGCGCACAGCCTCAAGAATTTGTGTGCGGCTGATCAGCCGATTGGTACCCTCGGTCAGCGTGATTGGCCGCTCCGTGTTGTCGCGCACGGTAAGACACGGAATGTTCAGATAGGTGGTTTCTTCCTGTACGCCGCCGGAGTCGGAAATCACCATCCGCGAATCCGCCACAACGTTCATAAACTGCACATAGCTCAAGGGTTCGCACAGCGTCATGCCGTCAATGTTGCTCAGCTGCGCGAACAGCCCGAATTTCTCCAGGTTCTTGCGCGTGCGCGGATGCACCGCAAACAGCAGCGGCAGCTCCCCGGCTGCCGCCCCTAACTGACTCACGAGCTCGCCAAGCGTCTCGGCGCTGTCCACATTGGACGGACGATGCATGGTTACGACGCCGTAGCCGCCCTTGGCCAGACCAAAACCCTCGCGCGCGCCGGAGGTTTCGATTTTCTTTTTCATGAGCTCGTATGAGTCGAGCATGATATTGCCAATGCGCTCAATGCGATCGTCCGGGACGCCTTCGTTGCGCAGGTTTTCATCGCCATCCGGGGACGGCGTCCACAACAGGTCACTGATCGCGTCGGTCATAATGCGATTGATCTCTTCAGGCATGCGGCGATCGCCGCTGCGCAAACCGGCTTCCAGATGCACCACCGGAATCCACAATTTTGCGCAGACCAGAGCGCAGGCGACGGTTGAATTCACGTCGCCCGCCACGACCACTGCATCGGGGCGCTGATCGACAACAATTTTCTCAAACTCGATCATGACTCGACCGGTTTGCTCGGCATGCGAACCACTGCCCACGTTCAGATGACAGTATGGCTCCGGCATCGACAGGTCCTGGAAAAATGCGTCCGACATGTTTGCATCGTAATGCTGACCCGTGTGTACGATGCGTGGCTCGCACCATGAGGTCGCGCTCAGTGCATGGTAGAGCGGCGCGATTTTCATGAAGTTGGGTCGCGCTGCGGCAACCAGATACACAATTTTCTTTTCCATAATATTGTCTTCGCTGTCGTCAGGTGTGGCCTGAAGTACGCGGAGGACACGTGTAAACATCCGTGCACATCACGACCGCGGGCGGCAGCGATGATATACTTTCGCCTCTCAGGTCTCCACCCACCTGCCCTCCCCCGCCTAGCAGGATCAGGGCCACCAGAAACCCATGAAGCAGACGCCCGAAAGCGCCAAAGGCAACTCTTCGTTGCGCAGTCAGACGGCGCGCGGTGTGGCGTGGATGATGCTGCTCAAGCTGGCCATTCGCTCGCTGAGCTTTATCAGCACTCTTGTGCTGGTTCGTCTTCTTTCTCCGGAAGATTTCGGCATTGTGGGCATGGCGATGGTGTTTATCGCCATCATGGACACGTTCTCGTGGCTCAGTTTTGACGTGGTGCTGATCCAGAACCAGCGGGCAGGACGCGCTGAATACGACACCGCGTGGACCTTCAACGTCCTGTTCAAAACGCTGTCGGCCGTTGTTCTTCTGATCCTCGCCCAGCCCGCCGCTCGCTATTACAACGAGCCGGGTGTCGCCGCACTGATTGCGGTGCTGGCCGCGGCCCAGTTCATCAGTGGCTTCGAGAACATCGGCGTGGTTAATTTCCGCAAGCGGATGGAATTTGACCGGGAGTTTCGCTTCATGCTGCTGTCCAAGGTGGCTGGTTTCGTCGTGACACTGCCGTTGGCCTTTGCATGGCGCAACTACTGGGCACTCATCGCCGGACAGGTGGTCATGAAAATTGCCGCCGTTGTATTGAGCTTTACGATGGACAGCTACCGTCCGAGACTGAGCCTCGCCGCCCGCCATGCTTTGTTCGATTTCTCCAAATGGCTCATGCTCGGCAACATCTGCGGCGCGCTGCGGCTGCGCGTAACGGAACTGTTGATCGGACGCTACACCGGCGCCAAAGCCCTGGGTTTTTTCAGCGTGAGTCTGGAACTGTCCAACACGCCGACGACAGAGCTCATTGCACCAATCAACCGAGCCGTGTTTCCGGCCTACGCCAAGATATCCAACGACATGGACGCGCTGCGTGCCGGCTATCTCAAGGTCATCGCCGTCATTGCGCTGATCGCCATTCCGGCTGGCCTTGGCATCGCGGCAACGGCGCCGCTGATCGTACCGGTTGCGCTCGGGGAACAATGGCTGCCGGCAATCCCTCTGTTCGTTGTCCTCGCGTTCAACGGTGTGCTCAACGCTCTGCAGACCAACATCGGCTCGGTATTTCTTGCGATTGGTCAGCCTCGTGTCCTGGCGCTGCTGCAGGCGGCGAGCCTGGTGATCGTGCTCGCGAGCGTGTCCTACGCGACGGTCAACTACGGCATTCATGGCGCCGCACTGGCGTTTTTGGGCTCAACGCTGCTGCTCACACCCGTGACCTTTACGATCTTCTTCCGCACGATCAATCTGCACCCGTTCGAGTTCATCAGATCGCTGTGGCGCGCCGTGACCGGCGCGGTGGTGATGTATCTGGTCACGCAGCAGGTTGTGGGATTGCTGCTGGAACGCAATCACGGTATCGCCACGCTCACCCATCTTCTGATTGCCGTTATGTGCGGCGCGCTGACCTACGTTGCCGTCGTATTGTTGGCATGGCTGATGTGCAGGCGTCCGCAAGGTGCGGAGTCGTTTGTACTTGAGTCGCTGCTGGCACGAGTAGCCGCGCGTCGTGCGACCTAGCGATTCTCGCTATCGGTTGAAAACACCTCGGGATACAGATCGATTTGCACGCGTTTGTGCGGTGATATCGAGACATGAACGTAGGGTTTAACGCCGGCAATCATCCACTCGAAATTCCATAGTTTTAAAAACACCGCACGCCCGACGCGGCGCCAGCCGAGATGATCGTGAGCACGGCGCGAGGCCGTATTGAAGCGCGTTATACGGCTGTACGTGTAGCGGATGCCGCGTTCATACAAATATCGATTGGCGCCTTCCCAGAGGCCGATAAATGCCAGGCCCATGCGGTACTCAGGAAAAAGATAGAAATCGAAATCAAAAACGGTGCTGTCTGTCGGATGAACATCAAACACGCAGCGCACCTCGTCTTCGAGATAGCGATCGTGGGTGAACCACATATAGCCTACAAACTCCTCACCGCGAAACGCACCCAGACAGCGCGCGCCCTGCTCGAAACGCGTGGCCT
>CAZXCL010000061.1:0-26449 GCA_964639265.1 uncultured Gammaproteobacteria bacterium | reverse complement strand
GCAAAAAAAAGCCGGCATCCTTGCCGGCTTGAGTTCGCCTCATCGTTTGGGGGATTCTGAGGTTAGCGAGCCTTTCCTGGGTACGTGGAGAAGGCTCACTATCTTTATACCCAGCGCCCCCTGAACAATCTGTGAACAGGGTCACACTACGACTTATTCGGTCGTCGCAGCCTCAGTTTCTGCCTCATTCCAGCTGATAACGGCCGAATCTTGCACGCCGCTGATGTAGCTCTCGATCCATTCGCGTTGCAATTCCGCACGCAGTTGCTGCTCAGACTCGGCAAACGGACGGTCTCGCGTCTGCTCAAGCAGAATCACGTGATAGCCAAAACGTGTCTGCACGGGCTCCGCGCTGTATTTGCCACTTTCCAGCGCGATGGTGGCATTCCAGAACGGTTCTACCATTCGACCCTGTCCAAACCAGCCAAGATCGCCGCCGTTCGGACCACTTGGGCCGGTGGACTCAGATTTGGCCAGCTCTTCAAAATCACCGCCGGCGTCCAGTTTGGCGATCACTTCTTTTGCCGCGTCTTCGGTTTCAAGCAGAATATGGCGGGCCTTGTATTCACGCGCCTCGCCGGAATTCAAAAGTGCCTCGTAGGCGCTTTGCACTTTGGCATCGTCAATCGGATCGTCTTCGCCTTTCTGGGTGATCAGCGCACGTGCCATCAAGCCAATCTTCTGCACAGCGATCTGCGCCTGAGTGTCGGCGTCGGTGCCGACCCCCAGTTTTTCGGCTTCCTGGGCCAGCACCATCATCTGCGTGAACGACTCGCGTCCTCGCTCAATTTCCTGTGGGGTCAATGCGCTTGCTTCCTTGCGAAACTGTCCTTCCAGAAAGGCGTTCAACGTAGCCTCCGGGATAGCTTCACCGTTGATGGTGCCCGCGATCGGACCGGTAGGCGCAGCCTTGGCCGGGGGGGTGGCGTCTTTGGGAGCGCAGGCGGCAAGCGCCACAACGCAGCATAACGCGGAGAGTGTACGTTTCATCAGTGTTCCTCAGGAGGTAAGTGTCTTGGGTGAATGTTCGCTGTCCTCATCCGGCGTAAGCGCCGTGATCGACAGAGCATGAATATCGGTTTTCATCAGATCGTCCAGCGCATCATAGATAGCCCGGTGTCGAGCCAGCGTGCGTTGCCCGATGAACTTTTCGCTGATGACGTACACCTCGAAGTGTGCCCGGCCGTCCTGCGCCTCGGCATGACGGCGGTGACGATGCGTCACGTCCTTAATGTCCACGCGCGTCGCCTCAAGGGCCTGCGTCAGCCGCTGTCCAACGGCATCCAGGCGGCTGCGCTGCAGTGCTTTTCGAGTCTCGTCATTCATCGGGCAGGGTCCCCATTTCCTTGTTGGCAGACTTGTTGTTTTTCGATGATGCAGAAAACAACCAGAACATCGAAATCAACAAAAACACAAACTGCAGCCCGAAGACGCCAAAGACCTTGAACTTGATCCACAGCGCTTCTGAATAGGTATAGGCAATAAACAGGTTCAGCGCACCCACGACCAGGAAAAACGCCGCCCATGCCGTGTTCAGACCGCGCCATTGCGGGTCGGTCAGTGTGAGTGGTTCGTCATCGTCTTCGCCGACTTCATTCAAGGCCATTTCCAGCAGCGACTGGATCGTCGGTTTTTTGCCGCCGAGCTGGCTGAAAAACAGGATGGCGGCGAAAATCCAGAACACGATCGTGAGCTTCCATTGGATAAACTTCGGGTCGCGCACCAGGATGGTGATCGTGCCGAGCACGAGCAACAGCACTGTAATGTACAGGTGGGCTTTCTTGACCGTGCCGGTGGTAAGACGTTCCACACCGAGCAAAACGGTCGTCGATGCCATCAGCACCATCGTCGCGATGTAGATATCGCTGAACTGATAGGCACCGAAAAAAAGAATGATCGGCAGGTAGACGAAAAGATGTTGCACGAAGTGGGGCCGCTGTCGAAAAGGCCGTGTATCATAGCGCAACGCTGAAGATGCGCCCACCGCACAAGCAGTGTCAAAGGCCTATGTCCAAACGAATCCGCATACATCCTGTCACCCCTCAGCCCCATCGTGTGGCCGAAGCCAGCGCCGTGCTCGACGCGGGAGGAGTGCTGGTATATCCCACCGACAGCTGCTACGCACTGGGCTGTGACCTCGGCAACGCTGATGGGGTGGCTCGTATCCGGCGTATTCGTCATAAATCCAGCCAGGAACCGCTGAGTCTGTTGTGCCGTGACCTGTCGGAGATCGCGGTGTTCGCCCGCGTGGACAATCAGGCCTATCGGTTGCTGAAAAAGCTCACGCCGGGGCCCTATACGTTCATTCTCAAGGCCTCCAGAGAGGTGCCCAAGCGCGTGCTCGACACAAAGCGCAAAACCATGGGGATACGCGTGCCGGACAATCCGGTGGCCCAGGCGCTGCTCGATGCCCACGGCGCGCCAATTTTGAGCTCCACCGCACAAAGGCCGGACGACGATTTTGCGCTCAATGAGGTCGAGGACATCCGGGATTGGCTCGGCAGTCGGGTCGATGGTGTGGTGGACAGCGGGCCGTGCCTGATGGAGCCTACCAGCGTGATTGATATGTCCGATGACATCCCCCGTGTGATCCGCGCAGGGGCCGGTGACGTCAGTCTGTTCACCTGAGCAAATACGACCTTTGATATCAACGGTTTGCCGCTCCATGGAATAGTGCTGCAAGCGTCCACGCGTAGCGGTACACTACGCGGTTTGTAGGCAGCGACGCGACGTCGCGGGAGACCCTCTTGAGCACATTATCCGGCGGCAACGGCCGTGTACTTTCTGGTATGCGCTCGTCCGGAAAACTGCATCTTGGCAACTATCACGGCGCGCTCAAAAACTGGGTTCGGTTGCAGCATGAATACGAGTGCTTCTTTTTCGTTGCCGACTGGCATGCGCTGACCACCAATTACGCCGACACCACCGCGATTGAAGGCGACGTCATGGATATGGCGATCGACTGGCTGGCCGCGGGCGTCAATCCACGATCCTCCACGATCTTTGTGCAGTCGCTGGTGCCCGAGCACGCCGAGCTGCATCTGCTGTTGTCAATGATGACACCGCTGAGCTGGCTCGAACGCGTACCGACCTACAAGGATCAGCAGGACAATCTGCGCGACCGGGATCTGGCGACGTACGGCTTTCTGGGCTATCCGCTTTTGCAAAGCAGCGACATCCTCATATACAAGGCGCAGTATGTGCCGGTGGGCGAGGATCAGGTGGCGCACGTGGAAATCACCCGCGAAGTCGCGCGACGGTTCAATCATCTGTACGGCCGCGAGCCGGATTTTGAGACCAGGATCGAGCGCGCCATCCGCAATCTCGGCAGCAAGGCCGCGCGCTCGTATCGCCAGGCGCTCAAGGCCTATCAGGAAAAGGGCAATACCGGCGCGCTGACAGCGGGTCAGGCGCTGGTCAATGACCATGCCAGTCTCACGCTTGCCGATCGTGAGCGCCTGCTGGGTCATCTTGAGGGTTCCGGTCGCACGGTTCTGGTCGAACCCGAAGCACTGCTGGCACCGGTCAAAAAGATGCCGGGTCTCGACGGACGCAAGATGTCCAAGTCCTACGGTAATACGATTGGGCTGCGCGAAGACCTCGATGAGGTCGAGAAAAAACTCAAAACCATGCAGACCGATCCGGCGCGAGCTCGGCGCACCGATCCTGGGAATCCCGAGAAGTGTCCGGTGTGGGATCTGCACAAGGTGTACTCCGATGATGAAACGCGCGAGTGGGTCGACAAGGGCTGTCGCAGCGCGGGCATCGGCTGCGTGGAGTGCAAGAAGCCGATGATCGACGCGGTCATTGAAGAGCTCAAGCCGATCCAGACGCGGGCCAAAGAATATGAACAGGATCCGGAGCAGGTGCGCAATCTGCTGCGCGAGGGCAGTGAGGCGGCGCGCGACGTGGCCCGCGAAACCATGACAGAAGTGCGCAGTGCCATGCGTCTTGATTACTTCTAGGTGTCTGTGTGAGCGAACAAGACACACAGACCGACGACAGCGGCGTCAAACTCGAGGTCGTCGAACCGCCCAAAGCACCGGAGCTGGAACTGGCTGAGGGCGCGGCCAAGCAGGTGGAAATGCCGTTCGCCGTGGTGGACGGCGAGCCGGTCACGCAGCTGCCGCAGGATCTCTATATTCCGCCGTATGCACTCAAGGTGTTTCTCGAGGCGTTTGAGGGTCCGCTGGATCTTCTGCTGTATCTGATCAAGCGCCAGAACCTCGACATTCTGAACATCCCTATTGCGCAGATCACGGTGCAGTACACCGAATACATCGAGTTGATGCGTGACATGCAGCTTGAGCTGGCCGGCGACTATCTGGTCATGGCGGCCATGCTGGCCGAAATCAAATCGCGCATGTTGTTGCCGCGTCCGGTGTCGGAAGAAGGCGAGGAAGAGGACCCACGCGCCGAGCTGATACGGCGCCTGCAGGAATACGAACGCTACAAGCAAGCGGCCAGTGATCTGGATGCGCTGCCGCGGCTCGAGCGCGATCACTACGTGGCCGAGGTCGAGGAGCCTGAGGGCGAGGTCGTCGAAGTGTTGCCCGACATCGAACTCAAGGAGCTCCTGCACGCGCTGTCCGACGTTATGCGTCGGGCACAAATGTACACGCATCACCACGTGCAAAAAGAAACGCTGTCGGTGCGCGAACGTATGGGCGATGTGCTCTCCACGCTCAACAATCGCGAGTTTCACGACTTCGCCGCGCTGTTCAAGCCTGAGGAAGGGCGCATGGGCGTCGTCGTCACGTTTCTCGCTATTTTGCAGCTGGTCAAGGAGTCGCTGGTGGAGCTGGTGCAGGCCGAGCCGTACGCGGCTATTCACGTCAAGGCGGCCGGCGCTGTAGAGGCCGACGGTCAGGCGCCTGATCTCGATGCTCTGGAAGATCAGAGTGACTCACACGATTCAACCAATCCCGATACGGATCATTGATGGACAAAACCAAACTCAAGAACGTCGTTGAGGCGGCGTTGATGTGCGCGGGCCAGCCTTTGGAGCCCAACGATATTCTGCGTCTTCTGGACGAAGAAGATCGCCCGTCGCGCAAGGACCTGACCGACGTCATCGACGAGTTGGCCGCCGATTTTGAGGGTCGCTCGGTCGAGCTCAAGAAGGTCGCCAGCGGCTATCGCATTCAGGTGCGCAGCGAGTACAGCGAGTGGCTTGGTCGCCTGGGTGGCCAGCGTTCGCCGAAGTATTCACGCGCGCTGCTTGAGACCCTCGCGCTGGTTGCCTATCGCCAGCCGGTGACGCGCGGCGAAATCGAAAGCGTGCGCGGTGTGAGCGTAAGCTCGAACATCGTGCGCACGCTGCTCGAGCGCGGCTGGGTGCGCATCGTGGGTCATCGCGACGTGCCGGGGCGCCCGGCCATGTTGGGCACCACCAAGGAGTTTCTTGATTATTTTGGTTTGACGTCGCTGGACGAATTACCGGCCCTGTCGGAGCTCAAGGACTTCGACAGCATTAACGTCGAGCTGGAGTTTGATCTGCCGCCCGAGGTTGAAGCTGAAGCCGGCGCCAGCGATGGTGATCAGGACGTGCAGGTGCGAAGCGACAACGACGAGGCGCTCGACGACATCATGGACAGCGACGAGGAACCGGCGCCGGCTGAAGAGACTGACGACGCGGAGCTGATCGGCGACAACGAGGATCGTGATGATGCGGATGAGCCGGTGGCAGAAACCGAATCGGATGACGCGCAGGCCGATAGCGACGGTGACGACGCCGAAAACAACGACGACGACCGGGCCCGAGCGGCCGAGCGATAGATGGCTCAAACCTCATGAGCGATCAGGATGCGCAAGGCGTTACCGACGGAGTGCGCATCAACAAGGCGCTGGCCCAGCTGGGTCTTGGCTCGCGGCGCGAAGTCGAGCGCTGGATCCGGGCCGGGCGCCTGACGGTCAACGGCGAAGAGGCGGTCCTTGGCCAGCGCCTGGTCGCCAGCGATCAAGTGGCGCTCGATGGCAAGCCCGTCGAGCTCAATCTCGAACCGCCCGCCAGCCACGTCATCATGTACAACAAGCCCGTCGGGCAGGTATGCACGCGTTCCGACCCCGAGGGGCGCACCACCGTGTTCTCCAAGCTGCCCGAACCACCCAGTGGTCGCTGGATCAGCGTTGGGCGTCTGGACATCAACACCAGCGGGCTGCTGCTGTTTACCAACGACGGCAACCTGGCCAACAAGCTCATGCATCCTTCGACGCAGGTGGAGCGCGAATACGCGGTACGTGTGCTGGGTGATCTATCGGCCGAGGCCATGCAAAAGCTGCTCAAGGGCGTCGAGCTTGAGGACGGCATGGCGCGCTTCAGCGATATTCAGGCTGGCGGTGGTGAGGGCGCTAACCAGTGGTACTACGTGGTACTCATGGAAGGTCGCCAGCGCGAAGTGCGGCGATTGTTTGAAGCCGTGGGCAGTCGCGTCAGTCGCCTGATTCGGGTGCGCTACGGCAACGTCATCATGGAGCGCAACATGCGAGCGGGTCGCAGCAAGGTGCTCACCGATTCACAGCTGTCGGGGCTCATCAAAGTGGCCAAGGGACCGGTTCAGCGTCGCCCACGCAAACCGCGGCATCCACGAAAAGATCGCAACGCCGAGTGAGGCGGGCCTATTTGGCTTTGGGCGCCTGTGCGTCGAATGTGCGTCCGTTCATCGCCGCGCTCTGCGGACTGAGCATATAAGCGAATGCTGGTGCCACCTGCTCGGGCGTGGCCAGCACGGTGGGATCTTCCGCCGGGTAGGCCGCCCGGCGCATAAGCGTTCGTGTCGCGCCAGGGTTCACAGCATTGACCCGCGGACGACCTTCACACTCATCCGCCAGCGTTTGCATCAGCCCCTCGGTGCCAAACTTCGACACGCTGTAGGCGCCCCAGTGCGCACGGCCGAAACGTCCCACACTGCTGGAGGCGAACACAATGCTGCCGTCTTCGTTGGATGTCATCAGCGGCAGCATCGCCTGGGTCAGTAGGAACGGCGCGCTCAGATTCACGTGCATGACGTTGTGCCACATCATGGCGGGGTAGTGCTCGATGCTCGACATCTCACCCAGCAGTCCCGCGATATGCGCCAGGCCGTCGAGCCGCCCGAAGGTTTCCTTAACTGCGGCGGCCGCGGCGCGATAATCGTCGATGGTAGCCTTGAGAAGATCCAGCACCAGCAGTGTCGCGGGTGCGCCGCCGGCTTTCTGAATCTCGTCATCCACTTTCTCAAGGCCCTTGACGTTGCGTCCGCACAGAATGACCTGTGCGCCACCGCTGGCGCACAGATGGGCAACGGCGCGGCCGATGCCACGGTTGGCGCCCGTGACCATGATCACACGGTCTTTCAAAGTTGCGGGGTCAAAGTCAGGTTGATCGAGAACGTCGATGGAGTCGGTCACGGAGTGTTCCTCGGAAAAGGCAAAAATGGAATAGGTCAGGCGCGTCGGGCGGCACGCCAGGCCACAAAGAGTTTACGCCACACGGGCAGCGGTGCGAGTGTTTCTCCAAACGCGCCGGCGGCAATCGCCGGCCAGTGAGCAAGTCGCAAAGACATCAGCACATGACTTGCCACGCCACAGCGGGCGTTCGCAGCATCGTCGCGGGCGTCCATGACATACTGACTCAATGCTGCGAGCATGCTCGCATCATCGTGCGTGTCGGGCAGCGAAATGGGCGCTACGGGCTGATCAGCAAACGCAGGCTCGCGTGCTTCGATCATGACGGTACTTAGTCCATAGGCGCGACCGAGCGCCGCCAGCGCGTCTGCGGGCGCCTCGCGCTGCTCAATGCGAGCAAGCAGGGCGTGCAGGGCGCCGGCGCGCAAGCGCAGATAGTCGGTAAGATTGCCGCCATCAACCTCAACGCGATTAAAGTCCATGACCGCGCCGTGCAGCAGGGCATTCAGGTCATCAATCAGCGGCTCGCTGACGTGCGGCAACAGCGGTTCGAGCACCGGATGGACGGCGCGCTGTTCGCGCAGTGCGGCGAGTGCGTCATGCCACCAGCTGATTTTCTGCGGCGCGACGTCGGCCTGAATCGCCAGCAGGCGGCGTATATGCGCGTAATAGGCGAACACGGCGGCCGTCGCCAGACGCGTTTGCTCGGGTGCCATCAGGGTCGCATAGTGCTCGTCGCTGGCCGCCTCCAGGTAGCGATCAACAAATACCGCGATGGCATCGCTCACGAGGTATCGTCCTGTGGTTCGCGTGCGCTTACGTCCAGCGGCGTCAGCGGTTCAATGTCTTTCTTGCTGCTCACGCCGAGCTCGGTAAACTTGCGTGCGCCCGGCAACACCTGACGTTCGAGTGAACCGACCGCCGCGTTGTAGGCGTTCACGCTCTGGGTCAATGTGCTGCCGACCTTGGAAAGATGCGTCGAAAAGGTCGCCAGACGCTGATACAGGCTTTGGGCCAGATCGCGAATGACTGTGGCGTTTTCATTGAGCTCCATTTGGCGCCAGCCGTGGGCCACGGTTTTGAGCAGCGCCATCAGACTGGAGGGCGTCGCGAGGATCACTTTCTGACGCAGCGCCTCGTCAATCAGCTCGGGCTCCACCTCGAGCGCAGCAGAGAGAAACGGGTCGCCCGGGATAAACAGCACAACGAACTCGGGCGCGCTGTCGAACTGCTGCCAGTACTGTTTGCTCGCCAGCGATCTGACGTGTTCACGAATGTGCCGCGCATGGCGTTTCATGTGCTGCCTGCGCGCATCCTCGTCGGTGGCTTCAAAAGCGGCGATGTAGGCATCCAGCGGTGTTTTGGAGTCCACGACCATTGAACGCGATTCCGGGAGTCGTACCACCATGTCGGGTCGCAGCACACCGTCTTCGTCGGCGCGATGCACTTGCTCGTAAAAATCGCAGCGCCCGACCATGCCGGCGAGCTCGGCCAGACGTCGCAGGGTCATTTCACCCCATTGGCCGCGCACCTCGGGTCGCTTCAGTGCGCCGACCAGATTGCCCGTTTCCTGTTGCAGGGCATGTTGGGCTTCGGTGACCGCGCGCAATTGCGCTGTGAGACTGCCAAAGGCCTCGTGGCGGCTTTTCTCCACTGCCTGGATTTGTTCGTGGGTTTTGTTCAGCGCTTCAGCAATCGGTGCGACGAGCTTCGACACCGCTTCTTCTTTCTGCGCCAGCGACGCGCTGGCCCGCTCCTGGTAGCGCCCCAGATTTTCGGTGGCCAGTCGCAGAAACGTCTGGCTGTTGGTCTGCAAGGAGCGATTGGCCAGCGAGTCAAAGGTCGCTCCGAGACGCTGGCCGGCGGCATCGATCATGGCTTCGCGCTCTTCTTCGAGGGTGTTGCGCTGTTCGATCTGGGCCAGCAAGCGATCGGCGCGTGCGGCCTGATCGCGGGCTCGACCGGCATAAATCAGACCGAAGACCAAGGCACCCAGAACGAAACCGACGAGGATGCCGGCAGCGGCGGCAAGAAGTTGAGCGTGCGTGATCAGCATGGGCGTGTCAGGCCGCGAGCAGGTGATCCACCTGCTGATGCAGTTCGGATACGGTATCCACCAGGAAGTCTGCGCCCCAGCGCGATGCGCAGTCGTCTTCGAGAATATAGCCGTAGCGCACGGCGATGGTGGTCATGCCCGCATTGCGGCCGGCCACAATGTCGCGTTCGGCATCGCCTACGTAGATGCAGCGGTTGGCCGCGACGCCGATGTGCTGGGCGGCATGCAGCAGCGGCATCGGGTGAGGCTTGCGATGCGCCAGCGTGTCGCCGGCGATGTGCACGCCCATCCGCTCGAGCAGACCAAGATCGGTCAGCAGCATGTGGCTCAGGCCGCCGGGTTTGTTGGTGACCACGCCCCAGCGAATGTCCCGTGCCTCTAGCGCCGCGAGCAAGGCGCCGACACCGTCGAACAGGTCGCTGGAGCGCGATACGCGTCGTTCATAGGTCTGCAGAAACTCGGCGATGTAGCGCTGCGTTGAGGCCTCGTCCGACGGCTCGAACGCGTAGTCGACCAGTGCGCGCGAGCCGTGAGACACGCGGGTGCGCAAGGGCGCGTAGGGCAGAGCGGGGCGTTCGCGCGCAGCCAGCATATCGTTAACAGCACCGGCCATGTCCGGCGCGGTATCGACCAGCGTGCCGTCCAGATCAAACAGTACGGCCGCCGCGCGCGTCACGTCCGGCTCTCGCGGCGGAACGTCATCATGTAGTTCACATCGACGTCGTCGCTCAGCCGATAGACGCCAGTGATCGGGTTGTAGGTCAGACCGGTCATGTGTTCGAGGACGAGGCCGGCGTCGCGTGCGCTGTGGTCGATTTCCGAGGGCTTGAGAAACATCTGGTAGTTGTGGGTGCCACGCGGCAGCATGCGCAGTACGTATTCAGCCGCAACGACGGCCAACGCGTACGACTTGGGATTGCGGTTGATGGTCGCGAAGAAGGCGCGCCCACCGGGCTTGAGCAGCTGAGCGCAGGCGCGGATCACGTGTTCGGGCTGCGGCACGTGCTCCAGCATCTCGAGACAGGTCACCGTGTCGAAGCGGCCGGCGTGCTCGGCGGCCAGCGCCTCGGCGGTGGTGTGCTCGTAATCGACACTGACGTCGTTTTGCCGTGCATGTTCGCGTGCGACGTCAAGCGCCGCAACGGACTGATCGATGCCGGTGACCTTCGCGCCACGACGAGCCATGGCTTCGCTGAGCAACCCCCCACCGCAGCCGATGTCGGCGACGCGTCGGTCTTTGAGCGGCGCACGCGCATCGATGTAGTTCAGGCGCAGGGGATTAATCGCGTGCAGCGGACCGGAGTCGCCGTCGGGGTCCCACCAGTGTTCGGCGAGCGCATCGAACTTGGCGACTTCAGACGGATCCACATTGGGCATAGTTTTGGTGTTCATCGGCCACGCATTGTCCACTAAATCCGACCTCAGCGCAGCCGTTGCTTGTCGGGCCTCGAAACCGGCCTCGGCCGGTGCGCATGGCAGACCCTTCCCGAGCGGCGCAAGTAGCATGAATGCAAACGCATTTTTGGGTCGTTTCGGGGTGGGGAAATGGTCGGATTCATGGTATGCTCTGGCGCGTTAAAACAACGCATTTCGATGGCTTTGCCGGCGCACGTTTCAGCGCGATTTCAGGCAGCGGTCGAGACGTCCAATGACGGCTAGAAACAGGCCGCCGATTGCCGCGTTGACAGACTGACATCAAGAGCACGCCGACACAGTATGACCGACGATTCCCGCGATATTCTCCAGGTCCGTCTCGAAGACGAAATGAAGCAGTCCTACCTCGATTACGCCATGAGCGTGATCGTAGGGCGTGCATTGCCAGACGTTCGCGATGGTCTCAAACCGGTTCATCGCCGCGTGCTCTATGCCATGCGCGTGCTGGGCAATGACTACAACAAGCCGTATAAAAAATCGGCGCGTGTGGTCGGAGATGTCATCGGTAAGTATCACCCCCACGGCGATTCAGCGGTCTATGACTCGATCGTGCGTATGGCGCAACCGTTTTCCATGCGCTACATGCTGGTGGACGGGCAGGGCAACTTCGGCTCGGTTGACGGTGATCCACCGGCGGCCATGCGTTACACCGAAGTGCGTATGGCCAAAATCGCGCACGAGTTGCTGGCCGATCTGGATAAATCCACGGTCGACTTTGTTCCCAACTATGACGACAAGGAAACCGAGCCGGCCGTTCTGCCGACACGGATTCCAAATCTGCTGGTCAACGGTTCCGCCGGTATTGCCGTGGGCATGGCCACAAATATTCCGCCGCACAATCTGGGTGAGGTGATCGACGCCTGCGCGCTTCTGCTCGATGCGCCTGACAGCACGATTCCGGAGTTGATGCAGAAACTGCCGGGCCCTGATTTTCCGACCGCTGGCACAATTAACGGTGCCGCAGGCATCCGTCAGGCCTACGAGACAGGGCGGGGTCGTATTTACGTCCGGGCCCGCAGCCACGTTGAGCCGCTGTCGAAAGACAAGAACGCGCTGGTGGTCACCGAGCTGCCGTTTCAGGTCAACAAGGCGCGTCTTCTGGAGAAAATTGCCGAGCTCGTACGTGAGAAGCGTATCGAGGGCATTTCCGATCTGCGCGACGAGTCCGATAAGGACGGTATGCGCATGGTGATCGAGCTCAAGCGGGGCGAGAACACCGATGTCGTACTGAACAATCTGTACAAGCAGACGATGCTGCAGACCGTGTTTGGCATCAACATGGTTGCGCTGACGGAGGGTCAGCCGCGGTTGATGAATCTCAAGGAGATTCTGGCCGCGTTTTTGCGTCATCGCCGCGAGGTGGTCACGCGCAGAACGATTCACGATCTGAAAAAAGCACGCGCTCGGGCGCACGTACTCGAAGGCCTCGCCGTGGCGCTGGCCAACATCGACGAGATGATCGAGCTGATCAAGCGTTCCAAGACGCCGGCTGAGGCGCGCGAGGCGCTTGTCGCCAAGCGTTGGGAGCCGGGTCTGGTCAGCGAGCTGTTGGCCCGGGCCGGGGCCGAAGCCACCAAGCCCGAGGATATTGACGGCGAATGGGGCCTGCTGGACGGCAGCTATCAGTTGTCCGCCATCCAGGCCAAGGCCATTCTGGACATGCAACTGCATCGCCTGACGGGTCTTGAGCAGGAGAAAATTGGCAACGAATACAAAGAGATTCTGGTAACTATTGAGGATTTGCTTGATATTCTGTCGAGCCGTGAGCGGCTCACGAGCGTCATTCGCGACGAGTTGGCTGCCTGCCGTGCCGACTACGCGGATGATCGCCGCACCGAGATCTCGCACGACCATTCCGACCTCACGGACGAAGACCTGATTCCGGAAGAGGACGTGGTCGTCACGTTCTCGCACGCGGGTTACGCCAAAGCCCAGCCGCTGGATTCCTATCAGTCGCAGAAGCGCGGCGGTCGCGGCAAGAGCGCGACGCAAGTCAAGGACGAGGACTTTATCGATCAGCTGTTTGTGGCCAACACCCACGACACGCTGTTGTGTTTCTCCAGTCTCGGCAAGGCCTACTGGCTCAAGGTGTATCAGATGCCGCAGGCCGGCCGCGGCGCGCGCGGCA
Source organism: uncultured Gammaproteobacteria bacterium (assembly GCA_964639265.1). GTDB lineage: Bacteria > Pseudomonadota > Gammaproteobacteria > Steroidobacterales > JBCCMA01 > JBCCMA01. Next base: position 13,445 of record CAZXCL010000061.1, on the reverse strand, counting down.
AGCCCATCATCAACTTGCTGCCACTCGAAGACGGCGAGCGCATCAACGCCGTGTTGCCGGTGCGCGAGTATGATGAAGACAAGTACATCTTCATGGTCACGAGCCAGGGCACGGTCAAGAAGACCCCGCTCAGCGCGTTTTCGCGGCCGCGTACCAACGGCATTATCGCGCTGGGTCTGCACGACGATGACTACCTGGTCAGCGCCGAGGTGACCGACGGCGACCACGAGATCTTTTTGTTCGCGACCACCGGCAAGGCGATCCGATTCCACGAGTCCGACGTACGGCCCATGGGGCGTACCGCTGCGGGCGTGCGCGGTATCCGGCTTCCCGAGGGTGCTCGGGTGGTCGCGCAAATCGCGGTGCCCGCCGCGGCCGACCACGCTGCTGACAACGCACCGCTCATCCTCACCGCCACCGCCAACGGCTACGGCAAGCGCACTGCCATAGGCGAGTACAACGTGCAGGGTCGTGGCGGCCAGGGTGTGATCGGCATCCAGACCTCAGAACGCAACGGGGATCTGGTGGGTGCACTGCTGGTCGCACCCGAAGATCAGATCATGCTCATCACCAGCGCTGGCGTGCTGGTGCGCACCTCGGTAAGCGACGTGTCAATTATCGGCCGCAATACGCAGGGTGTGCGCCTGATTCGTCCTCAGGATGAAGATGCGCTGGTGGGGCTGGCGCGTCTGCAGGGCCTCGACGATGAAGACGACGAAGAGGGCGACGACGATGCAGGCGAAGGCGGCGAGGACTAGCGTCCCCGCATCCGCTACGTCCAATGCGCGTCCATAACTTCAGCGCCGGGCCGGCGACGCTGCCCGAGGCTGTTCTCAACCGTATTCGTGATGATCTTCCCGACTGGGCCGGTACCGGCATGGCGATCATGGAGATCAGTCACCGCAGCCGCGAATTTGTGGCCTTGGCCGAACGTGCCGAGGCCAATTTGCGTACCTTACTGTCCATACCCGACCATTATCGCGTGCTGTTCATGCAGGGCGGCGCAACCGCGCAGTTTGCGGCGGTGCCTCTGAACCTGTGCGCGGCCGGACAGCGCGCGGATTACGTGGTCACGGGCACGTGGGGTCAAAAAGCCGTCAAGCTTGGCGCGCCGTACGTGGATGTTCATGTGGCGGCCAGCAGTCAGGCCAGCGGCTTCACGCGTATTCCAGACCGCAGTGATTGGGATCTGTCGACGGACGCAGCGTACGTGCACTACACGCCCAACGAGACCATTGGCGGTGTGGAGTATCCCGAGATTCCCGACGTCGGCGGCGTGCCGCTGATCGCGGACATGTCGTCGACGATTCTGTCGCGCCCCTGCGACGTGTCCAGGTTCGGTCTGATTTACGCAGGTGCTCAAAAGAACATTGGGCCAGCCGGTCTGACGCTCGTCATTGTGCGCGACGATCTCCTGGATCGCGCGCGGCGTGAAACGCCCAGTGTGTTGCACTACAAAACCATGGCCGACGCAGGCTCCATGGCCAACACGCCGCCGACATTTACCTGGTATGTCGCCGGGCTGGTGTTCGAATGGCTGCTGGAGATGGGTGGTCTGGAGGCCATCGCGAAGCTCAACGACGCCAAGCAGGCCGCGTTGTACACGGCTATCGACAACAGCAGCCTGTACAGCAATCCGGTGCATCCACCGCATCGCTCGTGCATGAACGTCCCGTTCCTGCTGGAAGACGCGAGTCTCGAGGCGCGCTTCCTCGAACAGGCCGTCGCGGCCGGTCTTGCCAATCTCAAGGGCCATCGCTCGGTGGGCGGCATGCGTGCCAGCTTGTACAACGCGATGCCCATGGCGGGGGTAGAGGCGTTGATAGATTTTATGCAGGAATTTGAGCGAAGCGCCTGATTGGTCGCGCAATTTTCAAAAAGGCAGGTACACTCAGGGCATGACAGATCTCTCCAAAATTCGCGCCAGGATCGATCAGCTGGATCGCGAGATTCAGGCCTTGATCAGCGAGCGTGCTCAGGTTGCGCAGGACGTCGGCATGACCAAGCGCGCCGGCGCCAATCCGGGCGACTACTACCGACCCGAGCGCGAAGCGCAGGTGCTGCGTGGTGTTATAGAGCGCAATGAAGGGCCACTGCGCGATGAGGAAATCGTGCGTCTTTTTCGCGAGATCATGTCCGCCTGTCTTGCGCAGCAGGAACCGCTGAAGGTGGCCTTCCTTGGGCCGGAAGGCAACGTGTCTCAGGCCGCGGTTATCAAGCATTTTGGTCATTCGGTGCGTGCCGTCGCGTTGCCGACCATCGAAGAGGTGTTTGGCGAGATTGAAACCGGTGTGGCCGATTTCGGCATCGTTCCGGTGGAAAACTCCAGTCAGGGCACGATCACCAACAGTTTCGATTTGTTTGTGTCATCAGAACTCCACATCTGTGGCGAAGTGGCACTGCGTATTGAGCAGCACCTGATGTCGCGTCAATCGCGCATAGAAGACGTCACGCGGCTGTACGCCGACGGCGCCTCGCTGTCTCAGTGTCGCGGCTGGCTCAAGGACAATATGCCTGGCGTCGAATGCGTGGCCGTGAGCAGCAGTGCTGGCGCCGCTCGTCGAGCGCGCGATGATCACAGTGCGGCCGCTATCGCCGGCCAGGCCGCATCCGAGGTGTACGGACTCAGTGTTCTGGTGCCAAACATCGAAGACCGAGCGGACAACACGACGCGCTTCCTTGTGATTGGCCGCGAGTTGTTTGCCGCCAGCGGTGGGGACAAGACCTCGCTGCTGTTGTCTTCGTCGCATAAACCCGGCGCGCTGCAGGCGCTTCTTTACACGCTGTCGACCCACGATATCAACATGACGCGGATCGAGTCGCGACAGGCGCGCCGCGGTGAGCAGGAGTTTGTGTTCTTCGTCGACGTTGAAGGGCATGCCAAGGATGAGGCGGTGGCTACGGCACTGCGTGAGCTCGAGAAAGAAGGCTATCTGATGCGTGTATTGGGGTCCTATCCCCACGCGGTCTTGTGAGATTGTCTGCATGTATACGATAACCCCCGGGTGTTCGCTGGCCGGTACCGTCCGCGTGCCGGGAGACAAGTCCATTTCCCATCGCGCGCTGATGTTCGGCGCGATCGCCGCGGGCACCACCGAGGTCCGCGACCTGCTTGAAAGCGAAGACTGTCTGGCCACACGTGACGCTCTGATAGCGCTGGGTGCCGACATCGAGAAAATCGGCGTTGGCCACTATCGTATCCGCGGCGTGCCGAAGCTTGTCAGTACCGAACAGCCGATCGACTGCGGCAATTCGGGCACGGGTATGCGTCTGCTGGCCGGTCTGATTGCGGGGCAGGGCATCTCTGCAACCTTAATCGGTGATGAATCGCTTATGGGGCGCCCGATGGGGCGCATTGCCGATCCGTTGAAACGCCAGGGCGCCCGCGTCAGCACGGCCGACAACGGCTGCCCACCGGTCAGAATTGAGGCCGGCGCGGCGCTCAGGGCGTCGACCCACGAGCTTGCCGTGGCCAGCGCTCAGGTCAAATCGGCCATTCTGCTGGCCGGGCTGGGTGCCGACGGTGTCACACAGGTGAGCGAACCGGCGCACTCGCGTGACCACACCGAACGCATGTTGCGTGGTTTCGGAGTGCAACTCGATGTTGATGGGCTACAGGTGTCTTTACGCGGACCGCAGTCGCTGCGTGCGTGTGACGTCACCGTGCCGGCTGACCCGTCTTCCGCGGCGTTCTTTGCCGTCGCCGCAGCGCTCGCCCCAGGCAGCGACCTGATCCTGAAGCAGGTGGGTATGAATCCCACGCGCAGCGGGTTTGTTGATGTTCTGGCGCGCATGGGCGCACGCATCGAGCGCTTGAATCCCGCGGAGGTAGGAGGCGAGCCGGTCTGCGATTTGCGTGTGCGCAGCAGCGCGCTGACAAACATTGACGTACCGCCGGAATGGGTGGCTCGTACCATCGACGAGTTTCCGGTTCTTTTTGTTGCCGCTGCCATGGCTGAGGGCGTGATGCGCGTGCGCGGCGCTCGGGAGCTGCGCGTCAAGGAGACCGACCGCCTGGCGGTGACCGCGGCGGGCCTTGAAACCCTGGGCATCCAGTGCACGTTGTACGACGACGGTATTGACGTACACGGCGGCCAGTTGAGCGGCGGCACAGTGAACAGCGGCGGAGACCATCGCATCGCGATGGCGTTTGCGGCGGCCGGCACCGTGGCGGCTGACAGAGTAACCGTGGAGGACACGGCAAATGTGGCGACGTCTTTTCCAGGCTTTGCAGAACTGGCTCGAACGACCGGGTGGCAGATTACCGATGACGTCGATTGATCAGGTGCCGATTCTGACGCTCGACGGGCCGAGCGGGGCAGGCAAGGGCACGGTGGCGCGTCGCGTAGCTGATCACCTTGGATGGCACCTGCTGGACAGCGGGGCGCTTTACCGTCTGACGGCGCTCGGTGCGCTGCGCGCTGGCGTGGCGCTTGACGATGTTGACGCGCTGCTGGGTGTCATTGAACGCAGCGAGATTGATTTTGAGTCAACGGCCTCAGGCGATGAATGCATCATGCTCGATGGCGAAGACGTTACTGATGATATCCGTACCGAGCAGACCGGTGAGGCGGCCTCCACCGTGGCAGCGCTTCCCGCTGTTCGAGCCGCGCTTGTTGCTAAGCAACATTCGTTTGCCGAGTTGCCTGGACTGGTCGCGGACGGCCGCGATATGGGCACGGTTATTTTCCCCGACGCGGCGGTCAAAGTGTTCCTGACAGCGAGTGCGGAAGAGCGTGCCAAAAGGCGGCATAAGCAGTTGAAGCAAAAGGGTATTGGTGGTACCTTTGCGGCCCTTTACGAGGACATCCGTCGACGCGATGAGCGCGACGCGGGCCGCGCTGTGGCCCCGCTCGTGGCAGCGCACGATGCCAGCACGTTGGATACGACGTCGATGAGCATCGAAGAAGTTGTTTCGATCATCGTCGAACTGGTGGAAACCTCGTTGAAATGATTCGTACGGCCACAAAAGGATTTGAGGCCATGTTTGGCAACCCGTCAGCAGCAGGAGCGACCGACGGAGCTGTATTTAACGGGCATTACGCCCAGGAACCTTAACCATCATGTCAGAGAATTTTGCGGAGTTATTTGAAGAGAGTATTGCCAGTCACCAGATGAAGCCGGGCACTATTTTGAGTGCCAGCGTTGTGGCTGTGAATTCCGACGTCGTCATCGTCAACGCGGGCCTGAAGTCCGAAGCGGTGATTCCGTCCTCCCAGTTCTACAACGAAACCGGTGACCTCGAAGTCACGGTCGGTGACGTTGTGGAAGTGGCGCTGGACTCATTTGAGGACGGCTTTGGCGAAACGCGTCTGTCGCGTGAAAAAGCCAAACGCGCCCGTACCTGGACGCGGCTTGAAAAAGCATTTGAAGATTCTGAGATCGTCAACGGTGTTATCAACGGTCGCGTCAAAGGCGGCTTTACCGTTGAGATCGACAATGTCCGCGCGTTTTTGCCCGGCTCGCTGGTGGACATTCGTCCCGTACGCGATCCTGGCTACCTCGAGGGCAAAGTTCTCGAATTTAAAGTTATTAAGCTCGACCAGCGTCGCAACAACGTTGTGGTCTCGCGCCGCGCCGTCGTGGAAGAAGAGTACAGCGCAGAGCGCGAAGCACTTCTCGATTCGCTGCAGGAAGGCAACGTGGTCAAGGGTATCGTCAAGAACCTGACCGACTACGGTGCGTTTGTGGACCTCGGCGGCATCGACGGCCTGCTGCACATCACGGACATGGCGTGGAAGCGCGTCAAGCATCCGTCGGAAGTGGTAAACGTTGGCGACGAAGTCGAAGTCAAAGTCCTTAAGTTCGATCGCGAGCGCTCGCGTGTTTCGCTCGGCATGAAGCAGCTTGGTGCGGATCCCTGGCAGGCACTGGCCCGTCGCTATCCGGCCAACACGCGTCTGTTCGGTAAAGTGACCAACATCGCGGATTACGGCTGCTTCGTGGAAGTGGAAGAGGGCGTTGAAGGCCTCGTCCACGTCTCGGAGATGGACTGGACCAACAAGAACGTGAACCCGTCGAAAGTGGTTCAGATTGGTGACGAAGTGGAAGTCATGGTGCTCGAGATTGACGAAGAGCGCCGTCGTATTTCGCTTGGCATCAAGCAGTGCAAGTCCAATCCCTGGGCCGAGTTTGCCGCGGTGTATAACAAGAACGATCGTGTCAACGGTCAGATCAAGTCGATCACCGACTTCGGTATCTTTGTTGGCCTTAACGGCGAAATCGACGGTCTTGTCCACCTCTCAGACCTGTCGTGGGATCTGCCGGGTGAAGAAGCCGTACGCAACTACACTAAGGGTCAGGAAGTGGAGGCCGTGGTGCTGGCAATCGATCCCGAGCGTGAGCGCATCTCGCTGGGCATCAAGCAGCTCGACCGCGATCCGTTCTCGACCTATCTGGCGGACAACCCGAAAGGCACGCTGGTCACAGGTACCGTGCGCGAAGTAGACGCTCGCGGCGCTGTGGTGGATCTGGCCGACGGCATCGAGGGTTACCTGCGCGCTTCCGAGCTCTCGCGGGACCGTGTTGAAGACGCACGTACGGTGCTCAAGGCCGGCGATGAAGTGGAAGCCCGCTTCACAGGCGTTGATCGCAAGAACCGTCGTATGTCATTGTCTATCAAAGCGAAGGAAGTCTATGAAGAGGCTGCAGCAGTCGAAGAGTACGGCTCGACGTCTGCCGGTGGCACCACGCTTGGCGACCTTCTGAAGGATAAAATGTCAGGACAGGATTCCTGATCACGTGGTAATGCAAGCCTCCGGCCCGCGTTGGCCGGAGGCGAGCGTTGACCGACTGCGATAAAGAATAAAGGCGTAGCAATGACGAAATCAGAACTCATCGAAGCCATCGCTCGTAAACAAAAGCATCTGCCGGCCAAGGACGTAGAACTGGCGGTCAAGCATCTGCTCGAACTGATGAGCGATTCTCTTGCCCAGGGCAATCGCATCGAAATCAGGGGTTTCGGCAGTTTCTCTTTGCACTATCGCCCGCCGCGCCTGGGTCGTAATCCCAAGACCGGTGAAGCCGTTGCATTGGCCGGAAAGTACGTGCCGCACTTCAAGCCGGGCAAAGACCTGCGTGAGCGCGTGAACGAAAACCGCCACCTGGATATCAAGAACTAGACGGATCTGTCTCCTCCCAGATGGCGTCCGCCGTCTGGTACCATGACGTCGCACTCACCTTATCTAGCGGAGAGACGTTCCATGGTGCGAACCCTGCTTTTGCTTTTGGCCGTTGTTTTGTTGTTTCTTGTGGTCGTCGTGTTCTCTTTGAGCAATCCCGGCACCATGGAGCTGGATCTGGCCGTGGGCAAATATGAAGTCAAAACAGCGGTTGCTTTTGCCGTGGCCGTGGCCGGTGGCTGGTTGTGGGGTGTCATCAGCGTCCTGTCCTATGTGTTTCGTTTGCTGGGTGAGCGCCGTCGTCTGCGCAAGCAAATCCGGGTCGCGAATACCGAACTGAATAATTTGCGTGCTCTGCCGATGCACGATGCCAACTGACTCACTCACGTTTCTCATTCTGTTGATGATTGCCGCCGCCTGCGGCTGGGCGGTGGCACGCTTTGGTGTGCGTTCGGAACGCCGGAAAAAATCTGCGCCGCTAAGTGCCGACTACCTCAAGGGCGTTCATTTTCTCCTGGAGGACAACCCGGACAAGGCGATCGAAGTGTTCGTGGCGATGATGGAGGTCGACAATGAAACGGTCGAAACCCATTTTGCGCTCGGCAGTCTGTTTCGCCGCCGCGGTGAAGTGGACCGAGCCATTCGGATCCATCAAAACCTGATCGCCCGGCCCAATCTGGCCAAAAGTTATCGCGACCAGGCGCTGTATGCGTTGGCCGAAGATTACCTGCGTGCCGGCTTGCTCGATCGGGCCGAAGGCCTGTTTGAAAAGCTCGCCAACAACTCGACCCGGCAGGCCGGAGCCACAGAAAAACTTGTCTCGATCTACGAGCTGCAGAATGACTGGGAAAAGGCGATCGCCGCGCGGCGCAAGCTCAGCGCCCAGCCTGAGAACGAACGCATAGCCGCTCACTATTTTTGCGAGCTGGCGGAAGAAGCTCTGGAGCGCGGCGACCTCACGGCTGCACGTGGCCAGCTCAAGTCAGCGCAGGCTGGTGGCACGTGGCTGCACAGAGGCGCCATGATGCGTGCGTCCATGGCGATTGACGCGGGCGATCTGAAGACCGCGCGCAAGCTCTACACGCGTATCGCGGAAGAGGATGCGCGATTCCTGCTTGAGATCTGGGGAAAATTGAAGCACGTGCTGGATAACGTGCGTGGCGATCGGAACTTTGAGCGTTTTCTTGATCGACTGGTGCAACGTACGCCATCGATTGCGCCATGGCTCACACAGGTAGCGTTGATTCATGAACAGACGGAGCTGCCCCTCGTACGGCGTGGTCTGGCCCAGTGGCTCGACAATGATGCAACGCTGCGTGAGGCCCTGACGTCTATGGGCATGCTGACGGCGGGTCAGGACATCGACGAGCACACGCTGGAGCGTTTGTGTGCGGGGCTTGGTGTGCTGTTGAGCCGTCGCGCCAACTACCTGTGCGAAGCCTGCGGCTATGTTAGTGAGCAGCTTTACTGGCAGTGCCCAGGCTGCCGTCGCTGGGATTCGATTCGACCCCACTTGACCTCAAATCCGGAGCTTTTCCCGAGTTTGGCCAGCTGACCGGCCGCGGTGTTATGGCTAGCGTAGGCCCGTGCACAGTTTGCTGCACGAGTGTGAGAACGGAGGACCACGCTATGTCACATCTTCGAATTGCTTTTTTCTTAATGCTATCGGCTCTTGCCACGTCCGCTTTTGCCGGGCCCGTCAACGTCAATACCGCCGATGCGGAGACGCTTGCCGCTGAGCTGTCCGGCGTTGGCCTGAAGAAAGCGCAGGCCATTGTGGCCTATCGCGAGGCCCACGGTCGCTTCGACGATCTGGCCGATCTGGCACAGGTGAAGGGTATCGGTGTCAAGCTGCTTGAGCGCAATCGTGAAAATGTGCGGCTTGAGGCGACCGACTAGCCGAACTCACTGGAGGGCGTGATACCCTTCACGCCCCCATTTTGACGACATCAGGGTGTGCAGTGAGCAATTCGATACGTGTAGCGGTATTTCCGGTTGCGGGCCGGGGTACGCGTTTTCTTCCGGCGACCAAAGCCAATCCCAAGGAAATGCTGTCGGTGGTCGACAAGCCGCTGATTCAATATGCGGTCGAGGAGGCGCTGCAGGCCGGCGTTGAGACTTTGGTGTTCGTTACCGGCCGCTCCAAACGCGCCATTGAGGATCACTTCGACCGTGACCCGCAGCTTGAGCGAGAGCTCGAAGAGGCGGGCAAACATGAATTGCTCAAGTCCATTCAGGACATCGTCCCCAAGTCCGCCCACTGTGTTTACATCCGCCAGGGCAAGCCCCTGGGGCTGGGGCATGCCGTTTTGTGTGCCGAGCCGGTGATCGGCCATCGGCCGTTCTTCGTGCATCTTGCTGATGACTTGATCGCCGCGGACACGCCGTGTCTGGCTCAAATGCAAAACGTGTTTGATCGCGAGCAGAGCAGTGTCATTGCTGTGCAGTCGGTGCCGTCCGAGCATACTGATCGCTACGGCATTGTTGCCGTCGAGGGAATGGCCGACGGACTCGGCGAGGTGCGAGACATTATCGAAAAACCTGCGCCGGCCGTTGCGCCGTCGAACCTCGGGGTCGTGGGGCGCTATGCACTGACGCCGGGTATTTTCGATCGGTTACGAGAAACCGGACGCGGCGCGGGTGGGGAAATCCAGCTCACGGATGCGATCGAGCAGCTGCTGCGATCGGAGATGGTGTTTGCCTATGAATTCAAGGGCAATCGTTTCGACTGCGGCGACAAGGTAGGGTACCTCGAGGCCACGGTCGCCTACGGTCTGAACCACCCTGAGTTTGGCGACCGGTTCAAAGAGCGTTTGTCGGCGCTTCTGGCGGCTATCGACAACGCATGAGGGATATCCGCCCGAGCTGAACCTGTCGTTCGCGTCAGGTCAGCCAGGACGTGTCTTCAAACGACGGCAGTTCGCCATCGTCGTTTGCCACGTCTTCGGGTGTCTTCATCTCGTCATCAGACAGATCGGGTTTTACTTTGTCGGCGTTGCTTGCCGGAGCGATGGCGCCGGGCGCGTAGTCCGCGTCATCGATGACGAGTGTTTTGGCGAATTCGTCAGTCATTTTTTGTCACGTCCCTTGATGATCAATGTGTCGGCGCGCAATTTTAAGGTTGGCCGCATCCGGGCGCCGTGAACGCAATCACACCCTGTCGCATCGTTGACAGCCCGCTGGCAACGGCGCATATTCGGTAAGGCTTTTCTGCTCTGATGACGCTCCACAGTGGAGCGAAAAAAGAACGCGTACACGCGTCAAAACCATTAATCGAGGAATCAACTATGCGGCGTTTGACATATCTCCTGCGCTCGGTGGTCTTTGTTGGTGCATTGGGTGTTTGCGCATCCGCTCTGGGAGAGAATCCTGTTTACAGCGCCGAGGTCCGCACCACCTCCTATGGCATCCCGCACATCAAGGCGGATGACTGGGGCTCGCTCGGCTACGGCTATGGCTATGCGTTTGCCGGCGACAATCTGTGCGTGCTCGCGCGTGAGGTTGTAGCCGCCAACGGTGAGTTATCGCGTTACTTCGGTGACAGCGGTGGCAACACCACCAACGACTTTTTCTATTCCCTGGTGAGCACCGACGACTTCATCGCCCAGGCGCTCAGCGACATCTCGCCCGAGGCGCGGGAGGGGATTCGCGGATTTGCGGCCGGCTACAACCGCTACCTCAACGAAACCGGTGTCGACAACCTGGCCGCCGATTGCCGCAGTCAGCCGTGGGTTCGTCCGCTGGATGAGTTCGATATGGCGCGTGTCTACTACAAGCTGATTCTGCGAGCGAGTGGCGGGCCGCTGTCAGGCCTGATTGTCGACGCGCGCCCACCTCAGCCGGCTGGGAGTCCGAGCGGGCAAAGCGTGCGTCGCGTGAAGCCGTCGCCGCTGTCCGAGCAACAACTCGCGCAGGTCGATTTCGAGGCCGTGCGGGAACTCATCAACACGGAAGATCTCGGCAGCAATATGTATGCGCTAGGTTCCAACGCGACCGTCAACGGTGCGGGCATGGTGCTGGGTAATCCGCATTTTCCGTGGCGCGGTCCGCTGCGCTGGTATGAGGCGCATCTGACGATTCCGGGCCAGGTGGACATCATGGGTGCCTCGCTGCAGGGCGTGCCGCTGATCAACATTGGCTTTACCAATGAGTTCGCCTGGAGCCACACGGTGTCACCGGCCGATCGCTTTGGACTGTTCGAAATTACACTTTCGCCCGACAGTCCGACCCAGTACATCTACAACGATGAAGTGCTTGATATGGGTGTGCATCCGGTCAGCATTGAGGTGCTGGTCGGCGATACGCTGGAGACACGCACACACACGTTTTACTCCACGGTGCACGGCTGGGTACTGGATTTTCGTCCGCTGTTTGGCTTTCGCTTCTGGGATACAGGTCTGGCCGTCTTCGCGCTGGGTGATGCCAACGCCGGCAGCCTCCGCGCGATCGATCAGTTCTATCAGATGAACGTTGCCCCGGACTTTGATGGTTTCATCGATGCACTGCGTGAAAACGTCGGTCTGCCGTGGGTCCACACCGTGGCGGCCAGCCGCGACGGCCGCGCGTTCTATGGCGATATCTCCGTGCAGCCCAATATCACGGCGCAGAAAATTGTCGACTGTCCGCCGCTGATTTTCGGTCAGGCGATCATCGATCAGGCCGGCCTGTTTGTGCTCAATGGCGCCCGCCCGGAATGCCGCTTCGACAACGATGCGGATGCGCCGGTTGAGGGCATCATTGGCTACGACGCGTTGCCCAAGCTTCTGAATCAGGATTACGTCAGCAACTCCAACGATAACCACTGGCTCACCAATCCGGATCAGCCTCTGGAAGGTTTCCAGCCGCCGGGTCGTCCGGAACGCACCGCGCGTTCCCTGCGTACCCGGCTGGGACTGGTTATGGTTGAGGAGCGTCTGGCGGGCACGGACGGACTGGGCGCGCCGGGCTTTACGATCGACACGCTGCAGGAAATTCTGTTTGGCAGCCGCAACTACGCTGCCGAGCTATTGGTTGATGATCTGGTCGCGGTGTGTGTGGCCGAGGGTCAAAGCGTGGACATCGACGGCACGACGGTTGATCTGACGGAGGCGTGCACGGTACTCACGGCGTGGGACAAGCGCCAGAATGTCGATAGCTTCGGACCGCACATCTTCCTGGAATTTGTGCAGTCGGCATTCAACGAACTCGACGATCCCATCCTGTCTGAGCTTTGGGCCACGCCCTTCGACGTCAACGACCCGGTGAATACGCCGCGCGGGCTCAACGACGACACGTCCGAGGCGAGGGCGCGTCTGATGCGCTGGCTTGGTGAGGGCGTGCAGCGTTTACAGGCCAACGGTCTGGCGCTGAACGCGCGCTGGGGCGATTTGCAGTACGACACCAAAAACGGCGTTCGTTACCCGATCCACGGCGGGCGCGATGGCAGTGGCATGTTCAGCATCATTACCGCGCAGCTTGGCCCCGACGGCTACACGCCGGTGGACCACGGCAACAGCTACATGCAGACGGTTACCTTCGACGAAAACGGTCCCGTCGCCGAAGCCTTGCTGTCCTATTCGCAGTCCAGCGATCCGGAAAGTCCGCACTACGCGGATCAAACGCAGCTGTACACCGACAAGCAGTGGGTGGATCTACCGTTTACCGAAGCGGAGATTTTGGCCGATCCACAACTCGTGACGATCACAGTGACCAGCGCCAAGGACAGCGACGGCGATGGGGTCGCTGACGACGTCGACAACTGCGTGGATGCGGCCAACGCTGATCAGCGCGACACCAACGCAGACGGTTTTGGCAATCTCTGCGACGCCGATCTGAACAACGACAACATCATCAACTTCATTGATCTGGGGCTCCTGCGCGCGGTGTTCTTCACTGCCGATCCCGATGCGGATTTCGATGGCGATGGTTCAGTCAACTTCATCGATCTCGGCATCATGCGGTCGTCCTTCTTCGGGCCTCCCGGCCCGAGTGGCGTCGCGCCCTGATCCAACTGCTCGGCCGGTGTTTACGCCGGTCGAGCTTTTCGCAAAGTTTGAGCGGTTTGGTTGGGGTGATCTGTTGGCTTTGTCGGCTCGGTCTTGGTCATCTAATCGGGGAGAACAGCTCGGTTGGTGGGTTTCGAGCAGGTCCCCTCGATCGGCATCGTAGCGGCGATAGATCGAGGTGGGTCCGAGGGTCGACGACACCGCGAAGCTTCCGCCGACTTGCGATGAAATTGTGGCTAACGATGAACCCAAATACGCACGCAGATGGGAGAGGTCAGCCGGAGGGGGGGTTGGGGTTTTTTTTTTTAAAAAAAAAACGGCCCCCCGGGGGCCGTTACAA
>CAZXCL010000060.1:5850-26662 GCA_964639265.1 uncultured Gammaproteobacteria bacterium | reverse complement strand
TGCGCTCAACGATAAACTGATTGATCAGATAGCCTTCCGAGCCCATGACCTCAACACCGTCATAGCCTGCGTCCTGCGCAAGCTTAGCGCAGCGCGCAAAGGCATCGATTTGTTTATCAACGCCGCTTGCGCTGAGCTCGCGCGGCTTGAACGGCGAGATGGGTGAGCGTACTGGCGAGGGCGCCACGCACATAGGGTGATAACCGTAGCGCCCGGAGTGCAGAATCTGCATGCAGATCTTGCCATCGTTGTCATGAACGGCGTCGGTGACAAGCTGGTGACGGGCCACCTCGCTCGATTTGCTGAGCTTGCCGGCAAACGGAGCCAGCCAACCGGCCCGGTTCGGTGCAATGCCGCCGGTGACCATCAGCCCGACACCCCCCGCAGCGCGCTCAGCGAAGTACACGGCAAGTTTTTCAAAGTCGCTCTTGCTGTCTTCAAGTCCCGTGTGCATGGAACCCATCAACGCTCGATTTTTCAGCGTTGTGAAACCCAGATCCAGCGATGCGAATAAATGCGAGTACGGCGTGGCCATGGTGATGCTTTGTGTCCCCAATGTCCGGCGTTGCGCTGATGCGCCCGCCCGATCGAATCAGTAGAATAGGCGCTCTATTGTAACCGACCATACAACGCAATCGGGGCCGGATTTGAGCTTGAATAATCTGATCGATATTGGTGCAAATCTGACTCACGACAGCTTTGACAATGATCGCGACGAGGTGCTCGCGCAGGCGCGGGCCGTCGGCGTTCAGCGTCTGGTTGTGACTGGCGCCAGTGTCGAGGGCTCGCAGGCCGCGTCAGCGCTCGCAAATGCGCACTCTGGTACGCTTTTTGCTACAGCCGGGGTCCATCCTCATCACGCGAAGGACTGGCAGCCCGACGACGAGACCACATTGCGTGATCTGCTCAAGGACGATGCTGTCGTTGCGGCTGGCGAATGCGGTCTGGACTATTTTCGCAATTTCTCCACGCCACAGCAGCAAGCCGATGCATTTGAAAAACAACTCGCACTGGCCGCCGCCAGCAGCAAGCCGGTCTTTTTGCATCAACGCGACGCCCACGATGCGTTTCTGGAGATACTCGACCCGTGGTTACCGCGCCTGACCGACGCGGTGGCGCACTGCTTCACAGGCGAAGGTCATGAATTGCGCGCCTACATCGAACGCGGTTTGTACATCGGCATCACCGGCTGGATCTGCGACGAACGACGCGGTCATCATTTGATTGATCTGGTGCCAACGATTCCTGCCGATCGTCTGATGATTGAAACCGACGCGCCCTACCTGATGCCGCGCACGATTCGCCCGAAGCCCAAGAGTCGGCGCAATGAACCCAAATACCTGCCGGTCGTGCTTGATGCTGTAGCCGCCGCAGCCGGGCGTAGCGCCCAAGACCTGGCGCAGGAAACAACGGCCAATGCCGAACGTTTTTTTCGCTTGCCTGATTTGCAACCCAATATCTGACGAGGCCCGCTATGGATGCCAAGAAACTCAAAGACTTTGTTGACAGCACCTGGGACGAGAGCATCGTGCCAACACTGTGCGAGTACGTGAAAATTCCCAACAAGTCGCCGCTGTTCGATCCGGACTGGGCCGAGCATGGCCACATGGATACCGCCGCGGACCTCGCGCTCGACTGGTGCAAAGCGCACGCAATTGAGGGCATGAGCGCCGAAATTGTTCGTCTTGAAGGACGCACCCCTGTTTTGTTTCTGGATATCCCCGGACAGGTCGACGACACGGTGCTGCTCTACGGCCATCTCGACAAGCAGCCGGAATTCAGTGGCTGGCAGGAAGATCTCGCGCCGTGGAAGCCGGTGATCCGCGACGGCAAACTTTACGGCCGTGGCGGCGCGGACGACGGCTACGCCGTGTTCGGATCGCTCACGGCCATCGCTGCGCTGGCTGAACAGAACATTCCCCATGCCCGCTGCGTTGTACTCATTGAGTTTTGCGAAGAAAGTGGCAGCTTCGATCTGCCCTACTACATCGACCTGCTCAATCCACGCATTGGCCGCCCGACGCTGGTGGTGTGTCTCGATGCCGAGTGCGGCAACTACGATCAGCTCTGGTGCACGACGACACTGCGCGGCAACCTCGTTGGCACCTTGCACGTAGACGTCCTGACCGAAGGCGTACACAGCGGCGGTGCCAGCGGCATCGTGCCCTCCAGCTTCCGCGTGTTGCGCGCACTGCTGTCGCGTCTTGAAGATGAAAACACCGGCGAGATATTGCTGGATGAACTCAAGACTGAGATTCCACAGCAGCGCCTCGATCAGGCCGAAGCAACGGCGCAGGTACTTGGTGATACGGTATCCGGCAAGTATCCGTGGGCTGGCAACACGCGCCCTGTCGTTGACGATGTCGCCGCTCAGCTGCTGGCCAACACCTGGAAGCCCACCCTGTGCGTCACTGGCGCCGATGGCCTTCCCGACATGGGTAGTGCAGGCAACGTGCTGCGACCGGGCACGCACGTGAAACTTTCGTTCCGCCTGCCCCCGACCGCCGATCCCAAACGCGCTGCGCAGGCAGTCAAGCGCACGCTGGAAACCAACCCGCCGCACAACGCCAAGGTGACCTTTAACGTTGAATCGGCGATGGGCGGCTGGAGCGCACCGGAAGTCGCACCATGGCTGCATGATTCGATGGTTGCCGCCTCGCGCGACTTCTTTGGTCGCGATGCCATGTACATGGGCACTGGCGGCTCGATTCCCTTCATGGGAATGTTGGGCGAGAAGTTTCCGGGCGTGCAGTTTCTGGTCACAGGCGTTCTCGGGCCGCACTCAAATGCCCACGGTCCGAACGAGTTTTTGCACATCGCGACGGGCAAGGCGATCACGGCGTGCGTGGCGCGGGTTTTGCAAGACCACGCGCAGCAGTCCGCGGCAGCCCAAGCCGCCTGAAGAGTCGAGCAAAAACAGTCGAACGAAAGATGTCGAATCTGAAACGTGGGCCAGGCTAGGGATCGAGGACGAGCTGCGAGGGAAGCGTGGGCGTGGAGAGCAGGCTCTCGAAACGGGCCCATTGATCGTCGCGATTGGCTCCGGCCTGTTCGACGAATGCGCCGACCAGATCCCGGCCCAGGTTGTAGTTGATCACATACGCACCGTACTGATCGATAAAATCGAGGCGCTGCCGCGCACGCTCCGGCGACAGTAGCGCGTACCGATTGAGCCACTCCCGCGCCGCCGTTGCGTCGATATCGCCATCCACGTAGCGGCGTGCCGCCTCGTTGCCGGCATAGGAAAGACGGGCAACCAACGCGGAGACTTCGTGATACAGCGCCGCGCCCGCGCCATCCAGACCCGCCAGATCAAACAAAACGTCGCGCTCAAACGCGATCCGTTCTTCTCCGGGGAATGCCATCGTGATGCCGTAGTTGGCCGTCCCCTCCGCGATCAGTCCAGTGGGACTGAACAGTGGCAACACCGAAAACTCGATCCAGCCAAGATCCTTGAGCAGGTATTTTTCGATCAGCATGTTATAGACGTGATGGCCCGGATAGCCCTCATGGCAGGCAAGATCGACGGCCCGGTCGATGTAGATGGGCAGGTCAGTATTGACCTGAATCAGACTCTTTGCACTGCCCTGATACCAGTTGTAACCGCTCCAGGACTTGTCGCCGACGTATTCAATCGAAAATGCTTCACCCTCAGGAAGCTGAAGATGAGCTCGCGTTCGGCGCGCGCACTCCTTGATTGCCGCACGAAAAACCGTATCGAGTCGCTCTGGTGCAATCACATAGGACCGTCGAAAGTCGGCGTAGCGCGCGGTCAGATCGCCGCGACCGGGCAGCAGTAAATCCAGTTCGTCGAGAATTTCCTGGAAGTACGACTCGTCGTAGCGCGGCGCCACCGCGTCGTACAACCCCTGCGACTGTTCGTCAAAGGTGAAGCGCTCACCGGCGAGCATGCGTGTGCGAAAGACGATGGCCTCATATTGACGCGCCAAATAGAGGCGTCGCCGTTCACTGCGTGCATTGGGCTGACGCGCCGCGCGCAGCGTCTTTGCCGCACTGCGCGCCGCAGCGTGAATGTCCTCAAGCGATCGGGCGTTCTCAGTCGCGTCGCGCTGCCACTGCTCGGGGCCGTGGTAGGCGTCAACGTAGTCGTCATCGTATTGCCCGAGTTCCAGCGCCAGATGCACAAATCGCTCGGCCAGCAAATCGAGGTTGGTCGGGGTAATACCCGGCGCATTGGCACAACTCGCCAGCCACAGCGTAAACAGGCCAACAGTCAGGCAATGCCACTTGATTCGCACGACCATCATCCGCTCGGCGCCGTTTGACGCAGCTGTTCCCAGTGCGCGAAATACGGGCTGGCGTCGGCCTTGCCCGAGGTCGGGTCAAACGTCTCGATCAATGTGGCGGGCGTCATCACAACATCCGGCAGATCGGCACCCAGGGTTACCTCACCGACCAGTACCACGCGCCCCTCAACCGGCACATCTTCGCCCAAGACACCCTTGAGCGCGATGATGCGCCGATGCATGAGCTCAAGAGGATTGTCGAACGCAATACGTCGCGTCGGCGTCAGTGCGGTCCACTGATCCACCGATGCCGCGCCGAACACCGTGCCCTCCACGCGCTTGACTTCGAGCACCAGCAAACCGCGCGCGGTCAGAACAATCAGGTCAATCTGAATCTCGCCGTCAACGCCGTCGGGAATCACACGATCGATCAGGCTCGCCAGACCAATGCGCCGCAGTGCTTTGCGCAGTGCGCGTTCATGGCGTCTGGGCGCCGACCAGAATCCGCGAGCGAACAGTCCGAGCGCGAGCGCAAAAACCAGAACAATAACGCCAATTGTGGTGGAGCTCAGCTCGGTCATGGGCAAGGCAAAACGGCACGCAGAAGTTGGAGCGTGAGACTATTGCACAGTGCTGGTGCGGGCGCCAGAGCGTGCCTAGCCGTAGTGCTGCAGAAGCGCCGGCAGCGTTGGAGCAATCCGGATACTGCTGGAGGGCAGATCGAGCAGCACCTGCAGATTGGCAGGCACCGGCACGTCGCGACCAATCAGCGGCTCGACCACCGTTTCAAATTTGGCAGGATGCGCGGTGGCCACCACGACCCAGTCCCGGTCCTTGAGTCCGGCGTCCAGATCATTGTCATAGGCATAGGTGGCCGTCGCCGTATGCGGGCACAGCGTTTCATTGCGCACCGACGCGTCGTGCCTGACCTGCGCCTTGATGGCTGCGTCATCGACAAAACTGGCGCTGAACATTGACCGCAGCTCGTCGTCGCCATAGAGCCCGCGCAGGCGCTCCATATTGCTCGGATTACCAACGTCCATCGCGTTGGCGAGCGTTGCAACACTGGCGCGCGCCTGCCACGTCTGGCCGGCGAAAAACTCCGGCACGCTTCGATTGTCGTTGGTCGAAAAATGAACGCGATCAATCGGTGCACCCGTCGCCTTTGCCCAGACGCAGGCCAGACCGTTGCCAAGATTGCCCGTAGGCACTACGAACGACGCCTCACGCCCGGTCTGCTCGCGCATTAGAAGACTTGCCCAGACGTAGTACGCCGCCTGCGGCAGCAGCCGCCCGAGATTAATACTGTTGGCCGATGACAGGTGACGCACCGCGTTGAGCTCGTCGTTCAAAAAGGCTTCCTTGACCAGCGCCTGACAAGCATCGAAGGATCCGTCGACGCAAAACGCGCGCACGTTGTCACCCCAACAGGTAAGCTGCTGCGCCTGGCGCGGCGACACCAGTCCGTCGGGAAACAGCACATCCACCAGAATGCCTGGCCGTCGATGAAACGCCGCCGCCACGGCCCCGCCGGTATCCCCTGAGGTCGCCACCAGAATGGTCAGCGGTTTGGCCTTGTCGCCGTGGATACGCGCGAAGCAGGCCGCGAGGAAACGCGCACCAAAATCCTTGAACGCCGCGGTAGGTCCGTGGAAAAGCTCGAGCACGCTCAGGCCTTCGTCGAGCGGCTTGATGTGAATGGGAAAATTGAAGGCCTCCGCGCAGATCGACGGCAGCTCATCGATCAGAGGATCGCCGGCAAAAAACGGGCGTAAAAACCGCTCGGCAATCACCGGCAGTTCATCGGCGCCGGCACCGGTCCAATCGATCTGCGGAAGCGCTTCAGGTACAAACAGTCCGCCATCTGCAGCCAGGCCCAACGCGATGGCCTCGCTTGCCGTGCGCGCAGGGCCCTCGGCATCTGCGCGTGTGCTTACAAACCTCATGACTCGTCCTCATCGAGCAGTCGCGCGCCCGGTGCATTCAATGGCGAGACCACCTGTTCGCAGGCAAGTTGCTCCCGCGCAAAGCCATCTTTGAACGCGCTGGCCACCGCGTCGGCCCTGTCTTCGGGCGCCCACGCAAACATGGCAGGACCGCTGCCAGAAATCGAGCAGGCCAGCGCACCGGCTGCCAGCACGTCGTCGCGAATCGCATCAAAACCCGGAATCGCCGCCTTGCGCTGCGGTTCGATCAGCGTGTCGACCAGGTGGCGACTGATCGCCGCGTGGTCGTTGACACTGCAGGCGTGTACAAACGCGGCCAGATGACCTGCCTGTGTCACCCATTCTGCCTGCGTGTAGTGCTCGCGCAGCAGCGCGCGGCCGGCGCGCGTGGTCAACTCAATGTTCGGGCGCGTCAGAACGCAGACCAACCCACGCGGCAGCGCCAGCGATTGCGCGGGGCTGTGCGCAGGCGCCAGCACCAGACCGCCGAGCAAACTCGGCGCCACGTTGTCCGCATGTACCGCACCGCTGGCAACCGCCTCGCCCTGCAGTGCGAAATTCAGCAGATCGGCATGCGCCAGTGGCTCATCGAGCAGCGCGTTGACGGCCACGGCTGCGGCAACCGCGGAGGCCGCCGAACCGCCCATCCCCGAGCCAAGCGCAATCCCCTTTTGAATATGAAGCGTCACGCCAAACCCGGCACCGGCTTCAGACAAAAGCGCCAGCGCCACTGTGCCCGCGGTGTTGCGCGTCGGATCCAGCGGCAGATTGACCGCAACACCGTCAATCGCGTCAATCACGACCCCGGCGGCCGTGGTGCGCTGTGCCGTGACCGTATCCCCCGGTGCAGCCAGAGCCAGACCCAGCAGATCGAAGCCCACGCCCACATTGCCAACCGACGCCGGCGCAAACGCGCGCGCTTTGTGCCTGCCGGTCACACGGCTGCCCCGAGATAGGCCGACAGACGTAACAGGTCGGCAAACACACCGGCGGCCGTGACCGCAGGACCGGCGCCTGGCCCCTGGACAACCAGAGGATTGTCGCAATAGCGGTCGGTTTGCAGCTGCACGACATTGTCGGTCAGATTGATATGCGCAAAGGTGTGATCTGACGGCAGCGAACGCAGTGCCACCGACGCACCGCCCTGCGCGCTGAGCGTCGCGACGTAGCGCAGCACTTCGCCGCGCTCGCGCGCCTGCTGATAGCGCGCCGCCATCGTATCGTCGTGCGCGGACAGTGCGTCGAGAAACGCCGCGACATCGCCATCGCCCAGACCGTCGGGCACCAGAGACTCGACCTCTACATCGTCCAGCTCGATCTCAAGACCCATTTCGCGTCCGAGAATGACAACCTTTCTTGCCACGTCCATGCCCGACAAATCATCGCGCGGATCCGGCTCGGTAAAGCCCGCTTCCTTGGCTTCGCGCACAATCGCCGAAAACGGCTTGGTGGCATCGTACATATTGAACAGATACGCCAGCGTGCCGGAGAAGATGCCCTGCACACTGCGCACCCGATCACCGGTCTCACGCAAATCGCGCAGCGTTTGCAGGATCGGCAGACCCGCTCCCACGGTCGTCTCGTACAGGTATCGCGACTCGCCCTGTCGCATGGCCTCACGCACCGCGTGATAGTCGCCGAGCGTGCCGCTGTTGGATTTCTTGTTGGGCGTAATCAGGTGGATTCCCCGGGCCAGCCACTCGGGATAGCGATTGGCGATGCCCTGACTTGACGTGCAATCGATGATGACGGCGTGCGGAAAATGCTCGGCACTGACGTGCGCGGCCAACGCATCGGGATCCGACTTTGTCTCGCTCTGCGCCAGCGCCGACTCCCAGCTGGCCAGATCCAGCGCACGCTCGTCGAGACACATACGCTGCGAGTTGGCCAGCGCGCGGACACGCAAATCCAGATTGAACTGCGCGCGCAGGCGCTCCGCCTCACCGTGCAGTTGCTCCAGCAGCACGCGCCCGACCGTACCGCAGCCAAGCACGCCGATCGACAGTGTTTGCGGCGACAAATAAAACCGCGAGTGCACGGCCCGCAAAGCACGCGTGGTATCGGCACGATCAATGACCGCCGAGATATTGCGTTCGGATGAGCCCTGACTGATGGCGCGCACGTTTACGCCTGCCTCGCCCAGACTGCCGAATACCTTGGCCGCGACACCGGGCGTACCGGCCATACCGTCACCAACCACCGCCAGCACACTCAAACCGTGATTGACCGTCACGCGTTGAATAACGCCGGCCTCGATTTCGGCGCGGAACGTGGTCTGCACGATGTCGCTGGCGCGCTCGGAATCATCATCGGGCACGGCAAAGCAGATCGAGTGTTCCGAACTGCCCTGCGAAATCATGACCACGCTGATGCCGGCTTGCGACAGAGCACCAAACAATCTCTGCGCGGTTCCGGGCACCCCGATCATGCCCGCCCCTTCCAGATTCACCACGGCCATGCCGTCGATACTGGTGATACCTTTGATGGCGGATTCGGAGGCTGGCGCATTCGCGCTCTTCTCACCAATGCGCGTCCCTGGCGCCTCGGGGGCAAACGTATTGCGGATGTAAATCGGAATCTGCCGTGCTACCGCCGGTGCCATGGTCTGCGGGTGCAGCACCTTGGCGCCAAAGTAGGCAAGCTCCATGGCCTCGCTGTACGACAGCTCTTCAATCACCTTGACTTCACTGACCCAGCGCGGATCGGCCGTCATCACACCGTCAACGTCCGTCCAGATGTGAATCTGGCTCGCGCCGAGCAGCGCGCCAAAAATGGACGCCGAGTAGTCACTGCCGTTGCGCCCGAGTGTGGTGTTGACCCCCTCTGGCGTCAGCGCGACGAAGCCCGTGATCACGACCGTGCCATCAAAATCCAGGCCCAGTCGCTCGCGGATGCGCGGTTCACTGACCGACCAATTCACAACCGGCCCCATTTCGTGATCCACGACCTCGAGCACCTCACGCGCGTCGAGCCAGTCCACGCGTCGGTCACTCCAGCGCGACTTGAGCATGCTGCCAAGCAGTCGAGCGGACCACACTTCGCCGTAGCCGGCTACGGTCGCCACGACGGCATCGGACGCGTCGCGCATAAGCGCCGTTGCGCGAGCGATATCGGCAATGTCACTCAAGTCTTTCGCGTGCTGTGCGACGTACTCATCGCGCACGTCGTCCTCGAGGAGACTGGCCGCAAGCGTGTTGTGCCGCTCGCTCAAGCTGTCGAGTGCCGGGACAAAGTCGCGCCCCGCACGCGCATCGTTGACGATGCCGAGCAAGGCATCGGTCACCCCACGAGCCGCCGATACGACCACGCCCTGCGGGCCATACTGACGATCCGCCAGAATGCGCGCCACGTTTTCGAAGCGCTCGGCATCCGCCAGCGACGAGCCGCCGAATTTGTGCACAACGAACGGGTGCGCCCAGGCTGGCGCGTTGGAAGTGGTTTGGTTCATAGGTTTGAGTGAATCAGACGTTGGGAAGACAGCCGAGATATTTTTGTACGCTGGTGTGGAGCCCGTACTTCAGGGCATCGCTGATCAGCGCGTGACCAATCGAGACCTCGAGAACACCATCGATCTCCAGGAAGTCGCTCAGATTTGCCAGCGACAGATCATGACCGGCGTTGATGCCGAGCCCGAACTTCTGCGCGCGCTCGGCGGCGTGGCGATAGCGCTCGCGCGTGGCTTCAAACTCACCGGCCTCGTGCGCCCGAGCGTAGTCCTCGGTGTACAGCTCGATACGGTCGGCGCCAAGCTCTCGCACCAGTTCGTATTCATCGGAATCCGAATCCATGAACAAGCTCACGCGACAGCCAAGATCCTTGAAGGCCGCAATGTGATCCTGCAGCCTTTGCTGATGCACGCTGACGGCCCAGCCGCGGTTTGACGTAATCTGGTCGACGCTGTCCGGCACCAGCGTGACCTGATCGGGGCGGGTCTCTTTGGCCAGTTCGAGAAGCCCCGGATAATCACCCAGCGGCGCCTCAAAAGGATTGCCTTCGATGTTGTACTCAATGCCCTCGCGCGTGGCGACGTAGCGGGCAATCTGGCGCACATCACGTGGCTGAATATGACGCTGATCCGGACGCGGATGAACGGTAATGCCGTGCGCGCCCGCCTCAACCACGGTCCGCGCTGCCCACAGCACATCCGGGTCGTTGCCACCTCGCCCGTTTCGAAGCCAGGCCACCTTATTGACGTTGACACTCAGCGCCGTCACAACGCATCTCCTCTCTAAAGCACGGATTATGCCCCAAACATGAAACGATCCGCGCAAAAATTGTTGATAAATCGGCTCAACCCTGTCGATGTATGGCGCCATTGTGGTGCAATCGGGATCGCTTGAGCAGGCCCGTCTCGCTATCATGCCGCCATGACGCTCCTACGCCTCGACGAGGTCTCGCTCGACTTCGGCGATCAAACCATTTTCAAAGACGCCAGCTTCAGTATCGAACGAGGCGAACGGGTCTGCCTGGTCGGTCGCAACGGCGCTGGCAAGACCACGTTGTTTCGACTGATTACCGGCGAGCAATCCGTGGACAGCGGCACGCTACAGCGCAGCCCGGACCTGACGGTCGCCGAGCTCAAACAGTCGTTGCCGGCGCAAAGCGACACCCGCGTGCCCGACTACGTTGCCGGTGGTCTTGCCGAAGTGCGGCAGTGGCGTGCGCAGTATGAGTCGCTGTCCGCCGAAGCCGGTGATGAGGCCACTCTTGCGCAGCTTGAGACGCTGCAACGCCGCCTCGACAGCGCCGATGGCTGGCATCTGGAGCAGCGCGTGGCAAGCTTTGTCTCGGAAATGGACCTGCCGGTCGATCGTACGCTGGGGGAGTTGTCCGGCGGCTGGCGGCGCCGCGTTGCCTTGGCCCGCGCGCTGATTCGACGGCCCGATCTGCTGCTTCTGGACGAACCGACCAACCATCTGGATATCGTGACCATTCGCTGGCTTGAGAACGCGATTCGCAGCTACGGCGGCGCCGTGTTGTTCGTGACCCACGACCGCGCGTTTGTGCAAGCGCTGGCCACGCGCATCGTCGAGCTCGATCGTGGCAGGCTGCAAAGCTGGCCAGGCGACTATCGCAACTTTCTGCGTCGACGCGAGGAAGCGCTGGCGGCCGAGGAAAAGGAAAACGCGCGCTTCGACAAGAAACTGGCCGAGGAAGAGGTCTGGATTCGTCAAGGCATCAAAGCCCGTCGCACGCGCAATGAGGGCCGCGTCCGTGCGCTTGCCGCCATGCGTGAGCAGCACGCGGCGCGCATCAAGAAGCCGCGCTCGGCGCATATGCACATCGACGAGGCCGAAGACTCCGGACGCAAGGTTATCCGCCTGCACAACGTTGGCCACGCATTCGAGGGCAAATCGCTGTTTCGCAATCTGTCGCTGAAGATCATGCGCGGCGCGCGAATTGGACTTGTGGGCAACAACGGCGTGGGTAAGAGCACCTTGCTCAACATCATGCTCGGACATCTGGAGCCCACCGAGGGAACGGTCAAACACGGCACCAATTTGCACATCGGCTACTACGATCCGCTGCGCCAGGACCTCGACCCCGAAAAGTCCGTCGCCTACAACGTCGGTGAAGGCCGTGACCATATCGACATCAACGGCAAGCAGCATCACATCGTTGGCTATCTCAAGGGTTTTTTGTTCAGCCCCAAGCGCGCGATGACGCCGGTCAGATCGCTGTCAGGCGGCGAGCGCAATCGCGTTCTGTTGGCGCGGCTGTTTACCCGCTCGAGCAACCTGCTGGTGCTTGATGAGCCGACGAACGATCTGGATGTAGAAACGCTGGAGGTGCTCGAGCAAAAGCTGGTGGAATATACCGGCACGCTCATTGTTGTGAGCCACGATCGGCAGTTTCTGGACAACGTGGTGTCCAGTGTTCTGGTGTTCGAAAAAGAGGCCGGCGTACGCGAGTACGTGGGCAACTTCAGCGACTGGCAACGCCGCGGACTGGATCTGGCCGAAGTGGATCGTCCGCGCAAGAACAAACGTGACGCCGCTGGTGCGGCCGCAAATGATGAAAAGCGAAAGTCCGCCCGGCCATCTAAACTCAGCTACAAGGAACAGCGCGAGCTCGATGGCCTGCCCACACGCATCGAATCGCTCGAGGCGGCGGTTGCCGCGGCTCAGAAGATTGTCACCGCACCGGATTTTTACGATCAGGGGTTTGAGGTCACGCAGCCCGCGCTGACGAACTTCGAAACGTTGCAGTCAGACCTTGATACGGCGACCGAACGCTGGCTCGAGCTTGAGGAGAAATGCGAAGCGCTGCGCAAGGGCCAGTAGCTGAGCCGACGCCCGTCTAGTCCGCGTCCTTGCCAACGTCCTTTAGCTCAGCAACCCGCGCCCAAAGCGCCGTTGGGTCGCGCGCAAACGTCCGCTTTTGCTCCGCGCTGCAGCGCTTGATCCAGTACTCCGCTCGAGAGGCCTGCGCCCGCGTACCCACCGGCACCGCCGCCAGCAAACGCAGCGGACCGCGCCCGCGCAAATAGCGCGCACCACGCGGGGCACCAGCGCGATGCTCAGCGAGTCGACGCGACACGTCGACCGCAATACCGGTGTAAATCGAAGTATCCCCACACAAAATGAGATACAGCCACCAGGTCGCGTCCGGCGTCATACTGCTCGTCGCACCGAGCGCAGGTTTGGGGTAGACATGGATACAGCGCAGAGAGGAGAAATGGTGGGTCGTGCAGGATTCGAACCTGCGACCATCGGATTAAAAGTCCGGTGCTCTACCAACTGAGCTAACGACCCATGCGCCAGCCGCGCATGATACCGCAACGCACCCAAATCTCAAGACGTCTTGAGTACATAACGGGTCGGATCTGCGAGACCCGCACTGGCAAATCCCTCACGCCGCAGCACGCAGGCATCGCACACCCCGCAGGCACGTCCTTCTGCGTCAGGTTGATAGCAGGAAATGGTCTGCGCGTAGTCCACGCCCAGCGCCGAACCACGCGCCACAATGTCGGCTTTGGTCAACGTCATGAGCGGTGCCACGACACGCAGGCCCTGCCCTTCCACGCCGGCCTTGGTCGCGACATTGGCAAGCGCCTCGAACGCCGCGACAAACTCGGGCCGACAGTCGGGATAACCTGAGTAGTCCACAGCGTTGGCACCAATCATCAGATCGCGCGCGCCCAACGTTTCGGCATAGCCCAGCGCAACGGACAAAAACACCGTGTTGCGAGCGGGGACGTAGGTCACGGGGATGCCCTCGCCGCCTGCCTCCGGCACCTCAATGTCCGGGTCCGTCAGCGCCGAGCCGCCGATGCTCGACAAATCGACCCTGACCGTACGATGGGATCGTGCCCCCAGCGCGCCCGCGACCCGTGCGGCCGCCTCAAGCTCTACGCGATGACGCTGGCCATAATCGATCGACAGCGCATACGTCTCGTAACCTTGGTCACGCGCGATAGCGAGCACGGTGGCCGAGTCCAGGCCGCCAGAAACCAGTACCACAGCGCGTTTTTGCTCAGCGCCCATGCACATCGCCCCACAGATATTTATGCAACTGCACCTGCAGACGCGCATGCAGGCGATCGGCCAGCATCCAGTCGGCAAGCTCGCCGGGGTTTAGAACCTCGTGGGTCGGCGAAAGCAGCACGGTGGTCCGCTCTGACAGCTTGTGCTCTGCCATGATCGTGCACGCGAAGTCATAGTCCGCCCGATCACCAATCACAAACTTGACCTGATCGTGATCACCCAAAAGGGCAAGATTTTCGTAGCGGTTGCGCGCCACCTCACCGGAAGCTGGCGTCTTGATATCCACGACGCGAGCACAGCGCGGGTCGACCTCGCTGACATCCATGGCTCCGGAGGTTTCCAGCGAGACCTCGTAGCCGGCATCCGCCAGCGCGGTGATCAGTGCAAAACAGTTCTTCTGTGCCAGCGGCTCGCCGCCGGTCACACATACGCGTTTTGCTGCGTGTTCGGCAACGCGCTCCAGCACCTGATCAATCGTCGTCCACGCACCGCCGTGAAACGCATAGGCCGTATCACAATACGTGCAGCGCAGCGGACAACCGGTCAGGCGCACAAACACGGTGGGCCAGCCCACGCTGTTTGCCTCGCCCTGCAGCGAGTGGAATATCTCGGTGATCTTGAGGCGTGAGTCAGCAGGCAGTGCAGACTTGTCCGCTGCACTGCCCGCGTCGCGCTGGATGACGGTTGTCACGGTCGAAAGAAGCTAGCGCCCCGCCTGCGTCATCTGCTCGAGACGCTGCTGGGCCAGCCGTGCCGCCGTGGTGTCCGTGTAGTTGTCCACGACCTTGGCCAACGTTTTGCGGGCCGCCGTGAACTGCTTTTTCTCATATTGGCTGAAGCCAATCTTGAGCATGGCATCGGACACTTTCTGCGAGTCGGGAAATCGTGTCACCACTTCATTGAAGCTGGCAATCGCGCTGTCGAAATCACCGCTCACATAGCCGGTCTCGCCACGCCAGTAGTAGGCATTATCAACCAGCGAATTCTCCGGAAACTGCTCAATGAAACGATCAAACGCGATTTGCGCCTCATCGTAGCGCCGGTCCTTAAGCAACGCGAACGCCTGCTCATAGACCGCACGCGGGTCGGTCACCGCCGTGGTCGCATCGGCCGTACCACCTGGGGCAATGACCGCGCCTTTTTGCAGATCCTGAATCCGTGAATCCAGATCGACATACTGGTTGCGATTGCGTTCGGCCAGTCCGTCCATGTTGAACTGCGTGGTTTCGATATCACCACGCAGCGCGTTGACCTCGGTGCGCATCTGCGCCACCTGAGCGTTGAGATCGAGCAGACTCTGATTGTTGACCACCCGCTCCATGCGCAAAAGACGGCTCTCAAGCTCCGTGAGCTTGATCAGCACCGGGTCTTCCTCCGGCGGCACCGTTGGACAACCGCCCAGCATGACCGCCAGCGGCAGCCAGGCCAGGTGTTTGGCAATATGCTGCATGACTACGGCAGGTAGACGATTTCGACGCGGCGATTCTGCTGCCACGCAAACTCACCTTGGCCGCGATTGGCCGGGCGCTCTTCGCCGTAGCTTAGCGTCTCGATCTGCGAACCCTGAACGCCCTGCAGCATCAGCGCCTGACGGATCGCCTGTGCACGGCGCTCGCCAAGACCAATGTTGTATTCACGCGAACCGCGCTCATCGGCGTGGCCCTCAAGACGCACACGCCCACCGGTGTCGGCCAGCCACTCTGCGTGGGCCTGCACGACCGGGCGGTCTTCGCGGCGCACTTCGCTGCGATCGAAGTCGAAGTAAATCACGCGGGTATCGGTCAGCTTGGGCTCTTCGTAACGCGGCGTCTCCACGGGCGTAGGCGCCGGCGTGCGCTCAACGCGCTCAACCACCGGCGGCTCGCTGACTTCAATGGGGGCTTCCGACGTCACATCCGAACTCGGCTGTTGAGTGCAGCCCACAGCAAACAGGGCGACGAGCGACAAGGCAGAAAATTGATAGCGCGACATAGTGTGTCTCCAGTCCATACTCAAAAAAACAAACTTAAGGCGTTGAAGAAGGTGAAGGCGGCGGCGTCGCCTCACGTGATTTCGCAGTCAGCCGCGAGCTGCGCAGAGGCCCCCAAACCGGCTCGCGTACGTCTCGCCCTCGCGAGTCGAGACGCTGGCGGACCAGTCCATCGGTGGAGACAGTGGCCAAAACACCACGGTCGCCTTCCCGCGTAGCATAGATCAAAGTGCTGCCGTTTGGCGCAAAACTTGGCGATTCGTCCAACTGACCTTTACTCAGTACAAATACGTTGCCGCTGCGCGGCTGCACCGTGGCGATGCGATATTTGCCGTCGTCAATATGCACGACCGCCAGTTTGTCCCCCTTGGGCGAGACACGCGGGCGTGCATTGTAGGTGCCCTCAAAGGTCAGGCGCACAGCCGGGCCGCCTCCTGATGAGACCTGATAGACCTGCGGGCCGCCGCTGCGATCGGAGTTGAAATAGATTGATTCGCCGTCGGCCGACCAGGCCGCTTCGGTATCGATGGCCGGATGCTTGGTGATACGCGTGAGCGTATTGGCGCGCAGATCGGCGACAAATATATCCAGATTGCCGTTCACGTCCGACAGCGTCAGCGCCAGCTTGTTGCCGTCCGGAGAAAAGGCCGGCGCGCCGTTGACGCCTTTGCGTGCGGAGACCTGACGCCGTTGACCGGTTGCCAGCGTCTGTACGTAGACCGCCGAACCCCCGTTTTCGAACACGACGTAGGCCATCTCCTTGCCATCGGGTGACCAGGCCGGCGACATGATCGGCGAGGCGGCGTTAATGACCTCGCGCTGATTGGCACCGTCGGCATCCGCCACGACCAGCGAGAAGCGCTCGCGGTTATTGGGATCGGCGCTGACGTAGGCAATACGTGTCGAGAAGATACCTGGCTCGCCGATCAGCGATTCGTAGATGACATCGCTAATGTAATGCGCCGTCGTGCGCAGATCCTGCGGCGGGCTGGCGAGCGTGAAGCCCAGCAGCTGCTCCTTGCGCGGCACATCCATGACCTGAAACGTTACGCGCATCTGACCGTCCTGCATCGGAGCGATTTTGCCCACGACGACCAGCTCCGCTTTGAAGATGGCCCAGTCCGCGTAATCGACCTGCGATCCATCCGTGGGTCGTTCGAGCATGCGACGGCGTGACAGCGGCGCAAAACGACCACTGCGCGTCAGGTCGGCATCGATGACTTCGGCCATGTCGATTGGTGCCGAGCCCGGCCCCTCGAAGCCAAACGGCACCACGGCCACTGGAATCGGGTTGGGCACGCCGCCATCGACAACGATGCGCAGCTGCGCGGCCGCCGGCAGCGCGAACGTCATGCAGACAACGGCCGCCACGATGCGGGCAAACAGGCCAGACGACTGCTTCGATTTGTTAGGGGACAAACTCAACCTCCAGTACGCGTTCAAACAGGGACGGGTCCGGTGGCGCCGGCAGCGGCGACGACTTGAACACGGCCGCTTCAATCGAACGCACCGTGGCCGTGTCGGCGTTGCAACGCTTGACGGTCACCTCAATCACCTCGCCGCCCACAATCTGCACGACGTTCACAATGCACTTCATATCCTCGGCCACGTTGGCCGGCTTGTTCCAGTTACGGCGCAGCTTCTGCGTGACCAGCGCCATGTATTCGTTCAGCAAACCGCCTTCGACCGCCGCCGTGCGCTGATCTTCGAACGCCAGCATCGCGGCGAGTTCCGCCTCGCGCGCCGCCTGCGCCTTCTCGCGCGCGATGCGCTCGGCTTTTTCCTTCGCCTTGCGTTCGGCCTGCGCCTTGGCTTTGCGCGCCGCCTCCTCTTTGGCCTTGCGTTCGGCTTCGGCTTTGGCCTTGCGTTGCGCCTCTTCTTTGGCCTTGCGTTCGGCCTCGGCCTTGGCTTTGCGTTCAGCTTCTGCCTTGGCCTTGCGCTCGGCTTCTGCTTTGGCTTTGCGCTCGGCTTCGGCTTTTGCCTTGCGCTCGGCCTCGGCTTTGGCCTTTCGCTCTGCGTCTGCCTTTGTCTTGCGCTCAGCCTCAGCCGCCGCCTGACGTTTTTCCTCTTCAGCGCGCTGCGCCTCGGCCTGCTTCTGACGCTCAAGCTCCTGCGCCTGGCGCTCGCGTTCCTGTGCATCGCGTGCCGCCTGCTCACGCTCCTCACGCTCGCGCTGCTGCTGCGCCTCGCGCTCCAGACGCAAACGCTCCTGTTCCTGCTGCGCCGCCTCAAGCGCCGCATCCTGCTGCGCGATAATCGTCTGATCCATTGCCACGGCCTTGATGCTCACAGCATTGGCGCTGGCCGGGCGTACGGTATGAAAATCGAGCTTGAACATCAGCACAATCACCAGCGTCGCGTGCATCGCGATCGACAGGATCGTGGCGAAGTCAAAGCGCTCTTTCACCGCTCGTCATCCGCTGCCGATGGATCGGTCACAAAGCCCACCTTCTGGGCGCCCGCCTTTTGCAGCAACACCATGCCGCCCACCACTTCGCCGTAGGGCACACGCGTGTCAGCCTTGACCAGCACCGAACGTTCGGGTGTGGCGGCGAGCACACGGCCCGCGAAATTGACCACATCCAGCGGTGCCAGCGCGACAGTCGCCGATGGGGCCACGTTCAGATACAGCTCACCCTGACGCGAGATGGTCAGCACAAT
This sequence comes from uncultured Gammaproteobacteria bacterium, assembly GCA_964639265.1. Classification (GTDB taxonomy): domain Bacteria; phylum Pseudomonadota; class Gammaproteobacteria; order Steroidobacterales; family JBCCMA01; genus JBCCMA01. The sequence goes on along the minus strand of CAZXCL010000060.1, from coordinate 8,352 downwards.
CGGCTCGGCATCCGGGCCGCCCGCCTCCAGCGCTTCGGCCTCTGCGCCCGGCAGCTCCACCTCCACGCCCTTATTGAGCAGCGGCGCCGTGACCATAAAAATGATCAACAGCACCAGCATGACGTCGATGTAGGGGACCACATTGATCTCCCCCATCAAACGGCGTTTCTTGCCCCGAGCCATGATTAGCTGCCGCTGCGCGCCTGCCGCGCATGACGTTGCAGGATGGTCGCAAACTCCTGCATGAAGGTATCGAAGCGGTTTTCCAGTCGGTCGACCTGATCGGCGAAGCGGTTGTAGGCAACCGTTGCCGGGATGGCCGCAAACAGACCGGCAGCCGTGGGCACCAGCGCCTCGACAATCTGCGGCGCCAGCGTCGAGATCGTGCTCGTGGTGCCAAGCTCATAAATGGCCAGCATGATGCCCCACACCGTGCCGAACAAACCGACATACGGCGAGGTGGAGCCGATGGTTGCCAGCGTCGACAACGACTCCTCCAGCCGATCGATCTCGCGCATCTGCGTCACGCGCATGGTGCGCTGCGCACCTTCAACGATCTGATCCGGTACCAGGCCCGGCTGCTGGCGCAGTCGACCAAACTCATCAAAGCCGGCGGCAAAAATGCTCGGCATGCCCGAAGGATTGTCCTTGGAGCGGCGGATGCCATCGTAAATCTGCGTGACGTCGCCGCCCGACCAGAAGCTGGCCTCAAAATCATCCGACGTGCCGCGCACCTGGCGCAGCATGCGCTGCTTGCGCAAGATCAGTGCCCACGACACCACCGAAGCGAGCAGCAACGACAGCAAGACAAGCTGCACCACCCAGCTGGCGTTGGCTATGAGCGTCCATAAATTCAGGTCATCGCGCACGTCATCTTCTCCAATACCCAACCCGGCACGCGCCGCGGGCTGAAAGTGCTGTGGCTTACACACGCCACGTGAAAACGGCCAGCACACAGGCAGGCCCCGTCATCCTTGCGCACCACCTGCTGCACAAACTGCATACTGGCGGCGCGAACATCCTCCACCCGGACACCAATGTCGAGTTCGTCGTTGAGCCGCGCCGGCTGGCGGTAGTCCACCTCGGCACGCGCCACAACGAACACGCGGTCGTCCTCGCGCTGCAACGTCTGCAAATCGACGCCGCTGGCGCGCAGCCATTCGGTACGCGCCCGCTCGAAGAACTTCAGGTAGTTGGCGTAATACACCACACCCTCGGCATCCGTATCTTCGTAGTAGACCCGAACAGGCCAAAAAAAATTCATTATCAGTCGCTTAGCTTAAATTGGCCGACCGCTGCGCCGAGCACGTTACACCGTAGCGGGCATTCGTTCCATGGCATCGGCAGCCGCGTTCGGGCGCCAATATCGGGGCTACGCGTCCGGATTGCCAGCGTCGCCAAACAGCGACAGGTTACTTTCGTCATCGCCACCGGCTGCGCCCGGTCGCGGGGTCAGGCCAAAATGACGATACGCACGCGATGTTGCCACACGGCCACGGGCCGTGCGCATCATAAAACCCTGTTGAATCAAAAACGGCTCGAGTACATCCTCGATGGTGCCGCGCTCCTCGCCAACGGCCGCGGCCAGCGAGTCCACGCCGACGGGTCCACCACCGAATTTCTCGATGATGGTACGCAGCAGTTTCTGATCCATGATGTCGAAGCCTTCGGGATCGACCTCGAGCATCGTCAGCGCCGCATCGGCGACGGCCTCGGTAATCCGACCATCTGCCTCCACTTCGGCGTAATCGCGCACGCGGCGCAGCAGTCGATTGGCGATACGTGGCGTACCGCGCGAGCGCTCGGCCACGCGCCTGGCCCCGGCTTCATCGATGTGCAGATTCAGGATCTCGGCGCTGCGCAGCACGATGCGCGTTAGCTGGCCGGCATCGTAAAACTCCAGACGCTGCACGATGCCGAAGCGATCGCGCAAAGGTGAGGTCAGAAGACCCGCACGCGTGGTGGCGCCGACCAGCGTGAACGGCGGCAGGTCGATTTTAATGGAACGCGCCGCTGGCCCCTCTCCGATCATGATATCCAGCTGATAGTCCTCCATCGCTGGATAAAGCACTTCCTCAACAACCGGCGATAACCTGTGGATTTCATCAATAAAAAGTACATCCCTGGGCTCCAGATTGGTGAGCAACGCAGCCAGGTCTCCGGCCTTCTCGAGCACCGGTCCCGAGGTCTGACGCAGCTGTGTACCCAGCTCGTTGGAGACGATATGCGCCAGCGTGGTCTTGCCCAATCCCGGTGGACCAAAGATCAGCATATGGTCCATGGCGTCGCCGCGACGCCGCGCGGCCTCGATGAAAATCGCCATCTGTTTTTTGACCGCGGTCTGGCCCACGTAGTCGTCGAGGCGGGCCGGTCGAATGGCGCGCTCGATGCGCTCTTCGGCGCTGGTCGCGTCGCTGCTGATCAGGCGATCTTCTTCAATCATGGGCAAACCCTGCGAATGACGTGCACCTGTGTATCACAAGCACTGATAAAATGACCAGC
>CAZXCL010000060.1:0-5750 GCA_964639265.1 uncultured Gammaproteobacteria bacterium | reverse complement strand
TCGTAGTAGGTGGACATAGGCACACTGACTTCGTAGCCCACACCGCCCACGTCGATCAGTACATCGGCGGCGTATTTCGCCAGCAGCTGACCGCGCAGAAAACCAATCATGCGCCGGTTGCTCGCGCGACCGCGTGCCCGGCACGTCGGCCGTGGGCATGGCACAGCGCCACGGCCAGCGCGTCGGCGGCGTCGGCATTGATGGGGCCTTCGAGTTTGAGCAGTGATTTGATCATGGTCTGGATCTGGGTTTTCTCGGCGCCACCGAAACCGGTCACGGCCTGTTTGACGGCGCGCGGAGCATATTCAAACACGGCCCCGCTTTTGACCACGCCGTAGGCCGCACAAAGCGCGGCAGAACGCGCCTGACCAAGCTTGATCGCGCTGCCTGCATTGCGATGCATGAACACGCTCTCCAGCGCCACCTCGCCGGGCTGATACTGCGTTAGCACCTCACCCATCTGGTGGAAAATCTCCTCCAGCCGGGCCACGTGATTGCCCTGGGCAGTGCGAATACAGCCGCTGGCGACATAGGTGATGCTGGCACCGTCGACGTCGATCAGGCCGAAGCCCGTCACGCGCGAGCCCGGATCGATGCCGGCGATACGCACGTCGCCGCCCTACCCGGCCAGCGCCGCGAGTACGTCGTCGGGAATCTCGGCGTTGGAATAGACCTGCTGAACATCGTCCAGGTCTTCGAGCATCTCCAGCAGTTTCATCATCGTGCTGGCTTCTTTTTCGCCCAGCTCGGCAGTCGTGGAGGCCTGCTGCGTCAGCTCGGCGCTGGCCGGCTCAAAACCGGCTTTGGTCAACGCCTCGCGCACCGTTTCGTAGTCGCTCGGGCTGGTCGTGACGTCCTGACTGCCGTCGCTGTGGACCACCACGTCTTCGGCACCGGCTTCGAGCGCCGCTTCCATCAGCGCATCCTCGTCCACACCAGCATCGTACGAGATGAGCCCAACGTGATTGAACAGATAGGCGACTGAGCCGTCGGCGCCAAGATTGCCGCCGTATTTGCTGAACGCGTGGCGCACGTCCGCAACGGTGCGATTGCGGTTGTCGGTCATGCAGTCGACCATGACCGCGACGCCGCCAGGGCCGTAACCCTCGTAGCGCACGTCCTCGTAGTTAACGCCGTCCAGATCGCCCGAGCCACGTTTGATGGCCCGCTCGATATTGTCCTTGGGCATCGACTGACCCTTGGCCTTGTCCACGGCCATGCGCAGTCGCGGATTGGCGTCGATGTCACCGCCGCCCATTTTGGCGGCCACGGTGATCTCACGAATCAGTTTGGTAAAGAGTTTCCCGCGTTTTTTGTCCTGGGCGCCCTTGCGGTGCTGGATATTCGCCCATTTACTGTGGCCGGCCATAAGTCTTTAGATCTCCGAAACGGTCGGTTAGAAATTCAGGCGGAAACCGATGTGGAGCCCGGTGTCAAAGGTCCGCGACCCGCTCTGGTCAAAATCCACATTCAGATTGCGCAGCCCCACATAGATGTCGCCCTGACGCAGGACCGAATAGCTCGCATGCACCGAGATGTCCAGCACCTGGGTGGCGTCGCCAAAGGTCAGCACATCGGGCGCAAAATACGCATGCCCACCCACGCCAAATCGATTGTAGTTGGGGATCTTGGCGTCGAAGAAGCCGCCTATGGCAATCGCGCCACCGTTGGGATCGTCACCAAAATTGCTGGCGTCGGCATAGACCAGACGACCGCCGAGCCCCGCATTCACCGGGCGCTCCTGCGTCGCCGCGTTGCCCGTGATGTGAAACCCCACGGCCAGCACGTCGCCCCGATCCTGATGATGCAGCCACGAGGCGTCCACGCTCGTCTTGCGCGCCTCAAACGGGTGCGAAAAAGTCAGGCGCGCCGCATCGTCGTTCAGATCAAGATCCAGACGATCGGCCTTTGCCGTCAGCGCCATCGCGCACACGCCGCCGAGCAGTGCCGTCTTTAACCATCTCGAGAGTATCCGCATGCCGTTTTCTCGCCACCTTCAGTGTCCGATTAAGTTATTGCCTGGCCATGGTGCGCAGCGACAGTCGCCGCCACCCCGGCCATCCGCGTATGATACCGGTTTGGGCCACGGACACCTACCGCTTCTGCTGTGAACCAGTCGCTCGCCAATCCCGATCACGACAGCCCGCTCGCGCTGGCCATGCAGCTTGCCGAGTGCGGCGACGGTGCGGCCACCGCGCGCGGTGAGCGCATCGCCGAACTGCTGGGCGTGCTGCAGGCAGATGAACAGATTGTTGCCGCAGCCCGATTGTTCCCGCTGATCGAGAGCGGCGAGCTGGCGGCGCGCGATGTTGAAAAGCGTCTGGGCAAGACCATGGCGCGCCTGTGCCGCGAACTGGTCAAGCTCTCGCGCTTCGGTTTGACCAAGGGCTGGGAGCCTGGCCAGCAACTTGGCGTGAGCCAGGCCGATGCGCTGCGCAAGATGCTGCTGGCCATCGCCGATGACGTGCGACTTGTTCTGGTGCGCATCGCCGATCAGCTGTGCCGACTGCAAACGGTCAAGAACGCGCCCGAGGACGAACGCCGCCATGTGGCGATCGAAACGCGTGACGTCTTTGCACCGCTGGCCAATCGCCTGGGCATCTGGCAGCTCAAGTGGGAGATGGAAGATCTGGTATTCCGTTTTCTCGAGCCGGAGATGTACAAGCGCATCGCCGGCTGGCTCGCCGAGCGCCGGGTGGATCGCGAGGACTACATCAACCGCGTGATCAACACCATCGAGGAACACCTGAGCGGCGCTGACATCACGGCACAGATTCGTGGCCGCCCCAAGCACATTTACAGCATTTACAAGAAGATGCAGCGCAAAAATGTGGGCTTTGCTCATGTTTACGACGTGCGCGCGATTCGCGTGCTGGTCGATACCGTAGCCGAATGCTACGCCGTGCTCGGTATCATCCACGGCAACTGGCCTCACATCCCCGGCGAATTCGACGATTACATCGCCACGCCCAAGGGCAATAACTATCAGTCCCTGCACACCGCGGTTGTTGGACCTGAGAAAAAGACCCTCGAAATCCAGATCCGCACCCATGACATGGACGCCCACGCCGAGCTTGGCGTGGCCGCCCACTGGAAGTACAAGGAAGGCGGCGGCAAAACAGATGAGTCTTTCCTAAAAAAAATCAACTGGCTAAGAAACCTTCTTGAACCCAATGATGACGCAGAGAACGGTCTGGAGAATGAGACCGATCTGATCGACCAGATGCAGAGCGAAGCGTTTTCGGATCGCGTGTATGTGCTCACGCCCGGTGGCGATATCGTGGACCTGCCCCAGGGCGCTACGCCGCTGGATTTTGCCTATCACGTGCATACCGACATCGGCCATCGCTGCCGCGGCGCCAAGATCGACGGCCGCATGGTGCCGCTGACCCATGCCCTGAGCAATGGCGACAACGTTGAGATTATCACCGGCAAGCGCAGTCAGCCCTCGCGCGACTGGCTGATTCCCCAGCTCGGATACCTGCGCTCGTCGCGCGCTCGTGCCAAAGCCAGGTCCTGGTTCCGGCGCCAGGACCGCGAGCACAACGCGGCCCAGGGCCAGGCCATCTTCGAAAAAGAAGTGCAGCGACTCAACGTGGATGCCCCGCACGTCTCGGAGCTGGCCAAGGATTTTGGCTTTGCGGGCGCCACCGACCTGTACGTGGCACTTGGCAGCGGCGACGTCACCAGCGTGGATTTGGTGCGCGCTATCGAAAAACGTATTGCGCCGCCTGAGCTGCCGCCAACGCTTGCCCCCACACGTCGCAGCCGCAAAGCCACTGCCAACACCGGCAATGATAGCAGCGACATTCGAATTGAAGGGGTGGGCGACCTGCTCACGGTGCTGGCAAAATGCTGCCAGCCCGTGCCCCCCGATGCCATTGTCGGCTACATCACGCAGGGCCGCGGCATAACCATCCACCGCGACGACTGCTCCAACGTCAATCGACTGCGGGTCGCCTCGCCCGAGCGGCTCATCGATGTCAGCTGGGCTGGCCAGCAAACCCAGCGCTACCCGGTGGACGTGCTGATTGAGGCCTATGACCGCCCCGGTTTGCTCAAGGACCTCAGTACCCTGCTGTCCGTAGAACGAGTCAACATCCTGAATGTGACAGTGCAGACCGAACCGAGTACGTTAGAGGCTCGTGTGAACATGACGCTGTCGATCGAAAGCCTCGAAGAGCTCAGCCGCGTCATGCAGCGCATGGGGCAACTGCCCAACGTGTTAAACGTATCGCGCAAATAGCGCCCGGGAGCATCATGAACCGATTGTGTCAGTCCGGCGCCGCACTGGCGCTGATGCTGTGTCTGAACGCAGCACACGGCCAATTGCTGTCTCAGAACGGATCGCTGTGCGGCAACAGCCAGCCCGACCCGGGCGAGGAATGTGACGACGGCAATATGACCGATGGCGACGGTTGCTCATCCACCTGCCAAATTGAAAGTGGACTCTATTTTTGCACCGCGGCTCTGCCCGGCGAAACCGAGATCAACCTGCTGCCCGACGGTAGCTTCGAAAACGCCAACGCCGACGGCGACTGGGCCGAGATCAGCCACAGTCTGTTCGGCAGCCTGCTGTGCGACGACAGCTGCTTCAAGGCGCCGCTGGCATCGGACATCGATGGCAACATTATTAGCGGCCGCTACGTACTGGTCTCCGGCGGCTCGTTTAATGAAGTGACCACCGGTGTGGTCGAGCACAGCCCGGTGGTCATCCCCGGCAGCGCCACAACACTTAGCTTCAACTTTGGCCTCGGCGTGGCGGGCGTGCTGTGCCCCGAGCCCGACGACGGACTGCGGCTTTTCATCGATGATCAGTTGATCTGGTCAAGCCCCGCTGCCGGCGAAGACTGCAGCGCGGTAGATCTATATGAAGTCGTTGACGTCGATATCGGCGCGTTCGCCGACAACCAATCCCACGTCATCCGTTTCGAAGGCCGGTCGTCGACGGTACCAGACCTCAATCGGGTGCTGAACGTCTTTCTGGATCAGGTACGCATCATCGTGCCCTCCCCTGATCCGCAGCCAGCCACACCGAGCCAGTGCTTTCTGATTGCCTGCGGTGACGGTATCCAGACGCCAACGGAGCAGTGCGACGATGGCAACGTCAATGACGGCGACGGCTGTTCAGCCACCTGCGAGATCGAACAGCCCGACTTTGTCTGCACTGACGGCGCGCTGCCGGCACCCAACACCAACGTGATTGCCAATGGCGATCTCGAGGACGGTGATGACGATAGCTGGACGTTCAATGGCGGCGGCGCGGACGTGTGCTCGCAAGCGCTGTGCGCGCAGGACAATCCGTTTGGCGAGGCCTTTTACGTCTGGTTTCGCGGTCAGACGTTGCCTGCAGGGCAAACCATGAGCCAGATGATCACGATCCCCGCCACGGCTACCACGCTCGCTTTTGATCTTGCTCCCAGCGCGTGCGCGGCGCCGGGCGACCAGCTCGAGGTCCTGATCGACGACACGGTCGTGTACAGCCAAGACTGCACCAGCGCGCCGCTTGATGATAAAGCGGTCATCAATGTGAGCACGTTTGCCGACGGCCAGCAGTACCTGCTGAGCCTGCGCTATACCGCCAGCGGCGCGTCGGGCTTTTTCATCGACAATCTGCGGCTTAACGCCAACACGCCTTTTGCCGGTGAGGCGAGCAGCTGCACCGCGCTGCCCCCCGCATGCAATACGCCCGAGACGTTCGACAACGGGTTGCCGGCCGACTGGACGGTGATCAACATTGGCGCCGATCC
>CAZXCL010000059.1:0-27252 GCA_964639265.1 uncultured Gammaproteobacteria bacterium | reverse complement strand
TTGCCATGATCATGGGCATTGAACTGGTGCGCTTTGACATGTCCGAGTACATGGAACGCCACACGGTGTCGCGACTGATCGGGGCGCCCCCGGGCTATGTTGGCTATGACCAGGGCGGTCTGCTGACCGAAGCGATCACTAAAAATCCGCACTGCGTGCTGCTGCTTGATGAGGTCGAAAAAGCGCATCCGGAAGTGTTCAATCTGCTGCTGCAGGTCATGGACCACGGCACGCTGACCGACAACAATGGACGCAAGGCCGATTTTCGTAACGTGGTGATCGTCATGACCACCAACGCCGGCGCTCACGAGATGAGCCGGCGCTCCATCGGATTTACGAATCAGGATCACTCAACCGACGGCATGGAAGTGCTGCGCAAGAGCTTTACGCCTGAGTTTCGAAACCGGCTCGATTCGATCATCCAGTTCGCGCCGCTTGAGAAGAGCACGATCGTGCGCGTGGTCGACAAGCTCATTGTTGAGCTTGAGGCGGCGCTTGAGGTCAAGAATGTCAGCTTCTCACTTGACGATGCCGCGCGTGCCTGGATTGCCGACAACGGCTACGACGCCAAGATGGGGGCTCGCCCGATGGCGCGCATCATCCAGGAGCACATCAAGCGGCCACTGGCCGAAGAGATGCTGTTTGGCGAACTGGCCGACGGCGGTACAGCGTTTGTGACGGTCGAAGATGATCAACTCAAGATCATTTCGACGGCGCTGGAGGAGTCGGAAACGGTAGAGCAGGAAAGCTGAATCCGGGGAACGAGTGTCCCCGGATGGTCAGGAGAGAAGGAAAGCCTGGCCGTTAGAAGAGGTCGCCAATGTTACCGGCCGCGGTACACGATACGCCCTTTACTAAGGTCGTAGGGCGTCAGCTCAACGGTGACCGGGTCCCCGGTCAGAATACGAATGTAGTGCTTGCGCATTTTGCCCGAAATGTGCGCCGTAATGACGTGACCATTTTCGAGCTCGACACGAAACATCGTGTTGGGCAGGGTCTCAATGACCTTGCCTTCCATCTGGATTGCTTCTTCCTTCGGCATGCGGGTGCTGTTTCTCCTGAAAGTATCGGTAAAAAATCCGGAGCAGTGTGCATAAAACCAACGCCTATTGCAATGCACGATGACGGGCCGGACAGGGTAGTCTCTGCCCCCTCGTCCAGACACCTTCGGGCGAGGATTGCATCGTAAGTTGCCGCAATCGTTGATTGAATTCACTACGCGGGATAAGTGTGGCACCCATCGACATCAGATGTGATGACGCCACCTGACAGTCAATGAGGCCAAATTCGTGGTTTTCAAGCCACGCACTGAGATACGCCAGGACGACTTTTGAGGCATCTCGCTGGGCGCTGAACATCGATTCGCCGAAAAACGCGCGCCCAATGGCCACGCCGTAGAGGCCGCCGGCCAGTTCGCCGTCTCGCCACGCTTCGATGCTGTGGGCGTGACCGCGCTGGTGCAGGGCACCGTAGGCCTTCGCCATGGGACCGGTAATCCAGGTTTCGTTCGTGTACGAGCGCGGTCCGGCGCACCCGAGCAGCACCTGCTCAAACGCCGTGTTCAGCCGAATCTCGTAGCGCTCGCTGCGCAACGTGCGCGCGAGTCTGCGCGATACGTGAACCTCTCCGGGGATCAGCACACAGCGCGGATCCGGCGTCCACCACAAAATCGGCTCGCCGTCGCTGTACCACGGAAAAATGCCGCGCTGGTACGCCGCCAGCAACCGCGCTTCGCTTAGATCACCGCCAATGGCCAGCAGCCCGTCCGGTTCATGCATGGCCATTTCCGTGGCCGGAAACTGATCGGGCGGGGCACCCGGCACGATGATATAGGGGCCGCGCGGCGGGCCATTCATGGCTGCGTTCCATCCTGGCGAAACGGGAGATGTTCGTCCACGGCGCCCATGTAGGCCTTGACGCCCGTCGCTTCGCGACGCAAATAGTCGGCGACAGCCTGATCAAAGCGTTCGTCCTTGAACACGTGCACCGAGTAGGAGGCGTGTGCACCGAATCCGCGGGCAATCTTGTGTTCGCCCTGGGTGCCTGGATCAAACTGCTCGAGGCCGTGTTCGATGCAGTAGTCGATGCCCTGGTAGTAGCAGGTCTCAAAGTGCAGCGCGTCGACAAACTCGCTGCAGCCCCAGTAACGGCCGTAGAGTCGTCGCTGGTTTTTGAAGAACAACGCAGCGGCGACGGCGCGCTCGTCGCGATAGGCGGTCTTGATCATGATCTGATCGCCGAGACCAACCGCCAGTGCCGGGAACAAATCGGCGCTGAAGTACGGTTCACGTCCGCGCACCAGAAAACTACTGGCGTAGAAACCGTAAAATTCGCTCCAGTCACTAGCGTCGAGCTCACTGCCGTGGCGCGTTGTAAACGTGATGCCTTGCTCAAGCATGCGGCGTCGTTCGCGGCGGGTCTTCTTGCGCCGCGACGAGCGAAAGCTCTCGAGGTAGTGATCGAAATCCCGGTAGCCGTTGTTGAACCAGTGGAACTGGCAGTCCGCGCGTGCGTGCAGTCCGGCGGCGACCAGAACCTCGCGTTCGCGCTCGGTGCAAAACTGGACGTGCCACGACGAGGCACCGGTGGTCTCCAGCTGCTTCATGGCGCCATCAATCAGCGCATGGCCAACGAGCGCCTGATCGACGTCGCTGGCGATCAGCAGGCGACGACCGCCGACCGGCGTGTAGGGCACGGCCGTGACAAGTTTGGGGTAGTACAGGCCGCCCGCCTGTTCATAGGCGTTGGCCCAGGCGAAATCAAAGACGAACTCGCCCCACGAATCGTGTTTCAGATAAAGAGGCAGCGCGCCAATCAGACGTTGCGCTGAATCAAACGCCAGAATGTAGTGGGGCTGCCAGCGCGTGTTGGGGCCGATCTGGCCGGTGCTCTCCAGCGCGTACAGATAGGCGTAGGACGTGAACGGATCGCCGTCGCGCTCGAGCGCATCCCAGTGCGCCGCCGGAATGTGCTCCAGCGACGCCGCAGTTTGCGTTCGGATTGAATCGGGCACGTCGCCTCGTGCGCGGCCGCTCAGGCCGCGGCGTCGTCGAGAGCGTCCAGATACTTTTCGGCGTCAAGCGCGGCCATGCAGCCGGTGCCTGCAGAGGTGACGGCCTGGCGATAAATGTGGTCGCCCACATCACCGGCCGCAAACACACCCGGGATACTCGTCGCGGTCGCGTTGCCCTCGCGTCCGGCGCTGACCACGATGTAGCCATTTTCCATTTCGAGGTGCTCGGTAAACAGATCGGTGTTGGGCTTGTGACCAATGGCGATGAACACACCGCTGACCTCGAGATCACGCGTGGCGTCCGACGTCGTGCTTTTGACGCGCGCGCCGGTAACGCCCATGTCGTTGCCCAGCACCTCGTCCAGCGTGTGGTCCCACAGCACTTCGATGTTGCCGGCCGGGGGCTCCCGGTCGAAGATGCGCTGCTGCAGAATTTTCTCCGCGCGCAGTTTGTCGCGACGGTGCACCAGATAGACCTTGCGGCAGATGTTGGACAGATACAGCGCTTCTTCGGCCGCCGTGTTGCCGCCGCCAACCACCACGACGTCCTGATCGCGGTAGAAAAAGCCGTCGCAGGTGGCGCAGGCCGATACGCCGCGGCCCTTGAAGGCCTCTTCCGACGGCAGACCCAGATAGCGCGCCGTGGCGCCCGTGCTGATGATCAGCGCGTCGCAGGTGTAGCTGCCGTGATCGCCGGTCAGCGTAAACGGACGGCTGGCCAGGTCGGCCGTGTGGATGTGGTCGTTAACGACGTTGACGTCGAAGCGCTTGGCATGATCGAGCATGCGCGCCATGAGGTCTGGCCCCTGCAAATCGTGCGCATCGCCGGGCCAGTTCTCGACCTCGGTTGTGGTCATTAGCTGACCACCTTGTTCGATGCCCGTGATGAGCGTGGGTTTGAGATTCGCGCGCGCCGCGTAGACGCCGGCGGTGTAGCCGGCGGGGCCCGAGCCGAGGATTAAAAGTCGATGGTGAGCTGCAGCGCTCATGTATACTTCTCCGGATAGATTTCCAAGGGGCAGGCGGCCTGTGCCGGCTGCCTTGAGCATGGTAGCCCAACCGGCTGTCAGAGCAAACGAACAACTGAACTTAACAACAACACCAACCGAGTGGCCGCAGTGCGTGCGGGTCACCGATTTTGAAGGGGTCAGCATGAAAATTGGAGTGCCGAAAGAGCTCAAGCCATTGGAAGGTCGTGTCGGTCTGACACCTGCTGCCTGCGCCTCGCTGGTGCGCGCGGGCCACAAGGTCAGCGTCGAGACCACGGCGGGCGATCTGTCGGGCTATGCGGATGAGCAGTTTGAGCAGGTGGGCGTCACGATTGCCCCGGATGCAGATGCGCTTTACGGCGACAACGAGATGATCGTCAAGGTCAAAGAGCCGATTGATCCGGACGTGGCGCGTCTGCGTGAAGATCATCTTCTGTTTTGCTACCTGCATCTGGCCGCGCTGCCGGAGCTTACCCAGCAGCTGTGTGATATCGGCCTGACCTGTGTCGCCTTCGAAACCGTTGAGGATCATCTCGGCCGCCTGCCGCTGCTGGCGCCGATGAGCGACATCGCGGGTCGACTGTCCATGCAGGTAGCGACGCATTTGCTGCATCAGCCTCAAGGTGGCAAGGGCATTTTGCTGGGCGGCATTCCGGCAGCACGTCGCGGCAAGGTCGTGATCATGGGCGGCGGTGTCGCGGGTGGTAACTCGGCGATTGTTGCTGCGGGTCTTGGGGCGGAAGTCACGGTGTTTGATATGGATCGTGACAAGCTCGAGAAGGCGCGCGCTCTGGGCGCCAACGTCACCGGTCTGTATCCGCATCATGCAGATGTGGCGCAAGCCGTGGCCGAGGCCGATATTGTTGTTGGCGCCGTGCTTGTAACCGGTGAGAAAGCACCGCACGTTATCGACACGGCCATGGTCGAATCGATGCAGCCGGGCAGTGTTGTCGTGGATATCTCGGTGGATCAGGGCGGATGCATTGAAACCACGCGTCCGACCACCTACGCCGATCCGACCTACGCCCACCACGGGGTCACACATTTTTGTGTCACGAATATGCCGGGCGCCGTGCCGCGCACCGCATCGCAGGCGCTGTCTGCAGCGATCGCGCCTTACGTTGAGCGTCTTACGGCGGACGACTGGCAGTCGCACACGCCGCTGGTCAAGGGCATCAACGTGGCCGATGGCGAGATCAAGCATCCGGCGCTGATGCGCTAGAGCGAGGCCGGCAGGGTCAGATGGTCAAAAGCGTCGAGCAGTCCACGGTTCTGAACAATTCGCTCAATCGCGCACTGCGCGAGGCGGCGCTGTGGGTGTTCGGCGCGCTGGCGCTGGTGCTGCTTGCGGCACTGATGAGCTATGACGTCTCCGATCCCACGTTTTCGGACACCGGCAGTGCCGGCTCGGTCAGCAACATTATTGGCCCGGTCGGTGCCATCTTTGCTGGAGGTGCCTTTTTCTTTTTCGGCCGACCGGCATTTCTTTTTCCGCTGATGCTGGCGGCGGCGGGCGTCATGATTTTTCGAGCACGCGCCAATACCGATCCGGTCAGTCCGGTGGAGCTGTCGTTTCGCATTGGTGGTTTTCTTCTGACCGTGATTACCAGCTGCGGTCTGGCCACGCTGCACTTCAATCCGAAAGGGCTCGAGCAGACCGCCGGCGGCGTCCTCGGCCAGCTAACCGGCAACGCGTTTGCCGGCTCACTGGGTCTGCTTGGAGCAACACTGTTGCTGCTGGCACTGTGGTTGACCGGTGTGTCGCTGTTTGCGCGGCTGTCTTGGCTGGCGGTCATGGACAATCTGGGCGCGGCCACGCTCAATGGTTTCGATGCCCTGCGCGCCGTGGTCGGGTCGATGCGGGATCGACTGGCCGGCCGTCGCGTGCGTCAGGCGCGACAAGAAACCGTCAAGGTCGAAAAAGCGCGCGTTGAATCGCGTCCCGCGCCGCGCATCGAGCCGGTCGTCGCACCGCCGGCGCGCAGTGAGCGTATCGAACGCGAGCGCCAGGTGCCGCTGTTTGATCCGGCGAGCAGCAACGAATTACCGCCTCTGAATTTGCTGGACGATCCGCCGCCGCCGGTCATGAACCACTCGGCGGAGTCGCTGGAGGCGCGTAGCCGACAGGTGGAGCTCAAGCTCAAGGATTTCGGGATCGAGGTGGAAGTGGTGTCGGTGCATCCAGGCCCCATCGTCACGCGTTTCGAATTGCGTCCGGCACCGGGCCTCAAGGCATCGCGCGTAACGGGCCTGTCAAAGGATCTGGCGCGCGCGTTGTCGGCGACCAGTGTGCGCGTGGTGGAAGTCATTCCCGGCAAGTCCGTGATCGGTCTTGAGATTCCCAATGAGCAGCGCGAACTGGTGACACTGGGTGAGATTCTGCGCTCCGATGCCTATGACAAGGCCAGCTCGCCGATCACGCTGGCGCTTGGCAAGGACATCGCCGGACATGCCGTGGTCGCTGATCTTGCCAAGATGCCGCACCTGATGATTGCCGGCACCACCGGCTCGGGCAAGTCCGTGGCGATCAACGCGATGGTCTTGTCGCTGCTGTACAAGGCCACCGCCGATCAGGTCCGTCTGATCATGATTGATCCGAAGATGCTTGAGCTTTCGGTCTACGAGGGTATCCCGCATCTGCTCGCGCCTGTGGTCACCGATATGAAAGAGGCGGCCAACGCGCTGCGCTGGTGTGTGGGCGAGATGGAGCGTCGCTACAAGCTGATGTCCGAGTTGGGTGTGCGCAACCTGGCTGGCTACAACCGCAAGGTGCGCGACGCGATCGACGAGGGCGAGCCGATCGAAGATCCGGTCTTTGCAAAGATGCCGGGCAACGAGGACATGGAAGTGCCCACGCTCACGCCATTGCCTCTGATCGTCGTCATCATTGACGAGCTCGCCGACATGATGATGATCGTCGGCAAGCAAGTTGAGCAGCTGATTGCGCGCCTGGCACAAAAAGCACGCGCGGCGGGGCTGCATCTTGTGGTCGCCACGCAGCGCCCGTCGGTGGATGTCATCACGGGTCTTATCAAAGCCAACATTCCGTCGCGCATTGCGTTTCAGGTGTCATCGCGCGTCGACAGTCGCACCATTCTCGATCAGATCGGGGCCGAGCACTTGCTGGGCCACGGCGACATGCTTTATCTGCCGCCCGGCACGTCGATTCCCAACCGCGTGCACGGCGCGTTTGTCGATGATCACGAAGTGCATCATGTCGTGGATTACCTTAAATCGGCCGGTGAGCCAGTCTACATCGACGAAATTTTGTCCGGTCCGCGTGGTCCAATACCGGGACTGCCCGGCGGCGGCGCTGAGGGCAGCGATGCCGAGGGCGATGAGCTCTACGATGAGGCCGTACGGATCGTCACCGAAACACGCAAAGCCTCTATTTCCGGGGTGCAGCGACGTTTGAAGATTGGCTACAACCGTGCCGCGCGTCTGGTCGAGGCCATGGAAGAGGCGGGCGTTGTGAGCGCTCAGGAATCGAACGGCTCACGTGAAGTTCTGGCGCCGCCGCCGCCGAAAGACTAACGCGGTCGCCGACAGCTACGCAGGACATCATTTATGACAATTTCCGGTTTGCGTGTGGGTGCGCTGTTTGGCGCACTTTGTACATTTCAGGTTTTCGCGTTTGCACAAACGGGCACCAGCCCCGACGCGGCGACGGAGGATGCCGCCGTCGCTCGCGAGCGGCTCGTGGATTACCTTGGTAAAACTCGCGCCATGCGCGGCGAATTTCGTCAGGTCGATCTCAACGATGAACAAAAGGCGGTCGCCGAGTCGATCGGCAAGGTGGCCGTGCAAAGCCCGGGACAGTTCCGGTGGGAATATGTCAGTCCCGAGCCGCAGCTGCTGGTCACCGACGGCCAATCGTTGTGGAATTTCGATCCCGATCTCGAGTCGGTGTATATCCGCACGGTGGCCTCGCTTGAGGGGGCGAATCCGGCGCAGCTGCTTAATGGTGAGGCGGATCTCGAGCGCGACTACGACGTCATGGGCACCTACCAGGTGCAGGGCGTTGAGTGGTTTGAAGTTCGGCCCAAGGGCTCCTCGTCAGACTTCGAACAGATTCGATTGGGCTTTGAGAAAGGCACCATCAGCATGCTCGAACTGTGGGCCAAAACCGGCAGCAAGACGCAGATCGTTTTGAGCGAGGTGGAAGTTAATCCCGAGTTGCCCGCTTCGCTGTTTACTTTTGTGCCCCCAGAGGGCGTTGACGTCGACGATAATCGCTGACGGACGCACATGCGCTCACTTGTCTACTCAAGGCTGTGGCTTGGCATCGGCATCGCATTAGTGGTGTTCGTGATCACCTTGACGTTGTGGCCGATGCCTCTGGACGGTATTCCCAAATCGCTGACCGACAAGACCGGCCACATTCTGGCCTACTTCACGCTCATGATCTGGTTCGCGGGCTTGTGGCCGCGACGTGCGCATCTTTACTGGGCGGTCTTTTTTGTGGTCATGGGGATTGGTCTGGAGTGGCTGCAGGGTTTTGTCCAGATTCGCGTCACCGAGCTTCTTGATGCCGGGGCCAATGCGCTGGGCGCGCTGATTGGCCTGACGCTGGCGTGGCTGGGGCTGGATCGATGGTGCGTGTGGTTTGAACGACTGACCCCACGCGGGCGTGCCGCTCATGGCTGAGGGACCACAGCCGCCGCTGGCCGAGCGAGTGCGCCCTGGCGGTCTGGAGGCGTTTTCGGGGCAAGCCCATCTCTTGGGCGACGGCCCACTTGCCGCCGTGCTCAGCGGTGGGGCGCTGCATTCGATGATCTTCTGGGGACCGCCGGGTACGGGCAAAACGACGCTGGCGCGTATGCTCGCCGGGCAGCACGACGCTCGCTTCGTGAGCTTGTCCGCGGTGATGTGCGGTGTGAAGGACGTGCGGGCGGCGGTGAGCACCGCTCAGCAGGATCGCGAACAGTTTGGCGTGCAAACCGTTTTGTTCCTCGATGAAGTACATCGTTTCAATAAGTCGCAGCAGGATGCGTTTTTGCCCTACGTGGAAGACGGCACGCTGGTGTTCGTGGGTGCCACAACCGAAAATCCGTCATTTGCTCTGAACAACGCGCTGCTCTCGCGCGCACGTGTTTACGTTCTCAAATCGCTCGACGAGCCAGCGCTGGCGCACATTCTTGAGGCGGCGCTCGAGCATCCCGAGGCGGCGCTTTCGATTGGTCGCTCAACGCTGCCCTCGGATGCGCTGACGCGCATTGCCAAAGCCGCTGACGGTGATGCACGTCGCGCGCTCAACTTCCTCGAACAGCTGGACGCGCTCGCCGCGGATGACGGGGCGGTTGATGAGCAGCAGGTGGCTCGCGTGGTCGACGGTGGCGTGCGTCGTTTTGATCGCGGCGGTGACGATTTCTATGACCTGATATCGGCGCTGCATAAAAGCGTTCGCGGGTCGAACCCGGATGCGGCAACCTACTATGTCGCGCGCATGCTCGACGGTGGCTGCGATCCGCGCTACGTGGTGCGCCGACTGATCCGTATCGCCAGTGAGGATATTGGCAACGCCGATCCGCGCGCCCTGACGGTGGCGCTGGACGCGGCGCGCGCGTTCGACCGTCTGGGCTCTCCCGAAGGCGAGCTGGCCATTCATCATGCGGCGATGTTCCTGGCCTGCGTCGCCAAAAGCGATGCGGTCTATACGGCTTCCAAGTCCGCCGCCGCCGCGGTGCGTGAGCATGGCTCGGTGCCGGTTCCCATGCATCTGCGCAATGCGCCCACTAAGCTCATGGACGAGCTGGGCCACGGCGCCGGCTATCGTCATGCCCACAACGAGGCCGGGGCCTACGCGGCCGGTGTGGATTATCTGCCCGAGTCGCTCGGACGGCCCGTCTTTTACGAACCGTCGGATCGCGGGTTGGAACAGCGCATCGGGGAACGCCTGTCCGAACTGCGCCGCCGTGATTCAGCGGCGCGAAAGCAACAGGACGCCAACCGCAAATGAATCTCTCTGCACTGGGTGCCGTTGCGATGGGAGGGGCGTTGGGCGCCGCCGCGCGCTATGCGCTGGTCCGCATCACCACGACGCAGACCGGTGGTGGTTTCCCCATCGGGCACTTTGCGGCCAATGTTGTGGGCAGCGTTCTCATCGGCGTATTGATTGTTTTGCTCGCGACCCGCGCCGATGCTCAGTGGCTGCGGCTGTTCCTGATCACCGGCGTGTTGGGCGCCTTTACGACCTTTTCGGCGTTCTCTCTGGACACCATCAACCTGCTCGAGCGCGGCCAGTGGCTCATGGCCAGCGGCTATGTGGTCGCGAGCGTGACGCTGTGCATCGGTGGCTGCGCATTGGGAATGCTTGTCGGACGCGCATTGATTAGCTAGTGTCGCGCCCGAGCGGGGCCTGTTCGGCCTCATTCCTTTGCTGACAAGAGATGCCAACATGCTCGACGCTCGCCTGCTGCGCCATGACATTGACGCCGTCACCCGCAATCTCGCCAAACGCGGGGTGGACTTTCCCGCGGCCGACTTCGCCGATCTTGAGGCGCGGCGCAAGACCCTTCAGGTGGACACCGAAGCGCTGCGCCAGGAGCGCAACCAGAGCGCCAAATCGATTGGCGCGGCCAAGGGTCGCGGTGAGGACATCGCGCCGCTGCTCAAGCAGGTCGAGGACCTCGGCGATCGGCTCAAGCACAGCGAGGCCGAACTGCAGAGCGTGCAGGATGAGCTCAGCACCATGCTCAGCGCGGTGCCAAACCTGTTGGCCGACGACGTGCCGGAAGGCGCGGATGAACAGGCCAATGTCGAAATCCGCAAAGTGGGCGAGCCACCGAGTTTTGATTTCAAGCCGCGCGACCACGTCGACCTCGGCGAGCTTCACGGCACGCTGGATTTTGAAAATGCCGCAAAAATTTCCGGCAGCCGTTTCGCGATCATGCGCGGGCCGCTGGCGCGACTGCACCGCGCGCTCGCGCAGTTCATGCTCGATCTGCACACGCGCCATCATGGCTACACCGAGATGAACGTGCCGCTGCTGGTGCAGGATCAGGCGCTGTTTGGTACCGGCCAGTTGCCCAAATTTGCCGAAGATCTTTATCAGACCAACAGCGATGCGGGTCACTATTTGATTCCCACCGCCGAAGTGCCGCTGACCAACATGGTGGCGCAGGAACTGCTCGAGGCGGATCAGGTTCCGCTGAAATTTGCGGCGCACACGCCGTGTTTTCGCTCCGAAGCCGGTGCCTACGGCCGCGACACGCGCGGCATGATTCGCCAGCACCAGTTTGAAAAGGTGGAACTGGTGCAGATTGTGCCCCCCGAGGAGTCGGACGCTGCGCTCGAGGCGCTCACTGGTCACGCCGAGCAGGTTTTGAAGATGCTCGAGCTGCCATATCGGGTGATGTATCTGTGCGCCGGCGATACCGGTTTCAGCGCACGAAAGACTTATGATCTTGAAGTGTGGTTGCCGGGGCAAAATCAGTATCGCGAGATTTCCTCGTGTAGCAACACGGGCGATTTTCAGGCGCGTCGCATGGGCGCGCGCTGGCGCAATCCGGCGACCGGCAAGCCCGAGCCGGTCCATACGCTGAACGGTTCGGCTCTGGCCGTGGGGCGAACGCTCGTGGCTGTGCTTGAGAACGGTCAGCAGGCGGACGGTTCGGTGCGCTTGCCCGCGGCACTGGAGCCTTATCTCGACGGCGTCAGCACGCTGATGGCAGCGCCGGAAAATGCATAACGTCTAGTGCGAGGGCGTGCCGTCCTCGGCGTCCGGATCAAAATGATCGTCCTCAACGTGGTCCGCGCCACCCGGGGTCGCACCGCTTGACCATGAGCGCAAATGCAGATCGCGTTGTGGGAACGGAATCTCGATATTGGCGTCGCGAAATGCTCGATCAATCGCGAAGTTCAGTTCGCTGGTGACGGCAAAGCGTTTCTCGATTTGCCGAATCCAGCAGCGCAGCTCAAAGTCCAGCGCGCTGTCACCAAAGCCCATAAACAACGCGCGCGGCGCGGGTGCCGGTCCTTTGCTCAGCACCTCGCTGTGTTCGCTGGCCACCTGTTCGAGAATGTCACGTACGCGCTCTGTGTCGCTGCCGTAGGCAACGCCGATGTTCAGAGTCAGACGACCAAAGGGATCGTGCAGCACCCAGTTGGTCACCTGCGTTGAGACCAGCTCCGAATTGGGCACGATGATATTGCGCCGATCCAGCGACTCGATTTCAGTCGAACGAATCCGAATGCGTTTGACGATGCCTTCCACGTCACCGACGCTGACAAAGTCGCCCGATTTGATGGGCCGTTCGAACAGCAGGATCAGTCCGGATACAAAATTGCTGACGATATTCTGCAGGCCGAAACCGATACCCACACCAAGCGCGCCGAGCACAAAGGCCAGACCGCCGAGATCAACGCCTGAGAGAATCAGGCCAAGCAGGATGGCGATCAGGAAGCCGACATAACCGCCGAGCGTCACCAGCGCCTCGCGCGAGCCGCGATCCATACCCATGTCGCGCAACCAGCGTTTGGTCATGCGCGCCTTGATCCAGGCCGTGAGCGCAATGATCAAGCCAAAGACAACGAGTCCCTTCAGCACGTCGCGCGGCACGAGCGTGTACTCGTCGCTGAGCGCAATGCCCTGCGTAACGACCCCGGTGAGTTTGGGCAGAGCGCTGCCGGTCGAATCCCACAGCGATATCAGCGTGACGGCAAACCCCAGCCACAACGCGACACTCAGAATCAGGCGCAGCCAGGAAAGCTCCGGGCTGTTCTCGTTGGGGCGCATACCAAGCCAGTTTCGAACGCGGTAGCTGAGGTCGGCCTTGCCATTGATGATGCCGTCGACGGTCGCGCTGATCAGCCACAGCAGCACCCACAGCACGAAGCCCGCCGCCACGCTACCCAGCGCACCTTTGAGCAAATGATTGGACAGATTGCGATAGCCCAGAAGCTCGGCGATGACGGCGGCCATGGAGGCCAGAATCAGTGCGCTGCGAATCAGCCACAGTCGCCCGCGCATGGCCGGCAGCAAACGGGCGCTGCGCACCAGCCAGATAATGGTGGCCGCCGCAACGATCGTAACAATCGCGCGCAGCACCAGCCCTTCCTCAGGCGGCGGCGTACCAAGCCAGCGGCTGCCGAACGCGGTATATCCGAGCGCCAGAGCCGCACCCAACGCCTGGCCGCGGTGACGCATCGCGGTCTCAAGCGACTCGTCCTCCAGCAGTTCGGAACCGGGGGAGTAGGGGCCGGTGCACCAGTCGACCAGCATGCCGATCACGCCGAGCATGGCCAGCGCGTAGAACAGGCGTACCAACGGAAGTTCGGTGGCGCCCGGTGCGTGGAACAGGCTGTGACACGAGGCGACGGCCAAAGCCGGCAGAATAATGCGCAACCAACGGCCAACGATGCGCGCGTAAACGACCCGAATGGCCGGCTGGCCGCCGCGACCGCGTTGGGCGTCGGACCAGCGGCGAATCAGCGCCCGCGCGCCGTAGCCTGCGGCGAGGCCAGCGATGCCCAGTAACGCCACCAGCAGGCTTTGACCCAGGGTCAGGCTTGCCATGCGATCTAGTGAGGCGGCGCGGGCCACAAAGGCGCGCAGAGTCTTTGCCGGTGCTTCGAGATCGTCGCGCAGCGCCTCAAGCGAAGGCTGCCCGTGACTCATCAGACGTCGTGCCAGGAGCGAGCTCAAACGTGTGAGCGCTTCCTCATTGATTTCGCGCGCCTTCAGCTGTGTCAAGCGGCAGCCGGCTATTTCATTGCGCAGTGCAGCAACCTGGTTTTCGAACTCGGCGCGCTGCTGCACGACTTCGCTCGGCTCCTCGGCGGCCGGCAGCGCCGCGGGATCATCCGGGCTTTCAGCAGTTGGCTCTTCGGGTTGGGGCTGCGTGTCGCTTAAGAGCAGCAGGTTGCTGTTCAGGCGCTCGATCTGGACTTCTCGCTCCTCGACACACTGCGCTGCATTGGTGCGTATGTCGCTGGCGTCACGAGCGATGCGCTCGGCCTCGCCCTCAGTCAGGTCTGGATCGGCAAGTTCGCGTTCAAACGCATCGAGTTGTGCGCTTGGTGAGAGCAGCATGGGCTCGTCGTCCTGCGCGATAGCGCTGACGCACAATGCGGCGCAGACACTCAGAGAAGCGAGTTTACGCAGGTGGTGAGGCATGTATCCCTTCATGAATCCCCGCACGTCGCGGGCGCAAGCCGCTAAGTGTAGCCGTTGACTGAACGAAAAAAACGGTTAAATCGCACTCAGACATTGCTTCAACCGGTGGTACGGGCCAAAATGCGGCCGCTGGAGAGGTGGCAGAGCGGTTGAATGCACTGGTCTTGAAAACCAGCAAGGGCTTACCCCCTTCGAGGGTTCGAATCCCTCCCTCTCCGCCACTTCCTTCTTTACGTCCGTCCGTCCGGCGCGTCACTACCCGCAAAGTTGGCCACAATTGAGCCACATTTGGGCTCTATGCTCCGCTTTTGTTAAATGTCGGGGTCTTTGACACGTGGTTTTCAGAAGTTTGCATTATGCTAAAAATGAGTACCATTAATGTTTGTTTTTGCTAACATTTACGCGGTTGGCGCGAATGATGCAAAACACCCTGCGGGAGGCTTTGGCACCCGAAGTCGTGATTTTACCGTGACCAACCGCAACGACTTTGACGCGAAAATGTCTCAAACTACCCGGCTCGCTTGAGACCGGGCAGCCCAGGACCCCTCGCGCCACCGCTTTACTGGAGAATTGAATCAATGAATTGCCGTCTACTGTGTTTCCTGCTGATCAGCGTCGTTACGAGCTGGTCTGCGCCCGCTGTTTTTGCCCAGGACGGCGCCGACTATCGACTCAACACGGGTGACGTGCTTCAGGTTTCGGTCTGGAACGAAGACGAACTCAACCGCGAAGTGCTGGTCCGTCCGGACGGCGGCATCAGCTTTCCTTTGGTGGGCAGCATCGCCGCGGCCGATCGCACGGTCACCCAGGTGCAACAAGCGATTGCGAATCGACTGGAGTCCTACATTCCCGATGCCGTTGTGACGGTCGCGGTCCTTGCGGTTAACGGCAACAAGATTTATGTCCTGGGCAAGGTTGCCCGACCGGGCGAATACGTCATGAACAGTCAGCTTGACGTGATGCAGGCGCTGTCGATTGCCGGCGGCGTCACTTCTTTTGCCGCTGAGAACAAGATTCGCATTTTGCGCCGTGGCCCGAGCGGCGCGCAACAGGCACTGCCGTTTCGCTATGCGCAGGTCAAGGAAGGCAACGACCTGAAGACCAATATTCTGTTGCAGAGCGGAGATGTGGTCGTTGTTCCCTAACGCAGGACAATTTGTTTTGCGAAGCCTTGTGTGTGCTGCGGTCACACTGGCTGCGGTTCCCGTCGTCCATGCGGCCGAGTACCTGTTTACCCCGCGCGTGGATCAGCGCTTTGCCTACGACGACAACCTGCAGCTCAACCGTGCAAACGATCAGACCGAAGCGCTGATGTACCGTCTGACGGTGGGTACAGATCTGGCGGCTACCGGCGATCGCTGGCGCCTTGACGGTGGCCTGGCCCTCGAGGCGGAAAAGTTCGATGAGGATGCGTTCGACACGGACAATCAGTTCGCCAACCTGGGCTTTCGCTGGTTTGGCGAGCGCTCGGTGATTGGCATCAGTGGCGGAATCAGTCGCCAGGCGCAGCGTACCGCTGAACTCGAGGGCAGTGGATTGCTTGGGCTTGAAGCCACCCGCGTGGAGCAGGTGGACGTGCGTCCGAGCTATCAGCTGCAAATCTCCGAGCTCTACCAACTGACGCTCGGTGCGTCGTTCAACCAGCGCAAATACGAGACGGCCAATCTCACTGATTACGAGAGCTACGGTCTTGACTTGACTCTCGCGCGGCAGATGTCTGCTCGCACGTCAATCAGTCTGTCGGTGTTTGCGCAGGAGTTCGAGACCGAGTTTCGGGATACGCTTTTGTTCGATGAATGCTCCAATACCGGATTGTTCCCGGTTCTCGGCACGGTGTTGCTTGGACGTGCCTGTGTGCTGACGGATGGAACCGCACGCGAATCCACCACCTACGGACTGCAGATCGGCATGAACCAGAACGTCTCTGAAAAGGTGCAGTTCAACGTCTCGATTGGTGCGCGCGAGGTCGAGTCTCGAGACCAGAATTCGATGATTACCTGCTTGTTCGATCCTGCCGTGACCATGATTCTTGCGCCATGCAACTTCTCGGATCCAGGCCTGACCGAGGCAACGGATACCTCGACTGGAGTGATTGCGCGTTCAGGTCTTGAGTACCGTGGCGAACGCTGGCGTCATATTGGCAGCCTGGAGCGTTCGATTACGCCCGTCGCCCTTGGTTTTCTGGTGGAAACCGACTCAGCGCGCTTGCGGTCGTTTTATCAGTTACGCCCCACGATGACGGCCAATGCAGACATTACCTATCTGAGCTCGGGCGCGGCGACCTCTGCGTCGCGCTTCGACCGTGACTACGTGTCGCTACAGGCCTCCTTGAACTGGCGGATCAGTGAGAATTGGCGGATCGTACCCGGCGTTCGCTGGCGCGAGCAGGACAATGCCAACCTGGGGTTCGATCCCAGCGTCGATGGCAGCGTCGATCGCGTCGTCGCTGATTCGGTCAGTGCGTTTATCAACATCAACTATCGGCCGAAGAGAATCCAGATTTCCCGATAAGTCGAAGCCCGCTTGCGTGCGGGATGTGTGAGACACCTATAGCGTTCCCGGAAGAGCGCGGAGATAAGACAAAGTGGAAGAAACAAAACTGACACTATCTGACTACCTGCAGATCATGAAGCGCCGTCGCTGGCACATGTTCTGGACGTTCCTCGGCGTAATGGTGCTCTCGCTGGTGGTGACCTTTGCGCTGCCGGCCAAGTACCGTTCGAGCGCGCTGATCATGATCGAGGGGCAGGACATTCCTGAAGATCTGGTGCGTTCCACCATTACAAGTTTCGCCGACGAGCGCGTGCAGCGCATTACCCAGCGCGCCATGACCTCGATCAATCTGTCGCGCATCATTGATGACTATGAGCTCTACCCGTGGGACGTCGAGCGCGTGCCACGCAGCGAACTGATCGAGGATATGCGTGAGGACATCACGATCGATCTGGTCGCTGCCGACGTTATTGATCCGCGAAGCGGTCGTCCCACCAAGGCAACGATTGCGTTTTCCATCTCGTTTGACTACCGCAAACCGGTGCAGGCGCAGAAGGTCGCCAACGAGCTGGTGACGCTTTACCGTCAGGTCAACCTGACCGAAGGCAAGTCGCAGGTCGAAAGCGCGGCGAGTTTTCTCGACGATCTGGTGCAAACGCATCAGCAGCAGGTCACGATGCTCGAGTCGCAGCTGTCCGAACTCAAGCTCAAAAATGGTGGCTCGCTGCCTGAATTGATGCCGATCAACATGCAGATCGTGCAGCGTCTGGAAAACGATCTGAGCAGCACCGAGTCCAAGCTGCAGGCGCTGAAGAACCGCACCATCATGCTCGAAGCCCAGCTTCTGCAAACCGACCCCAACCTGCCGGGCGCCGGTGCGGAGATGACCGATCCGCGTCAGGCGCTGTTGATTCTGGAGGCGGAGCTGCGCATCGCCGAGTCAAAGTACGCCAGCGATCACCCCGACGTGACGCGCTATCGGCGCATGGTGGAGGAGCTTCGCAGCGAGAACAATCTGGGTGACGGTTCCGACGTCGACGCGATCGATTTCCAGATTACCGAGACTGAAAATCAGCTTGAGCTGGCGCGCAGCCGCTACGGCGAAGAGCATCCCGAGATCATCAGTCTCAAGCGTCGTCTGACCAATCTGCGCAGCACCCGCGTCGAGGCTCTCGACACGTTACTTACCTCGACGGTTACGCCTGTGGATGCGGTCGTCAATTCAATCAACGTGCGTGACGGCCCGGGCACCGATACGCCGGTGATCGGTACGCTTGCGAGCGGCGCCAGCGCCACACTCGTGGACGATGGCAATGACGAGTGGTTCAAGATCGTTACCCCGGCCGGCGTGCAGGGCTATGTCAATCGCTCTGTGGCACGGCGCGTGGCGCCGGAGCCGCTGGCAACCGGCGACGCCTTGGCCGATACCGGCGAGATACCGACGAATCCCGCCTACATCACGCTGCGCGCCAATCTCGCGCAGGCGCAGTCGGAGGCTCAGGCCTTGTACGAGGTGTACAAGAAACTGCAAAAGGCCGTGGAAGAAAAACAGGCGGTGATTGACCAGACGCCCATGGTGGAGCGCGAGTACTCGGCGCTGCTGCGTGACCTTGAAGCCTCGCGCATGCGTTTGCAGGAATCATCGGCCAAGGCAGAAGACGCGCGCATCGGCGCCATGCTGGTCAGTGAGGGCAAGGCACAGGCCTTTAATCTGCTTGAGCCCC
Organism: uncultured Gammaproteobacteria bacterium; assembly: GCA_964639265.1. Classification (GTDB taxonomy): domain Bacteria; phylum Pseudomonadota; class Gammaproteobacteria; order Steroidobacterales; family JBCCMA01; genus JBCCMA01. Next base: position 8,916 of record CAZXCL010000059.1, on the reverse strand, counting down.
CGTTTACGCCAACGCAGCCGCACTGGCCCAATCGCTGGGTGTTGCTGTTCCTCGGCTTCATCCTGTCACTGATGGGTATGCTTGCCGCCGCCGCCATGGCCGAGAACGTGGACGACAGCATTCGTTCGTCCCATGACATCACCGCACTAGGCGGTGCGCCACCGCTGGCGATGATTCCGATGATCGAGAACAGCCTCGACGCGCGCAGCTCGCGCAAAGGTCTGTTGCTGGTTGCCGGCGGGTTGATTGCAACCGTCGCAATTGCCGCCACGGCCGTAAATTTTCTTTATAAACCCCTTGACGTCCTCTGGTACGCGCTGATGCGCAAGGTGGGGCTGTGATGATGCGGGAAACAATCTTGTTGGGAACGCCACGATGGAACGCATAAAGCAGGCGCTCGAGCGCGCCAAGAAAGAACGCGAAAACGAGCCGCGACCCGCACGATCGCTGTTGCAGCGGGTAACACCCAAGCCGGTGGCTGCGACCAGCGACAAGATCGTCTACACCGAAACCACGGTGTTTCGCCCCGATCCGGCCGTGCTTAGCGCCAACCGTGTGCTCGGTGGTGACTCGGCTGCGTCGGCGACCGATGCCTACCGGATGCTGCGCACCCGCGTGCTGCAACGCATGCGTGAGAACAACTGGAACTCGCTTATGGTCACGAGTGCCGGCGTTGAAGAAGGCAAGAGTCTGACGGCCGTGAATCTCGCGATCAGTCTGGCGCGCGAGGTCAGCCATACGGTTTTGCTGGTGGATCTGGATCTGCGCCGTCCGGGTTTGCACGAACTGTTCGGGTATCAGCCCAAGGCGGGGATTGTGGATATTCTGGAGTCCAGCGCCACCATGTCCGAGGTGCTGTTTAATCCCGACGTCGAGCGGCTGGTCGTGCTGCCGGCACGCCGCCGGGTGGAAAATTCCTCGGAGCTTTTGAGCTCGCCGGAGATGCTGAGCATCATCGCCGAAATCAAATCGCGCTATCCGGAGCGTATTGTCGTCTTTGATATGCCGCCGGTTCTTGCCACCGATGACGCGCTGGCGTTTTCGCCCAATGCCGATGCCACACTGTTGGTGGTGGCCGAGGGTCAGACCGGTCAGGGGGAGCTGAGCACGGTGTACGAAGTGCTCGCTGACAGCAACATTATCGGTACGGTCCTGAATAAATCTCAGGGCTATTCGTCCGCGTATTATTAAGGATCGCCCGGGCCGACGCGGTGCCGGGCTGATCGGATCAAAACATGTACGAAAGTTTTTACGGATTCAGTGAGAAGCCATTCACGCTGCTGCCTGATCCGACGTTTCTCTACCTTGGCAAGAAGCACCGAATGGCGCTGACGATGCTGCAATATGGCATGGTCAACAACGCCGGCTTCAGTGTGGTCACTGGCGAAATCGGCTCGGGCAAGACCACGCTGATTCGGCGGCTGCTCGATGAGATGGAAGACGACATCACGGTGGGCCTGATCAGTAACACACACCAGTCATTTGGTGAGCTTCTGCAGTGGGTGCTGATGTCCTTCAGCCTCGAGTACAAGGGCATGGAGAAGGTGGAGCTCTATGAGAGCTTCGTCAATTTTGTGGTCAACGAATACGCCAACAATCGGCGGACCGTCCTGATTATCGACGAGGCGCAGAACCTGTCGGTGGATACGCTCGAAGAGCTGCGCATGTTGTCCAACATCAATGCAGACAAAAATCAGGTGCTGCAGTTGGTGCTCGTGGGTCAGCCCGAGTTGCGCTCAACACTGATGCTGCCGAGCCTCAAACAGTTCGCACAGCGCATTTCGGTGAGCTATCACCTTGAGGCACTGACGGCCCAGGAAACGGTCGACTACATTCATCACCGCATCAAGGTGGCCGGTGGCGATGATGCGCTGTTTCCGGAGGCCGCCTGTTCCATGGTCTGGTACTACAGTCGCGGCGTTCCACGTGTGATCAACAGTATTTGCGATACGGCGCTGGTCTACGGTTTTGCCGAGCAGGACAAGGAGATCACCGGCGATGTCATCAAGGACGTGGTTCGCGATCGCAAGCTTGGCGGTATCTTTGCCGGGCGCGGCGGTGAGCCCTCGCAGCTGGGTGCCGAAGAAATTTCGGAATCCTGATCGATGACGATCCGGGTGGACGCCGTCAGGACGTACCGCCTGCGCGTGGCACTTGGCCTTGCGCTGGCAAGCGTCGCGTTGTGGCTGGCCGGTTGCGCGTCGGAAAGTCGCGGGGCGACGGTGGACGCCGACGCCGAACGCGGCTTTTCGATTACCCGAGACCTCCCGTCGGCGGCCTTGCGCGCACCGCAAATCAATTCCCAGCGCGGCAGCATTGGGCTGTGGGTACGGCCCGACGCCGACTTTTCTCCCGACGATTCTGCGACGTTTCTGAGCGCGCGTTGGGATAGCCAAACCAATTCCTATCTGGCGATTTCGCAGGGTTGGTGGGAGCCAGCCGGCGCCGGCAAACTCTTTGTTGTGGTGAGCAATCAGGACCGCGTGCACTGCAAGGCCGATCATGAATTGCTGCCGGGCGCCTGGACACACATCGTCGCGGTGTGGGAATCCGGGGCCGAGCGCACCTGCCAGCTGTACGTCGACGGCCGTCTACTGGCCGCATCGAAGCAGGCCCGATTGCCGAAATACTCGTTATCCGGTCCGCTGACCCTGGGCAATGACTCGGCCGCGGAGCGCAAGGTAAAGCGCCAGTTCCGCGGTCAGATTGAGGTCGATTTCCTGTCGTCGTCCGCTCTTGCCAAGACTGAGATTGCGCTCAGATTCGAGCAGGGCAAGACGCGGTTTGACTCGGCATCGCTGGCTGAAAACGCCTGGATGCCGACCTCGCGTTCTGTTGTGGAGGGCAACGAGCGTCGCGTTATCTTTTTCGAAACACGCGAGTGGGCCGAGTCGCCGCAAGCCGTTCAGCGAGCGGTTGATCGAACGGTCGCCGGTGGTTTCAATGTTCTGATCCCCTGTGTGTGGCACGGGCGCGGAACACGCTATCCGTCATCCGAAGCACGCTGGGAGAAAGAGCTGGCGCATCACAGCCGCTCAGGCTTTGATCCGCTGGATGCATTGTTCAAGGCCGCCCACGCGCGCGGCATCGAGGTCCATCCCTGGTTTACGGTGGTCAAACGCGAGGACGATTGGCGCTCGGAGTATGCACCACGCGGTACGCCGCAGTACGCCTACGATGTGCACCGCCCCGCGTTTCGCGACTACATCGTCGACATTATTGCTGAGGTTATCCGGAAGTATCCGGTGGACGGCATCAACCTCGACTACATTCGGTCGATTGGATTTTGCGAGAGCGAGACGTGCAAAGAGGAATACCGTGCGTCTTCGGGTCATAGCCTCAGTGTCGATCTGGTCAAACGGCGGGTCAGCGCCGCGGCCGCAGAGCGACTCCGCCAGTGGAATGCCGCTGCGGTAGGGGACATCGTCCGACGGGTGGACGAGGTTCGTCGGCAGGAGCGCTGTGAGATTCCCTTAACCGTTGACGCGCATCCCTCCAACAAAGCGATTGCCCTGCAGGGACAGGACAGTGTGGCGTGGGTAAATCAGGGCTGGATCGACGTAATCTTCGCGATGGACTACGACGAGCGACCGAAATTCGCGCAGGCGAGCAAAGTGATTGCCGAGCTGCCGGACGCAGAACATTTCACGCTGCTGTTCTCGAACGCATCGCGAGTTGCCAGGCGCGAGTGGGCGCCACGTCAGGCGGATCAGCTGGCGGGCTTTGTCGAGGCGTCGCGTTCGCGCTGGCCGCGGTCGGGATCGGCGTTCTGGCACATGCCGCGGTTTGCTGATGCCACGCTGCGCAACCTGCGCGAGCAGGCCTATATCGGTGCGCCGCTGCCGCTCTGGCCCGATCGTGCTGCCGTATGTGCCGGCGTCTCTTCAGATCGGCCTTCCGCGCCCCGTGGCGACGCACGATGAGAATATTCATCGTTGGCTTTTTGCTGTTGCTCCTACTTCTGGATGCCAATCTGCCCGTGAACCGACTGGTTGCGCGCGGCGTGGCGCAGGGTATCGGATTGTTGATCGGCATGGTGTGGCTGCTTGGCTCGCTGTCACCGCAGGTGCTCAAGCGATATCGACCAATCTGGGCCTACCTGGCGATTCTGGCGTTTTCGAGTGTGGTGGCCGACGCGTCGGTTTTTGTGCTTTTGCAGGTCGCATCGCTTGCGGCCGTCATTATTTTTTCTATGGCTTACTTCGAGGGCTTTCCGTCGAACCGGCCGCGCGATCCCGACTTTGTCGTGCACGTACTGGTCTTCGGTATGAGCATTCTGTGCGTGATCTCTATTGGCGCTTACTTCGTTGCCAAAGGCATGGCGTTTGAGTTTACCGGCGGCCGTATGCGTTTTCGCGGCGTGCTTATTGAGCCTGCAACCATGGGCGCGCTTGCCGGGTCCCTGCTCGGGCTGACGTGGTTTGGCGTCAGAACGCTGTTCATACGTTTGCCGATGCTTGGCGTCGCCTTGTTTTGTTCTGCCCTGACCGGATCGCGCACGTTCTGGATAGGAGCCGCTGCCGCCATTCTGGGCACGATGTGGATCTACAAACCGCGCATGCGCAAAGTCGTGATTGGCGTGACGGCGATGGGGGTGATAACGGTTGGTTCACTGATCGGGGCAGGCTTCGATCTGGGCGGTGACAAGCTGTCCTCGTCACTGCGCCTTGATACGGTGTCGAACCTGACGGGCCGCACCGACATGTGGGAACTGGCGTTTGAGGGTTACCGCAGTCGTCCGCTGCTTGGCTACGGCTTTACGCTCGGTGCGCAGAGTCTGACCGGGGTGTCCAGCAGCGATTTTGGGGGGGTGTTCAAAAGCGGCCCCGACAGCGAAGTTGTGGCGCGTTCCAAATTGCACAGTGGCTATGTGCAGTCGCTTCTGGATAGTGGTGCGGTAGGGTTCATCTTCTATCTTGCGGCATTGTTCATTCCTGTTTTTGCCATGATGAAACACGATCAGGCCAGACAGTATCCAGCGGTGTTTTTTGCTCTGTTGTTTCTGCTTGTGACCAACGCTGCGGAGAGCATTATTCACAGCGCGGCCGGTATGCGCAGTATCATCTTCTGGATGTTTGCCGTGTTTGCCCTTTCTCTGCGCGGACGAGATCCCGCGCCCGCCGCCAAGGTCAAACAATCCCGGCGTCCCATTCGCCCGCTGACCAACCGGGCAGACTGACGACGATGGGTTCGCCCGTCAGCATGCCGCGCCGAGTGCTGCAGTCTGGCTACCTGCGGGGGCTGGTATCGCAAGGCACGTCTTCGGTCGCCAATTTCTTGTGCGTCGTGCTGCTTGCGCGGCTTGCCAGTGCCGAAGACCTGGGTCGCTACACGGTTTTTTTCGCTGCCCTGATGATTGCACTGGGCGTACACGCTGCGCTCATTGTGACGCCGCTTCGTATTCTCGGGGTGGGGCGCGACGACAGTTATTTTCGCGCTCAGCTCACGTTGCAGCTTTTGCTGATCGTACCGACGCTAATCGTATTTGCCGGCGCGATGTTTGTAGTGGCCGATCGCGGGGCGTTGTTTGTCGCTGTGGCCTGCGCGGCGATGGGAGCGATTATCCTCTATCATTTTTGCCGCTACACGGCCTTCGCACGCGGCCGCGGGGGCAGGGCGGTGCAGCTGGATCTCGCCTGCCACGGTCTGCGCTATGTGCTTATTGCGGGACTCATTGCGGCGGGCCTGTGGGACTCAGTAAGTGCGATCGCCGCGTTTGGTCTGGGCGCGCTTGTTGCAGCACTGTTGTCGTGGCGTGATTTCAACAGTGAAGGCCACACCGAGCTCGCGGACGTGACGCGGGAAAACTGGCGGCACGGTCGCTGGATTCTTTTGGATGCCGTCGCGCACAGTTTGTCGAATCAGGCCTACGTGTTTTTTGTGGCCTTTTTTCTCGGCAGTGCGACGGCGGGGTACTTCGGCAGCGGTCAGAGCTTGCTCAACGTTGTAAACATGCTCATGGCGGGGATCATGGCGCACGGCGTCTCACGCATTCGACGTGCGCTCACCGACGGCGGCTATGATGACTGGCGTCGGTCGCTGCGCAATCTGATTGCGCTCACATGTACACTGGTGTTGCCTTATCTCGTGCTGGTGTCACTGATCGCTGAGCCGCTACTGCGGTTGGTGTACGGCGAGGACTACACCGTTATGGCGCCACACATGGCGATCTTTGCGCTGGCCTACGCGTTAATGATTGCCAATGCGGTGTTCGGCACGGCGTTTCGTACCACTAATCAATTCAAGGTGGGCGTGGCGGCCAAGGTCATCGCTTTGCTTGTGACGATGTCGCTCGGTGTCTGGTTGGTGCGCAGTTATGAGATTCGAGGCGTCGTGCTGGGCTTTCTGGCCACCCAGGTTACGCTGGTGCTCGTCTATTTGAGCTATCTGGGGCGCGGCAAACTGGGTGCGACCAATGTGGCCCAGACGCTGGCGGCGGAGTAGGACATGTTGAGCGACCCGCAGACCGCCCGGCGTCCGCGAGTATTGCATCTTGCCGCCAACTTCCCCGACGGCATGTCGCCCGGACCCAAAACCACTGCGGTCAAGCATCTGCTCGACTACGCGAACGGCATTGATCATGTTGTTGTGTCGCTCACGCGTGTATTGCAGCCGTGGCGCGAGAAGACCCATTGGCAAGGCGATACGTTAGTCGTTCAGTATTTCGCCTTGCCTCGAGCCGTGCTGCACGGACACTTCATGCGGCGAGTGGCCAGGCGTGTCGACGCGGCGCTCGCGGCGCGACCGCAGACGTATGATCTGGTGCACGCGCACAAGGTGTCGATGGAGGGATTTGTGGCCGACAATCTGGCCGCCGCGCGGGAACTGCCTCGCATCTACAGCGTCCGGCCATATACCGATCTTCGCGTATTCGCGATTAGCGCCAGGCTGCGTCGAACAGGTCGGCGATTGTTGCAGGATGCCGCCAGTGTGGTGCTGCTTGCACCGTGGGCCAAACAGGCGCTCACGCGACTTCTCGAAGCACCCCTCAACGCGACCACGACGACGATTCCAAATGCAGTTTTGCACGCGCCGGCGCTGGCATCGATCGCGCCAACGGCCTCCCGGTCGCGCTTTGTTACGGTGTTTCGCGCGAATCAATACAAAGCAAAGGGCTTTGCAGACGTACTCAATGCGCTTAAATTGCTGGACAATGAGCATGCGGATATAGGGATCGACGTCTACGGCAATGGAAACTGGTCGGCGCTGCAAGCTCAGGTTGAACAAGCGGGACTAGGCGCCCGGGTGAGCTTCAAGGGACCGCTGGAGCATGAGGCGCTGATGCAGCGCTTCAGTGATTATCTGGGGTTGGTCATGCCGAGCCCGCGTGAGACGTTCGGTATGGTGTTCGCCGAGGCACTTTGCGCTGGTATCCCCGTGGTCTTTGCCAACGGTGCGAGCATTGATGGATTCTTCAAGGCCGAGCAAATCGGCGCGGCAGTGGCGGCGGGCGACGTAGAAGCTGTGGCCGCTGCCATGCGGCGTTTGGTCGACGGGAACGAGGCGTTGCGTGCAACAGTCCGCGCCATGCGCGAGGCCGGTGAGCTCGACATTTTTCTTCCCGCCAGCATTAAGGCACGCTACGAGTCTTTGGTTCATTCGCTTTTGCCCTCATGACGATCTATCGCAAACTCGTTTATTTGGTCTACATGATGTTCCTGCGTTTCACGCCGGAAGTGTATCGACCGTACCGCCTGTTCTTTCCGCGTCTTCGTGCCTGGGCAGTTGGCCAGTTTGCCGATTCGGCCGGCACCAACATTCGCGTGAAATTCAACGCCGACGTTTCGCCGCGCATCACCATTGGCAATAACTCAGAACTCGGCAAGGGCTGCGTCATCAATGCCAACACCGTCATCGGCGATGATGTTCTGATGGGGCCTGACATCAAGATCTACACGCGCAATCATCGTTTCGACGATTTGGATACGCCCATCCGGTTGCAGGGTGAGGTCGAAGGCAGTGTGCGCATCGGCAATGATGTCTGGATTGGTGCAAACGCCCTGATCATGCCAGGCGTGGAGATAGGCAATCACGGTATCGTTGCGGCGGGGGCGGTAGTGACGCGTGACGTGCCCGAATGGGCCATCGTCGGCGGCAATCCCGCACGCGTGATCCGTCTGCGCAAGGCCGACCAGGAGCAAGACTAGATGGCGGATCGGCTCGATATTCTTGGCGTGCCCGTCGATGCCCTGACCATGGACGGCGCCATCGAAAGAGCCCGTGAAATTGGTCGCGGTGACGTCGGCCGTACGGTGCTTGCGGTGAATCCGGAGAAGGTTATCAAGGCGCGCGAAGATGCCGATCTCAAGCGTGCGCTCAATGAGGCGGGCATTCTGACGCGTGGCCGGCGCCGATCTTTGTCCGCAGCTGTGCGACCTGGCGGCCCAGGAAGGGTGGGGCGTGTTTCTGTTTGGCGCGAAAGAAGAGGTCAACGCGGCGGCGGCAGAGGAACTCCAGCGACGCTACCCGAGTCTGAACGTTGCGGGCCGTCACAACGGCTACGTGTCCGCTGAGGATATGCCGCAGCTTGTGGAGCAGATTCGCAGTAGCGGCGCCGTGATTGTTTTTCTGGCGCTGGGCAGTCCCCGCCAGGAATTGTGGATGGCCGAGCATCTTGAAGCGTGCGGCGCGCGTTTGTGCCAGGGCGTTGGCGGAACCTTCGACGTGCTCGCCGGCCATGTTGAACGCGCGCCGGCGATCTGGCGGCGTCTGAATGTTGAATGGCTGTATCGATTGCTCAGTAATCCGCGGCGGCTTTTGCGCCAGACGGCGCTGCCACGGTTTGCGGGTCTGGTGCTCTGGCACAAGCTGATCGGTCGGCGCTGATTTGCCTTAATTCAAGAGGCAGCCTACGCCGTCCGCGGGAGTCCTTGCTCAGGGCAAACGTGGTAGTATTCGCGGTTCTGCGACGGGCGC
>CAZXCL010000058.1:0-29525 GCA_964639265.1 uncultured Gammaproteobacteria bacterium | reverse complement strand
AGCTCGCGACGAGAGCCCAATCCCGCTTAGCGGACGACTGGCGCCCCGCATGCTGGCCCTGGGGCCTGGAAGAATCGCACACGAAATAATCCCAAATCCAGAAAATTTACGACGCCATCACCGTTGAAGTCGGCGTTCGCATCGGGCGTAAAGAAAACGGTTCTGAGCAAGCCAAGATCGAGAAAATTGGTAACGCCATCGTCGTTAAGGTCGGTGTCGCAGATGTTGCCAAAACCATCTCCGTCTGTGTCGCGCTGATCCGGATTGGGTACGAACAAGCAGTTATCGTCTACGTCAGCGATGCCGTCTTCATCTTCGTCGGCGCCCGCGGAAGCGTCGCAGCCAAATCCATACTGAATGTGATCGATTTCCATGCCGCCACCGCTACCGGAAATACTCATGGACGCGATACCTGGCATGTGGGAAGCCCCGGTAAAATTATCGTCAAGCGTGCTGCCATTGGCCACGAAATTGGTGGTGCCCGTCACGGTTTCAACTTCGTTGCCGTTGATATCGAACGCGCGAAACTCGAAGCCGTTGAAGTTGTTCACCAGGACAAGACCGACATGCGTTGGCAGTTGACCACCTAACTCGGCGGGAATGAAATCAAAAGTAATGGTGACTACACCACCCGCAATGCCGAACGTTTTGTTCTGCGGAGAGTTGACTCCGTCGACGACGCCGTCGTCCTCGTCAACTGAGTCCTGGAACTGGCCGAAACCTTCCAGAATTCCACCCTGCTGTGGCGAGATACCGGGCACGTCAAACAAGCCGTCTTCGAAGTCCTCCAGATAAAAGTAAGTAAAGCTACCGTCCACAAACGGGCTTTCCTGCGAGGCGTCACAGCCCACTGTCGCGTCTACGTCGAAGCAGCGGTAGTTGAAAGGGCCAAATGCTTCGGCGTGAGCCTGCGTTAGTCCAAGGGCACCAATCAATACGCCCAGCGGGATGGAGAGAGCTTCTATAGCACTAATTTCATTCATTATTATCTTCCAGCATCATGAAAAAATTCTTGGGGTTGTCCCTAGTAAGGCGTGTTAGCTCGCAAATCAGGGTCACCAACACCCGAAACAACACGCGCACAGCGCGGGCTTCAATTCAGAACGCCACGCGCCGACCGCCGAGATGACCAGCATTCGCACTTGGTTTGAGATTAAAGCGCCGACTCGGCGTCGTTGCTTGTTCGCTCTGTTGGCTTCTTGAGTGAGGACCAACTTTCCAGGCTTGAGCGTGTGTACGATCAGTCCTGGAGATCGTAGCCCTCTTTTTTGCTGCGCACCATTGAGTAGTCCGTAGAGCGGCGCAGCATAAGATCACGAACGAACTTTTTGTCCGCTGGCGCATCGTTTGCCGATTCACGTATCACGTCTTGGACAAGGATGAATTCAGCGCGAGTCTCGTCGAGCACAGAGCGCAAGTCCTCGTTACTGATCGAGGCCGGCAGGTATTCGGTAAGCACGTCAGTCACCTTGCCCTTTATGTGCGACACAATACCTTCCGATACGCCGCCAAGACCCGGTGTATCGCGGTGCTCGAGATTATGAGTTGATATCAGATAGGCGGCGATAACATGTGCCAGATTGTCTGCATTGAGTCCATGATTTCTGAGCTGTGCTCGATAGGAGCGGGCTTTGCTGGCATCACGCAGTGCGGACCTGCCCATCTCTCCGGCGGCGTCAGATAACTCATATAGCTCTGGCAGATACCGTTGTTCGGCGGCATTGAGCGCGGCGGCGGATGGCGGCTGAACTAGCCTCGCCGCATTGGCGCGTTGCTGTGCAAGCGGCTGCTTTTCAACGGACGCATCGAAATAGCCAAGCTGCTCGTAATAAGCGCCCCAGTCAAAATGAACGTCAGGGTAGTAGTTTGGCTCGAGTCCGTTCGCTGCGATTGATCCAAGAAGCGCAACGAGTTTGGCGAGCAGTAGTGGATGCGACGCGCTGTTCAAAATTCAAACCTCACTGGCACAGTGGGACAGCATTGGGTCTGCGCGTTCACGCGCGGTCGAGTGTACCGGCAGTGCCAAAGGAAAAGAAGATAAGGCGTACCCTCCTATTCAGCGCGTCACGTCAGAGCAACGCAAAACCCGCCAAAAGCAAGTCCTCGATCAGGTTGCCAGTCAGCAGAAAGTTGATGCCCGCGCCGATCTCCCTCTAAAGCTACCCACTTGCCCGTCGCTACCACTCCCAGTAGCGCCAATGCGACGTTTGTCACCCGCCGTGCACCTCGCCGAAGTACTTATCTAACAACGAGTCACGACTGATCTCAAGGGTTGCGGAGTTCTGCGCAGGGAACGAGCGGCGCCGACCAAGTGCTTCTCCAAGTGTATTCAAATCAAGGAAGAGCACGATGAATCACGCGCGAATAGGGCTTGCCCTCACGCTAACGCTACTCGCTACGCCGGTGGCTTTCGCCGATCTGGCGGCCAATGTCGGTATCACCAACAACTACATCTGGCGCGGTCTCACCCAGTCCAACAATGCTGTCGCCCTGTCCGGCGGCCTGGACTATTCCCATGAAAACGGCCTTTACGCGGGCACCTGGGTGTCCAACGTCGAGTACGCATCGGACGACACCTATTTCCTATGAGCACGACGTTTACGCCGGCTTTGCGGCCGAAAGCGGCGAGTTCTCCTACGACGTAGGTTGGCTGTACTACAACTACGATGCGATCAACGAGTTCGATTTCCATGAAATCTACGGCTCGATTGGTTGGCGCAACGTCAGTCTTGGTCTGAACGTGCTGAGTGGCACCGAAGCGGACGAAGTCGGGGCTCAGGATTTCGGTTTTGGCACAACGTTCTACCTGTCCCTCGAATACACTCATGCGTTTGCGAGTGGCGCGGAGTTGACGACGCATCTGGGTTACCACGACGGCGACTTCAGCGAAGCCTTCAACGGTGTGCCGGGCGGGTATGTCGATTACAGCGTGATGCTGAGCGTGAAGGACTTCACATTCATGATCACCGATACGGATTTGCCCGTCAGTCCGCAGGGCGACAATCTGGACAACGGCTCGATCAAATTCGTGATCGGCTATTCAATGGCGTTCGATCTCTAGCGCCAGCAAGCGCCGTAACTCGATCAAGTTCCCCATTCCACGGTCGCTAACGATAGTGAAGGGCGGAATTTTGCGCACGGGCACGTGTGCCATATCCATGTCGCTTCGCTGTGAGTGAACCTGATTCAAGACAGGAATCAAGATGCTACGTTATTTCAGCAACCTCTCGATCGGCAAAAAACAAATAGTGATGCTGCTGTTTGTTGGGCTGATTCCCATGCAACTGATCTCCAGCATTTCCCTGATGGTGGCCAAGAACGAGGTGCAGAGTCAGGCGTTTGCTCAGTTGGCAGCCGTTCGTGATATCAAGGCGGAAGCTATCCAGCGTCACTTCGATACGGTGAGCAGCCAGGTGAAGGAAAAAAGCCACCAGCACCACGATTGCCGAAGCGATGGTCGCGTTCAAAGACACGTTCCCGACGCTTGTTCAGTCGCCTTTCTCGGACCAGAAGGCCAATGGCGTCCAGCTAAGCTCTGTCACGGCTTTCTATCAGGATGAATTTGGCACGGAGTATAAGAATCGCAATGCCGGTGAAACCGTGGATATCGCGTCTTTGGTAGACGGTCTCGGCACAAACGCACTGGCCGCTCAGTATCACTACATCTCGAACAATCAGAGCAAGCTCGGTGAAAAGCACATGCTCGATGCAGCGCCCGGTTCTGCTGCCTATCACGCGGTCCATGCCACCTATCATCCGAACATCCGCAACTTCCTTGAAGAGTTCGGCTACTACGACATTTTCCTCGTCGATGTTCAGACCGGAAGCATCGTTTACTCGGTATACAAAGAGCTCGACTATGGCACCAGCCTTCTAACCGGCCCGTACAAGGACACCAACCTCGCAAGCGCGTTCAAAATTGCGGCGACGTTGCCAAGCGGACAGACGGCGTTTGAAGACTATCGCCCCTACCGCCCGTCGTACGACGCTCCGGCCAGTTTTATCGCGGCGCCAATTTTCAAAGACGGACAGCGCGTTGGCGTAATCGCTTTTCAGATTCCGCTGGAGCCGGTCAACGCGATCATGAGTCAGCGTTCAGGCATGGGCGAGACGGGGGAAAGCTATTTGGTGGGCCAGGATTTCCTCATGCGCTCGGATTCCTATCTTGATCCTGAAGGCCACTCTGTGGCCGCTTCGTTCAAGCGACCCGAAACAGGCCGCGTCGATACCGATGCCCCGGCGCGTGCCTTTCGTGGCGATGTCGCTGAAGACGTGATTGTGGACTACAACGGTAACGACGTGCTGTCAGCGTTCTCGCCAATTGAAATCGGCGACACCCAATGGGCGGTGGTCGTTGAGCTGGATGTGGCCGAAGCGTTCGCCGGCGTCAAGCAACTCGAGATGGTGATGATCTTCTGCCTTGCGGCAGCATCCCTTCTGATCAGCCTGCTCGCCTACTACATAGGCAAGTGGCTGACCAAGCCCATTCTTGCGCTCAGCGATCAGATTCAGCGAGTTGAAAAAACCGGTGAGTTCAGCGCCACTCATGAGGATTTCAGCGAGGACGAAGTGGGCAAGACCGCCCGCGCGTTCGATGGGCTTCTCGTGAGTCTGTCCGATGCATTGAAAGGCACCAACAAGGTGCTCGGTGCCCTTGCCAGCGGCAATTCGAATCAGCGCGTGTCGGAGCACTTCGTTGGTGATCTTGGTGCGCTGGCCAAAGGCGTCAATTTGGCGCTCGATCAGGTCGAGGAATCCGGCGCGAAACAACAGGAACAGGCGGACCTCGCTGCACGAAAGGCCGAAGAGGCCGTGCTTCAGGCCCGTCGAACCACCATCGTCAAGCAGGCCCTCGACGTCTCGGCGACCGCCGCCATGATCACGGATGCCGAGTTTAAAATTGTGTACGCGAACCAGGCGCTCTCAAGCTTGATCTCGACCTCTCGCGCGGTGTTGGAATCGGCGGTTCCGGGCTTTCGAGCCGACAGCTTCATTGGCTCACCGCTCGATATGTTCTACGCCAATTCGACTGAGCATCGTCGAACCCTGCGCGGGCTGCGAGATGCCATGCACGAGCGCAAGGTAATCGGCTCGATGACGTTCGATGTCTCTACCACGCCCATTCGCGATGAGAACAATGAGTTTCTGGGCGTTGTCGTCGAGTGGCAGGACCAGACCGAAGCGCTCCAGCGCATACAGGAAGAGAAGATCATCTCTAATGAAAACGCGCGCATTCGTCAGGCGCTCGACAATTCGTCCACCTCGACGATTATTGCTGATGATCAAAACAACGTGATCTACGCCAACGATTCGTTCAATTCGCTACTCAATCGCGCCCACGCGGATTTTCGCGTCTTCAGTCCGGGATTCGATCCCCAGCGCGCCGCGGGACAGAGCCTCGACAAGTTCTTCGGTGACACATTGGGCAGCGCAATGTCCACGGGCACGCAGGAGCTGCAGGTTGGCTCGAAGACGTTCAGCGTCACGTCCAATCCGATTCTTTCGGAGACCGGTGATCGTATTGGAACGGTTGTCGAATGGTCAGACCGAACCGTCGAGGTGGAGATCGAATCTGAAATTGACGAGATCATCCATGCGGCGGCGACTGGCGACTTCGGACGGAGCGTCGATACGGCTGGCAAGAGGGGCTTTTTCCTGAGCGTGAGCAAAGGTCTCAATGCGCTGCTCCAGACCACCGGTGGTGCCCTCGAGGAGATCGGCCGAGTTTTCTCAGCCATGTCGCAAGGTGATCTGACGCAGAAAATCGAGAAAGACTATGCAGGTGAGTTCGGCAAGCTCAAGCACGACGCAAACTCGATGGTGGATCGCGTTCGCGACATTATTGACGGCATCTCGTCTGGCGCCCAGGTAATCGTTGATTCTTCGGCGGAGATTTCGGCTGGCACCATGGACCTGAGCCGACGCACGGAGTCGCAGGCCTCGTCGCTGGAGGAAACCTCAGCAAGCATGGAACAGATGCTGCGCACTGTGCAGATGGGCGAAGAGAACGCCAACTCTACCAATCGACTTGCAAGAGAATCTATCGCCTACGCGCGTGAAGGGGACGAGTCGGTAAAAGCGACGGTTCTGGCCATGCAGAACATTTCGGACTCGAGTGGCCGCATCGCGAACATTGTCGGCGTGATTGATGAGATTGCGTTTCAAACCAATCTGCTGGCGCTCAATGCGGCGGTGGAGGCGGCGCGAGCTGGCGAACAGGGCCGCGGCTTTGCCGTGGTCGCCTCCGAAGTGCGCAAGCTTGCTCAGCGCAGCGCGGATTCGGCCAAGGAAATCAAAACGCTGATCGATGATTCGGTGCGCCGCGTCGACGAGGGCTCGCAGCTCGTCGAGCGTTCCGGCGAAACGCTGGGCAAGATCGTCGAGGCCATTAACGGCGTGGCCCAGCGCATGGAGCAACTGATGGTCAGTGCCAAAGAGCAGTCGACGGGCATCCAGCAGGTGGGTGTTGCGGTCGGCGACATGGATCAGATTACGCAGCAAAATGCGGCGTTGGTGGAGGAGGCGGCCTCCGCGAGTGAGGTCATGTCCAACGAAGCCAAGAAGCTGGCTCAGTTGGTGGCGTTCTTTTCCAGCGAAGTGTCGCGCTCGGACTCACGTCCCGCACCTGAACTGCGTGCGGTCTAACCGCGCGGGCGGGGCTGTGATCGGCGCCGCAGCGGGTTGGCCGGTGGCGTGACCAGCGCCTGCCAGGTGTCGCGGGGTACAACCACGTGGCCATCGATTATCTTGCCAGCGCCGGACAACAAGGCGCGCAGGCGAGCATTGATCAGATAACCACCGACGGCCACGAATACAAGGATTAGCAATACAAGCGCTGCCAGGCTGGCGATGGCAAATTTTGCCGTCCTGCTCACCTTGTCCGCAGCGGCGTCTACGCCCTGGATAACCGGCGCGACCATCTGCTGCTGAGCCTGAGCAAGAACTCTGGATGACAAATCCAGCACCGGTGCCTGAGCATCTTCAATGACGCTCGACAGCTGCTCCGCGTTGTCGCCGATCGCCTCGACCAGTTCGGTGGACGATGCCATCAGGTCGGTGAGCTTCTGAATGTCCTCGGCGGGCAGCGCAAGCTCCGCGCTCTTAATCTCCTCGAGCAGTCGCTCCAGTCGTAGCACGGTAGCCGAGAATTCCTCGGTGTACTGACCCAGACCCTGCGTCGAGACGGTGATTGTGATCGATTCGTTGGGCGCCTGCGCGGCCGCCGATTCGGGTTCGTCGCCCATACTAAGCGGCGCTTTGACCAGCGCGAGACTCATCACAAGGCACAGGGCAACGTGTGTTGCCCTGGCTCCGATGCGCGCGTTCATGAGCCGGTACGCGCCGGGCGCGAGCGGACGACGTGCGGGACTTACTCGGGAATCCCGGCGTCGATCCACGCCTGCACGATGTCCTGCTCCGCCTGATCAAGGCAAGCGTCGTTCGCGGCATCCACCGCGCCGTCGCCGGTGCAGCCACGACCGGAAGGCATCTGACCGGCCTGAATGCGAACAATGGTGCAGGCGCCTTTGGTCAGTCCATCACAGGCGGGGCTGAAGGCGGGTAACGTGGCGTCGTCATACTCGACGCCAATATCCAGATCGCCGATGCCAAGACCGGTGTGACACGGCGCGCACAGCTCTTCAAAGATCGGCTGCACGTCGGCTGTCCAGGTCACCGGTGCGCCCGTGGCGCCAGGCCCCGGCGGCTGGAAGAACGTGCTGCGCAGCACGCCCAGATCAACAAAGTTGACGACGCCGTCCACGTTGAAATCCGCATCTGCATCGTCGGTGAAAAAGACCGTACGCAACAGACCAAGATCGACAAAATTGACCACCAGGTCGTTGTTGAGATCGGCGTCGCAGGCGTTGCCAAACCCATCGCCGTTGCTGTCGGTCTGTGCGGGGTTTGCGACCAGCGAGCAGTTGTCGACGCTGTCGTCAACGCCGTCACCATCGGTGTCGACCGCTTGAGCGGCGACCGAAACCGCGGCAAGGGAAACAGATGCCAGCAGGCTGGCGGCGAGGAGGCGCGCAGCGCCGGAAGTGGATGAATGCATAGCAGATACTCTTGTTGACGGCCCAATAGCGTCAAGCGTACTGCATTTTGTGGTGCCAGCGCATCACAAAGCCGACCACCGCGGCGCAAAGGCAACACGATGGTCGGGGTTCGAGCGGACGACGGTCAGGCTTCGTCTTTTTTGCCCGCGTGCTTGGCGGCCTTGTAGGCGTCGAGTTCGGCGCGTGAAACGCGTCCGTCACCGTCAGAGTCCATCTTCTGGATCTTGTAGGCTTTTTTCTCACCGAGCTCATCGGCGGTCAGGTAACCGTCTTGATTGGCGTCGGTTTTTTCAAACCATTCACCATAAGAACCGGCCAGTGCCGGAGCGCAGATCAAAGCGGAAGCGAGCAGAAGCGTGATCTTATGTTTCATCGTGTTCTCCTTGAAGTGGTGTAGAGCATGGCCGCGGGTGCGGGCAGGCAGTCTACGGTCGATAAAAGAGTCGCACGCTTGCGCTCCGAGCGCCTTAGCATTGGTCGTGCCGGCATGTCGGCTGGTCGCATCCGGGCCGCCAGAGGCGCCGTATCGGGGCAGATGCGTCGCCAGCGCCACAGGTGTTGTAAACTCAGTCTGCTATGAATGTACTGCGCTTTATCCTGCCGGGCCTGATCGTGCTGCTTGTCGCCATCACGCTTGTCGCAGCGCCGGCCCACGCCCAGTCCGGGGTCACTTATGGCTCCCACGACGACGGGCATGTCCTGGTCATCGGCTGTGTCACCAACGATCCGAAGTACAACTACGGACGCATGCAGGGCATTGCGGAGTACGTGCTCGGTCATTTGAGCGACGTGGGTGTGGGTGCCGTGGAGGTGTTTACGGTCGACAAGCCCGAAAAGATGATTCGCCTGCTGCGCGACGGTCGTGTGGACTGGGTCAGTGCAACACCGTTTTCGGCCATTCGCTATGTGGACGATGCGGACGGTCGCATCATCCTGGCCAAACAGCAGCGCGGGCAGGCCTGGTATGAATCGGTGTTCTTTACGCACAAGGACAGCAACCTGACCGCGCTGGAGGATCTCAAGGGCAAAACCATCGCGTTCGAAAAGCCCACCTCAACCTCGGCGTACTTTATTCCGGTCTCGATGTTTCGCGAACGTGGCCTGCGCTTGGTGCCGCTGGACAACATCCGCGCCAAGCCGCCTGCCGACGCCGTGGGCTATGTGTTTTCGGGCGAGGAGGCCAACTCAAGCCTGTGGGTGCACAAGAAGCTCGTTGACGCTGCCGTCTACAGCGACTCCGACTGGAGCTCCGAGTGGATTACGCCAAAGGCGGTGCGCGAGGACCTGACCATCTTTGAGCGCTCCGAGCGCTTTCCGCGCAGCGTGGAAATCGTCAGCAGCGACCTGCCCGAGACAATCTCGGATCGCCTGCGTGACGTATTGCTCGGCGCCGCCGCCGATCAGGATGCCGCCGCGGCTATGGATCAGTACTACGGTGCCACGGGCTTCAGCCTGCTGACCGACGAGATGCGCGCATCGATGAACGGTATCCGCAGCCTGCGCGAGGCGATCGATGGCAGCGCGCGTGATGGCGCACAACCCTGATACCGTGACCGTCCGATGAAAATCGTCGGCAACTATTTGCGCAATCTTCTGACGGTGCTGATTACGGTGGTCGGCGTCATGTTTGTGATCCAGCTGATCCAGCTCGACCGCTCTTCGCGCGCGCTGCAGGATCTTGGTGCGTCGTCACTCAACGCCCAGCTCGATCAGCAGCTCGCCTCGCGTGCCGATTCGATTGCCCAGGTGGTGGCCAGCAACGTCGCGGCGCCGATGGTGCGATTCGACATGATCGGTCTTTACGACGTGCTCCTGCCCGCGGCCAGCCGCGAATCCGTCGAGCAGGTGCTGCTGCTTGATCTCGACGGCACGGTGGTCCATGACGGCACGCATGAAGTGCTGCTCTACGGCAATTCCATTTCCTCTATCGCGCCCGACGTGCAGGTCAAAAGTCCCGTCGCGCAGCGCCTGCAGCGTGAGGACAGTTACGCGGCCGTGGTGCCGGTGTTTGCAGGTCTGGAGCAGATCGGGCAGGTCTATGTGGAGCTCAGTCGTCTGGAGGTGTCCACACAACTGAGCCTGCTGCACGATCGGTTTGATCAGATTGCGCGCGAACGACGCACGGCTAACTGGCGCGCCACGGCGCTGGGCGGGCTTATTTTGACGTTGCTCGGTATGGCGCTGTCCGTGATTGCGGCGAGGCGTATGGCGCGGCCCATCGAGCAGCTGGTGGCCAGCACCAAAAAGGTCGCGCGCGGTGACTACGACGTGTCGCTGGACGTGCAGCGTGAAGATGAAGTGGGCGAGCTGGCGGCGGCGTTTTCAAATATGTCGTCGGAACTGGCGATGCGCAACGAACGCATCTCGTCATTGGCGTTTCGCGATTCACTGACCGGGCTTGCCAACCGCGCCGCGTTTATCGAAGCGGTTGCGCAGCATCTCGCCACGGGCCAGAGCAAAGGTGCGGCCATCCTGTTCATGGATCTGGACGAATTCAAACGCGTGAACGACACGCTCGGGCATGAGGCCGGTGATGCCATGCTTGCAACGCTTGGGCATCGTCTCAAGGATGCGCTGATCGAGCGGAATTTTCCGGAGTTGGCGTTCGAGGGCTCAGTCATCGCGCCGGTTGCGCGCTGGGGCGGCGACGAATTCAGTCTGTTTCTCGATGGCGTGGACAACGTCGAGGCCGCCATGCGTCTGGCGCAGGAGCTCCTCGATGAGTTGCGCAAACCCGTTACGATTCGCGGCATGGATATTGTGGGCGGTGCCAGCATTGGTGTGGCGCTTTATCCGTCTGACGGCGAGACCATTTCGTCGCTGCTTGGCCTCGCTGACGTGGCGATGTATCACGCCAAGGAACGCAATGACTTGCGCATTGCGGCCTACACCCCGGCGATGCGCGAGTCCACGGAAGACCGCCTGGCGCTGGAGTCGGATCTGCGTGGTGCCATTGATCGCGGTGAGTTTGTGCTGGAGTACGAACCGCTGTTCGATCCGTTAAGCGAATCGCTGGCCGGTCTGGAGGCACACCTGGTCTGGCGCCATCCGGTGCACGGCGATATGGCACCGGAGTCGTTCATGCCACTGGCCGAGTCCATGGACTGCTCCGGCCCCATCATGGACTGGATGATTCACCGCTCGCTGGCAGATTTCGCAACGCTCGATGGCGTCATGGAGTCCGACCTCGAGCTCACCATTGGCTTGCTCAGTTCCCAGGTGGAGCGCGAACGCCTGATCGATGCCCTCGCGCTCGCGCTCGAAAACACCGCGCTGGATTCACGGCGTCTGATCCTCGAGATTTCAGAACAGCGGCTGTTTCGCAACGTGCTGCACGCCGTGCCGTTTCTGACCGAAGTGCGGCGACTTGGCGTGCAGGTCTGGGTGGATCATTTTGGCAGCGGCTATGCGGCCATTAACCGTCTGCGTCACATGCCGCTCGACGGTATGAAGCTCGATCACTCACTGGTGGCCGAGGTCGACAAGAGTCCGGCCGATCAGAGTTTGTCGTCAGCGGTGATCGCGCTGGCTCACAGCCTGGGGTTGCGCGTAGGCGCGGCGAGCGTGAGCAACCGTGCTCAGCTCGATTTTATGCGCCGCAGCGGCTGTGATGTGGTGCAGGGCAGTCATTTTGGCGCGCCTGCACATATAGACGCGTACGCCCAGCGGATCGGTGAGCCGATCGATCGTCGCGCCTAGCGCGACTTCTCAACCATATACTCAACGGCACCGGCGACCTCATCGTCACTGAGCGACGTGATGCCGCCTTTGGCCGGCATGATGCCAGCACTGCCCTGATAACCATTGATCGCGTGGTCGTTGAGAACGTCCATGCCCTGAGCGATGCGTGCCGTCCAGGCGTCGGCATCGCCGACTTTCGGTGCGCCGGCAATGCCAGCACTGTGGCAGGCCGTGCAGGCCAGGTTGAACACCTCTTCGCCCGACTTGGGCTCGCTGGCCACGGCGGCTACGGTCTCGACTGGCTCCGGCTCGGGCATGACGGCGGCCAGCAGTGCATCGGTCTGGGAAGAGCTTTCACCGGCAACCTCGACTTTGCCAAGCGGCTGGATGCGCATCTGCATGGCCGCCAGCATTTGCGGGTCACGCTTTTGCGACTCGCCGATGGTGTTTCTCGAGATGTTCAGAGCCAGCGCAATGACGGCAATGGTGAACACCACAAGCGCCGCGAGGACGAGTGAAAACAGATCGAAAAATTTCTGGTCCTGAGTGCGGCTCACGGGATTCTCCTAACCGGCAGCGGTGAACGGTGCGGGATTATAGCTTTTCCGCACCGCGTCAGAAAGCGTTGTGTGTCGCATTATTCGGGCTGCGTGCGTTTGCCGATTCATAGCATTAATACTATATTTGCGGCCATGCCCCGTCCCCGCCAGCGCGCCGAGCCGCCCGTTTTCAATTGCCTCACCCGGCTGCGAGCGCAGCGGGGCCTCAGTCGGCAGGCGCTGGCGGACGCCGTTGGCGTGCATTATCAGACGATCGGTTATCTTGAACGCGGCGAGTACAAGCCGTCGCTGGTGCTTGCTCTGAAGATCGCGGCGCTGTTCGAGGAGCCACTGGAGCGGGTTTTCTCACTGGCGCCGTTTTCTGCAGGCGACGATCCGTGGAGCTGACACGGGGCTAAGACCAGCGTCCCGAGGTCAACCTTCCGCCGCTTTGGACGTTAATAGTCCCTGAGCACACGACGACGAGAGAAACGGAAAAATTGGACATGCACGCAACGATTGCCGTGAATCGCTTTGGCCTTGGCGCTCGTCCCGGCGAGCTTGCCAGCGTCAGCGGCCGCCACGAGCGCTGGCTCCTCGATCAACTCGATGCGGTCGCGTTGCCCAAATCGCTGAGCAAGATTGCGCCGTCGTCCGAGGTTCTTGTTGACGTGGCCAGACTCCGTCGCCGCAAGCGCGAGATGCGCTTGGCGGGGGAAAAAGTGGATCAGAAAGATCTGGGCAAACTCATAAGCGGCCACTACCGCGAGCTGGTTCTGGCTCGAGCGCAGACGGCGACCACCACCGACACACCGTTCGCCGAGCGTCTTGTGCGTTTCTGGGCAAATCACTTCGCGATTTCGGCCGACAAGCGTGAGGTACGAGCGATTGCCGGCGCGATTGAAAACGAGGCCGTGCGCCCGCATCTGGCCGGGTCATTCTCCGACATGCTGCTTGCCGTCGAGCAGCATCCGGCGATGCTGCTGTATCTCGACAACATTCGCTCGATCGGACCGACATCGCAGCGCGGACTGCGTGCGAAGAAGCGTCGTCCCGAGCGCCGCATCGGGCTGAATGAAAACCTGGCACGCGAAATTCTGGAGTTGCATACGCTGGGCGTGCGCGGCGGCTACGATCAGAGTGACGTCACGTCCTTTGCTCGGGTGATCACCGGCTGGACCGTCGGGCGCGACACTGACGCCAATACCAAAAACGGATCGGCCGGTCGCTTTCGTTTTGACAAGGCGCTCCACGAACCCGGCGCACAACGTGTGCTTGGCAAGCGCTACGCGCAGGATGGTGTCGACCAGGGTGAGGCGGTGCTGCGCGATCTGGCGGTGCATCCTTCCACCGCGCAGCATCTGGCCACCAAGCTTGCCCGCCACTTTGTGGCCGACGAACCACCACAGCCACTGGTCGCCAGACTGGCACGTGTGTTTCTGGATACGGGGGGCGATCTGCCATCTCTGCACGCGGCACTGGTGCGAGCGCCGGAAGCCTGGACGACGCCACACGCCAAGTACAAAACTCCTGACGACTATTTGATCTCGACCATGCGCGCGTTTGACTTCACGCCGGATCGTGTCGGACCGATCCTGATGACGCTGCGGGTGCTGGGCCAGCCGCCGCTTACACCGGGTTCGCCGGCCGGCTGGCCGGATACGGCGGAGCAATGGCGCGGTGGCGACGCCCTGTTCAAGCGCATTGAGTGGGCGAACGACGTGGCCCGGCGATTGCCGGGTCGGACCAATCCCCAGAGCGTCGCGGACGCCGCGCTCGGACCGCTGCTTCGCGATGAGACTCGCAGCGCGATGCAGCGCGCGCAAAGCACCGCGCAGAGTCTGACCCTGTTTCTGGCCTCACCGGAGTTTCAGCGCCGATGAACTACTTTGATCGACGACTTCTGCTCAAGCATCTTGGCGCCGCTGCGCTTGGTTCAACTCCCCTTGGTTTAACTGTGGGACGCGTCGCGTTTGCGGCAGCACCATCAACCGAGTCGCGGCTGGTGGTGGTCGTGCTGCGCGGCGCGGTTGACGGTCTGGCACTTGCACCGCCATACGGTGAGCCTGCCTACGGTGCTCTGCGCGGCCAGCTTGCGCTGGGCAAACCGGGCGCATCAAACGGCGTGCGTAAGCTCGACGGCTTGTTTGGTTTGCATCCGTCTTTTGAGCATGTCCACGCACTCTACCAGCGCAACGAAGCGCTCGTGGTCCACGCCGTGGCAAGCCCCTATCGCGGACGCTCACACTTCGACGGCCAGGATGTGCTCGAGGCAGGCAGCGTCGGCGTAGATGGCACCCGCAGCGGCTGGCTGAATCGCGCGCTCGGCGTCGACACACGGAACTCCGGCGGCGCCATTGCGCTGGCCCACACGGTACCGCTGATGCTTCGCGGTGAGGCGTCGGTGTCGAGTTATGCGCCATCGCGTTTGCCCGATACCGATGAAGACACGCTGCGAAGGCTCGAAAAGCTCTACGCTGACGACGAATTTTTTCAGGCGCAGTTTGAACAAGCGCTGGCCGCGCGCGCCATCGCAGCGCGCGACAAGAACGAAAAAAAGATGCGCGGGGGAGGGGCGGCCGCGTTCAAATCCGTCATGGAGCAGACGGCCAGATTCCTGAGCGCGCCGGATGGGCCGCGCATCGCGATGACCGAAGCTGACGGTTGGGATACCCACGCCAATCAGGGCGCAACCGCGGGCAATCTTGCGCGCCGGTTCGCCGCGCTCGACGCCGGACTCGCCACACTGCGCGATGGCCTGGGGGAGCATTGGGACACCACGGCGGTGCTGGTGGTAACCGAGTTTGGTCGAACGGTGCGGGTGAACGGTACCGGTGGTACTGATCACGGCACGGGTGGGGCCGCACTGTTACTCGGTGGTGCCGTCGCCGGTGGCAAGGTAACAGCCGACTGGCCGGGTCTGAACACGCTCTACGAAGATCGCGATCTGATGCCCACAACCGATTTACGCAGCGTCTTCAAGGCCGCGCTGGTTGAGCATCTGGGGCTGGACGAGGCGCGCGTTGCGACGCAGGTATTCCCGCACAGTCGCAACGCGCCCGTATTGCCCAATTTGTTCAAAGCGTAAATCAGTTGCAGATGTTCGTGATCCCGCTGGGGCCCGGCGTGGAAAAGAAGCCCAGACGGAACAGTCCGAGGTCGATGAAATTGACGATGCCATCCCCGTTGAAATCCGCCACCGCCGTGGTGGTGAAAAACGCAATGCGAAGCAGACCCAGATCCAGAAAGTTAGAGACGCAGTCGTTATTCAGATCGAAGTCGCAGGCGTTGCCGATGCCGTCGCCGTCTGAATCGAGCTGCGACGGATTGGGTGTCAGCAGACAGTTGTCGGCCCCGTCCTGAATCTGGTCATCATCCAGGTCGGAGGCTTTGAGTGATGGCGACAATGCCGAAGCCTGATTGCTGCCGCTGGTCTGAATGCTGAAACTCACGTTGATGTCTGATGGTTCGCAATTCTCGGGAATGTTGACCACTTTCAACATCTCGCCCGGGGCCATGACATCCGCCACATGCCAACCTTCTCCATTGCACAGCAACGTTACGTCGCGTACCTGGTTGCGCAGCGATTGCTCGACTTCCAGATAGAAGTTGCCCGGGCTGCTGAACTGATTGATGCACACTTCGCAAATTTCTGACGCCGGCTGACCGTCAGTCCACGGCGTGGTCTGGATGCCGTAGAACTGATTGTGCGGGCACGGATTGATCGGCTGACCCGACGCGGCGTCCCAGCGAATGGTGTAGTTCTCGCTGCAGGTGTCCACCACGGTCTTACCCGTAAACGCACCAATGTCGACGGTCGTGGCGGCCGCAAAGGCGGTGTTAAGTGCGGCCAGATCAATGGCAGGAATGACCGGCAGTTCGTCCGGACAGGTAAACGCGGGGCAGGCCGGCCCGGGAAACTGTGCGCAAACGGCGTTGATGCCCTCGCACGCGTTAATGCGGCGCACCGGATAGTTGGAACATCCCTGGCCGCTGTCGAGACAGAAGTCCGCACTGCGACCGTCGAGCTGCTCCGCGGTGCCGTAGAGCGCGGCCATGATGGCGTAGGACGGCTGCGCGGGGCGAAAGTGGCGCGCTGCGGCTGCCGTAGCGGCGACTACCAGTGAGCTGACCGACGTGCCGGTCATGAAACCTGCGGACTCTTCGACGCCGTTGACCAGATGTCCCGCGACGGCGTGGTCGCCAAACGCGGTCAGTCGTGGTTCGCCGCCGGGTCGCACGCGAATCGCTTGTTCGGTGTGGTCAATCGCGCCTACCGCGTAGAGCAGCGGGCGATAGGCGTTGGCCGGTGCCGGAAACAGACTTGGATCAATCGACAGCGGTCCCAAAAGCGCGGAGCACTCCATTTGTGTGGGTGCCGCGAGCGCTTCCCAGGCGCCCGGCAAGAGCGCGCCTTGAGAATTGTCCGGTCCGGTGGTGCGGTTGCCAGCGGCCGTGACAATCAAGGCGCCGCGACAGTAGGCGTACTCGAGCGCCGCGTGAACGGCCTGTACCGGCAGTGGCGTTGAGGCGATAGGCGGCTCGCCGCCGTAGCGCCGGTCCCAGCCGACGGAAAGATTGATCACGATTCGGTTGGTGCCCGAGGCTTCAAAGTCCGACATCTCGCTGTAGATGCCCCGTGCCAGTTGCCCCTGCGTACCCATGTGACCGCCCGTCGTTGGTGTCGTGCAAAAACCCGTGCGGCTGGCCTCCGGATCGGAGCACTGGCAGGAGACACCCGGCTGCGTGGAGCAACGCTGCATTGGCAGCGCAATGCTTGAATGCAGCTCGACATTGCAGCCGCCGGTTTGCGGACACATCATGTCGCGTGCCAGATTCAGCAGACCAAATCCGTGATCCGAGACACCAGGGCCGTCCAGTTCCTGCCCCATACCCGACGGTTCCGAATCAATCACGGCCAGTCGCGCATTGCTGCTGCCGCTGCCGATCGAGCCCGGCGCTCCGGACTGCGCCAGAAAGTGCGCATTGAAGTCCTGCCACAGCAGCGCTTCCACAGCCTGGTCGGTCTGCTGGCTGACCACCATGCGATCGGCCTGCACATCGTCGAGGCACGCGTTGGGCGGTACATCACCCGTCTCGCAGAGCAACCCTTCAAGAGTGGCGACATTGGCGTCGCCGTCGGCAGCGGTATAGCGGCAATAGGGGCGCAGGCCCGGCGGCAATGGCTCACCGTTTTCAAACAGACGCTGGGCCGACCAGTTTGGCGCGGACGGGCAGTTTTCGAGCGGGCCGGTGTAGCGCCCGATGAACTGCCAGTCGGTATCGCCGGCAGAGTCGTCAAGACAGGTGTCGACCGGAATGACCCCGGGCGGGTCGTCGGGATCGACGCAATCGGCCGATGCCGGCAGTGTATGCCAGAGCATCAGAGCCAGTACGGTGGAGCGCAATAGTGGCGTCAGGTTGTTCATGCTGTTTCCCCTCAGGGTTCAATGATTCTGAATGCGGACCAGTCGTAGTCGGGATGCGCGCTGCGCGTTTGCATCTGCGCCAGACGCAGAGCATGCGCGACGCTTTGCCCGCCGAGCCAGTGGTCGTAAAACGCGGTGATGACCGCGCTTGCGCTGCGGTCATCCACGCTTCGTGTGGTGGCCACAACGGCGCTGCTGCCGCGGGCCAAAAACGCGTGGGCGAGGCCAATCGCCGGTGTCGTGACGCCGGCCCGACGCGCCGTCTCGCAGCCGGACAGCACCACCAGTTGAGGTGTTGAGGGCAAGGTCAAAATGTCGCCGATGCCCATGCGCGTGCCGTTGGCCAAAAGCAGCGCGCTATCCCAGCCGCTGTCATCGCCGAAGACGGCGTGACCCGCGTAGTGGAAAAGCGCTGCGTCGGCCAGACGAGCGCGCACCGCCCCGCGATCGGCGCGCTCGCCCAGTAGCGCTTCTTGTTGCCAGTCGCCCGCGGCGCCCAGGCGCGTTTCTACGCTGCGGGCTTCACTACGGGCGGCCCGCAGATTGCCGCTGGGGTCGCCCACGACCAGCGCTGCGCCGGGGGTGGGTACAGAGCGTGTGGTCGAGGGTAGTCCCGACACGTAGCGCAGTGCGAGTCGATCCACCCACTGTTCGTCGTCAATCGGCAGGCCGTGCCAGTCAACATTCAGGAGTGCTTCATCCACCAGCAGAGCCGCGCTTTTGGCGGAGGTTAGTTCAGGCGCGACCACGCGCAGCAGGCATGCTGCGGTCTGCTCAACTCCATCGTCGTGTGTCGAAACAGGACAGTCCGGCGAGTAGCCGCGCACGCCGGCCCCCTGATCCAGCACGACCGACCATCCGTCGAGGGTTTGCCAAATGCCGATGACGGGACGGCTGGGGCTTGCCGCGTACTCATGGTCCTCGTCGTGTACCCGAGCGAACGCTGCGACGCCTTCGTCAAGAAGCTGTTGGAGCTCGCGGCGGCGCTGTGCGTTGCGCTTTTCAAGCTCGGCGAGCTGCGCGGCGGAAAGTTGCCAGCTCGCTGCCTGGTCGCGGGCGCTGGCGGCACGCAGTGCTTCGTAGCGCTCGCGATAGCGCTCCCATTGTGCCCGGCCGCTTGCATCGAGCTCGCCGATGCGAGCCGCGACGT
This sequence comes from uncultured Gammaproteobacteria bacterium, assembly GCA_964639265.1. Taxonomy (GTDB): domain Bacteria; phylum Pseudomonadota; class Gammaproteobacteria; order Steroidobacterales; family JBCCMA01; genus JBCCMA01. Next base: position 10,669 of record CAZXCL010000058.1, on the reverse strand, counting down.
GCATTTGCTCGATAACACGACTTCGCTCGCGCCGCATCAGTGCAAGCGCTTCATCAAAACGCGCGCTCTTGTGCAGTAACGCCAGATGTTCGCGCATGGCAAAACGGCGAGCAGCCAGCAGCGACTCGCGGCCAGCCTGCAGCGGAATGCGCAGCACCTGATTGTCGAGTGCGAACTCGGCCGCCCGGTGCGTATCGATGGCTTCCTCAAAGCGTTCCGCCAGCCTCAAGGCCCAGGCCTGGCGCACTCGGGCACGCCACGCGGTGGCGGGCTGCTGGGCATCGTCGGCACGTTGGGCCAGCATCTCGAAGCGCTCAAGGGCATCGTCGAGATGGCCACGCGAGGCCAGGATGCGCGCCTCGAGATCCATACCCCAGTACGCAAGCTGAATGGCCGGTGTCTGCGTCAATGACTGCGCCTCGGTCAGATACCTTTGAGCGCTGTCGAGGTTGTTTTGGTGCCAGTGCGCCAGGCCAAGATTGATGCGTGCGTTTACTTTCTCGGTGACGGTACAGTGCTGATCAAAAATCGCGAGTGACTGTTCCAGTGCGGGAATCGGGTCGTCGCTTGTGTCCTTTGCCTCGAGCTCCAGCAGCGTGTTCCAGCCGAGGTTTGACCAGAATCCACCGCGGTCGCAGATCGACAGTGTCTCGGGTAAACGCTCTTTCCATGTGGCCATGCGTCTGCCGGCCTCGGCGCGCTGGCCCAGGGATTGTTGCGTGAGTGCCAGCAGCAAATCGGCACGCAGCTCGCGTGATGTTTGCCGTGTGCGTCTGGCCGTTGTCGCGGCGCGGTCAAAATACTGCAACTGATCGCGCGCGTTCTCAGCCGTAAAGGCGACCATGCCGCGGTGATAAAGCAGCAGGAAGCGGCTGGCGCCGTGCGCGCCAGCCAGATCCGTCACGTCGGCAAGGGCCTGTTCGGCCGCCTCGGTGTTGCGCTGGTGCTGGCGCAGGGAGAACGCCAGAGCGGCGGCGCTTTTTATGGCGGTGTAGTGCTGTGCGTGGGCCCGTGCGCTCTGGATCGCTGCCCGGAACACGCCCTGGGCAATCGCGTGTTCGCCGCGACGGGTGTGCAGCCTGGCTTTGGTGCGCAACAACTCACTGCGTTGTGTTGGTTGCGCGTTTGCCAGAGCGAGATTCAACGCGTCCAGCGCCTCGTCGGGGGAAAGCTCGGCGAGTGCGCTCTGGGCGAGTGCGAGCGTTGTGTCGTCGCTGGCGCGTCGCAAGTCCAGCTTGAATGCAAGCGGCGACGCGTCCAGCGTCAATGAGCCCTCGGGCTCGGGTAGCGCAATCGTAAAGTGGATGCCGTCGTCAGCACGGGTGGTTTCGTTGGCTTCGAGCGATTGGCCATTAAACGTCAGCCGCGGCAGATCGGCGCTGTCGTGCTCAACCCACAGTGACAGACGGGTGCCGGTTTCCATGATGCAGACAGGTCCCGGTCCGGTCTCGACGCAGCCGTCATACAGCACCGGGTTGTGCGCCGTCAGGTTTAGCGCGCCCAGATGGATGAATGTCGCGACAGACAGCGACGCCAACATGATCAGGGAACCAGCTCGAACTGTCGGCGAAAGGCGCTCCAGTGCTCATCGCTGGCGGCCTCAGTGTCTTGCAACTGCTCGATGCTCGGCAGGGCATCGTCATGGCCAATCACGAACCACCAGTCCTGAGTACCGGGCGCGATGCCATTGGCCTCGGTGAGTGCAACGCGCACTCTGGCTGCGCCACTGGCGGCGATCTCGATGTTCGCGGATACATTGGTCCAGTCAGAGTTGCTGTGGCGATAGACACGAACGTCGAGATCGGCGTCTGTCTCAAACTCAGGTCGCAGCGTTACCTGCAGCGTGTCGCCAATCTGCAGCGGCGCAATGGCGTCGTCTGAGCGCAGGGTGGCGCCTGAGGACAGCGACAGCTCGTAGCCGGGCAAGGGCGGCAGTGCGTCGCGATCAAGAACCACAAATGACAGGCCAACGGCGGCAAGGGCGCTTGCGGCCAGCGCCAGCCAGCCGCGACCCGCCGTTCGGTGCGACGATGCCAGCGGCTGTTCTTCTTCGATGTCAGACTCGCCCAGCGAGTCCTTGATCTGTTGCACCATGCGCGCGTTAAACGCGTCACCGAGCGGGCGCAGCGCGTCCCGTTGTTGCGATTCGCGTGCACGTTGGCCGAGTTGACTGAGCAGGTTGTCGTCGGACGAATCGGTCATGGCGAATTGGCTCCGGGAGTGAGTTGGGCCTGGGCTTTGCGCGCGGCCTTGCGCAGGCGACTGCGCCAGGCATACACAGCGTCGCTGGTCAGTTCGGTTTCTGTGCACACTTCGGCCACAGACAGATCGTGTACGTAAAGTAGCTGGAACAGACGCCAGGCCAGCGGCGAGAGCGTACTGCGCAGCAGGTCGAGCAGCGCGTCCAGCGACGACTGATCGCTGGCTTCGCGCTCGGGTGAGCCGCGACCGCACAGCGGAATCGGCTCGTTTTCCAGCGACACACTCTCGCGCCACGGATTGTTTTTCGAGCTGCGCAGCTGGGAGATCACGCGGCGTTCAGCCACCATGCCCACGTAGTTGCGCAGCGACAGTCCCTGGCGGCTGTCGTAACGGCGCAGTATCTTCGCGCCGTCGGCAAACAGGTGGGCATAGACGTCTTGAGAGAAATCTTCCACGTCGCGCTGGATGTCGCGCGGGGTGCCTTTCATCAGGCAGCGCGACACGCGCGCCTGTATGACCGGAGTCATGGTCGAGACAAATTGTGTGATGGCGGCCCCATCGCCGTCCAGCACGCGGTCAAGCATCATTGAGTCGAGCTGCGTCATAGGCCGTTGCGCCCGTTTGGCGTGACGCCTGGACTCAAGGTCCAGAACGTGAAAAACGCCTGTGTTCGGGCTTGGTCTGTTTGTGCAGCCAGTGTACATGAGCAGAATCAGTCTCGCGGTGGTTTTACGTAATGCGGCGGGCCTCAGGGCCCGCCGCATCGCTCGTTGTGCCTACGGGCAGATGCCCAGGCCGGGTCCCGGCGGCTGGAAAAACAGCCCGCGCAGAATGCCAAGGTCTGCAAAGTTGACGGCGCCATCACTGTTCAAATCGAACACCGGATTGGCGCCAAAGAAGTTGATGCGGAACAGTCCGAGATCGACGATCGAGGTCTGGCAGTCGTTGTTGAAGTCTGCGTCGCAAACGTTGCCGTAGCCGTCACCGTCGGCGTCAATCTGCGCGGGATTGAACACCAGGGCGCAGTTGTCCACGTCGTCGAAGAAGCCATCGCCGTCGGTGTCGATATTGGCTGATTCGTACGTGTCGAGTGCGTCCAGCTCGTCGCAGCCGATGGAAACATCCATGTTCGGCGTCGTGCCGCAGAGTGGTTCTGCGCGAAACGAGTTCAGCCCGAGCGCTTCGGCGCGAACAACGATAGCGGGAAACGGTGAGCCGCCCGGCACCGGAGCTGTCAGCACATCACCGGCGTCGATGGGAATGCCGAGACGACTGTCAGGCCGACCGATGACTGCCGAGCCGCGGCGCACGGAAAACAGAATCCAGTCGTTGCCGTCGCTGAAGTCGCCGGGTTCAGGCGCCCAGACGCCGTCGCCATTCTGGCTGAGCACCAAAGCATCGAGATCGTCCGAGTCAGGTCCGGCCCCTTGCACCCGATCGAGACCAAGCTGGTTGGCGCTGATGAACAGGTTGGGGGTGGGGCCGAACACGGTGTCGGTGACCACGACCACATCGCCGCCGACAAAGCCGTTGGCCTGAGCCGTCCCGCTGTTGGCCGCACCGCCCTCCAGAGGATCGGTGAACGCGGCGTCAAGTGAAACAAACACCGGACCGGTAAGTTGCTGCGCCACGGTTTGCGTATCCACCGCGTCGAGGTTGTCGCCCGAATCGGGCAGTCCGGCGACGGCGAAATTGGGCTCGACAAGACCCACGCCGCGTCGCGTGTCGCCGTTGCCGTCAGTAAAGACCACGTTGCCCATCAGCGTTGGCGCAAACACATCTGAAACATAGGTGAAGGTATCCGCCGCGGCCTCCGCCACCGGAAACGGTGGAAACTGCTCGTCCATGACGCCGTTGACGGCGCCGCCAAGCCCGGAGGCCCACTCGTCTACAGAGAAGCGCAGGCGTGAGCCGGAGTCGACGCCGTAGGACAGCGCATCCACCTCCGTGATGCCCATTGGGGTGGGCGTCAGTCCCAGATCAAAGCCCGGACCTGCAGCGGACTGGATAACGGGCCCCGGCGGGGTAGGCGGCAGAATCTCCGGACGCCACGGTCCCAGTGGAGGCCGCGCGCTCGGGGTCAGAATGTCACCTTCGAATACCGGAGTGCCCCAGGGACCCGCGACGCCCCGGCTTGGGCCCTGAAAGTCCATGCTGAAGGTCATGCCAGGTGGGGTGGGATTGCCCGCCGTGACGATGCGGATTTGATCAGCAATGTTCAGAACATCGACGCTGATCTGGATGTCGCGTCGGCCCGGCATCAGAGCGATCTTGTCGCCGAGAGAAAAATCCAGGCCGCGGTCGGCCGTACCGGTGGCGTAGGTGGTGCCGGGCGCGCCCAGAGGATTGTCCGTAACATCGAGCGCGCCGTCGGTGATCTCGATACCGAGGATGGGCTGATCAAACGTAATCGTGCCGCTGAGCGTAATGGGGCCGGCGCCGATTATGTCGGCGTGCAGAAAATGGCTGTTGATCGTGGTGCCGGCAGGCACCGTGCCCGGGGTCAATGCCGGATTGCCGCTGTCGTAGTTGCCGACGGCCGTGATGTCGAGATTCAACGGCTGGGTCAAAACGCGGCGCTGGCGTTCGTCAAAGGCGCCGATGGTCGTATTGTTTTCAATAGCGCCTACGGCGACCGAGGCCGGTGCGGGCACAACCGTGATGTTTCCGGTCGTCGCTGTGATAGCCGCAAGGCTCGCGGGGGCCAGGCTCAGAATGCCGGCCACTGTTGCCAGACAGCAAGCCGGTCTCGTCCGTAAAGTCTTCATGTCAGTCTCCTGTAAGAACCGAAGGAATGGCTCTGTGAGGAGGTATTCGCCGCCAGGGGCGAATTTCTGACATGCGTGGCGCTAGATCAGTCTACGGCACCAAATTTGGCGAACAGCTCGGCGCCCGTGAGGTTCTCGGTTGTGTTGGCAAAGTCGTAATAATGCGGCTTTTCGTCGATAAACACCTGGCGCTCAAAGCTCAGTCCGGCGTCATCTGTGAACAGACCCACGGGGATCATGAAGTGGCCGGGTGCTTTGAGTCGATAGAACAGATGCGAACCGCAATGGCTGCAAAACCCTCGGTCGGCCCACTCGGAGGAGTCGTAGACCCGAATGTGTTCGTCGCCGCTGAAGGTGACCTGATCACCACACTCGAGCTCGGTAAAGGCACTACCGCCCCAGCGACGGCACATCTGGCAATGGCACGCGCATACCACGTTGCTGGCGTTGTGCGCGATAAACGATACGCGTTTACACAGGCAGTGTCCCGCTCGTTCGCTGGTGGTCATTGTTTGCTCCCCCTGCTGATTTCCCTGCACAGTGCTAGGATTGTAGAACAAAGATAACAAAGCAGCGGATCGAAGCATGCGCAAATTTTTGTTGGAGCTGCGCCGCCGCCGCGTCTTGCGCACGGCTGGCGCTTACATCGTGGTCGCCTGGCTGGTGGTTCAGGTTATCGACGTCGTCGCTCCGTCGCTTGGACTGCCCGACAGCGCAATGCGCTTTGCGATTATTTCACTCATTGCCGGTTTGCCCTTGGTGGTGGTGCTGGCGTGGTTTTTTGATGTCAGCGGCGGCCGCGTCCAACTCGATGAGCAGGATGATCCTGAGGTCAGTCGACTGCAGGCACTGAGCCTGATCGCGATCTCGGCGCTCGGCGCGGCGTTGCTGGTGTCATTGTTCTATCGCCCGCCGACCCAGGAGGTTTTGCTGCCGGTCAGCGCAGCGAAAAGGAGCGTGGTGGCGGTGATGCCGCTGGACTGGCTGTCGAGTATCGATGACGAAGATGGTTTTGCGAGTGGTCTGCATGACGACCTTTTGACCACGCTGTCGCGCATCGACGCGTTACAGGTGATCTCACGACCGTCAGTCATGCGTCTGGCCGACTCGGCGCTGTCGCTGCCCGAGCTTGCTGCGAAACTGGGCGCAACCGCTGTGTTGACCGGCACCGTGCGTCGCTCGGCCGAGCGCATTCGCATCAACGTGCGACTGACCGACGTGATGTCCAACACAGATCTCTGGTCCGATGCCATTGAGCGGTCGTTCGATACCAGCGGCATCTTCGAAATTCAAAGCACCATCGCGACTAATATCGCACGCGAGCTGACCAACGCGCTGGCGCCGGAGGAATCGGCCGACGTGCCGCAGCGCGGTGCGCGTACCAGCAACATGACCGCCTACCGAGCCTACCTCGTCGGCAAGCGCAGGGTGGCTGAGCGCAACAGCGCGAGCCTCGATCAGGCCGTGACCAAACTTCAGCAGGCCATCGAGCTGGACCCCGAGTTTGCAGCCGCCTACGCCGAGCTGGCCATGGCCTATTCGCTGCAGGTGTCGTATTCGAATTTGTCACCTGACAAGGCCGTCAAGCGGGCGATGCCGCTGGCGCAGCGCGCCGTCGAGCTGGCTCCGGGGCTTGCCGAAGCGCATACCGCACTCGCCGATCAGCGTCTGGGCATTGGTGATATCGCCGGTGCCATGCAGAGCTTCAAACTCGCGATCAAGCTCAACCCCAATTACGCTCGCGCACGCCACTGGTATGCCCTGCTGTTGATGGATCACGGCAGCATGGAACAAACGCTGGTCGAACATCGTGCCGCCCGCGAACTTGATCCCCTGTCGGTGCTCATGACGCTAAATGTGGCGCAGGATTTGCTGTTTCTCGGTCGCAGCGACGAGGCGCTTGAGGAGTACGAAAATGCATTGAGTCTTGATCCGGACTTTGTGCCAACGTACGCGCACATGGCCAATCTTTACCGCACCGCTCGCGCGCGTCACGACAAAGCCGTGAAATGGCTGCTCGACGCCTACGCCAAGGATAACGGCCACACCGAATACCCGAGCCAGCTCGCGGCCGTGTATCTGGAAATGCAGCAGGGGTCACTGGCCGAGATGTGGGCCCAGCGTGCGCTCGAACTGGGCCCCGAGCAGTACTGGCCCAACCGCGCCGGACTTCTGGTGGGCATCTACAATGAAGACGAACAAGCGATCCGCCGCCATGGTGAATTGATCCTCGAAAACATCCCCACCGCCGCAACGCCGCTTCTGGCGATGCGCAATGTGTTCCTGCGCGCCGGTGACAACGATGCCGCTCGGCAGCTGTTTCTGCGTAGTCACCCTGCGCTGTTCGGTGACAATCCCGTTGTCGATGACGGCAACTACTTTGCAGCCGTCGCGCTGGCGCAGGTCTACCGCGAAGGTGGCGACAAGGACAAAGCGCAGCGTTTGCTCAAGCGCGCTCTGACGTTCGCCGATAATCGCCCGCGCACCGGGCACTTTGGTTTCGACATCGCTGATGTGGAGATTCACGCGATGCTCGGCAACACCGCGAAAGCCCTCGATTTGCTGGAGGGCGCGGTGGCGGATAACTGGCGACGGAACTGGTGGATGCTGCCGCGCAATCGCCAGCTTGCCGCGCTTCGTGACGAGCCGAAGTTCAAAGCGCTGCTTGATCAGTTGAAACGTGAGGCCGCGGCACGCGCCGAGGCGGCGCCCGATGCGCAGGCGGCTTTGGCAGCGTCGCGCTAGCCGCACAGTTCACTTGCGGCGGGTCGTCGCGGTAAGGTGGACGCATGTCATCAAGCGCTCGCATCGCCATGTTCGTTTTCCTCCTGCTGGTCAGCCACAGCGCTGCGTCGGCTGGAGTTGTGCAGCTTGGTCAGGGCGTGCTGATCGACGATGAGTACGGCGCCGTTATTGCCGGTGGTCCGGGCGAGGCCGTGTCGGCGATTCGAATGGCAGATGGCGAGCGGCTGTGGCGATCGAGAGTCGATGCCGTACCCGTCATGGTGCATGGCGACTACATTGTCGCGGTCGAGAGCGCAGCGAAAGCCGGTGTATTGAAGCTTGTGACGCTTGATCGGCGAAACGGCAAGCGTGTGGCGCGGGCTACTGCTGAGCTGCCGGTCGGCGTGCTGGCGTCCATGGCGCCGGATGTGAGCAGCCGCTTCGAACTGCAACCGCATCCGCAGTTTGCGGCATCGCGGTTAGTCTGGTCTTTCACGCCTTCATCGCGCGGTGATGAGAAGTTGCGCGCGTTGCCGCAGTCAGGCGTACTGCGTGTTGATCCGGCAACGGCACGGGCAGGGGCGCTGGATATGTCGGCCCCGCAGATCGATCAACGCGCCGCGCGACTCAGTGTGTCGTTTGCAGGCAGCAGCGATCCGGCATTTTTTTCAGCCGATCGCACACACGTCATTGTGAGTCGTCGGCGCGAGGACGCGCCCGGCTTCGAATGGGCCTTGTACGATCGCGATTCTCGCCTGCTGGGCCGCGTGCACGCGCGGACCGCGTATGCGCCATTTGCGGTGCGCGGTGATGTTCTGCTTGTGCTGCGTGCATCGGCGCGCGGTTGGCGCACGAAGAGTTCTCCGAGCACACAGATCAAGGCGCTCGACTGGCGAGATGCGCAGCTGCGATGGGAGCGGTCGCTGTCGCCGAATCAAGCAAGGTAGGACCTATCGTGGAACAACACTCTTCAAACCGCGTGCCCGTCAACGCGGCGTGGCTTGGTGGCCTCGGGGCCGTGCCGTTTATTGGTCTGGCGTTACTTGCCGTGGTGACCGATATCGATGACGCACGCGCACTACAGGCACTGGCGGCTTACGGCGCTGTAATCCTGAGTTTTCTCGGCGGCATTCACTGGGGATTGGCGCTGGCCAGAACGCCCGCGGCGCCGTCAACCAACGCGCTGATTCTAAGCGTGGTGCCGTCTCTGGTCGGCTGGTGCGCGCTGCTGATGGAGCGACGTTCCGGACTGATTTTGCTGGCGCTTACCGTGATCGCGATGTATTTCGTGGACGCGGCACTGACGCGGCGCGGACAGGCTCCTGCCTGGTATCCGCGGTTGCGACTGCCGCTTTCTTTCATCGTCTCAAGTTGCCTTCTGGGTGCATCGCTCCTTGGCTAAGGAGTTCGGCCGGCTCTACAGCCGACTCGCCGCTTCCTCCAGCCGTTCAACGACTTCGTCCATGGTGTCGTCATCGATGGTCAGCGGTGGCAAAAATCGCAGCGTGTTGCCGCCTGCCGTAAGCACAATGAGCCCCAACTCACGGCAGTGATCGACGAGTTCGCCGAGCTTGTCGACATAGCCAGGCGCCATTTGCGCGCCGAGCATCAAGCCGCGACCGCGTACCTCGCTGAACACGCCGCTGTCGTTCTGGAGCATCTCGAGTGTCTCCCGCAGTCGCGTGCCCTGATGCAGCACGTTGCCCACCAGCACGGGGCGCTGCGCCAGGTGCAGCGCGATCCGCGCACCGGCACAGACGACAGGGTTGCCGCCGAAGGTTGAGCCGTGTGAGCCGGGTGCCAGAATATCCGCGACCGCCTCGCCAACGAGCATGGCTCCGAGCGGCAGACCGCCGCCCAGGGCTTTGGCCAGCGTCATGACGTCAGGCACGACGCCGTCTTCCCACTGATGCGCCCAGAGTTTGCCCGTGCGCAGCAGGCCGCACTGCACCTCATCGGCGATCATTAGCGCGCCGTGACGATCACACAGCGTGCGCACGTGTTGCAGGAATCCGGGCTTGGCCGGCACGATGCCGCCTTCGCCCTGCACCGGCTCCACCAAAACCGCGGCGACGCCGTCGTCGAACAGCGTCTCCAGTGCTTCGGGGTCGTTAAACGGGCAGTAGCGAAAGCCGCCGGGCAAGGGCTCGAACCCGTCGTGGTATTTGGGCTGCGCTGTGGCCGTCACGGCTGCCAGGGTGCGACCGTGAAATCCACCCTCAAACGTGATGATCGCTCGCTGCTCGGGCGGCTTGTGACGACTCGCCGCCTTGCGCGCCAGTTTGATCGCCGCCTCGGTCGCTTCGCTGCCTGAGTTGCAAAAAAATACGCGCTCGGCGAACGAACATTCGGTGAGCTCGACGGCCAGCTGTACGGCCGGCTCGGTGTAGTACAGATTGCTGACGTGCCACAGCTGATCGAGCTGTGCTCGCACCGCCTTTTGAATCTCAGGATGGCGATGGCCGAACGAGGTGACGCTGATGCCGGTGCCAAGATCGATGTAGCTGCGGCCGTTGGCATCGTAAACGCGGCAACCCTCGCCGCGTACCAGCCCGAGCTTGGCCGGCGCGTAGTTGCGCGCGAGTACCCGCTGGCCGGTGTTGAGCAGGGCGTCCACGTGCCGCGCGTCTGCGTTAGCGCGGCTGCGGCACGACTTCGTCGCGCCCGATCAGCAGGAAATAGAACTGCTTGAGGCGTCGCTTGACGTCCAGATGCCACACGTAGAGTGCCGGGATCAGAAACAGCGTGATCACCGTGGCAAACAGGATGCCGAAGCTCAGTGAAATGGCCATGGGAATCACGAACTGCGCCTGCACGCTCTTCTCGAACATCATTGGCATCAGGCCGAAGGCCGTGGTCAGCGAGGTCAGGATGATGGCGCGGAAGCGCGCGGTGCCCGAATCAATGACAGCCGTGATCAGGTCCACGCCGTCACGACGCGCCTTGTTGATGAAATCGACCATGATCAGGCTGTC